>JAKQKB010000200.1 GCA_029560875.1 Bacteroidota bacterium | reverse complement strand
TTGGTTTGTTAAATGCTTCTTCTGGGCATATTGTCCCTGTTGCTAGTGCTAACAAATCAGCATCATAATAATATGTTTCTGATTCAAAATCTAAATACACATCTTTTAAACGTTGCAAATGATATGCAATATCTCGTTTTGTTCCTGCTAATGGTTGTGTAATGGATAAATTAGGCAGTGTAATTGTCCTTAACATTTGTGTAGGGCTTACTAAACCTAAAAAATAATTATACAAAGGAGGAGTAAAACTTGCCACGGTTGTGGTAACATCGCCAACTAATAATTTTTTAATTAATGTTGTACCATCATAAATTGCTGCAATGTCGTAAGGCTCAAGGTTTGTAATTTCTGCTACTTGCGGAATTACAGCAACGGCATTATCTAGGTTTTCGTTGGCTACTTCTTTTATTGTTATGCCCTCTTTTAAAGCATAACTAACGCCATTTAATTTAACACTATATGCCATTAGTAATCACCCCGATTGCCGTATGTTTGCACCATACCTAAGCCATCCTTTAAATAATTTATTTCTCGCTTTTCTTTTGTTATTTCTACGGCATAATTCACTATTTTATTCGCCATCATTGATCCAGCCGATATCCATCCAACAGGGCCAGCAAACATCATCGCCACCATTGTTGCACCCTCTAAAACTAAACTAAGATTATCAGTCACATTATAGTTACCTGATAATTCAGCATATTTATTAACTCCTTGCATAGCTGCTTGTTTTGCTGCTGATATTAATGCTGCAGTAACTGCACTATTGCGTATCCCATCCGCTTTGTTTGCTTTCCCCTCTTGTGTTGCCGCCTCTTGCTGTTGGCTTGGTGTTGCATCTACTCTGTTAGTTGTTGATTCAGCTGTTCCCTCTTTGTATATTCTGATTGCAATTGCATCGTTCATTTTAACACCTCAATACAACTGTTATCATTGGATGAGCCCCGATAACAGAGTTTAAACTTTGACTTTCAACGATCATTGAATAATTTTCTATCAAAGAGTTCATGTATACAATTTCAACATCAAATTTTGTATTTCCTGTCAAAGTTCCACATCTCATTTGGCTTAATTTGTTGCAGAAATCATTGTCTTTATTTAGCATCGATAAATTTAGTGAAACAGTTGCAAATAGTTTTTGTGATGTGTTTATTTCACCATCCCCATACCTTTGATTGTCAACGTTTGCTGCATATACTAGCGTTCTTGTTGGTGCTTCGTAAATTACATCGTCAATTGTTATATAAGCAATGTCATTGCTATTCATTGATTCTATTAACGTCCCCATCATTTGTAACGATGTAACGTAGTTGTTTCCTGCTCGGTTAAAAGAATTGTTAATAAATGTTGTATTAAATGTCATTAAAACAACTTCGCCAGAATCTTTTACAAACGTTTTGTTGTTGTATCTTTTTGC
>JAKQKB010000195.1 GCA_029560875.1 Bacteroidota bacterium | reverse complement strand
AACGTTAGCAGAAACCCGAGCTGCAGAAATCCGAGCGTCCCATAATGCGTCAATAAACCTAAAATTTCAGTTTAACTCGATAAAAAATGGATTATGCGTGTGCAGGCTAATTTGTTAACAATTATTTTCTATTAAAATATTTGTTGTGTTAAATTTTAACATAAGTTTACATAACCGTTTGGACTAAAAAATACCACTACATTTTATCCAAAGCTTCAATCCTAGCCGAAAATCTAAGACGCTATATCATTTAGCCTAATGCTGAAATATCATTGTGTAAAAGTATGAACCGTTTTAAAACTTCATAATATGACCTAATCATCTAAAAAAAGAGAAAGCCGTTGCGGGATGCAACGACTTTCACAGTCAAATGAAACGATCTGCAAAAAGTTTATTTGAACCGCCCAAAATTAGTAAAAACCCTTAAAACTGTGGTTATGAAAACCGTTAAAACCTTTGTGTTACTTGTATTAATACTCCTTTCTCAAATGACCTTCGCGCAATGTTGGAAAGCTATAGCCACCGGAAGTTTCCATTCTGTAGCAATAAAAAGCGATGGAACCCTATGGGCTTGGGGCAGAAATCACAAAGGCCAATTGGGCGACGGCACTACCGTAAACAAAAATGTACCCACACAAATTGGTACTGACAGCGACTGGGCCAGCATTGATGCAGCGAGTATGACAACGGTAGCCCTTAAAACAGACGGCTCCTTATGGGCTTGGGGTGATAATAGTCATGGCCAAATTGGCGACGGCAACCAAGGTCCACTCGTTTTTAATCCTTCGCCTACACAGATTGGAACCGATACAGATTGGATTATGGCGGTTACGTCTGCTAACCAAACCTTCGCCATAAAAAGCAGTGGTACTTTGTGGGGTTGGGGTGCTGGTCAATATCTGGGAAACGGAGACCTTATTGACCATCACACACCGTTTCAGATTGGAACGGATAGTAACTGGACACATATCACTACATCTTGCTGTAACAGATTAGCGTTAAAAGTCGACAATAGTTTGTGGGGTTGGGGCCAAAATGACAATGGCTCATTAGGGACCGGAGCCGTAACAACACCTTTGCTTACCCCTACCCAAATTGGCAATAGTACAAACGACTGGGCTAAAATTTCAGCAGGTTTTAATGGTAATGCAACCACTACTAGTATGCTGTTAAAAACAGATGGCAGTTTATGGGGCATGGGAAGTAATCAATTCGGATCGGTAGGAATAGGAAGCACTGCTTCCAGTATTCATACACCTACTCCAGTAAATAACGAAACGGACTGGAGTTACATAAAAACAGGGGGCGGAACAACGTTCGGCATAAAAAGTAATGGTTCTCTCTTTGGTTGGGGCGGAAATATTGTTGGACAATTAGGAGATGGAACGCTAGAAAATAAAAATGCTCCGGTGGCTATCGCGGCTAATTCACAATGGAAAAAAATAGTGATTAGCAACGCCCATGTTTTAGCCCTTTCATCCGACGATACTCTTTACACCTGGGGATGGAATCTCTATGGACAATTAGGCGATGGTACTTTTGACAATAAATCACTGCCAACTTTGCTTGGAAGTTCTTGCCCTTTAAGTACGAGATCCTTCAACACTTTACAATCATTTCAGCTCTACCCGAACCCTGCCCGATTAAGTACATCGGTTAGTTACATTGCCGATCAAAATGCAATTGTCACTATTACCATTACGAACAGTATGGGTCAGCAGATTTATAGTCGTATTCACAAATCTATGGTTGGCACAAATCAGCAAACCATCAACCTGAGCAGTTACAGTGCAGGTATTTATTTTGTTATCCTAACAAGTCAAAACGGGAGTAACACGATTAAACTCATTAAAAATTAACCAATACTGAATCAGGATTCAGTTGACATTCAAATTTAATATTATGAAAAACTTATATATAAGCATACTCAGTATGCTCTGCTTTGCTATGGGATACATACCCTTGCAAGCACAGAACCAACGCGAGACTAAAATAATTACGACCTGGAACGGCAATTCCTGGAGCAACGGTACACCAACCCTTGAAACCAAGGCCATATTCCAAGCAAACTTTACTGCTACAGAAAACCTGCTCGCAGACGAGATTGAAGTGCTCGATGGCGTACAGCTCAAAATTGACGGCACCGCAACGCTGTTGGTAACCAACGATATCAAAATCGCATCCACCGCAAAACTATCCATTACCACCGATGCGCAATTGGTTCACAGAAACCCAAATTCAGTGAATGTCTATGTAGAGGTAGAAAGAAAAACCAGAAAAATAAATAAGTTTGATTATACGTATTTCTGCTCTCCGGTTCAAGGGCAAGTTTTAAATCAAATTGCTAATCCTTTGGTTCATGTACCGCCATTTTATATGCCGCCACTTTCAGACAAATACCTGCGCCATTTCGGTAATTGGATTTATATACCCGAAAACGATATAATGGGCAGTTCTCCGGGCAATCCAGAAGTCGGGCCTGGAACTGGATACATTATCAGGGGACCACAGTCTTTCACTACTCCCGACTATTGGTTTACAAAATTTAGTGGTAATGCCAATAACGGCGACATCAACGTTACCTTAGCTACTGGTACTGCCTACACCCCTTGTACCGCCGATATTCACTCGCCAAATCTCATTGGCAATCCGTATCCTGCCGCCATAGATGCTGATACCTTTTTAACCAATCCTACCAACGCGGCCAACCTAGGTGGTGCGCTTTATTTCTGGACACACAACACCGAAGTGAATCCCAGCGCAGGAGTTTTTGATTATACCATCAACGATTATGTGGTCTACAATATTCTAGGCGGTATTGGGACTGGAAAAGTCACGGGAGATCTTATCTATGCACCGTCCGGTTACAATCGCCCAACGGGTAAAATTGGGTCCTGCCAGGCTTTTTTTGTCAACGGTTCTGGAACTGCTGCTTTCACCAACGATATGCAGGACACCAGCATCCTTACCACAAACCAACAATTCTACAGGCATGCCCAAAGCAATACCACCAATATGATTCCGCCGATTTCCAAAAGCAGGATTTGGTTGAGTTTATCTTCAAGCAGCGGTACTTACAAAGAAATACTCGTAGGTTATGTGCCTGCTACCCCAAATGTGCCAGTAGCAACAAATGGTTATGAAAAGGCGTATGACACCAATACTTATTCTGCAACAGCGACGCAGTTTTACTCGAACATCAACAGCAGTTCCTTGTGTCCTAAATTGGTCATTCAGGGCAGGGCATTGGGCACAAGCTTCAATACCGATGATGTGATCCCACTTGGGTTTTCCGGTCCCGCAGGTAATTATACCATCAAAGCAGAAACATTTGATGGTTTATTTGGTTCACAAATGTTTTGGCTCAAACAAACGGTAGGAACAACCGTTACCTTTCACGACATCCGTACGACGGGTTATCCGTTTACGACAACCACAGTAACCACCGACGATACGACGCGTTTTCAAATCGTGTTTAAAAGCGACGCTTACACAACACAATTAGTAAATAATAATTGTAACATCACATTAGCAGACTTAAATGATTTATTGTTCTGTATTCAAGTTCCGGGCGCTTCGGGTTACATTTTTGAAGTGACCGAAGTAGCGAATCCTGCCAACGTGAGAACGATTACTAGAACAGTGAGCTCGTTCTCTTTTCAAATTTTACCCGGAATTACCCCTTTAAGTACTCAATATTCAGTCAGGGTTTCACCTATCGTTGGTGGTTTATCGCAAGGTTTCGGCCCGGCTTGTCTCATTACTACGCAAGCATTGCCCCCGACGACTGTCATTGGCGCTAGTGCTTGTACTACTAGCAACAAAATCTGGGATACGTTTTATATTACGCAGGTAGGGGCTATTGGCGGTGTGACTCCATCGAGATATAGAGTTACCGTTTATAATCACAACACTTTAGTAACCAGCGTCCTTTATCTGACGTTGCCTGCAAGTAGCTTCCAATTGCAAAACCCAGGCTTTAGTCAAGGGACAACTATTGCTCCAAATTACATTTATTCGATTAGCGTGGCCTATGAATGGAATGGCAATTGGCAAGCCGAAGGGCCTATCTGTACCCACACAAAAGCGTCGTCCATTAGCAACAGGCATGCATTTGATGCCAACCAAGGAGCCGAAACCTTTGAAGTCAAAGCCTACCCTAACCCCTTTGCCAACAACTTCAAGCTTGATATCAACACCTCGGGTGACGAAAAAGTGGAACTAGCCGTGTACGATATGCTCGGCCGACAAATAGAAGCTAGGGTGATGACCGTTTCCGATTCCTATAATCAGGAAATCGGCAATGATTATGCTTCCGGTGTTTACAACTTGGTGATTAAACAAAACGAGAATGTTAAAACTATTCGAGTAATGAAGCGTTAGAATTTTAATTTGTAACTTTCAACCGCCTTTTTTTGAGGCGGTTTTTTTATGCGTTTATATTTTGAATAATATGGCTTCTGCTAACGGCGCATAAGCGAACATTGCTGGTTTTGAGTTGCTTCAACTCTATTTTCACGAATAAACTTTATATTAGCGGAAAATACTCGTTTCCGCTTTAGTCGCAACGTCGCCTATGCGCGGGACGTTAGTAGTAATGCCAAAATCTGCACGCGAGATAAAAACTATAAACAAATTTTACTAAGTTTGTAGAATGGAAAAAGAAGGAATATTTGTAGTTCGAATAACTGGTGAAAATCATGGCAAAAAATTGTCTCCAGAAAACTACGACATTAGAGAATTAGCAGCAATGCTAACTAATGTTGAAGATATTCTATACCCAAACGCCAAAGAAAGACCAATCATAACATTTGAATTAGAAGAAGGTTCTGTTATTCATAAATTCAGAACTGCAATGCAAGCAATCATTACGACTACCGCAATATTCAACGCCGTTGAAGAAACTGGAAATTTGGATTTTTTGGAATTAAAAACTGCAAAAGCAATTGAACATCTTCAAAGTATAGCTTATCAAAAAAATTATACACTTGAAGTTTCTTCCTCTGAAAAAAATAATATTTTGACGATTTCTCCTCAAACAAAATTTATTAAAACTGCAAATTATTTTGTTGAAAGCGAGATGTACTTTTATGGTGAAATTACTAACGTTGGTGGAAATACAAAACCAACTTTCCGTCTGCACACTAGTGAGTATGGAACGCTATATATTCAAACGAGTAAAGATTACATAAAAGAATTAGAAGATAATCCAGTATATAAAAATACAGGAATAAGAGCCAAAATAAAGCAAAATTTAACAACCGGTGAATTCGACCGACAAGAAATACATTTAGTCCAATTAATTGATTACAGTAACGAGTTTGATGAAGATTATTTAGATAATCTTATTAAAAAAAGTAAAGGGAAATGGGACGGTGATACGGACAAATGGTTAAACGATTTAAGAGGAGGTATGGATGCATAAATCTATTTTAATTGATACTTGCTTTTTAATAAAGTTGTTAGACGATACTGACCCGCTTCATCAAAATGCAAAAGATTATTTCCGTCATCACGTTCAGCAAAATAACACGTTATGGATTTCTACCATAACTATTGCTGAGTTTTGTGTTAGAGGAAGTTTTGAAGATATTCCATTCAGAAATCTTAGAGTTTTACCTTTCAATGTTGACCATGCAGTTGTGGCTGGAAAGTTTATGGAAATTGTTTTTCGACAAAAAGCTACAATCTCAGCACCTCGTGCAATTATCCCAAACGATTGTAAACTCTTTTCTCAAGCATCATTTGAATCAATAGATTGCTTTTTAACTTGTGATGGTCCAGCAGAAAGTATGTATAAAATAATAAAAGCTGAAACTAATCCCAAATTTGATTATCATAATATCAAAATTCCGCTAAGTGAATATCTTGGCGAACTAGGTTTATAAGCGGCACTACTACTAACAGCGGTCACGAGAAATTGTTGGTTTTCTGTAGCTTGATGTTCTGTTTTCACGAAGAAATTCTATCTTAGCGGACACAACTCAGTTCGCTGGCTTCACAACTTCACGTGGCCGCGAAACGTTACCAGATATTGCAAAAAAACTCGATGTGAAAATTGGATAATTCATTTTAAGTAATAACTTTGTGCGTACAAAAAATAAACAAAATGGATATTTCTGTTATTCCTATCGGCAACTCAAAAGGCATTCGTTTGTCAAAA
>JAKQKB010000157.1 GCA_029560875.1 Bacteroidota bacterium | reverse complement strand
ATGTCGCTCTGTGCTGTGGAAATGTCCCCCTCTAGTGAAGTGGTCCTGGACTCCACCGCATTAACTGACGTGCGGATGTCCGCGTGTGAGTCGCCGGCGGTGTTGTGCTCGGAGACGGCGAGATCAGCGCTGATGGCGCATAGAGCTTCAACAACAACAAGAGAGTCGACAGATTTAACGTTTATACCGTACCCACCACTAAGAGTATTAAACTGAATATTACCTGAATTATTACCATTGTATACACTTACACCAGAACCTATACTAGATACACTCTTTACTTTAGTATCAAATATAATTGTATCGGCAGATGAAAGTATAGTAATTCCTGTACCGCTTGATAACGTACGGACGCTGTTAGTATCCGCATCACCCATTTCAATTCCAGTACCTAAATTACCTAATACTTGAATACTAGATAATCTCGTTTCAAGGTAGTGTTTATTGATTACATCATCATTACTTTCTGCATAATGAGATACTGTAGCACTTAATGCATTCAGTATAGGTGTTTGGTATGATCTATTAGCTTTTTGAATCATATCGTAATATAAGATATTGTTGCACCTACTGCATTATTACTAGATGCAGTAATGTTTATCTTATCTCCTGCTGATAATAAGAACTTACCAGTATCTAAAAACAAACTATCATTACCTTGTAATTCTCTGGATGATAGTATTTTATTGGTAATACTTGCAGTACCTCCATTAGGTACTACATACATATTAACCGTTACTGTACTACTAAGAGAATTACATAATGACACTAATACTACAGCTATATTACCCGGTGATGTAAGGGCGTCTGTCCCGGATGTAGCTATTAGTGCATTAGTAATCATGTGTACAGCTATTACTTAAGCTGTACACATGATTAATCAACAACTACCAAATTGAATTATTCCAACTTACTCTCATTAGCGAAGTACCACGATTTAGCTGCACTAGATATAAGACCTCCCATTTTTGTTAGGTCTAAATTGTTAGCTCTAGCTGTATCTGATTCTTCCTTTAGAATATCATTATAAATCCACCGAATAAAATCACCGAGAGATGTACGATCTGTTGGTTTGTTTGCTTCTCTTAATTTATCTAAAGACTGTAAACACCTAGCTTCGGTTACTACAGAAGTTACGAAATCTTTTTGAGTTTTAATTAATTCAACATCTACTGCGGCAAGTGTAGTAACTTTACTTACACTATGTTTTTCACCCTTAACTTTCATCCAAAATTTGGGGGATTCCCATCCAGGTGTTATAACCTTCCACACAATACCTTCACCTACACCAGATACACCAAATGCTGCACCTACTGGGCATGAATGTTCAACTGCAAGTGTAAGTTCTTGTAGCTTATTTTGTGATAATTCAGGCTTATTAAAATCTATAGATATTTTCCATGAAGGATAGTCATATATGTTATATATTCCAATTTCATGATTACGTATATTGGATATCACACTACGAGGTTGCCATTCACCGTTGATATTAACACCAAACACTATAAAGCGTTTAGATAAACTACTAATTGCTACACCCTTCTGTATTCCTTGACCGCACCATTCACCAAATATAGCTACATCATGTGCAGAATCACATACAGGTAAAAGTTTTAATATTTCATTTTTCTTGTCAGTATAAGTACGCGCAAATCCTGCATTATCATCTAGCGGTGTAATAATTCTTTCACGACTTTGAAACCACAGTGCGTCTTCACTCTTATTATAACCTATGGCACCATTGGTCCCGTGTAACTTAGTTGTACCTTCCAGCTCTAATATAGGTAGTGGTTTCAGTGGATCAAAAATCGCTTCACCTGATTGGTCTACACCGGAAAATTGGGCAGTTTCCTTAACAGATCGTATCAGATTACGATATTGTCCTATATCAGGAAATTTTATAAATTTCATATTATGACCATTGATCTACAAACCCACCATCAAGAGTGTATACTATATTACCATTAATAGTAATTTCTAATACCTCTTCTACCCCGCGACACTTTGACATTGCTTGTTTATGAGCATCGTAAACGTTAATACTGGGTACGAGAACTTCACGATTACTTTCGCTATCGAGCTGCTTAATAGCATCCGGTGTACCAATTTTTGCAACGTATTTCTTATTCACTGCAGATATATGTTATAGTTAATGTGTTTGTTTAATGTTGAGAATCATATTCTATTATAACTCAAAACATAATCAACTACTTTGTTAGTAGATATAAATAATACTAAGTAAATGTATGTATGATATTTCAACGATAATTATTGAAGCTATGGATGTAGATGAGGATGAATTAGCTATGGGTATAGAAGTAGAAGCTGAACACACTAAAGATCTTAAAATGCGAAAGAAAATAGCTTTGGATCACCTAGCAGAAGATCCGAAGTATTATACAAAACTTAAAAATGCTGGTATACGCGGGGAATCCATAGATACTATATCGGAATCAGTTATAGGTTATAAAGCTCATACTACATTTAAATCTATACCACCACTAGGTATTAATAGACCTATACCGGTAGATGTACTGTTTTCTCGAAATACGAGAATGAATGAAAAACCATTTAGAGTTACATTATTTAGTAGAGATAAAATATTAACACATATTGACTTATCACATATTCCACTAATTGAGGAATTAAATGATTGTTATTATCAACAGAGAATATTTAAGTGGATTAAAACTGCAGATGATTGTGTTGAATTTAAGTTAGGTGTGTGGTGATTTTGATCAATAAAAAAGCTCTATTGAAATTATCAATAGAGCTTTAAATTGGAGGTAGGTGTGGGATTCAAACCCACGGTCCGCTATTAACGAACTTCTGTTTTCAAGACAGACGCTTTAAATCACTCAGCCAACCTACCGTAAAAAATGGAGGAGAATGTAGGATTCGAACCTACGGACCTTATTAGAGTCAAAACTTTAGCAAAGTTTCGTCATAAACCACTCGACCAATTCTCCGAAAATGACATACCTCCCGGGACTTGAACCAGACATAACGTTTTGGAGACGTTAGTGCTAACATTGACACTAGAGGTATATGAAATATTTTTACAGAAATAGTAATAAAGACCGACCACGAAATATGACATCCGCGGTCGGTCCGTGTATTTATCTATTACAATATGTTAATATGTCGGTTTCTTCTTATTGTATTGATCTAATACAATAAAGAAGATACCAGCCACTACATATATCGTAACGGCGTCAATAACGATCATTGGCGTCATCCTTTTCTGTGTTAATTGCTCTCCTCCTATTGGACTTGAGCGGTTATATTGTGATTTATGATATCACAAATTGTAACATTGGTGCTCGTACCTCGAGTTGAACGAGGATTTATTGATTCGTAGTCAATTGATCTATCCATTGATCTATACGAGCATAAAAATGGAGGTGCGTACGAGAGTCGAACTCGTATCGGGTAAATCCCACTCTTTTGCAGAGAGCTCCGTATCCAATTCCGGTCACCGCACCAAATTTGCCAGTAAGTGAACTCTCGCTCTGGCGTGCCATCAATTACGCGTCACTTCCGCGACCCACCGTAAGCTGACTCGAGTGAGTATTACCGAATTTAAAGACGTATTTATGTTTCGTCTGTCACCAGCGGTAAAAATGGTGGTAGTAGTGAGAATCGAACTCACATCATAGAGCTTATGAGACTCCTGTTCAGCCGTTGAACTATACTACCAGACATCTCTCGTTGCGGTAGATATTCCCTATAATTATTCCGAACTACTCTAATAGGTTTCGTTCGCCGAGCGTGGTTATCTCGGTGCTACTGCTCCCTGTGGGATTTCGGGCATTCTTGATTGGCAAATCAAGACCGATCTTACGATCTGAGAGAATTGGAGCGCTCTGAGGGACTCGAACCCTCACTTCAAGTTTGGAAAACTCGATTGCTGAACCGTTAAACAATAAGAGCGCGTAAAATGGTGGGGATACCGAGACTCGAACTCGGATTGAGTTTTACCTCATTTCGCTGTCTAAAAGCGACGCTTTACCAATTATTTGGAGCCCCGTACCTGAATTGAACAGGTATCCGATGTTTACAAAACATCTGTTCTGACCATTGAACTAACGGGGCACTAAATAATTTCCGGTAAAAACGAAACCTGATATTTTTATATACTACTGATACATTACCAGATCTACGTCGGTATAGCAGGGATTCGAACCCAGACTTTATCGTTTGCATAAATGTAGCGGATTCTACACTACGGAGATTATAATATTATAGATACTAATAAATGGGAGCGGAAGATGGAATCGAACCACGTCAGTAAGCTTATGAGACTAACCGGGGAGCCAGCACCCCTTCAACCGCTAATGGTACCCCTGACGAGATTTGAACTCGTATAAGTAGACTGAAAACCTACTATCCTAAACCGTTAGATGACAGGGGCAAAATGGTGCAAGAGGTGGTAGTTGAAACCACACGAATTAACTGATTAAGAGTCAGTTGCCCGTCCACTGTAGCTTCTCTTGCGTATTTAAATGGTGGACACAGATGGGAATCAAACCCACAACATCCTGAATGCAAATCAGGTGCTCTATCAATTGAGCTACTGGCCCGTATAATACAAATGGTGGGGATACACAGACTCGAACCGTGACGTCTTTCGGATGTAAACCGAAGGTTTTGACCAATTAAACTATATCCCCGAAAAGAAATGGTGGGTACGGTTGGAATTGAACCAACAATGTTACCTTATAGGAATAGATTTACAGTCTATCGTGACACAACCAGTAGTCACCTCATACCCAGAAATGGTGCTGTCGGTCGGATTCGAACCGACACTTTACGATTTAAAAGAACGCTACTTTACCGTTAAGTTACGACAGCATGTATAAATTGTCAAAGATCTTAATATCAATATATAATATATTGACAATATTGCAACTAAAATGGTGGGATAAGTCAGACTTGAACTGACAACACAGAGTGCTTCAAACTCCTGCTCTACATTGGAGCTATTATCCCGAATAT
>JAKQKB010000181.1 GCA_029560875.1 Bacteroidota bacterium | reverse complement strand
AATGAAAGGTTGTTTATTGTGAGCAGTTTTTCCAAATCGCTTTGCATAACTGGATGGCGAATTGGTTATATCATTCACGATAAATCTCACGCTGCTGGTTTGCAATCCGTTCACGATTATATTGGCCTATGTGCGCCGTCGTTGCTGCAGCAAACTCTTGCCAACTATTTGGAGAAGTATAATTATGCCGAGGATTTTAAGGCCGGGTTCAGGCGAAATATAAGCCAATCGTTCCAATCCTTGAGTAAAGTTCTGAATGAACAGGGTTTTCAAATACCCAAAATTGATGGGGGCTGTTTTATTTGGGCAGAACTGCCAAAAGAGTTTACGGATGGATTTCGGTTTGCATCGATACTGTACGAGGAGAATAAAGTGGCTGTAATTCCCGGCGAGCATTTTAGCGCTAACAAGACCAATTGGATTCGTTTTAATATTGCTCGGCCTATGAATGAGATTACGGCTGCTGAAAAAGAACTCGTTCTATTTATGCAAAAGCACAAAGGATGATTTTTGCAATCACCATAATACTCTCCCTGTTATATGCAATTCTGTTGCTTTCGTTACTTATTGGTCTACTGAGAACTTTGAATTGCCAAAGGTTTGCTAAAAAAGCCGATGGGATTAGTGTTATTGTGGCTTTTAGAAATGAGGTGGAGAATCTTCCAGAACTCATAAAATCATTTAATTCGCAAACCTTGCCTTTTAGTCAATGGGAGGTAATTTTTATTGACGATAACTCCTCCGATACAAGCATTTCGGCTATCAACTCAAACTCAAAAAACTTCAACTTTAGATTGATTCAACTTTCTGGGGTTGAGGGTAAAAAACGGGCAATAATTGAAGGTGTGAAAAATGCTAGCTATAATTTAATAGCAATTACCGATGCCGATTGCACTCCTTCAGAATTTTGGCTTGATAGTTTGGTTAAGTCGGGAGATTTTGCCTTGATTCAACGCCCTGTTCTGGTAGCCCCCTCCTACTCTATTGCAAATATGTTTGAGGCGTTGGATTATGCATCGCTTATGGCAGTTTCGGCAGGTTCATTCGGATTGGGAAGACCAGTTATTGCCGCATCGGCAAATTTGGCGTTCAGGAAGGATTTGGTAGATGTTAACATAGAAACTCTCCGCACGGATATTTCCTCAGGCGACGATATGTTTTTGCTGCATACAGCAAAACAAAATAAGGATAACAAATTGATGTTCAACTTAAGAGCAAACGGATTTGTTACAACAAAATTCGAGGGTGGTTTTAGCGGATTTATTCGTCGTCGTAAACGTTGGGCATCTAAGGCATCAGGCTATAAGGATTTTGATACAATTCTGGTTGCCTCGGTTGTACTGTTATTCAACTTGTCGATTGTGCTTTTGGCTATGGGTTTGTTATTGGGATACACATCAATTTATAATCTGCTGATAGCCTTGCTTATTAAAACATTTGTAGATTTTCCGCTGCTTTTTGTTTTTCTAAAACGAACAAAACAGCTAAAATTGATGCTTGTTTTTTTACCTTTACAGTTCATTTATCCATTTTACATTAGCTATTCGGCCATTGCCGGATTATTTGGAGGACAAATTTGGAAAGGAAGGCAGATAAATTAGAGGAAATAGCCCGTAGCGGTTCGCCTTGGCAAATTGCCATACGAAGGTTGTTATCCGATTGGGTTGCTGTTGTATCGCTTGTTTTTATTGGCGTTACTGCTGTAATTGCATTGCTGGGATATCTTATTTCTTCCGATTCTACACCATACTCAAACAATCAGCATCTTGAGTTGACCACCTGCAAACCGGGTTTTAAGGTTCAAATGCTACAGGCGCATAAGCAGGAGGATGTGCTGGATAGAACTTGGATTGGAAAAATGATGTACGGCGAGGAGTTGCCCTATAAGGAAATTCCCTTGAATAGTTATCGGTTTGTCGATGGCTATATTGAAGTTGAGGAGTACAACCCAATTCCAGAATCAACACCTATTGTTACCAAGCATTCGTTGGTAAATGTGCTTTACCGTATTCATCCCGATTTTAAGCCAGAATACACATTGGATTCAGCTTATTTTACCTTGGCCGATGGTCAAAAATTATCGAAGTCGATAGTTGAATTGCAGCAGCAAGTGCAGTCCGAAAATATTGTAACCCGCAAGTTTATTCTTGGTACCGACCGCTTTGGTCGCGATTTGTTCAGCCGGTTGATTATTGGTGCACGCGTATCGCTCTCCGTTGGATTTATTGCGGTTGGAATTGCCCTTATAATAGGCATTGTGCTAGGAGCCTTGGCTGGTTTTATACGTGGCTGGGTTGACGATGCTATAATGTGGTTCATAAACGTGGTGTGGAGCGTTCCAACCCTACTTATGGTTATTGCGCTCACAATGGTTATTGGTAAAGGCTTTTGGCAGATATTT
>JAKQKB010000144.1 GCA_029560875.1 Bacteroidota bacterium | reverse complement strand
TTATGGCAATGAAGTTAGTTTTACCACTGCCCCTGTTTTGCCGGCTACAGTGATCACTTTACCAGTTCGTTTTTTTAAAGATACCATTGCATATGGAGTAGGCAAGGTGACCTATTTGGGAGGAGGAAGTATTAGTGATATAGGGGTCGTTGCCAGTAGGTCACCCAATCCAACAATGGCTGATACAAAATTTGTAATGACAGGGGGAAATAACGATTCTTTCACGGTGCGCTGCGGTTCTTTGTCACCCAGCACATTGTATTATATAAAAGCCTATGTTGTAACTGAAGCAGGTATATCGTATGGTAATGAACGAAGTTTTACCACTGCTGCTCCATCACCAGGCAATGTTATCATCAGTAACCAGGTGTGGATGACAAAAAACCTGGATGTTTCAAACTACCGAAACGGCGACCCTATTCCTCAGGTATCTACTGGTGAGTGGGGATCCTTAACCACTGGTGCCTGGTGCTGGTACAATAATGATTCAGCCACTTATGCAAGTACCTATGGAAAACTGTACAACTGGTATGCTGTTAATGATCCCCGGGGATTGGCACCAGAAGGATGGCGTATCCCCACAAGGAATGACTGGAATATTCTCGATACTATATTTGTTGCATGGTTTTTTGCAGGCGGCGACTTAAAGGAAGCGGGCACAACCCACTGGCGATCACCCAATTTTGGCGCAACCAATATTAGTGGATTTACAGCACTGCCCAATGGACTTCGATTTGAAGAAGGTACTTCATTTTTTTCTATCGGAGAGTATGCAAACTGGTGGGGGGAAGCCTCGCAAACTTTGTACGTTGCCGACATGCATTATATCTCTTATTTAGGCAGGCCACGACAATTAGGTGGTAGAGATAAAAATTCTGGTCTGGCAGTACGGTGTATTAAAGATTAGGTGCTGGAATTTTAATGTGTTTGGTGATCGGCCTGCTTAGCTCACAGAGCAGGTGCAAAGTTGAGTTTAACATCAGCATATTATTTCTATATTTTATAACGGCTTTTCAAACAACTGTACTTTACGTAACTCGGGTATTTATTGATCCGCTCTCAGCAGAAGCCCTACCAGGTGATTTATCTGCACACTGCTTCGCTTAATAATATCAATATAAACTTTCTGGCCGGGATCTGTAATGTTTGGTTCAAGTAGTTCAAGACTAAGCCCGATGCTCGTCAACGGGCTCCTGATTTCGCAGGCCAGCTTTGTGACAGCCGGTTTTGTATTTGCTTTATCTGAACTACTCAGCCGTACTATATTACGCGGCTTATTAATGCTGCTTAAATTTCCGGTCGCATCAATTGTGTAAGGCATTTGATAAGTAAGCATAATAAACGTTTTAGTGTTGTAATTAATTATACAAAGTTCGGCATGCCCCTGATGACAAGTGTTACACAAAAGCTGTAGATAGTTATATTATTCTCATGTGATCAGCCCGCAGAAAATCAAACGGTGTAATACAGGTTTTGATTACGTATGATTTTCGTCATGTATTCCAGCGGCTTTGCTGTATATATTAGAGGGAATTTTTTTTGTGCATTTTTAGTATTGCCTGGTTCATGAAACTACATATTAAATACATGGTTTCGCTTCGTTGTAAAATGGTGGTTAAAGCGGCATTAGACAGTTTAGGACTTCATTATACTACTGTAGAATTAGGCGAGGCAGAATTATTGGAAGATAGTATTTCACCTCATCAAAGCAACCTGTTAAAAGCGATTCTTGCTAAGTCCGGACTTGAACTAATGGCTGACTGGAAAGCAGTACTGATAGAGAGTATAAAAAACCTGGTGGTTGAAATGGTTCATTATAGCGACGATCTTCCGCAGACAAAAGTATCCGTCTATATCAGCGAAAAGCTCCATCATGACTATACTTATCTTTCCAATCTTTTTTCGGCAGCAACTGGAATCACCATTGCTCACTATATTTTGAACCATAAAATAGAAAAAGCAAAGGAATTGATTTTATATGATGAGCTGAACCTTACCGAAATTGCTTATCAACTCCATTTTAGCAGCGTAGCACATTTATCCAGTCAGTTTAAGAAAGTCACAGGTTTAACACCCAGTTATTTCAAAAAAATACACCAGTATAAGAGGAGAATTATGCTGGAGACCATTTAGTAAGGTTGGTATGTAGCTTACTTAGTATAAGTGTTGGCTTCTTAATCTGTTTTATTGTACATACAGTAACCAGCTTGACAGGAGGTTTGTTGTTTTAATCTGTGAATTATGTAAACTTTACTTCAAAAGATGTAAGATTGTTGCACTTGATGCTAGTTACCTTCCATGAACCAAAATGTATAAAATCTTTAGCAGTGTTGCAATACGCCAACTCTGCAAAATAAAAGTTGATAAAAACTATGACGAAGAGCCAGATTATCCAGTATTTAAAACGAAACAAAGACATTCTGTCTATAAGGGCAATTGGCAAAAATGCTGCATTTAGTAATCTCGATAAAGTGCTGAATGGGCAAGTAGACGGGAGGGGTTTTGCTTTTACTTTCCCCGACAGACACGTTAAAAAAGTTAGTAAAGAAATAAAGCGATTACAAACCTTGCGCAAAGTGTGAGAGCGTGTGGCTCCTTTTTATGGGGAACACCATTATAAATTTCAAGATCACAGTGATTAAATATAGGAAAGGTCCGTATTGAAGTACGAACCTTTTAAAACTTTCGGTCTGGTAAAAAATTTACGTTGTTACGTTTAGCAATTTATCCCAAACGCCAAAAACTTTTAGCAGCCAAACTACCACCACAATAACCACTACTGCATTTAAAATATTTTTTATAGTACCCTGCATGGGTATATACTTATTGATTAGCCAGAGTAA
>JAKQKB010000140.1 GCA_029560875.1 Bacteroidota bacterium | reverse complement strand
CGTATTCTCGTAACATAAGATAGTTGAATTATTGTAACTGCTTCCGTCTATTATGGTAGAGGATATGTATGTTGTATCACTGGTTGTATATTCCAGCGAAGCTAAGATAATGCCACTTTTGTTTGATAGGTTGAGGTTTTCAATGTATCGACCCGGATGGACTAAAACGACATCACCGATGACTGCATCGTTGATAGCATTTTGGATTACTGTGTATTGCTGAGTCCCATCCAGAGCTACATTTCTTGTAACTGCAGTAACCAGTAGCGGCATCAGTATTATGGTAAGAGCGATTACTCGTTTCATAGTTTCTTCCCATACATTATAGATCATCAAGGCAATATTGAGTCCCAAATGTTGGTGTAAATTCCAACTTATTGTTTCTCAAGTTCGTTGAGGGCATTTGATATCCCTCGTTACTCACAATCTATGTAAGGCCAAACAACCGATTGCATTATTTTCATCTATTTAATCCAAGTCAGGTTTTTTTTTCATCAAATGCTACCTTGTTACAACGGCGCATATCAAATAAACTGCCGGGGCTTGTTTTTGAACAGTTAAAAATTTCTTTCATCGCATATTACACTCTTTAACATATAGCCTCTTCAGCTACTAACACTACTATACATAATAAGAATATCTTGTCAAGCACAAAATTGTTTTTTTTCCATTTTTTTTGTGGAAAGCTGTAAACACCCTTGCAGTTTCATTTTTCAGTATACATAAATTCCGTAGAAACCATTGCGAAAGATAATGGGTTGCCGAATTCCAATTCGGCAAATGCCGTCAGGCATACTTTTTTTTAAGTGGGTTGCCGAACTCATATTTTCCCAACTGTAATAATATAAAGCAGAGTTCTACGAACTATTTGGCAAATCGGAATTTGCCAACCCATTAAAGTACTTCGTCCTTTTTGGCAAAGAAAAAGTTTGTCAACCTATGACCTTGGCTAATTCTTCGGCTCTTAGCCAGGAAAAAATAGATAGAATATTCAACTTCTTAACTACTGGACTATTAGGCAAAGCTAGTATTGCTTGCTCAATAGCCTCTAAAGTATTAGTATCAACTTATTTAGGACACCACATCAATCCGTTGTTTAGCTAAGTTAACATACTCTTCGGATATTTCAAAACCCAGAAAATTACGGTTTAGTTCAATAGCGGCAAGAGCTGTAGTTCCTGAACCCATAAAAATATCTAAAACAATGCCTTCAAGAGGACAAAAACATTGGATAAAATCATAAGGTAATTTATCAGGAAAAGTAGCAGGATGTTTATGTTTAAGACGAGAGCCATCACCCGCTGTAAGATATTCCCAAACCGTTCCTCTACACTTCATTTCATTTATCAGAATAG
>JAKQKB010000125.1 GCA_029560875.1 Bacteroidota bacterium | reverse complement strand
TTGTTCGTTATCGGCAATGGTTACGGGCAGAACGTCAACTAAGAAAAATCTCGTTACATTTATACATTAAATTTTTTATGGGGCATTTGTAACCGGGCTGGACGTTAGAAAATCCAGCACAGCAAGCAAGCCCTGTCCGTTACCGGCAAGCATATAGACACACCCTACCAATGCAAGAACAAATTAAAAAAGAAAACTCATCTGGCATAGTTCGCTTACAAGGCGACAAAGTTTTTTGGGACTATGACAATAAAAATATTCTTCAGATAGACATTAACGACATCGTTGTAATTGGAGAATATACAAACTCTGACGGGCCATATTTAGACGATTGGTTTTTAACTTTTGTAACCAATGACGGACAATGGCAAAGTATTCCGTGGTATGCTGACAACATAGATGAGTTGACACAATATTTGAGTAACAAGTTTCAGCAAGATCTTAACGGAACTTATTTAGCAGGCTCGACAGAATGGAAATCTATTATTCGGTATCCATTGCATTTGAAGGAAAGAGCACTTTTTACTTTGACACCTTCTGCTACTTACAAAGAACCGAAAACATTTCTTGACAAAATTTTATCATCAGTTGGTTTTGGCAATTTCGACACCACACAAAATATTACTTTAACAGAGGAAGTACAAAACGAATTAGCGAATGCCAGCCGGTAACAAAAGGTTTTGTGCAATTGGGGCTGGACATTGAAACAATTATCGGCAGTGCATATCCAAGCTTTATATTCGGCGGACGTAATTCTGCCGGGCAGTAGTTCTAAACTTCGGCTTTTAGTTATAAATTTAGCTTCAGTTCCGGGCGGACAGTTGGTCAATTCCCCAACTGCACAAAGCCTCGAACGTTATACACAAGCCAAAGATGGGGCAATACGCTTCTGCTGAAAAATGTGGTTGTATGACAGTTTTCGTCTTGCAAGTCTTTCGGTTAGACGAGTTGTTCCGCTGACGTTTCTTTTGAACTTTATTGTAGACGGAGTTTTGACTTTTTTAAGCCCTGCCCTATTAACTTTTTATATGTGCATTTCGTTAGACAAATAA
>JAKQKB010000122.1 GCA_029560875.1 Bacteroidota bacterium | reverse complement strand
GCGGCGGCAACTATTTCCGAAATGGAAACGGTTGGTGTAAAGTCCTGCTCACCTTCCAACTGTCCGGGATTACCGGATAGTTCAATTTCATCGTTTTCGATGCTTTTTAAAGTGGTCGAATTTGACCACTTTTGAGCTTGTGCATTTTTTGCACTAACTGCTTTCAACCTCTTATTCTCCTGCCAGGCCGCAAACAACTTTTGCTCCATTGTTTTATTATCGGTCTGCAGATTTGCCTTTTCCTGTGATAAGGCTTTTATCCTGTCCTCTGCCGGGTTGGCCTCTGCAGCAACTTCCTGCTTTATTTCTGCCACGGTTTTAACGGGTAGCACATCGTTTACCTGCTGGCAGGAATTGACGTACAGAAGGCAGGCAAAGAAGCCTACAGCTATCCAAAGGGCGGTGTTCAATATTTTTGCTTCCATAAATAAATGTTTATATAAATCGCTGGAAAAATATTTTTAAAATAATTCAAGAAATATTTGTTGGTATCAAAAATGATACTATCTTTGTGCAACAAAACAGATGAGGCGGCAACTCAATAATCACGGCGAAAAACAAAATGACAACTTCAACAACAAACAGAATTGCAGAATTAACAATCTTAGTTAATAACGCATCAACTCCAACAGTAGAAGGAAGGCAAACAGTAGCTAACTCTTGCAAAGAGTTGTACAACTTAATCGAAGAAGATGTATATAATGCAGACAAAGAGTGGATGCTGAAAGGTATGTACACAGATTTATGTAATGGCAATTTCGCAGAGCCATTTATGTGTGAGCAAAAGAAAACTACATTCCATACAGTTGTAGCCATCTACAACGAAAGAGTAATACCTTACCTATAATGGATGAAAAAAAACTAAATGAAAGCCGCCAATCAATAGCGGCTTTCATTCAAAATAGACGCAACGAATTAGGCATCTCACAGGCTGCTTTAGCCGAGCAAACCGGCATGGGTATCGCAACTATCAAACGCTTTGAGAGCGGCAAATTTTGGCTGAATATGAAGCAGTATGTCCTACTCCGCAATGCTTTAGGATTGCCTACTTTTTTTTAAAGATATTTCCAACGATTTCAAAGAACT
>JAKQKB010000121.1 GCA_029560875.1 Bacteroidota bacterium | reverse complement strand
ATTCAAAGCAATCGTAAAAAGGAGCATTAGACCCTGTCAGTTTGGTCGACTTATCCACAACGATGTAGTAATCTACATCCTAAATTCGCCTGGTCAAAATTCAACGCGCACACCTGGTCAATTTTAAATGCGCGCCAACAGCCAAGCTCTATCGAAGAGATATAGGCTTGCTCATAACCAAGAAGCTTGGCTAATTCATGCTGCCTCTGACTACTGCGGAGGCGTAGATTTTTGAGAAAAACAGCAAATGGACTACTCATATCGCTAACTCGTTTCTGGTATTTATAAATACTAAAATACCAAAAGAATTAGCGATTGTCAAATATAAGTTATTGATTTATATAGTAAAATTATTATTGCACTTCTTACATAGGAAATTTTAATACACTAATTAATATTCTGTTTACGCCAATTATCTACTGCTTTATAAAGACGTTTGTCTTTAACAGGACTTTGCCATTGGTCCCAAAAATCAACTGTGCCACTATTTGGTCTATTTCGTGGCTCGTCAATTCTTATGCGACTTGGTAGTAAACTAGCATCACCAACAACCAACGCTTCACCAGTGTCTAAAGTTGGAAGAATTTCGCTAAATCCACCGAGACTATCTGGGAGTAATTTCTTGATTACCCCTTGGTCTTCAGCATTTGTTAGTCGCATGGAAACAAAATTGCTGCACTGACTCAATACAGTCTTGTTTACTTCCGATGGTCGCTGACTAATAACGATAAGGCTAACACCATATTTTCTGCCTTCCTTTGCTATACGTTCGAATATATCAATTGATACATCGTCAGCAGAGTCAGCCATGCTTCTCTGTGGAAGATATAAATGAGCTTCATCGCATAACAATGCAACAGGATGACGTAGCGCAGATGGTGTCCATTGTTGTACGGAAAAAGCAACTCTGGCAACTAAGGAAACAATTAATGGGAGTACATCAGAGGGAACCTCTGAAAAATCAATTATTTTAATTCCTGCTTTACCATTCTCAGTAGAACTTCCTAAAATTCGGCTTGTAAGTTTTTCAAGCCATGAGAAATCTATAACATCTTTTCCGCCACTAAACAAAAAACCTAACCTTCTATCTGAGATTTTATTTTCTAGACGGGAAATCATTCTAGCCAATTTACCGAAATACTCACCTTGTTTTTCAGTGCGTGCGCCTGGAACCATTTCAATATTAATTTCATTTAGTTTTTGAAGTAGCTCATTTAGATTGAAAGGGACAGGACTATCAACAGTAAAATGTGCCAAAACATCTGCATGGCCACCGTCTTCTAAATACTTTCTTTTTGCAGCATTAATTTCTCGCGCCATAATCATCGCTTGATTTGGCGCATTCTGATCACTACGATCAACAAATAGTGAAACTAGGGCTTCATATGAAAGCAGCCAATATGGTAGATAGAGCACGTCATCATCCAATGAACGTTTGGCGTCTATGTCCGCTGGCCCAGCAACTTTTAGTTGTTGGATACCATCGCCAACTAATGGAGAATACTCTCCGTGGAGATCAAAAACTATTGCATTAACGGTAGGTAGAACAGCCATCTGCTCAATGATCTTAGCTACAGTCCAAGACTTTCCCGCTCCTGTACTACCTCCTATGAATGCATGTCTTTGGAAAAATTTATTACCGTTCAAATAAGCAACTGCGTGTTCATCCAATGTATATTTACCTAGAGTTAAGGCATTTCCGTCTGCAGCAATGCTAGATAATGTACGCATAAACCCAGTTAGATTGTCCCCTTCTAATGCAAAGCAATTAGCGTCTATTTCAGGAACAGTTTCTAAAGTACGACGAAATACATTTTCCTTAGCCCCATAACGGTCAAGCAGCGTTCCTATCAATGTTATTCGACAAAGATTCAACTCAGATGATGAGTCATTAATTCCATCTCCGATAACATCTACTAACGCACGTTTTCTTGTGACCTGAGTAATCAGGCCAATAAGATGTTGTCCTGGTCTACTGCTTTGCAATACCACCAGTCGATTTACTTGTAACCTTTTTAATAATTCAACATTTTCAACATCTATTACTACATTTGTCGTATCAACAGAAGCTACTTTCCCAAGAGCTTCATTATCTTGAAAATTAAATATTGGCATTCCTACTCCCTACATAATTAAAGACAGGAAACCTTCAAGGCTCCATAAGTTTTTATCCACGGTAAATGGTGATTTACTTAGTGAAGAATAAATAATTGAATGGCTATCAGATGCGCCTCGTTCAATTGCCAAATAGTTTTGAGCGCCACCATCCAAAATATGTCTTTTTGCTGCCGGTGATAGGCTTCGAGTAATGATTGTAATTGGAGCACTCTGTCGAACACATTTTTGCATAAGCTTTGGTTGGATATGTTCATCATTGAAACCATAACCAATACATAAATATGACGCTGCTGCTGTTATTGCTAGGTCTGCGTTATTTATGATTGAACGATAAGGTTCCAGGTGAGTACGCTGATATTTTTGTGTCCCTGGTGTAACTATTTGTGGCTCATATTTATGGGGAACCCCGTCAATATTTGATAAAGCTACAATTTCTCCAGACGGTGAATTGAACCAGTCAAGGGATCCATGAACTTTCCAAACATTTACTTTACGATTTGTAGTTAATTCGTTGGGTACAGCAAGCTGACGGAAAAACCCATGAGTAAAGCCAGTGTAATGGTGAATTCTCTCTTGCTCACATGCATATTCAGCCAATCTATCGTAGTTTGTGGTGATGATATTTATATTTGTAAGACTCGACTTAAACATGTGAGTAAGTAATTTCCCTAAAGGAAATTTCACTCCGCCTTGGAGGCAATCCTTAAACAGCTTTAAATCTTCAGAATTTATTAGCAACCATGTTGCTTTAATAATCTTTCCTGTTAACTCTTCGGAAAGTGAGATTTGATGAAGGGCAGTCTCTAAATCTGTGCCTGATTTAAGAAGTTCAGAGAATGTATGCCAGCCCAATTCATCTTCCTGCTTTAGTCCAGTAACGTCTGTATGTTTAATCAGATGATCTGCTAATGCGCCCATTCCTGACATTCCAAACGCTGCCGAAGACCCACTGCCAAGTATTATTAACGGTGCTTTTCCATAATAGTCTTGAGCTTGTTTTTCAAAATCAATATCTGGCATAAGAGAAACACCTTTTTAAAGATTACATCTTTCAACTATACGTTTCTATAAGTGCAATTGAGTGTTTCTGCTAAAAAATCTGCATGACAAATTTCACCGGCAACCTAAACTCTAAAACTTTTTTAGTTTAGATTTAAAAAAAGCCCTTACGGGCTTTTCTTCTAAAAGTTGGATGAGAATCTACATAAATTTTCACTTTTGAGAAAATTTTCATCTTTTATGAGAACCTAGAGGAGTTCAAAGTTAAATATCGAGGTTACTTGCACCCAATGCATTGCTTTCAATAAACGCACGCCTTGGTTCCACATTATCGCCCATCAGGGTGGTGAATATCTCGTCGGCGGCAATGGCATCATCAATTTGCACTTTGAGCAAACGGCGCACCGCTGGGTCCATGGTGGTTTCCCATAACTGCTCTGGGTTCATTTCACCCAAGCCTTTATAGCGTTGAATATTGAGCGTGTTTTTAGCCTCTGCCAACAGCCAGTCGAGCGCCTGTTTAAACGTACTTACCGCTTG
>JAKQKB010000097.1 GCA_029560875.1 Bacteroidota bacterium | reverse complement strand
AAAGAAAGGAGTTACGATAAAAAAATAATTCTATTAATCAAAAGAACAGAACCATTTAAAGGCATCTTCAGGATTATCAAAATGTTTCATGGGTAATTTGTAAATACCAACAACCTGATAAATCATATCAAAATGGTACTTTCTAAAAGCACTTGAGTCGGAAATAACAGCAGCTCGTTTTAAACCTTGGCTAACCGCTTTTGGTAAGGCAACATTTTCAAACCACTTACGAGCCTCTGGGTCGACAATGGATTGCTTTCGAATATCGGAAATATAGTTAACGATTTGTGTTTTGGAATTCTTCTGAAATTCTAAGCATTCCAAAATAGTTTTTTTATACTCCTGATTGGTTTGCTTTCCATTCCAGACAACAATTACGGCTTTATATTCTGGGATATATGAACATTGGGCGTATGTTGATTCGAAAAAAATTTCAATATCCATGGGAAATTCAATAAGAAATTCGTTGTAATTTAAACTTTAAACACAATACGGTCAACAATTAAAGGATAGAATGATGATAATTGACGACAAACAACTATTTTCGTATACAAAAAAACAAAAACTATGTCACTTTCTTTTGACCCTAAAGATTTTGATAGTCTAATTGTTGTTGGCGACAGGGTTTTGATTAAGCCCAAGAATCCAGACGAAAGAACCAAAACGGGATTACTACTTCCGCCTGGCATACAGGAAAAACAAAAAGCTCACTGCGGGTATGTAATAAAGGTGGGGCCAGGTTACCCAATTCCAACAGTAACCGAAACCGACGAACCATGGAAAAAAAAGGACGACCCAAGGTGTTTTCCTCTTCAGGCAAGCATTGGCGATATGGCAGTTTACCTCCACGAAAGTTCAGTAGAGGTTGAGTTCAATAAGGAAAAATACGTTATTGTGCCTTTTTCATCCATACTCCTCCTTTTTAGGGATAAAGGATTACTGGAGTAAATATCAAACTCAAAATAATTCTTAAAAAAGTTTAAAGTGTAGTATTTTCATATATATTTGCGAATATTTGATTTGAACCTTTGATTTTTATTAGTATTTTTAAACTTAATCAACTTTGAGTTAATAATTCTAACAATACATATAATGAAAAAATTTACTCTTATTTTCAACATCGTTTTAGCACTAGCAGTGGTTGCGTTGTTTGTTCTTCATTTTACCTCAAAATCTGGGAAAACTATTGCTACAAGTAATGGAAAAACAGAAACAACAACTGAACTTTCTGCAAATTTTACTGCTGCTTGGGTTAATGTTGATACCGTTCTTAACGGCTACGACATGTATTTTGATATGCGTAAAGAACTTGAAGCCAATAGTCGCAAACTTGAGGCCGAACTAAACGCAAAATCAAGAACATTCGAAAAGGAAGCAATGGATTTTCAAGATAAAGTTCAAAAAGGGTTAGTTACCCGCTCTGAGGCACAACAACTTCAAACAACCTTAGCCAACAAGGAGCAAGAGCTTTACCGTTTACGCGACGAAATGCGTATGCAATTAGCTGAAGAAGAGCAAGTAAAGCTTCGTAAAATTCAGAATAGTATCACTGAGTTTTTAAAAGAGTACAATGAAGATAAGGGATACCACATTATTCTTAGCAGCACATTTGGGGGTCCAATGCTTTATGGACATCCGGCATTAGACATTACAAACGATGTTGTTAAGGGATTAAATGCTAAGTACTCAGTAAATCGTCCAAAAGAAAATAAATAAACCCGCCTATACTAAACCTAAACCAACCCGAAACCCTTTCTTTTGGTAATCCAACTGGAAGGGTTTCGCTTTTTTGTTAAAGTGTACTTTTTTGCAATGATAATACCAGATTACTTTATCAAGAAAAACTTCAAACCAAAAATCTCAGAAAACCCTTCCGAGAGTCTTTCGGTATGTGTTGTTATACCCTCATTCAACGAAAGTTCACTCGATAAATCACTTCTATCGTTAGCAAATTGTAAAAATCACATTGGTGCAGCAGAGGTAATTGTAGTAGTAAACCATCCAGAAAATTCTTCGGTTGAAATTATTGAGCAATCCCAAAAATCAGCCCAACTTGTTGAAGACTTTAACTTTAAGTATGGGAATAGTAAGCTAAACTTCTACACCATTGAAGCCTTTGAACTACAGAATAAACACGCTGGCGTTGGCTTAGCCCGCCAAATTGGAATGGATGAGGCTGCGTTTAGGTTATTTAGCATTGGAAATCCAAATGGAATTATTGCCTGCTTTGATGCCGATGCAACTTGTGCCGATAATTACCTCGAAGAACTAGAACAACTGTGGATACAAAATCCAGATACTACTGCTTGCTCAATTCGATATGAACATCCAACTTCTGGAACAGAATACCCCGCTGAAATTTATAAAGGCATTGCGGGTTATGAACTGCATCTACGTTGCTACAACCAAGCCTCGAGGCATATTGGATTCCCATTCTCTTACCACACAATAGGCTCATCAATGGCCTGCTCCGCCAATACTTATGTAAAATTTGGTGGCATGAACAGGCATAAGGCGGGGGAGGACTTTTACTTTCTACAAAAAATTATTCCTCACGGAAATTTTAGGGAGTTGAATACAACCAAAATCATCCCCTCCCCGCGTTCATCAACCCGTGTTCCGTTTGGAACAGGACGAGCAATGCTGAAGTATTTAGAGGATATTGATAGCGGAATAAAAACCTATAACCTCCAATCGTTTCTTGATTTGATGCCCTTCTTTGCGGAGATAGATTCACTCTGGGAACAGGATCATAAAGCCGTGCAAGTTTTCATAAAGAATCTTCCTGAACCAATTTCAAAATTTCTACTTGAAAATGATGCTGTATTGACCATACAAAAAGTTAAGGAAAACACTGCAAATCTAAAATCGTTCCGTAAAAGATTTTTCCTGTGGTTCGATGCATTTTTACTGCTCAAATACCTAAACTATGCCAACGAATATTTTTACAAAAGAGAGCCTGTGGAAAACGAGGCAATAAAACTTGGAAAACTAATTGGATTAGACCTTTCCAATTGCCAATCAACAGAAAAATTGTTAGAATTATACCGAGAAAAAGACCTAGAGGCTTGGGGTACTAAATTCTAAAGCCCACTACCAGAATATCATCAACCTGCTCGTGTTCGCCCTTCCAATCGAAGTGGGCCGATTGTAAAATATTCTTTTGATCGTCCATTGGCTTATCGTATATGGTCACAAGAAGCTCCTTGAATTTTTTGGACATAAATTTACGAGCATCGCTTCCTCCAAACTGGTCGGCATAGCCATCGGAAAACATATAGAATGAATCGCCTGCTTGAATTTGAACCTCGTGGTTTGTAAACGACATGTGGTCGTTAAGGTGAACGGCTACTGGCATCTTATCGGCCTTAAATTCTATGAGTTCACCGTTACGAATCTGGTAAAGAGGATTATACGCTCCTGCCCATTCTAACTTCATCTCATCCTTGTCGATAACCGAAAGTGAAATATCCATACCGTCTTTCTGCTCATCGAACTTACCAGTTTGGCAAAGCGTAGTTTTTATATGGTTTCGCAAACGGTTAAGAATTTCAGAAGGTTGAAGTATATTCTCCTTATTAACAATCTCATACAAGAATGAAACTCCTAGCATGCTCATAAATGCACCAGGAACCCCGTGACCAGTACAGTCAGCTGCAACAAGAACAATCTTTTCGTTTTTCTTGGTCATCCAGTAAAAGTCGCCACTAACAATGTCGCGTGGCATAAATAGAACAAAATGCTCCGGAATAGAACTGCTAATTAAAGCCGTTGAAGGCAGCACTGCATTCTGAATTCTGCTTGCATACTTAATGCTATCGGTAATCTCCTGCTTTTGTTTGGTAATGAGCTCGTTCTTTTCCTCAAGAATTTGATTGGCTTTCTGCTTATCGCGGAACATCTTAAACATAAGCAATGCAACCATCAGAATAAGGATTGCTCCAACAATGGCGCCAATAATCATTAACTTTTGGCGCTGAATAATGGACTCCTGAAGCTCCGCCTCGTTCTTTAATAACTTATTTTCCTGCTCCTTCTTCTCGGTTTCATACTTGGTCTGCATTTCGGTGATTATCTTCTGGCTTTTTTCAGAGAATAATTCGTCCTTAATTTTAGTGGCCATTTTGTAATAGAAGAAAGCTGTAGCAGTATTATCCTTCTGTTCGTAAAGTTCCGATAATTTCTGGTAACTAAATCTTAATGTCGCTTTTAGTCCAAGCTCTGACGAGAGTTTGGCGCATTCAATAAAATTTGCCTCAGCCGAAGCAAGGTTACGCTGACGGAACTGGCTCTCTCCCAAGGCATAAAGTGCGGCAGTAATTTCATACTGTAGATTATTCTTTCTGGCCAGTTGCAAGCCTTTACTAATGTAGGAATCGGCCTTAACCCAATCGCGAGCCCAACTGTAGGTACTTCCTAGGTTGATATTTACCTTTGCAATTTCAGCCTCGTTATTAGTTTCTGTCAGTATTTTTATTGCCTGATTGTAGTACTCCAACGAATTAGAAAATGTGCTTAAAATATCGCGCTGCTTAATTTTATAGAGTGAATCCTCCCATTGTTCACCAAATTGCTCCACAAACTTATTGGTAGCGAGTCTTGAATAAACATTGGCGATGTTTTGGGTAGAGCGCCCCTCGGCATCGCGCAAACCCATTTGCTTGAACAATGCTAAAGCCCTTTGATAGTAGTCGAGTGACTTATTGTAGTTTGTCTCGTTTTCCTTTGTGGCCAAATCGCTTTGCGAGAGGTTTTCGTAAACCATTCCTATACCATTACAAGCATTGGCAATACCCTCGGAGAACTGTATCTCCTCAAATATTTTTAACGCACGTTGGTATTGCTCCAACGCTTGCTGATAGTTCCCGATACTTGTAAATGTATTGCCAAAATTATAGTACGCTATGGCTAAACCTTTAGGATAATTAAGCGACTCCTTAATCTGAATCTCCTTGGTATAATATTCGATAGATTTTTTGTAGTCGGCTATTTGGTAGTACAGCTGGCCAATTTGATTGTACACGCTAGCAACATCCTCTTTACTGTTAATTTTCAAGAAAATATCCAACGCACTATTCATATAGAACAAAGCGGAGTCAACCTTATTGATTTCCTTCTGGAGCATTCCTAACTGAAAAAGTGCATTTGCTTGGTATTTTGTGCTATCAAGCTCAATAGATTTTTCGAGTAGTTGTCGCGAAAACTTCTCAGACTCTTTCAATGAGTCTATATAGTAGTATATCTGAGCAATTCTATTTAAAGCTTTGAGCGTACCCTGATTGTATTTAGATTTCTGACTTATTTCTAATGATTTCTTGAAATAATCGAGCGCCATAACATCCTGCATTTGGTTGTAGTATACCAAACCAAGATTATCATAAGCATCTGCTAAAGCATTTTCGTTGATTTTTTTTGCCAGGCTAATAGCATCGTTAGCATATTTAACACCCTCCTCAGAATCGGATGTCAAGTCGGAAAGCTGAAATAGAATCTTCAGTTTCTCCTCATTTTTAGTGTTTGAGAGAAGTCCCACCAAGCTATCCTTTTCGGTAGTCTGCGAAAAACCAATTAAGGGAAGTAGAAGTAAAGGGATGATACCCAATAATGACCTAACTTTTTGTAGCATAATCGTTCGGATTCTAACAAGCAAAATAACAAAAGTTTACGATATATTACAAAATAGCATGAAAATTTATTGCGAGTTTAAATCAAACCCTGTCCTATATTTATGGTTGAGTCCTATAAAAAGAGATGTATGAACAATGCATATATTTTCAGTTTGAAATTCAATTAATAGCTATCTTTGTTGCTCAAAAAAAACGAAGATTTATATTAAATTTATGATAGCATTTTTAAAATTTTTGTTCTATTTTTTCCTAGCATTGTTTATTCTTGGCTTCATCTCAAGATTATTACTTAAGTTTTGGTTAAAAAGGGTTTTTAAACGGGTAAACGAGAATGCTGCAAACCATTACCAAAATAGCAATTCTAATACAAATCAACCCTCAAAGAAAAAGATAATAGACAGAAATGAGGGCGATTATGTTGATTATGAAGAAGTAAAATAGTTGTTAGAACAAGAAGCAACACATATTAATATGCAAGAAGTTGTAGCAGGAATAGATATTGGAGGAACAAATACTGTTATTGGAATTGTAACTAAGTCGGGTCAAATTCTTAGCGAACACACCATTCCTACAAAGTGTCAAACTACGTTTGATGGTTACATTAAAAATATCTCGACAGAAATTGAACGATTGCTTACTGAACTTGAGCATGAATATACCCTCAAAGGAGTAGGTATAGGTGCTCCAAATGGCTCATATAATTTAGGAGCAATTGTTGATGCCCCTAACCTCGATTGGAAAGGTATTCTTCCAATATGTAAAGAAATAACCCTTAATACTGGTGTGCCATCCGTTGTTACAAACGATGCAAATGCTGCAGCTCTTGGCGAAATGCTTTTTGGCGCAGCAAAGGAGATGAAGAACTTTGTGGTTATTACACTTGGCACAGGTTTAGGCAGTGGTATTGTTATTGACGGCAAACTAGTTGTTGGACACGATGGTTTTGCGGGAGAGTTTGGCCATGTTGTTGCAAAAATCGACGGTCGCCAGTGTGGATGCGGAAAGCGTGGTTGCTTGGAAACCTACGCATCGGCAACAGGAATCCGCAGAACAGCATTTAAGATGCTTGCTGATATTAACCAACCCAGCGTACTCCGCAATATTACCTTTGAGAAGTTATCGGCAAAAATGGTCACTGAGGCCGCTAAAACAGGCGACCCTCTTGCTCGAGCAGCATTTGAATACACTGGTTTAATCCTTGGTACTCGCCTAGCCGATTTAGTGGCTATTTTGAATCCAGAGGCCATATTCTTTTTTGGTGGTTTGGCTAACGCAGGCGAGCTCCTTTTTGACCCAACCCGCCGACACATGGAGGAGTATATGTTCCCCGTATTTAGAGGTAAGGTAAAATTGTTGACATCTGGCCTGCAGGATAAGAATGCTGCAGTACTTGGTGCCGCTGCGTTAATTTGGCAAGAACTCTGATTTATTGAAAAGAATTCGTAAATTGAATGTCCTTTAAAAAATAAGTCGATGAAAAAGTTTTATCTAATTGTTGTAGTTGTAAGTTTTCTGTCTGCAATTTCTATTGCTCAGGAGAACAGTACGCCTTCAAAGGTTAATCTTGGCTTAGGCATGGGTTTGGATTATGGCGGATTTGGTGGACGATTTACCTTTGTTCCCACCAAGAATTTTGCACTGTTTGGGGGCTTTGGTTATAACCTCTTGGGTTTAGGATATAATGTTGGTGGTACCTATAGAATTTTGCCCGATAAAAGAATATGCCCAACCATTAGTGCTATGTACGGATACAATGGTGTGATTAAAATAAGCGGTGCTTGGAGTTTCGAAGAAACATACTACGGTCCAACTTTTGGCGTAGGATTTGAATTCAGACCCCAAAGAAAAGGTTACTGGAATATTGAACTCCTTGTTCCCATTCGTTCAAAAGACTATCATGACGATATGGATGCTATTAAAGATAATCCAAGTATCGAACTTAAATCCGAGCCTCTACCTATTGGAATAAGCGTGGGTTATCACTTCTGGTTATAATATTATTGCCACCACTATCGGTGGCTTTTTTATTTTATATATCAACATTTTGGCATACAGCATTGTTATACTATTTTTGAAAAAATATAATAAAATGAACTTCGACCTTATAGTTATTGGAAGTGGCCCTGGTGGTTATGTGGCCGCTATTAGAGCAAGCCAACTCGGAATGAAAGTGGCAGTTGTGGAAAAAGAAAACCTTGGAGGAATATGCCTTAATTGGGGCTGTATACCTACAAAGGCACTTCTAAAAAGCGCTCAAGTTTTTGAGTATGCATCGCATGCCGCCGATTACGGTGTGGTTGCTGCCGATGTAAAACCTGATTTCGAGAAGATGATTACCCGTAGCCGTGGTGTTGCCGATGCCATGAGCAAGGGCATTCAGTTCCTTTTCAAGAAAAATAACATCACTGTAATTAATGGTTTTGGGAAATTAAAGGACAACCATACAGTAACTGTTACTGGAACCGATGGAACAACCGCTGAGTATAGCGCATCGCACATTATACTTGCTACAGGTGCTCGCTCACGCGAGTTACCAAGCCTTAAGCAGGATGGTGTTAAAGTAATTGGCTACCGCCAAGCGCTTACACTTCCAAAGCAACCCGCGTCGATGGTTGTTGTTGGTTCTGGTGCAATTGGTAGCGAGTTTGCCTATTTCTACAATGCTATTGGAACAAAGGTTACTTTAGTTGAATACTTGCCAAACATTGTTCCGCTTGAGGATGAGGAAGTAAGCAAAACACTTGAGCGTGCATTCAAAAAGGCAGGCATAACTGTTAAAACCGAGGCATCGGTAGAATCTGTTGATACATCGGGCGAGCTATGCAAAGTAAGCATTCAGACTAAAAAAGGAGTTGAAATTGTTGAAGCAGAAATAGTTCTATCTGCTGTAGGGATTACTCCAAATATAGAAAATATTGGACTTGAAGAGTTAGGTATTGTTGTAGAGAAAGGCAGAGTAAAGGTTGACGAATTCTTCCGTACTAACGTTGATGGTGTTTACGCCATTGGCGATATTGTTCAAGGCCCTGCATTAGCACACGTTGCGTCGGCAGAGGGGATTGTTTGCGTGGAGAAAATTGCAGGACAAAACCCACACCCTGTTGATTACAAAAACATTCCTGGCTGTACCTACACAATGCCAGAGGTTTCGTCAGTTGGTATGTCCGAGAAGGCTGCTAAGGATGCTGGTTACGAAATTAAGGTGGGTAAATTCCCATTCACCGCATCGGGTAAAGCAACTGCCGCAGGTATGCGCGACGGATTTGTAAAACTTATTTTCGACGCTAAGTATGGTGAGTTGCTTGGTGCCCATATGATTGGCGGTAACGTAACCGAAATGATTGCTGAACTTGTTGTTGCACGTCATCTGGAAACGACTGGTCACGAACTAATCAAGAGCATTCACCCACACCCAACCATGAGCGAAGCTGTTATGGAAGCTGCTGCTGCTGCTTATGGCGAGGCTATTCACATTTAAAACCTAGGCAGATTTTAATAACAAAAGAGCTGGTTAGTGCCAGCTCTTTTCTTTTAACCCAAAACCCTATTCTAATAATCTACCGAAATAGAGCTTAATCTTTTCAAAGGTTAAACTTCGTTTTGGGTGGCTTCTCCCTAACTGAACAACATCACCTGCTTTTACTATGTTGAAAGTAAAAACATATGCCTCTGGATACTCCATAGCAAGGCTCGAATACCTGATGTCATATATCTTAAATCCATTGCTGGTTTGCTCTACGGTATAAAATCCTTTAGTAAACTCTTTAATCTTATCCACCTCATAGTAATCAGCAGTATCCATTAGTTGATGATTTTTAACCAAATCTGTTTTTTGCAATGGTTTATTGATATTTAGAATATTCCTTTGCTCAACCTTAAATGAAAGACTATCCTCAACCACAACCATCCATATCAGATTGGTTAAGGGTAATGGTGCTGTACGAATTCGGGTATACTCCACTCTATTAACAGCCAGTTCCTTTTTGATTGTTGACTCCAACTTCTCCTTAATCACTACCGATAATCCAAAATAGAGTATCAGAAAAGAGATAGATAACCATGCAAAAACTCTCCGCTTAGCATTTCCCTTATTCATGAACCAAAGAATAGCAAAGACAGGTATCATTACCGCTAAAAGAAACACATCAACAATTGCAACAGAATCGTACGAAACGCGAGCATTACTAAATGGCTCAAACACACCTGTACCGTAGGTGTTAAAAATATCTACCAAAATATGCGATAGCCAGGGCAGAGCTATTAGCCAAAGCCAATCGACATAACGCATTCGAGAATCTTTATCTATTTTACTTAACAAATAGGAGACAATAGGCGCTAAAAGAATAAGCAGAAAAAACGAGTGACTTATCCCTCTATGAAATAATAGCGCATAGACTGGATTCAGAAAGGCTGATATAACGGAATCGAAATCGGGAATATTGCCTGCAACAGCCCCAATCAACAAGGCTTTGTTCCCAATCTTTTTACCAATGGTTACTTCGGCAATTGCTGCTCCTAAAGCAATATGTGTTAATGAGTCCATTTCTTTTGTTAACTTTGTGCCTGATTAGTTGATTATTGAGCGGTTAATATAATTACCTAACCTGTTGACCTCAAAACAAATAATCAAACATCAGAATTCAATACTTTGTTCAAAGATACAGAATTATCATGGGGAGACGAGGAAAATATCCAGTAATTGAGAATGTCAGAATTGAGGATGTAGCAGCAGAAGGAAAAGCACTTGCAAGGGTAAACGAAAAGGTTCTGTTTACGGCATTTGCCGTTCCAGGCGATGTTGTTGATATTCAAATTACCAACAAGCGTAAAAGCTACCTTGAAGGTTACGTGGTAAACTACCGCGAATACTCCCCACTCAGAACAACGCCCTTCTGCGAACATTTTGGAATGTGTGGTGGCTGTAAATGGCAAAACCTACCATACAACGAACAGCTAAAGTTTAAACAAAAACAGGTGGTTGACCAATTAACCAGAATAGCAAAGGTTGAATTACCAGAAATCTCAACAATTATTGGTTCTGCAAAAACCACACACTATAGGAATAAACTAGAGTTTACTTTCTCCGAATCGCGCTGGTTGAGCCAGGAGGAAATTGCCTCGGGTAATGAGTTTGAGCCAGAACCTGCACTGGGTTATCATATCCCAGGAAAATTTGATAAAGTTTTCGATGTAAAGAATTGCTACTTGCAACCCGAACCATCGAACTCAATTCGACTGGCTGTGAGAGATTTTGCGACAAAGCACAACCTCCCATTCCTTAATTTAAGGAGCAAGGAGGGATTACTTCGTAACATTATTGTGCGCACAGCCTCAACAGGCGATGTTATGGTTATTTTAGTAGTAAAGGATTTCAACGATTCCGTAAAGGAACTACTCAACTTTATAAAGAGCCAATTTCCTCAAATAACTTCGCTATTTTACGTTGTAAACCAGAAGGTAAATGACACCATAAACGACTTATCCCTAGAACTTTTTCATGGGAAAGACCATATCCTTGAGGAAATGGAAGGCATTAAGTTTAAGGTTGGTCCAAAATCGTTTTACCAAACCAACTCCGAGCAAGCGTACGAACTCTATAAGGTTGCCCGCAGTTTTGCAGATATCAAGCCCGATGAGCACGTATACGACCTTTACACTGGCACTGGAACAATAGCAAACTTTGCTGCAGCAAAGGCAAAGCACGTAGTTGGTGTTGAGTATGTACCCGAGGCAATTGACGATGCCAAGGTTAACTCTGAAATCAACAGTATCCAAAACACCAGTTTTTTTGCAGGTGATATTAAAGATTTACTTACCGAAGCGTTTATGCAGGAACAGGGTTATCCCGATGTGGTAATCCTTGACCCTCCCCGAGCAGGCGTTCACCCCGATGTGCTAGATTCAATTCTACACGCCAACCCAAAACGCATTGTTTATGTAAGCTGTAACCCAGCATCGCAAGCTCGCGACATAGCAATTCTTGATAAGGGCTATAAGGTTACCCGGGTGCAACCTGTAGATATGTTCCCCCATACACATCACGTTGAAAACGTAGTGTTGATGGAGAAACGGGTTTAGTGTTACTTGTTCTTATCAGAAAAGAAAGTATTCCTGTGAAACAGTAATAGGTAAAGAACACCCGTTGTTATTGCCGAATCGGCAATGTTGAATACTGGTCGGAAAAATACAAAACGCTCACCGCCCCAAATTGGTAACCACGAAGGAAATGTTGTATCAATTATTGGAAAGTAAAGCATATCTACCACACACCCCTTTAAAAGGCCAGAGTACCCATTTAAACTAAAAGTTGATGTGCCGTGATACGACACCCACTCGCCTATTTGGTTGTTGTAGGTTGTGCCTGTATCAAAAATAAGCCCGTAAAACGCACTATCAATCATATTTCCAATTGCACCTGCCAAAATTAAAGATACGCCAATAACAACTCCTGTTTTGGTGTTTTGGTACACCAACTTATGTAAGTACCAAGCAATGGCTACTATGGCTACGATACGGAATAATCCCAAGAGGATTTTGCCCCAGATTCCCCAGAATTTCATTCCAAAAGCCATTCCAGGATTTTCGGTGAAATGTAGAATAAACCAATCGCCCATAATTCTAATTTCATCGCCAATAGCAAAGTTTGTTTTAATCCAAATCTTGAATATTTGGTCAACAACTAGAATTAGTAGAATTACCAGAATGGATTTATTTCGAAGAGACATCTGCATGGTATGAAATTTTTTATTTGCTTGCAAAACTAGTAAAAAAAAGAAAGTGGCCTTACAGCCACTTTCTTTTTCAACAGGAATATTTTAACGTTGATTGTTTTTTGCATCAATGCTAAGCGTTGCATGTGGTACAGCGCGCAAACGTTCCTTAGCAATAAGTTTGCCTGTTTCGCGACAAATACCATACGTTTTGTTCTCAATACGAACAAGAGCAGCTTCGAGGTGCTGAATGAATTTTTGTTGACGTTGTGCCAATTTACCTGCTTCTTCTTTCGAAAGAGTTGAAGCACCCTCTTCCAAAACTTTAAAAGTTGGTGAAGTATCCTCGGTGTCGTTGCTTTCGCTCATGGTAATAGCACTCTTAAGGATTTCGTAATCCTTCCGAGCCTTTTCGAGTTTTTGCAGTATTAATTCTTTGAATTCTGCCAACTCCTCATCGGAATATCTAGTTTTTTCTCCCATGGCAATAAATTTTGCTAAATATATTAAAAAAATCTACTTATTATCAAAATCATCCTTCAATCTTTTCAACACTGATTGATGTTTTTAGTTCATCATCAAGTTCTATTACGATTGAATTTCCATTAAGATCCGAGTCTACAAGGTTTATTTCCTTAGCTAGGGTTTGTCCTGCAATGTAGTCCTTATGAGCCTGAACAGCATTGTTAAGCCCTTCGTGCTTCTTAATGGTAATCCTAATCTTATCGGTAACCTCAAAGCCAGAATCCTTACGGATATTCTGTACACGGTTGATAAGTTCGCGGGCGATACCCTCCATTCGGAGCTCATCGCTTATCTTGATGTCCAATGCTACGGTGTAACGTCCCTCGTTAGCAACTAACCAGCCAGGAATATCCTCCGATAATATTTCAACATCCTCAAGGGTTATGTTGATTGGGCCTTCGGCCAACGCAATCTCGAAGCTGTTATTTCGCTCAATGCTGCTGATATCGGCTTGTGTCATCTTTGCAACTGCATCGGAAATAGCCTTCATCGATTTTCCGAAACGTGGACCAAGAGTCTTGAAGTTTGGCTTAATCTTCTTAACCAGAATTCCCGACGAATCGGTTAAATACTCCAACTCCTTAACGTTAACCTCGCTTAGGATTAGGTTTTCCACAGCGTTTAGTTGAGTTCGGAACTTCTCGTCCAGAATTGGAATCATAATCTTGCTCAAAGGCTGACGTACCTTGATATTCACCTTACGACGAAGTCCTAGTACCAGCGAGCAGATGCTTTGAGCAATTTCCATGCGCTCCTCAAGGTTCTTGTCGATTAACTTCTCGTTGTATTTTGGGAACTGAGTTAGGTGAACGCTCTCGTAGGTATGTTTTCCTGTAACATTGTTCAAATCGGTGAACAGTTGGTCCATAAAAAACGGTGCAATTGGCGATGCAAGAATTGCAACGGTTTCCAAACAGGTGTAAAGGGTTTGGTATGCAGCAATCTTATCGGTATCGAACTCACCACCCCAGAAACGCTTACGGTTTAGGCGAACGTACCAGTTACTTAACTGCTCGTTTACAAAATCCTGAATTGCGCGTCCAGCACGAGTTGGCTCGTAGCTCTCGTAAGCATCCTCAACCTCCTTTATTAACGAGTTGAGTAACGACAGTATCCAACGGTCAATCTCGGGACGTTTCTCAACAGGAACTTCAGCATCGCTGTAGTTGAAACCATCAACGTTTGCGTAAAGCGCAAAGAACGAGTATGTATTGTAGAGTGTTCCAAAAAACTTACGCTTAACCTCGTCAACTCCCTCAATATCAAACTTTAGGTTATCCCAGGGTTGTGAGTTGGCAATCATGTACCAACGTAATGGGTCGGAGCCGTACTTCTCAATCACCTCGAACGGATCAACTCCATTACCAAGGCGTTTACTCATCTTGTTACCGTTCTTATCCAGCACAAGTCCGTTGGAGATAATATTCTTAAACGCTACAGAATCGAACAATAGCGACGAAATTGCATGTAATGTGTAGAACCATCCGCGGGTTTGGTCAACTCCTTCGGCAATAAAATCGGCTGGGTAAACATCACCGAAATTCTCCTTATGCTCAAAGGGATAGTGAACCTGAGCATATGGCATTGCGCCAGAATCGAACCAAACATCAATTAGATCGGGCTCACGGAACATCTTTTTTCCAGTTGACGACACTAAAAATACGTTATCCACAAATGGACGATGCAAATCGAACGATTCGTAGTTCTTTGAAGTAAAGTCGCCCTCAACATAGTTCGCTAGAGGATTCTTCTCCATAAATCCAGCCTTAACCGCTTTCTCACACTCAGCCTTCATTTGTGCAACAGAACCAATGCAAATCATCTCGGAACGATCCTCTGTAACCCAAATTGGAAGTGGTGTTCCCCAGTAACGCGAACGCGAAAGGTTCCAATCCAACAGGTTCTCCAACCATTTTCCAAAACGTCCAGTTCCTGTGCTTGCGGGTTTCCAGTTGATGGTATTGTTAAGTTCAATCATCCTATCCTTAAGGGCTGTAACCTTAATAAACCAACTGTCCAACGGATAGTAAAGGATTGGCTTATCGGTACGCCAGCAGTGTGGATAGTTGTGAACGTGTTTCTCAATACGGAATGCTTTATTTTCCTTCTTTAGCAGAACAGCCAAATCAAGATCCAACGATGTTTCCTTATCGGTTGCAGATGGGTCGTAATCGTTCTTAACGTAACTTCCCGCAAAATCTTTATATAACTCAACATTGATGTGGTTCTTCACAAAATCGGGGTGTAAATCCTCGATAAGGTAGAAGCGTCCACGGCGATCGACCATCGGCTCAGGATTATTGGCCTTATCGCGTAGGATAAGCGGCGATATTCTGGATGTTTTAGCAGCACGGTCGTCGTCGGCACCAAAGGTTGGAGCAATGTGAACAACGCCAGTACCATCCTCGGTAGTAACAAAATCGCCAGCAATTACTCTAAAAGCATCGCCCTCTGGTTTAACCCAAGGGAATAGCTGCTCGTAGTTGATTCCTACAAGTTGACTACCAACAAACTCAGCAATTACCTTGAAAGGTACTTTCTTATCACCAGCCTTATAATCTTCGAGTGCTAACTCAGCATTTGCCGAAGGGAAATACGATTCTCTACGATCCTTCGCAAGTAAAACTGTGATAGGTTCGCCACTATATGGATTGAACGATTTTACTAACTCATAACGAATATTAGCATTTATTGCCAATGCTGTGTTCGATGGTAAAGTCCAAGGTGTAGTTGTCCAAGCGAGAACGTACACATCAGTATCGGCCTTATCGAAAAGTAATTTACTCTTGTCGTTACGGATTACCTTAAACTGTGCTACAATGGTGGTATCCTTAACATCGCGGTAGCAACCTGGTTGGTTCAACTCGTGAGTACTAAGACCTGTACCTGCAGCAGGAGAATAGGGCTGAATGGTTTTACCTTTGTAGAGCAAACCCTTCTCGTACAGTTTTTGAAGTAGGTACCAAAGACTCTCGATGTAACGGTTATCGTAGGTGATGTATGGATGTTCCATATCCACCCAGTAACCCATTTTATGTGTAAGATCCTCCCAAAGGTCGGTATATTTCATTACCTCCTTGCGACAGGTTTGGTTATACTCCTCAACCGAAATTTTAGTACCAATATCCTCCTTGGTAATGCCAAGCATTTTCTCAACGCCAAGTTCAACGGGCAAACCGTGAGTATCCCATCCGGCTTTACGATCCACCAAGAATCCTTTTTGAGTTTTATAGCGACAGAAAATATCCTTAATAGAGCGAGCCATTACGTGGTGAATACCAGGAATTCCGTTTGCTGAAGGTGGGCCTTCATAAAACACAAATGTAGGATGACCTTTGCGGGTTTCTAAACTTTTATGAAAAGTGTCGTTCTTATCCCAGGTTTTTAGCACATCCTTGTTTACCTGCGATAAATCTAAACCCTTGTACTCTTTAAATTTCGACTGTTTCATCCGTGTAAACCATTAAAATACTTAATATCAAACTTTTATCAATTTCTCATTCAATAACCGCTTACTAAGCGGATGGAACACCCATACATTATTTATCTTTTTTATGGCAAATGCCTTACTTGGGTGTTTCATTTATAAAAACATTAATAATCACCACAAAAATTGACCAATCTATAATATTGAATTACTAAAAAATTACACCTATCCGTTAAATAAAAATCTGCATTAAGCAGATTTAATTGATATTCAGCGTAATATCAAAATAAAACCCTTCTGAAAAATCTCACAAAGATATAGCATAATTTCAATAAAATCAAATAGAAATGAGGTGGTTAAATTCTTTTCTTATGGTAGCAAGAGCTCCACAAGGGTTTTGAACCCTTGAGGAGTTTTATAGAATAAATTATGGTTAGTCTAAAAATGTTTTTGCTTAAGCCTTACCAATCGAAGAAACAACTTATCAATCCAAGATGTTTTATTCTCGTAAATTAAGGGTTTAAGAGTCTCAACCACGCTTAACTCGGCCTCGCTTATACCCAGATGATTTAATACCTGTTTATAGTTTGAAGGCTTAAGGTTAACATTATCGGCCAAGTACAACTCATTTGCTTGCTCCCTAGTAATCTCTTCCCTGCGCACCATGTTGCTATACTGACAAATATGGCGTTCGTAACCATATATTTTATGCCGAACATAGTTGGTAAATGGTTCTGCAATACAATCGAAGTGTTTAGAGTATTCCATAGAGGCATTATCTTTCCAACCCAGTTCTTTTGCAATAATTTCGCCCATTTCCTTATCCGAGGGGTTTTCAATAAAAAACAAAGGAGCAACATCCTTGGCAAAATAACCTACCCGCTTTCCAATAGAAAGAGAAAAATTTGTAAGATTTGGGTAAATAAGAAAATCGTCAATCTCCTTCTTGGACAATTCCTTACAACTCGAAAGGATATGTTTAAACCTAGCTATATCCTGAATAGAGTCGGGAATAAACGAATCGTTCTCCAATGGCGATGTGCCGTAGAGAATTATTGGAACTTTATAGTCCCTTGCAACTTTAAAAATATTAGCTCGTGTACCAATATCGCAAGGGCCACAGAAATCGCCAGATTTTTTAAGCAAATGGCTGTAAATTTTCATCTGAACCTCAGGATCCGGCTTGCAGTAAATATGCTCTACATTAGTGTTTTTAACTATGGTGTTAATGTTCTCAATGGCTAAGTCGCTAAGCAAACCATTATCATATGTCATTGTAAGAACACTCAACTTGTAAACATTCACGGCCAAATGCAAAATGTAGGCACTATCCTTCCCCCCACTAATTGGCACCAATGCGTTATAGGTTGGATTTTTCTTCTTGGCTTTTTCGAATATGTTTATCAGGTGTTGCTCGCCAAGCGGCTTAAAGCTGTTATCCTTGCTACACAATGAACATATTCCATCGCTGTTGAACGAAATACCGTGGTAATTATCGTTAAGAATACATTTTGTACAGACCTGCATTATTATTTTTGGTTTTTCAGTTTACCAACCCCTCAAGGGTTTTGAACCCTTGAGGGGGTTGAAGAATAAATTATCAAAATCTATTTTTTAGCCTTG
>JAKQKB010000067.1 GCA_029560875.1 Bacteroidota bacterium | reverse complement strand
CTGATTATCATTGATGTTTGATTTTATATTGATAAAAAATCATTTTTTTAACAGTATTTATCTTCCATAGCCTGCAGCATATCGACAAATAACAGTTGTGTACCCGCTTAATCAGTGCTTTAACGATTTTTTTTTGATATTTAATTGATAGTTATTACTTTCGCGTTTTGAAATTAATATAATTCTCACATAATTTAATAAAATAAAAAATGATAATCCCCATTATCAAAAAAATAAGTTACCTACTATGAATAAGTCCGACTTAAGTTCGATTTTAAATACCGTATTGTCATCAAAACCATCAAAAGCAATTCGTTTGCTGTTGATGGTTTTGTTTGTTTCTATAACTCCTATAGTTTCTTTTGGGCAATCTCAAACTTTTTCTTCTTCGGGAACTTTTGTTGCACCTGCAGGTGTTACAAGTGTAACTGTTGAATGTTGGGGTGCCGGAGGTGCTGGCGGAATGAATAATGATGACTTCTCAAACGGCGGTGGCGGTGGCGGTGGTGCATACAGAAAAACAACAAATGTATCTGTTGTTGCTGGAACATCATATACTATTACTGTTGGTGCTGGTGGAGTTCCTTCTGTTAATAATGGAAACGCTGGAAATACATCTGCAATTCTAGCAACTACAGTTACCGCAAACGGAGGTAAAGGCGGAACTAATGGTCAACCTGGTCAAGGCGGAGCAGGTGGAGCCGCTGGAACACTTAAAGGTGGAGATGGTGCGGATGGATTAAATCTCAATTATGGTGGTGGTGGAGGTGCAAGCGGTGGTACAGGTGCTGCAGGTATATCAGCCGCAAATGCTAATGGAGCTTCTGCTGTAACAGGTGGAGGAGCTGGAGGGAATGGAGCCGGAATTTCAGGTGGAAATGGTTCATTTGGTGGTTTTCCTGGTGGCGGCGGCGGCGGCGGAAGATCTTCAAGTACTGGTGTTTTTTATTCGGGAGGAAATGGAGGGAATGGCCAAGTGAAAATATCTTGGACTTGTCCAACATATAGTATAACTAGTGTTTCGGTATCTCCAACCCCTGTGTGTTCAGGAAGTACCACTGCAGTTACTTTGAATAGCTCACCTGCTGGGTTGCCGGTAGGTATTTATACTGTCACTTATAATGCTGGATTGAGCACAGGTTTAGCGACTGCTATGACTGTAAAAACAGCTGGTATAGGTAGTTTTACTTCAGCGGTTTTAAGTACTCCTGGGTCAAATATTATAAAGATAACTAATTTAGCTTCGGGGAGTTGTTCAACTAATGTAAACACTTCTACTACAGTAACGGTTAATCCGGTTGTAAAAATTACTCTTGGGGCAAACCCTACAATAACACAAGGTACAACAAGTGCAAATTTACCATATACAGCTAATAATGCAGCCCAATATTATGTAACCTTCGATGCTACTGCTGTAGCTGCTGGTTTTACAAGTTCTCAAAGTGGGAATCTTAGTGGTGCTTCTGGAAATATTGTTTTACAAGTTCCGTATTGCCCTGGAGCTGGAGCTGGAACCTATAGTGGAACTCTGTATGTTGGGACTTTTAGTCCTAATTGCACAAGCACTACTTATCCTTTTTCTGTTACAATAGCATCTTTACCTGCTCCATCTGGGACAGCGTTACAGTCATTTTGTGTAGGTACTACAGTTGCCAATTTAGTGCCTAATCCAGGCGGAGCTTCATCAATAAAATGGTATGATGCGGCAATAGGTGGGAATCTATTGACATCTGGCACAGCATTGACAACGGCTACACATTATTATGCTTCTCAAACTCCAGCTGGCTGTGAGAGCACTGCACGATTGGATGTTACCGTAACAATCACTCCAGCTGCCTCTATTGCCTCTGTTACAGGAACAAGTCCTTTATGTATTGGAGGAACAGCAACTTATTTGGCTAATACAGTTGTTTTAGGAGGTGGTACAGGGGCTTGGAGCAGTAGTAATACGGCAGTAGCAACTGTTAGTACATCAGGATTAGTAACAGGAGTTACTGCAGGTACAGCTGATATTATTTATACTATCACTGGTGGTTGTGGAGGAACAAAATCAGCAAAAAAAACCGTAACAATAAATTCAAATCTAACAGCAAGCGTAGCTATTGCAGCATCACCATCGACATCAATTTGTTATGGGACTTCAGTTACTTTTACAGCTACACCAACCAATGGAGGAACAACACCGGTCTATCAATGGAGATTGAATGGAGTAAATGTAGGAACAAATGCAACGACTTATGCCAATGCAACTTTAGTAAATGGAGATGTTATTACTTGTGTTATGACATCAAATGCAACTTCTTGTTTGACAGGAAGTCCTGCAACATCTAATGCTGTTACAATTACCCTATTAGGGCCTCCGGCTACAGGAGTTACTATTTGTGCAGGGGGGTCAGGATCTTTGACTTCTTCAGCTAGTTGTGGCAGTTCAGCGACTGTTGGGTTGAATAATGCGGGAGTTACTGCTGGGCAATCTGGAAATGGAACTGGTGATTCTTGGAGTAATCGAAGCAGGATTGTTTCTGATAATGATTCTTATGTTAGTAGTGATATAAATAATTCATCAAGAGAGCTTTATACTTCTACTTATGGTTTTTCAATACCTAGTAATGCAACAATAACAGGAGTTCAAGTAGTTATTGGACGGTATGCTGAAAACAGTAATTCACTTCATGATAATAAAGTTAATTTAAGATATTCAGGTTCTGAAATAGCTACAAACAAAGCATCTAGTTCATATTGGCCTACATCAGAAGCGGCTGCAACATATGGTTCTAGTTCTGACGTATGGGGAGCTACATTGACCCCTGCAATTATTAATGATAATACTTTTGGTGTTGTTTTAGATGTAGATAATGACAATAATAATAATAGAATAGCTTTTGTTGATTATGTACAAATTAGTGTCACTTATATCGTTTCAGGCTCATTAGATTGGTTCACTGTTTCTTCTGGAGGAACAAAAATAGGTTCAGGATCACCTTTTAATCCAGTAGGGGTGTCTGGTTCAGGATTAGCAAATACCAATACTCCAGGAACAACAACTTATTTTGCTGAATGTTCTTCAAATCCAGGATGTAGAACACCAGTTGATTTTGTTATTAATGCAGCCCCAGTAGCACCAACAGTTACAATTACATCACCAACTTGTTCGGCAAATACAGGAACAATTACAATAACTGCACCAACAGCAGTGGGAATGACTTATAGTATTGATGGAATTGATTATACCAACACTACTGGAGTTTTTACATTAGTTCCTACAGGAACTTATAATGTAACAGCAAAATTGAATGCAACTTGCGCTTCCTCAGCTACCGTTGCAGATATGAAAATCCAAACAAATACTTGGACTGTTACTGCGGGTATTGGTTCTTGGTCAGCAGGTACGCCAAATAGTACTCAAAAATTAGTTTTTACAGGAAACTATCCGCCGGCTGGAGATCCCAATGTAAATATAACAGGTTGTTCTTGTATGATTACGGGAGGAGCGGCTGTCATAATAAAATCTGGAAAAACTTTAACCATAACCAACGAGGTAACTGTCGTTGGAGGAGGAACATTGACTTTCGAAGACACTGCTAGTTTAGTTCAAATAAACAATGCGGCCATAAATTCAGGTGATATAACTTATAAACGAATTACAGCCCCAATCCGTCAAACGGATTATACCTATTGGTCTTCGCCTGTGAAACCAATCACTGGGAGTGGCTACCAACTGGGAAGTATTGCAATATCACAAAATTATCTTTCGTATGATTCCACCGTAACAAATGACTGGAAATACGAAAATGCTTCTAAAGAAATGACTAATGGAATTGGTTACGCAATTCAAGGGCCAGGTACAATGGCGGGAACTCCCTACTTAGCTTCTTTTGTAGGAGTGCCAAATAACGGAAATGTCACTGTACCTGTTATATTTACAAACCCTTTAAATTTACTTCCAACGGATCCTAATTATGGCGTTTCATATTTGTTAGGCAATCCCTATCCATCAGCCATTAATGCTGACACTTTCTTATCTACTAACTCTAGTATACTGGATGGAACATTATATTTTTGGACACACTATACAGAAATAGGTTTAGGAACTACAAATCTAGGGTCTGGCGCTCTTGCATTCACTTCGGATGATTATGCTTCATACAATTATACAGGAGGTGTGTCAGGAATTGGATATGCAGCACCAACTATTGGGTTAAGTGCAATAGCTAAAGATATTCCAACAGGAAAAATTGCAGCAGGACAAGGTTTTTTTGCAACTAGTATAGCAACCGGGAATGTCGTTTTTAATAACATTATGCGACTTGCAGGAACAACACTAGCTGATAAAACAGGAACGAATCAACAATTTTTCAAAACTAAAAATCCTGATACAAAAACAACTAGCATTATCGAAAAACATCGTGTTTGGTTGAACTTATCCAATACTCAAGGTGCTTTCAAACAAACTTTAATAGGCTATGTTACGGATGCTACCAATGATTATGACAGCCGTTTTGATGGAGAAAGTTTTGACGGAAATGAATTCGTCGATTTTTACAGCATCAACCAAGACAAGAATTTAGTGATTCAAGGTCGTGCTTTGCCATTTGATGAAAATGATGAAGTGCCGTTAGGATTTAGATCTACTATAGAGGGTTCTTTTACCATAAACATTGACCAAGTAGATGGTTCGCTAGCCAATCAGGCGGTGTTTATTGAAGATAAATTAACCAATACAGTATTTGATTTAAAAGGGGGAAATTATACTTTTAACACCCTTGCAGGAACTTTTAATGATCGTTTTGTGTTGCGTTACACTAACAAAACCTTGGGTACAAATGATTTGGTAACCCAATCAAATCAGGTGTTAATTTCTGTTAAGAATAAAGAAATTAAAATAAATTCATTCTCCGAAACGATAGATAAAGTAACAATCTACGATGTACTCGGAAGACAAATCTACCAAAACGGTAATGTCAACAGTAACGAGTTTTTAATAACCAATTTGGTTTCGAGTCACCAAACGTTAATAGTAAAAACAAGTTTACAAAACGGCAAAACAGTTACGGATAAAATTATATATTAGAACCAAATAACTTTTCATTAAAAAAGCATCTAACTCTTGAAAGTTAGATGCTTTTTTAAATTAAGCAAAAGAGCAAATCTAAATTATATTTATAATTTAATCCAGTTTCAGCTCCCTCTTCTTTTGAAGAGGACGGTGAGAGGAATTTTATTTCCCCTTTACAGTAGCTTCTAAATTTCTTTCGATTGTATGTCCGGGACGCGACCATTTTGGTTTTTCGCCAAGAGGAGCAAATTTAGAATCAGCTGCTTCAACGGATTCGCGTTGGTGAACTTTAGCAAAAGGAGCTTGGTTTTTCAGTCCCAAAATTTCGAACATTCTCATATCCTCATTCAAGTCATTATTGGGAGTAGTAAGCAATTTGTCTCCAGAAAAAATAGAATTAGCGCCAGCAAAAAAGCACATTGCCTGACCTTCGCGACTCCAATTTATTCTTCCTGCCGAAAGTCGAACTTGAGTTTCTGGCATCACAATCCGTGTTGTAGCCACCATTCGAATCATCTCCCAGATTTCAACGGATTCTTGTGATTCTAACGGAGTGCCTTCAACAGGAACCAAGGCATTTATCGGCACCGATTCTGGCTGTGGATCTAAGGTAGAAAGCGCTACAAGCATTCCTGCTCTGTCTTCGATGCTTTCGCCCATTCCGATAATTCCGCCGCTGCAAACCGTAATATTTGTTTTGCGAACATTTTCGATGGTTTGCAAACGGTCTTCAAAACCGCGAGTCGAAATCACCTCGGTGTAATATTCTTCTGAAGTATCAATATTGTGGTTGTAGGCATACAAACCGGCTTCGGCTAATCGTTGTGCCTGATTTTCGGTAATCATTCCAAGTGTACAACACACTTCCATATCCATTTTGTTGATGGTACGAACCATTTCTAGCACTTGGTCAAATTCGGGACCGTCTTTTACATTTCTCCAAGCTGCTCCCATACAAACTCTCGACGAACCGCCATCTTTTGCTTTGACAGCTTGTACTTTTACATCTTCTACAGTCATAAAAGGGTTGGTTTCAATATTGGTATGATAGCGTTTGGCCTGCGGACAATAACCACAATCCTCTGAGCAACCTCCAGTTTTTAATGATATCAAAGTTGATATTTGAACCACGTTTGGGTCATGATGTTCCCTGTGGATAGTGGCTGCTTCATAAAGCAATTCCATTAAGGGTTTATTGTAAATAGCTATAATTTCTTCTTTTGTCCAGTCGTGTCTAGTAATACTCATAGTATCTTATTTTTTTGTGTGTCAAAAGTAATTAAATTGTTCCAATCAAGCAAAGTTGTAGTCTCGAAAAGTGTTCGATTATAATTAGATATTTTATAATTCAATTGGGTAGTGAACAGCAAAAAAAGCTAAGAATACGTATTGTCTAAAAAGAAAATTAAATAAATTTTAAAGGTTTTTAATATAAGTCCACGCAGCATCTTTGTCTTTTTCCAGTTGCTCTTTTAGCAAGGGAACCGAACTGAATTTTTGTTCCGCACGAAGATATTCAAGAATAGAAACTCGAATTTCTTGGTCATATAAATCGGCATCAAAGTCAAAATAATGCACTTCGACAGATAGTTTTTCTCCGGCCACAGTTGGATTAAAGCCAATATTCATCATTCCGAAAACGGTTTTTTGGTTGATGATGCTTTTTACAACATAAACTCCGTTTTGTGGAATGAGTTTGTCATTTCCTTCAATCATAAGGTTTGCCGTGGGAAATCCAATGGTTCTTCCTAATTGTTTTCCTCTAGAAACCGTTCCGGTCAGGAAGTATTCATAGCCTAAATAGTCATTGGCCAAAGCCATATTTCCTTCGGTTAAGGCATTTCTGATTTTGGTCGAACTTATGGAAACTTCTTTTATTTCCTGAACTGAAATTTGCTCTACCTCAAAATCATATTGTTGTCCAAATGCGATTAAGTCATCGATATTTGCGGTTCTGTTTCTTCCAAATCGGTGATCGTGACCAATAATTATTTTTTGAATGTGGAATTGTTCTACAAGGACCGTTTTGACAAATTCTTCGGCTGTAAGTTTGGAGAATACTTCATCAAAAGGATGAATAACAAGATTTTGAACGCCTAATGTTTCTAATAAATCTATTTTTTCGCCAATTGTGTTGAGTAATTTCACGTCTGATTGCCCTTGTAAAACCATTCTTGGATGCGGAAAAAAAGTAAGCACTAAACTTTCTGTTGTATCGGATTCGGTGTTTTGAGTTACTTTTTCCAAGATTTTTCGGTGGCCAATATGAACCCCGTCAAAAGTACCTAGAGTGAGTATGGTTTTTTTTGAGCAAATGAAATCATTTATAGAATTGAAAATCTTCAAAGCAATTGTTTTTAGAATGGTGCAAATTTATACTAATAAAACAGATAAAAAAAAGAGGATTGAAATAAATCAACCCTCTTAAAAGTGTTATGATGCGAAACTATTCTTTAATGAATTGCAGTGTTTTAGATTGGTCTTCTTTGGTTACTGTAATAAAATAAACACCATTACTTAACGAAGAAGTATTTACAGTTAAATCGGCTTCCTTCGAAACTGCTTTTCTACTAATAATTTGACCCAAGCTATTAGAAATGGTGAAACGGTTTGGCAAACCTAAAGTGTTAGAAACGTGAATATTCAAAGTCTCTTTTGTAGGATTTGGATAAAGATAAATATCGCTTAATGCTTCAAATGTAGTAGTACCTAAAGCATTGGTGGAAAAATATTTATTTTCAATAGTACCATAAGATGCTCCAGAAGCAATGGTCGTTGAACCGTCTGTAGATTTAATGTTGTAATATCCATCTCCACCTGAACAACAAATTCCGTCCTCTGCAGAGTCATTAATGGTAAAAGTATAACATTGATTGCTATCTAAAGTCCAATTTTGAGTTATTAATTCTGGCAAAACTAAAGAACTTTCAGGTATGTCTGTATAAGGGCCTCCGCTATATTTGACAACTCCTAAAGCATCTTTTACTTCCCAAGTAATTTCGCTTCCCCAAAAATCTTGTTGCAAGGTAAAAACAAAGTTTGTAAAGTTGTAGTTAACAGTTGCTACATCAAAATAATTCCTTGAGGCAGAATTGTTACTCACTCTTTGATCTGTACCTCCATTGGCTGTTGCAATACTAACATTTAAAGTCCCATTAAAATTTTTATTCAATAACGTTATATCCGCAGATTGGTTTTGTGTTAACGAACCGCTCCAAGTATAAGTTTGATTTGCACCACCATTTATAGTATAATTTAAAATCACCGAAGTTAGTGTTGACGTTCCTCTGTTGGAAATGGACA
>JAKQKB010000064.1 GCA_029560875.1 Bacteroidota bacterium | reverse complement strand
GACTACGATGCATATGCCGAGGATGTCCGTAATGCTACAAACGATCCAAATGCACCAGTTTCATTTCTTAACGGTTATGTTTCTATGCCTGGGGGAAATGGCATATGCGAAAATTCTCATACAGAAAGCTCAGGTGAAGGTGATCCACAAAAAATAGAAAAGACTAACAAGACTCCCTCAGGACAAGGGGGTAGTTCAATGGCTGCAGTTGGAGCTCTTACTTTAGCTGGTGAAGCAGCTGGGACAACCGCATTATCAGCAGCAATTGTAGTCACCTTACCTTTAGTTGTTGCTGGAGATACAAGACAGACACCGAGAGATTATTCATATGTTGTTTATACAAAAACTAACGCTGCTGGTAGTGTTTATGTTGGAAGAACCAGTGGCTTTGGTACACCGGAAGAGGTAGTTAGAAGGAGAGATGCAGGCCACCATATGAATGCGTTTGGTTATGGCCCAGCAGTTGTAAATAGTGCATTGGTAAATGTTGGTTCATTACAAGGTTATCCAGCAATAAGAGGAAGAGAACAGCAGGTTATTGATTTTTATGGAGGTGTTGGAAGCCCAATGGTTGGTAATAGTATTAGGGGAGTTTCTCAATATAATCCTTTAGGGCCTATTTATTGGGGGGCTTCGAATCTTATGTTTGGGCCGCTTATGCCATATTCAGGATACTAAAACTTTTATAGAATGGAAGATACAGAATATTTTAAAAATAGATTTTACGTGTTTTATGACTATGTTAGTAAAACACAAGGTTCTGTTTTTTTAATGGAACAAACGAAAGAAATATTGGAAAGAGCCTATGAAAAGAAAGATATTAAACAACTTAAAGGAATTAATAAAGAATTAGATGTTTGGCTCAGAGAAATGTTTCGTCCAGATGAAAAAGAAGAATTAAGCCGATTACTTAAAGAGAAGTTTGGAGAAGATACAAAACAAGTAGACTTAAAGCGTATAGAAAAGATTAATAAAATTGTAAAAAGAGGCAAGATTAATAATAAAAATGAGTATGAATTGCTATTACAACGAGTAGAGGAAATATATTCCGATGATAGCAAAAATGAAGAAGTAACAGAACTCAATAAATTACTTGCTGACTTTCATAAGAATAAATAGGGCGTGTAAGTAATTTTGTGTAAATGAATTTGTAGCTGCTTGGGTAACCAACCGGTCTTGAGCCGGTAAATGAGCTCAAAGACCGGTTGGTTAAACGAAAATGTTTATTTTTAACCAAACAAGCAGCATTATGAGTGGTTTGGACCCCTATTAATCGGACTTTTTTATGGACGGTTAAATATACATAGGGTTTGCTGAAAAAGTCGGATTATTTTGACATTAGGTTGATAATCAACATAATAAGTTAATAACTTTTGGCCCGGGAATTAGCAAAAATGCAAGTAAAAACATAGATTGCCTTCATAAAGCTTGCATTATGGTACGGTATATTTCAGAGAAACAGTTGACAATTGAAGAATTCAAGACCCCTTTCCGGGCAAACCTGTCTAGTGAAAACCGCTGGGTTAAACTGGCCAGGGTTGTACCCTGGGATAAGTTCGCCAGTATATATATGTTGATGATGAGCAGTGATTCGGGTCGTCCCGGAGTTTCTCCGCGCACGGTACTTGGTGCATTGATAATCAAACATTTGGAAAAGCTGGATGACCGGGGTGTTATACAGGCCATTCAGGAGAACTTGTATATGCAGTACTTTGTAGGGTTGAAGGAGTTTAAAGTTGATCCGGTATTTGATCCCTCACTGTTTGTTGAGATACGGAAAAGAGTTGGGCATAAGTAGTAGTGGGGGTGCTTTGAGCTCACAATATGCCGAATATTACCCTTTCGGAATGATCAGCAAATATTGGATATCAGGAAGCTCGCATAACAAGTACCTGTATAATGGGAAGGAACTCCAGGACGACAGTATAAGCACAAAACGACTAGAC
>JAKQKB010000047.1 GCA_029560875.1 Bacteroidota bacterium | reverse complement strand
TCATTTAATAAAGAATCCACTAATTTTGATTTAAATATAAGTGTTACTTAAAAGTTAAAGCGATGATAAAACGATTTGTAGTTATTCTATCGGCTGTAGTTATGCTCTCGGGTTGCGAGGATGGGCTTAATTTCTTTACCGTAGAGCAGGATATTCAGTTTGGACAACAGATGGATGAGTCTATTTTAGCTAACCCTCAGGAGTACAATGTCTTGAGTAGGTCGGGGCATCCTGTTGCTTATGAGCATATCGAGAGAATTATGAGCACTTTGCTACAAGCAGATGATTTAAAATATGCTCAAACATTCCCATGGCAGGTTCGAATAATTCAAGATGATAATGTTTTGAATGCTTTTGCGGCACCCGGTGGCTATATGTATTTTTACACTGGTTTGATTAAGTATTTGGATAACGAAGCACAGTTTGCCGGTGTTATGGCGCATGAAATGGCTCATGCCGACCGCAGGCACTCAACCCAAATGCTTACAGGGCAGTACGGGTTCAGTCTATTACTTTCAATGGCTTTGGGCGATAATCCCTCTCAATTAGAGCAAATAGCTGCAGAACTTGCAATGGGACTTGGAAATCTTAAGTATAGCCGGACAAACGAGTACGAGGCCGATGAGTATGGTGTTAAGTATCTTTATAGTACAGGCTATCATGCCCGCGAGTTAGCTGGTTTCTTCGAAAAGCTTGAAAGTGGAGAAGCAGGTCATACTCCTGAATTCCTTAGTACGCATCCATCCCCCGATAACCGTATTCAGCAAATTGAGGCTACGTGGCAGAGTTTAGGCGGAGCTACAGGTGAACTTTATGTTGATAGGTATACACAATTCAAGAATAGTCTACCGTAATTTAATAGTATGTATTAAACGATAAAAGGGGCTAAAAGCCCCTTTTTTATAGTTCATTACTATACTATATCTTAGCCAACGCTTGGTCCAAATCGGCAATGATATCCTCAACATTCTCAATACCAACAGAGAAGCGAACCAAACCATCGGTAATGTTGGCCTTAAGCCTTGCATCGGGAGTCATTTTGGAGTGAGTCATCGATGCTGGGTGCTGAATTAGTGTTTCAACACCACCAAGCGAAACCGCTAGTAATGCAAGTTTTACGTTGTCCATCAGAACTTTACCCGCTTTTAAGCCACCTTTTAGCTCGAAGCTAATCATTGCGCCGGGGCCTTTCATCTGTTTTTGAGCCAGTTCATACTGTGGATGCGACTTTAAGCCTGGGTACTTAACCCACTCAACCTTTGGATGTTTCTCAAGGTAATCGGCAACCTTCATGGCATTTTCCTGAGCACGGTCGATACGTATTGATAGCGTTTTGATACCGCGTAGCACCATATATGCTTGATGTGGGTCCATATTGCAGCCCATATTTACCATTGCAGGGCGAACAATCTTGTATAGTTCCTGCGTCTTGGTCACAATAATACCTGCAACAATATCGGCGTGGCCGTTAAGGAACTTGGTCATTGAGTGGAAAACCACATCTGCTCCCAAATCCAATGGACGCTGTAGGTAAGGGCTGCAGAATGTATTATCGACAACAACCACAAGGTTATGCTGATGTGCAATTTCGCTGGCGGCTTTAATATCGGTAAGCGCCATTGTTGGATTTGTGGGAGTTTCTAGGTAAAGCATTTTTGTGTTAGGCTTAATTGCTGCCTTTATTGCATTTAAATCGGCAGTGTTAAGGTAAGTGCTCTCAACGCCAAAACGTTTAAAATAGGTTTCCATAATTACCCTCGATGGGCCATAAACCGCATCGGTGCTTACAATATGGTCGCCACTTTGTAGAAATGCCATATAGATTGATGATACTGCACCCATTCCCGATGCAGTTGCAATTCCACCGTAACCATTTTCAAGGATTGCCACTTGTTTCTCCAGTGCCGAAATGGTTGGATTTCCAATACGAGTATAGATAAAGCCATTACTTTCTCCTGCGAAGCATTTTGCACCCTCGTCAACATTCTCAAATGCAAAGGTTGATGTTTGGTAAATTGGTACAGTTGCGCTACCCATTGGGTCAACGCCCATTCCGCCATGTATCAGCAGACTGTCGAATCCTAAATTTTCGTTTTTTGCCATTATAAAAAGCTGTTTGTTTATAGTTGTTGGTCGATAGTTAGTTATGCTGTAACTATCTCCTCGTTTATTTTCTGTTGCTTTAACGTTGAGTTTGATTTTTCGTTCAAACTTTTAACAAGTATTTCTGAAATATCTTTAATAGGCATTTCGTCCTGAGCTGCGCTGAATGTTTTTTTACAAAGCGGACATGCTGTTGCTACAACATCGGTTTCCGAATTGGTAATTTGGTTTATGGTTGATGCGGCAATTGTCCTTTTCTGCTCAGCGTTGGTATTGGTTATTCCCAAGCTACCTCCACAGCAAAGCGAATTATTGTGGGTTTGCTTGGTTGAGTCTACAACATTGCCTGCTTTACCCAACAATTCTCTGGGTTCTTGAGTAATTCCTAAACCGCGGCTTAGCTCGCAGGGATCGTGGTAGGCGATGTTTAGGTCCGATTTATTTACCTTTAGTTTTTTCTCGTTAATTAGTTGCAGCAAGAACTGGCTGTGGTGTAAAACTGGAATATTTAGATGATAGTTTTGCTTGAATTCCCTTGCACAGATTGGGCAAGTTGTAACTACCATTTCTGCACCCGATTGGAGTATTAGCGTGTTGTTTTTATCAATTAGTTGTTTTGCTGCTTGTACTTCGCCATTCATTTGTAATGGACGTCCACAGCATATACTGCCATCCTTATCAATAAAAGTGTAATCGACCTTTGCCTCGTCAAGCAGCTTTAGCGTTGCTTTAAGAACCGATGGGGTTAAATGCCCCATACATCCTGCAAAGAACGCAACTTTTGCTTTTGGATAGCTAAATCCATTGATGTAGCTGTAGTTTTTATCGCCCCAGAGTTGATGCTCCTTGCGCTCATTTGTGCGAATAGCAGTAATCTCGATACCCACAGGGCAGGCCTCTATGCAACGCATACACATCATACAGGTTTCGCGCATGCGCTCGTCGGGTTCGTTGTAGCGTAAATCCCTGATAAAGTATGCGGGCTGTGTATCGTTTATGTTTAAATCGGTACTTAGCTGGCAGGAATCAATACAAATTCCACAGCGCGAGCAAGCGCTAACCTCAATTTTAGTGAATGTGGAGTGCGTGTCTTTTTCCTTTACTCCATATTTCCTTAGGAAGATAAGTAGTATCTCAGCAGGAATATGCATATACCTTGAGAATGGTAATGTTACAAAGAACATTCCCAGCGCAAAGGAGTATGCCCACCAGGATGGGTAGTAAAGTTGGTCGAGCGGTAGGTTGTAGATTACCTGCTGCCCAAGGAAGTTGGTGAAGAAGTGTCCGGTGTTGTAAAGTCCTGCCGTAACGCTTTCGGCAAGAATTCTAAGAGGGAAAATAAACCAAAGCGATGTAAGTGCAATTCTATCAATTAGTATGTGCTTGGTGGTTTTTCGCATTCCAAGAATACGGCTTTTCATACGCTTAAAGAATGCCAAGCAGATTCCCGATATCACCACGAATAGGAAGAAATCCATTAGGAATGTGAAAATCTCCTCGTATTCGCGTAGGGGCGATAAGTCGTGACGGAAAAACTCGAAGAAAATAGGGTAGTAGGGAGGGTTTATATTACTGTGTGGATATATTCTAGATTCTAAATTCCCCAAAACAATCAGCATAAACCAACCAAAGGCAAGGCTCATATGCATATAGCCAAGTAATGGGTTCTTCTGGAATATTTTTCGATGGAATAGCCCTTCCATCATCGATTCCCACATTGCCTTAATGGTTCGCAATGAGAATAATCGTTTCCAAACAATTTTTTGTTCTCTACGCGATAGTCTGATAATCCAGAATGTCCACATCCCAATAATGTAGAGCATTACAAAGGCTAAGCCAATGGAGAACGGGAGGACGAATGGATGGTACTTCATACTCTGAAATTTTGGTTGGCTTTACGAACCAATTTTACAATATTCCGGGTGTTTACGTTGCGCGGACAGGCAAGGATGCATTTACCGCAGAGCATACATTTTTCGGACTCTGTAATTGCCTCCATAAGTTCTCCACGACGAATGCTATGGCACATCTCCCTGAAACTAAATGTGGTGAATTTCCCCGCAGTGCAGGTTGCAGTACAGCAGCCACAGGCAATGCAGTGCTTAAAGGTTTCGTCCCTTTCGGCAATCCATTCACCTAGAGTTAAGTTGGCCTTATCTAAATCGTGAATTTTGATTTCAAGCGGTGCATATCCAAAATCAACCATACACTATTTGCTTAAGTATTTATGAATTTCGATAGCTGCGGAACGGGCAGCGTTAACTGAGTCGGTTATGTTGCTTGGGCCGGAGCAGGCTCCTGCCACAAAAACACCTTCTACACCTGTTCCAATTGGGTTTAGGTGATAATCGGCCACGGCAACAAAGCCATCCTTGTTGGGCTTTAAGCCCAAGCCCGATATCAACTCAATGGTGCCCAATGCTGGCGACATACCAACCATTAGCACAACCATATCCACAGACATTTTTAATGGGCGCGACGATAAGGTATCCTCTGTTTTTATTTGAACACGTCCACCATCAAGTTCACTTGCCTCGGAAAGTCGACCACGAATAAAGTTGATACCAATTTGTTGTGCTTCTTTGTATAAATCCTCGTAACCGGGGCCAAACATTCTCAAATCCATATATAGGCTAAACACCTCTGCTTCTGGAATAGATTCTTTAACCTCAATGGCCTGTTTAACCGCTGTAACACAGCAAACCTTAGAACAGTAAGGCTTGTTCACTTTTTCATCTCTACTACCAACACAATGGATAAAGGCAATTTTTTTAGGGGTAGAACCATTTTTCATAACTGGTTTGCCATGCTTTGCAAACATCTCCTCCAGTTCAGCCGATGTTATTACGTTCTCGTAAATTCCATAGCCGTACTCCTCCTTCTTTTCAGCAGGGAAAAGTTCAAAACCTGTGGCTAACAGAATTGCATCGGCCTCAAAATTTTTGCTTTTTGTGGCAAGCACAAACCTATTCCCCGATTTTGTAACCGCCGATATGGCTGTTGATAGCATTATGGAAGGATTCCCATTTAAGCGCGATTTAAGGCTATTAATAACCTCGCTGGTGTGTCTGCGATTTGGAAAAAGCCTGTCCCATTGGGCTGCGTGACCTCCTGGTTGTCCTTTTTTCTCAAAGATGATAACGTTGTAACCCAGAGTTGCCAGTTGGTTAGCGGCCTCAAGACCTGCTACTCCACCTCCAATAATTGCTACTTCCTTACCCATATGTTTATATTTTGTTGATAGTTGTTTATTTTCAATGAGCTCGCAAAAGACGCTCGGTTGTTGATAGTTGTTCGTTTAAAGAATTTATTTAATTCATTATCAAATTAATGTATTATCAAATTTTCAAATTGTAAATTTGATATGATTTGGTTTTTCTGGCAATGGCAAATCTTCGCCGTTTGCTCCTTTGAACTTTTGTGAAGGGTCGTATTCAACCCCAATCTTTTTAAGGAGAGGTTCAACGTCTGTTTGGTGCATTTGCATTCCCATTTCCCAAGGGTCGAAACCAAGTACTAGCCCGGCAACCTCCTCGTAAGTTAATACTGGGATTCCGTAGCCATTCTCGCCGTAGGTTTTATGCTCCATTTCAGCTAAAGCATATTGCCACCTATCCATAAAGTAGTTACAGCCAGGGCAGTTGGTTATAATGAAATCGGGTTTGAAAGGCTCCATCGATTCAAACTTCTTTTTTGAGGCGGCAATGGAATAACCCCGGTTACCTTGAACAAAGTACTGGCGAAAGCCAAATCCGCAGCAATGGCGACGCTCTGGATAGTCAATAACTTCTCCTCCAAATGCTTCAACCAGCCCGGCTAAAACCTGAGGATACTCTGCGCCACCTACTCCTTTGTTTGGGAACATCTTTGAGTAGTGGCAACCAATATGATCAACAACCTTTAATGGTTTGCCAGTTTCTTTATTAATCAGTTTATATTTTGCTTTTGCCGCAATTTCCTCTCGAAATTTGAAAAGAACATCGCTGGTGTGCGCAAGATTTTTGGGCTCTTCAAACTCCCTTCCCGTTGCTTTTTTTAGGAAGTCGCGTGTTTTCTGCTTTTCCTCCGGGAAATGATGCCACGTCTCAAGTATTTCGGTGTATATGCCGAATGATGTGACGCAGGATGGGTTGTAGTTTTCGTATCCTTTTTCACGCATTAACGAGTAGTTACGTGCAACTACAGTTTGGATCGTTTCAAATGGAACAACCTCGGTATGGTATCCAATTCCAGTACAAGTTGTGTGGTTGGGATTTTCGTAAACATCTTTCCCTAAAACATCACGCAGTATTTTGATGTATGTGCTATCGCTACCGGGGAAAAAGGTTTGACGAATGCAGCTACGCACGAAATAGAACTTATCGTCGGCAATTTCTTTTTGGTAGTCGCTCCAAATTCGTTTTTTTCCTTCTTGCTTCATCTCTATTCTACTTACTTTCGGTTATGTTTTTGGGCGCTGTTTTTAGTATAAACTTCACGGAAGTACGATGATTTTTTATCGGTTTCATCACCTTTTTCAAGCCCCATTTCTTGGGCTTTGCGTTCGGAATGCATTTCAATTGTATTGAACCACTCCAACCCTCCTGTTACTTCGAATATTTTCTCTAGTTCATCGAGGTTTTCTTTTGATATTTTTCTCATTGCACCAGGGCCTGAGCCTTGATAGTTTGCTCCCACTTTTTTCAGAACCGTTTCGCGATTATCTCTTATCCATTGCCACACGGGTCCAAGCTCAGGGAACATGCTTAGTTCGGTGTGGTCAAAATGTACGCAGTAACCAGTTTCGAGGATTGAGTTACCAAGCATTCGCTTTAACGATAATTGCTGACGACCTTTTTCTGATTCTACGAATAAACCTGATTCTATTGAAAGTTTACGAAGTGCCTGTATAATTAAGCCTGGTGCATTATTACGTGGGCATCGGGTTTTGCAACTCATACATTCTCCGCAGTACCATATTGTTTCGCTTTTTAGCAACTCCTCGATTACAGAATCATCACGGGTTTGAACAAGGTTGGCAATGCTACGAGGTTCGTAATCGTAAACTTCCGCGGCAGGACAAATTGCGGTGCAAGTACCACAGTTTATACAGCCATTAATCCCCTCAACAAACCGAACATCGCTATTGAGTTTATCGAATAATTTTCCCATTTTCCTTTAAATTACTGTAACTCCAGCCGTCTAAATAAACTAAACGTTGATGTTATTGCATTAACAAGCAAAAGTAAAAATTTATATGATTCTGAAATAAAAAATGGTTGGTACCATGCTTTGATATGATGTAATTTGTTGAAATATAGTGTAATGATTAGATAATTTTAAGTGATTCTAAGTTGAGGAGGAGAGGGAAGTACGAAGTAAAATGTAAAATTTAGAATGTAAAATGTAGAATGATGAATTTAAAAGATTAAGCCCCAAAGAAGCGCAAGCATTAGCCCCGAGTTTCAACTCGGGGTAATATAAATGCATTAAAGAAGCGATGCAAGTAATACTGTTTGTTTGAAATGAGATTGAGTCTTTGCATCGCAATGATATGGATATTGGTATGGAACATAAATATCTATTTGAAGACCAATTGTCATCCCAACCCCTCTCTACTTGACTCCGCCAGTTGGCGGATAAACTCAGAGAGGTGCAATAGCTCAATAACCTAATAACCCAATTAGTTAAATCACCAAACAACAAACTATCAACAAATTTTATACTTTTGAGAAAATTTCAGATTATGCTCGATTTTGCAAATACTCAACTCGACCAAACCATAGTTCACTATGTTGGTACATTCGATAGCGATGATTTAACTCTATCCAACGAGCCACTCGATACTTCGAACGAGTTACTTAGCAATTTGCTTCGCGATTACTTTATAAGTAATTTCAAAACAAGTGGTTTTTACTCGTTTACACACGATAGCAATTTGGAGTTGAACGAACTTTTTTCTTACTGTTCTTCTTTTTTTGAGGGAAACAAAGATTTTGTGGAGGTATCGAGGGAGATTGCCAAGCATTTGAAACACGTATCAACACATCCAAACATTAAGGATGGTGAACTTTACGTGGTTAGCCTGATAGATTGCGTTGTGGATGGCGAAATGGCCGATGCCATTGGAATTTTCAAGTCAGAGACTAAGGATAAATTCATCAAAATAAATAGGAATAGCAGCAAATTAACTGTATCGTGCGAGTTTGGTACAAACCCTAAGAAGTTGGACAAGGGGTGTATTATTTTCAATACAGAAAAGGAGTTTGGATATAAGCTTAGCATTATCGATAACACCAACCGCGATGAGGCCAAGTACTGGATTGACGATTTCCTCCGCGTAAAAATGCGCAACGATGATTTTTACCAAACCAAAACGGCTATCAATCTTTGTAAAGGGTTTGTGGAGGATGTAATTCGACCAGAGAATAACTATGCTAAGTTGGAGCAGGCCGAGATGCTTACCAAAACCCGCGATTTTTTCAAATCAAACGAAACTTTCACTCAGGATGATTTTGAGGCAAAAGTAATTGCTGAGCCCGAGGTTGTAGAAGCATTCCGTGAGTACAAGAAAAGTTACGAGGCCGAGTTAGGGTACAATATTCCCGATGAATTCACCATTTCAGTTGACGCAACAAAACAGGCCAATAAGTTTTTCAAAAGTATAATTAAGCTCGATAAGTACTTCCATATCTATATTCATGGGAATAAGGAAAGGGTAGAGAAGGGGTACGATAAGGATAAGAGTTTAAATTACTATAAGTTGTATTTTGAGAAGGAAAGCTAGAGCATAGAGTTGATAGTATTTAGTTGATGGTTGTTCGTAAGATTAAGATGAAAAATATTTGTTTTAAACAAATAGAATAATAGTCTTACTCTGATTCTATCGTCACTTGTCACTTTCTCACCAGTCACCTATTTAAAAATTTTGTTAAAACATTTGGTTTTAATTTTTCTTACATTAACTTTGTAGCGCAAAGAACTTTAAAAACGTCTTTCTATGGACACTCAGAATGAGCATTTAAAAAACCTACAGGAAATCCGCTCCATAATGGAACGCTCAACAAGGTTTATATCGTTAAGCGGATTATCGGGGGTATTTGCTGGTATAGTTGCGCTTTTGGGCGCATTGGCAGTTTATATCTACCATAAGGAGTTCTTTTTTAGTCGTTATCAGAATGGAGGTGTGTTTTTACCCGAGGAGTTAATGTCGGGTTCAGAATTAACCAATTTTATTGTTTTTAGTTTTGTTGTGGCATTTGTTGTGTTGGTGTTGGCTCTATTTTTTGCTACTTTCTTTACAACTCGCAATGCACGTAGGAAAGGTTTACCTATTTGGGATGCAACAATAAAGCGCATGCTTATCAACCTTTTTATTCCATTGCTTGCAGGTGGAGTGTTCTGTTTAATACTTCTTTATCATCACCTTGTTTATCTTATTGCTCCTTCAACATTGCTTTTTTACGGGTTGGCTTTGATTAACGCCAGTAAATTCACTTTAACCGATATTCGTTACTTAGGTATTAGCGAGATAATTCTGGGGCTAATTGCTATGGTTTTTGTTGGTTACGGACTTGTTTTCTGGGCTATTGGTTTTGGGGTTTTGCATATTGTTTACGGATTAGCTATGTACATAAAGTATGAAAGAGCTACTGATAAATCTGAATAAGCATTTCGAGAACCGCATTAGGCTTGGCATTATGTCGGTGCTTATGGTGAACGATTGGGTTGATTTTAACTCAATGAAGGAGACCTTAAGCGTTACCGATGGCAACCTTGCTAGCCATATGAAGGCACTTGAAGGGGAGAGGTATGTTGAGGTGAAGAAGCAATTCATTGATAAGAAACCAAATACAACTTATAGGGCTACAATTGATGGTCGTAAAGCTTTTGAGGAGCATCTTGCTGCTCTTGAAAAGTTGATAAATACTGGACGATAAATTTTTTTATTCATAAACTTTGAAATACAAAGCACTTTTAAATATTAACTTAATAAACTTACTACTATGACAGAGAAAACACAATCATTTTTCGAAAGAAACGCAGTAATGATTAAGGTTGCAGCCATTGGCTTTTTAACTTTAATTCTGCTTATCCCTATGGCTATGATTCAATCGTTGGTAATGGAGCGTAGGACTAGACAAATGGAGGCCACTAATGAGATTAGTTCAAAGTGGGGTTATGAGCAACGATTAACTGGACCTATTTTGGTTGTCCCTTACAAAACCCTAGAGTTTGATATGGACACTAAGAAAACAGTTGAGGTTGGGCATTTCGCATACTTTTTACCAGAAGAACTGAAGGTTGACGGCAGTTTAACTCCCGAAATTCGTAACCGGGGTATTTTTGATGTGGCTGTTTACAGTTCAAACTTAAAGGTTGAGGGTTTTTTTAAATCGCCAAAGATTGAAACCACCCAGAGTATCCAAGTTGATTGGAGTGGAGCATTTCTAACAATTGGAATTTCCGATTTACGAGGAATTAAAGAGGCTATTAATTTTAAGTGGAATGATGTGGAAATGGTTTGTGAGCCTGGAGTGAAAATTAGCAATCTTGTAAAGTCTGGTGTTACGGTTAATAATCCACTACAAGAGAATTCTGAGGTAGGAGAGTACCGCTTCTCGTTCAATATTGCGCTAAATGGTTCGCGCAGTGTTAGTTTTGTTCCTGTAGGACGCGAGACCAATGTGCATATTGAATCGCCTTGGGGTAATCCAAGTTTCGAAGGGGCTTTTTTACCATTCGATAGGACCATTACTGAAAGTAACTTTAATGCATCGTGGAAGGTTTTGGAGTTGAATAGGAACTATCCTCAAAAATGGATTGATAGCGATTTTGATTTGGACGAATCGGCTTTTGGAGTAGCTTTATTACTGCCAGTGGAGACCTATCAAATTACAGAGCGCTCCATGAAGTATGCAATTCTATTCATCGCACTGACATTTACTGTATTCTTCTTTGTTGAGGTGATGCGAAAGTTGAGAGTTCACCCTATTCAGTATGTGCTTGTTGGTTTTGGATTGGTTCTATTCTACCTATTGTTGCTATCGCTTTCGGAGCAGATGAGTTTTGGTTTGGCTTATATAATTGCCAGTTTCGGAATTTTGGTTATGATAACCAGTTACGCTCACAGTATCTTTAAAAACAATAGGTTAACTGTTATTCTAGCAGGTATACTGGTTTTGCTTTATGGATTCCTTTATATACTTCTTCAACTTCAAGATTACGCTTTACTAATGGGTAGCGTTGGTTTATTTATAATTCTGGCCACAGTGATGTACTTATCCAGAAAAATAAACTGGTATGCGCTTGGGGGAGCGAAGAGCGAGGAAGAGTAATTTATAATGATGAATGTAGAATTTAGAATTTAGAATGAGAAATGTATAGCCCCGAGTTTTAACTCGGGGTTTTAATGCGAAGCATTAATCGCGATGCAAGTAAAATATCTGATTGAAAAGATTAAAAATGTTTGCATCGCAAAAGTTGGAATATGGTATGGAACAGAACCTTTATATTTTGGGAGATAAATTAAAACGCATAAATGCAAATAGCCCCGAGTTTAAACTCGGGGCTACAATTCAAATACTATTTATCCTTGTATTTATTAAACGCATTCGAAAAAGCATCGCGGAGCGAGTTGGTTGCTTGCTCAAAGCCATTCTTTATTTCCTCCCACGACTCGTTACTGGTATTAGATAACTCATCAAGTTTTACTTTTAGTCTTTCGCCCTCAGCCTTCATTTGTTGAATAGTTTCCTCCATTGTATCGGAAAAATCCTTGCTGGCAGTTTTGGCCTTTTCTTCGAGCGAGTTAATACCCTTAAATATCTCATCGATTGTTTCGTGAGCCTTATTCTGGTAATTATTACGATTTTGTTCCATAGTTCAATTGATTTTAATTCAATAAAGGTAGCTGAATTTTGAAATTACTTCCAAATCCTTCTTCGCTTTCTACCCAAATTTTTCCACCGTGTTTTTCCACAAAATCTTTACAGAGTAATAATCCAAGTCCTGTTCCCTTTTCATTGTCGGTTCCGACTGTGCTATGCGGATTGCTATTATTCCATAGTTTTTCCTGGTCGGTTTTACTTATACCGATTCCATTGTCGGCAATGGCAATCACTACTTTACTATCGTCTAGGTGAGTATCGATAGTTATTTCCCCATCTTTTCGGGTGAATTTTATTGCATTCGAAACAAGGTTTCGAATAACAGTCTTTAGCATATTGCCATCGGCAATAATCTGGAAATTATCGGGAACACTGAGTTTTATTGTTATGTTTTTTCGTTGTGCGTTGGTTTTTGTTTCGGAGTAAATAGATGCAATTAACTCCGATAAGTTGATATTACTTGGCTCAAACGGCAATTTTCCAGCCTGTGATTTTGACCAAAGAAGCAACTCGTCGAGCATTAAATAGGTTCTTTCGGAGGTCTGCTTAATAATATCAAGGTAGTATTTGATTAAATCATCATCATAGTTTTTGAAATTTCGGATCAGTAATTCGGAGAACCCAAGCAGAACATTGAACGGGTTACGTAAATCGTGCGCCAATATCTGCATAAATCTATCTTTATCGGCATTGAGCTGTTTTAACTCCTTGGAGTTTTGTTTAAGTTGATTCTCGGTTTTTTTAAGTTTAGAGATATCACTCGATATAATTATGATTTCGTGCTCGTTAAGTTGTGCGCAACGGGCATGAAAGTATTTCATTTCTCCATTATAAGTCTCATATTCAAATTCGTATGAGTTTTTATGCAGAGTTTTATTTATTGCTTTCTGAATTTTATCGGCCAAGGGTTTATCTAGTACTTCATATATCGATTTTCCAATAAAATTGCTTGGTTCAATAAAAAGTTGATGTGTTTTGCTGGTTTGGTAGAAGTTAACAAATTTACCCTCTCGATTAAAATGGAACAGCAGGTCAGGAATTGTTTCTACAACGGTATTTAGCTTCTTTCTGCTCTCAAGCAAGGCCATTTCTGCCAATTTACGTTTTGTAATGTCTCTGGTAATTCCTTGAAATCCTATTGCATTACCTTGATTGTCGCGGATAAATGATAGGTGGGTTGAAACATATATTTTACTTCCATCCTTTTTGTAAAGTTCAACCTCAATAATTCGGGTTCTCTTTTTATCTATACTGGGATTTTTTTCCTTTTCAAGTTCCTCTGTTAGCGCAGATTTTATTAACCTCAGAGAGTCTATCGGATGTTTACGTTCAATCTTTTTGTTGATATATGCCTCGGGCGTTTCGCCGGTGAGTTTGAATATGGATGGACTCACATACTTTGTGTTTAAATCCATATCGGTGGTAAAAACTACATCGCTGATGTTATCGGTAATGCAGCGTAGTTGATTTTCATTTATGATTAAGGCTTTTTCGGCGATGCTTCTTCTGAGCGTAAGTGCAACCAAATGTGAGTATGATTTTAACAATTCGTTGCTGGGTAACTTCTGGTTTTTCTTAAAGGCCAGCATTGTTGTGCCGTATAGTTTGCCCGATACGATAAGAGCCAATGCGTAAATATTATTAATACCCGTTAATTTCTTGAGCATTTGGTTGGTAGATTCTGGTATAGCTCCAAAAGAAACCTCAGTAAACGAGTCCAATAATTCAATTTTATTGCTTGTAATTCTTTTATATGCTTCAGGTGAAACCGGAGAAGCAGTATTCAGAATTTTTTCGCCACCAATTTTAATTGCCGACTTTATTATTACTCCATCGGCTTCAACGCTCTTAATTATAAGTGCTTTAAGGTGTTCGTCGTACTCGCAAAAAACGGCAAGTTTTGCATCGGTGTGATGTGTGATTTCCTTCAGGATTAAAGGTATAAAATCAATTTCCGGTGAGAAGTCAGCTAGTTTGAGAGATAGTTTGTTGATAAAGGTGATATCGTTATTTTTTAGAGCAAGTTCCCCAAGTATTTTCTCTTCATTTTCAAATCCCTTGCTTAAGATGTTGATTATAATGTAAATACCGTAAGTGTAACCCAGTATTAGCATTGTAAGGAAAAATATATTTCTTTGGATATAGCTGTTTTCGGTTAAAAAGGCAATTGCAATAATGAATGTAATGATAGTGGTGCCAATAAAAATTGCATGTTTCCTACCAAGAATAAAGCCTGCTATTGGAAGTAAAACACATGTTATAATAATTGTACGTAATGCTGTAAGTTCATTAAAATCAATCAGAAAAGTTTCGAGCATCCAGCTCATCATTACATTTAATAACAGGGAGTATATAATTATTATAAATGTTTTTTTAGTAGATATCGACGACAATTTATTCAGAATCATTACCGCTATAACCAAAACGATAAAAACTGAATTTATTGATATATTAACAACAGAATTGCTAAACGTAACAATGTCAACAACATTCCCTAATAAAGAAAAAAAGGATAGAATGTAGAGTAACTTCTTTCTATCACTTAAATTAAATACATCCTGCTCCATAAATCAACACACTTAATCAACATCACAATGTATTAGACAAAAGGGCGAAGGGGCTGAATGGTATAAATAGCATTATTACATTTACTTTAACTGATAAACGGAAATAAGGTTTCAAAAGTGTTTTTTAATCTTATTTTTTTAATATTTTGATATTAAGTTTATTAGCAAAGTATTTTTTATTTTTATTAGTAATTAACAGATGTTTTTTCATTCCTTTTCGTCGATTTTAAGTTTTTTTCTTGATAGAGTTGAACCATTTTTATAAATTAGTGTTTTTCCTAAATAAGAATTATTCCTAAATAATATGAGTTATTCTAATCTTGTAGAAATTCTTACCCAAAACGACCTTAAGGTTACACCGCAGCGGGTTGCAGTTTTGGAAGCGTTAATGGCTATTAAGGACCATCCAACTGCCGATGCCGTTAAAGAGTATGTGCGTAAAAATCATCCAAACCTTGCGTTAGGAACGGTTTACAATATACTGGACACCTTTTGTGAAAAGAGAATAATCAAAAAGGTAAAAACCGATAAGGATTTTATGCGGTACGATATTGAGATGCATAAGCATCATCATTTATACTGCGAGCAGTGCGACTATATTGAAAACTATTATGATGAGGAACTTGATAAAATGCTTCAGGAGTATTTTGATAAGAAACAGATTCCGAATTTTAACATTAAGGATATAAATCTTCAAATAATTGGAAATTATAAAGAACATAAACCACCTAAAAAGAGCTAATTATGGGAAAAGAAGCTAAAAAAATTGCATCGGTTGATGTGGATAAATTATTGGAAATGCTAAACGCTGCTTTGGCTGAGGAGTGGCTTGCATACTACCAGTATTGGATTGGCGCACGTGTAATGGAAGGTCCAATGCGTAGCGAGGTGGAGCCTGAATTATTGCTTCACGCAACCCAGGAGCTTAACCACGCTGTTATGGTTGCCGATAGAATTATTCAACTAGGCGGAACTCCTCTGTTACATCCTCAGGATTGGTTTAAGCATAGCCGTTGTGCATACGATGCACCAATAGACCCTTACATTGAGGTAATTTTGGAGCAAAACCTTCATGGCGAGCGATGTGCAATACAGCGTTACAACGAGATTGCCTCATTCACCAGCGGTAAAGACCACATGACCCACCAAATGGCCACTCAAATATTGGCCGAGGAAATTGAGCACGAGAACGATATTGAAGATTGGATAACCGATATCAACCGCATGAAGGATGAGTTGAGGAAGTTGAGAATGTAGAGGAATATAGGAGTGATGGAGTAGTGGAGCGATGGGGAAATATTAGTTAAAATCACTCCAATAATACAACCATCCATAACTCCATGAATATTTACAAATTGTCTAACTAAATAAAAATCAAAAAAATGGAAGAGAATCAAGTTTATGCAATGCCACGTATTGGCGACAAGGCTCCTGAGTTTAAGGCTGTAACCACTCAGGGCGAAATTAATTTCCCTGCCGATTATAAGGGAAGTTGGGTAATTCTGTTCAGTCACCCAGCCGATTTTACTCCGGTGTGCACATCGGAGTTTATGACTTTTGCATCGATGGAGAAGCAGTTCAACGAGGCAAACTGTAAGCTAGTAGGTCTTTCTGTTGACGGGCTTTACAGCCATATTGCATGGTTACGTACAATTAAGGAGAAGATTGAGTACAAAGGCATGAAGAATGTTGAGGTTACATTCCCTTTGATTGAAGATATTACCATGGATGTTGCCAAAAAGTACGGTATGATGATGCCTGGCGAGAGCAACACCAAGGCAGTAAGAGCCGTGTTTGTAATTGACCCCAATGGTATTATCCGCACAATTATTTACTATCCATTAAGTTTAGGCCGTAATTTCGATGAACTTTACCGTGTGGTTGTTGCATTGCAAACCGCCGATGAGTTTAAGGTTGCAACCCCAGCTGACTGGCGTCCAGGCGATGATGTAATTGTTCCAACAGCAGGTTCATGCGGAGTAGCCAAGGAGCGTATGGAAACTAAGGACGAAACTGTGAAGTGTCACGATTGGTTCTTCTGCACCAAGAAATTGGATAAGGATACAGTATTGAAGAAAGTGCTTAAGAAATAGAACTTTGATTAAGGAAAAACTGCCAGATTTTTTCTGGCAGTTTCTTTTTTATTGAGCAATCTCTTCAGTTTTATTCTTCTTAGTTTTTTCCTTTTCTACTTTAGCTTCAAGTTCATTAACTGCTTGTTCCGTTTTATCAATTTTAGCCTTACGCTCGTTGTATTCCTTATCTTTAATTTTCTTTTCTTTTTTATCCTTTTCGAGTTTTTCTCTGGCTTGCTTTACTTTTTCCTTGGCCTCTTTTGCTTTTTGTTCACCTTCAGTTACGGACTCATCAAGTTCCTTTTCCTTGTTTTCCTTATTCAATTTAGCTTGTTGTGCCCTGTCTTGGCCAAAATCTTTTCCGGAAAGTTCGCCTTTGTTTTTGCCATAGGCATTTCCTTTGCCTTCTTTATTCTTTTCTTCAGCTACAGCAGTGTCAAGTGCTTCTGCTTTTAATGTGTCTTTTATTTCCATATTTTCGTTAACCTTATCATCTCCCTTGTTTTTGCCTTGACCTTTTTTATCTAAAGTATCTTTTTCCACTTTAGTCTCTTTTTGAGCCTTGCCTTTTCCTTTTTGTTGTTGAGCGAATGTATCAACGCTCCCTAAGGTGATAAAGCATACTGCTAGTGCAATGCATAGCAAACTACTTGTGAATTTTGTTTTCATAGTGTTGGGGTTAAAGTTCATTAACTAAAGAATCTACTTCATTAACAGATTGCTGAATGTCTGCAGCACTTTTTTCAGCTTCATTAGCCAGAGAGTCGTTAGCCATAATTTCTTGTTTTGCTTTGGCCTCTTCCTTTGATGAGCCCGAACAACTCATCATAATTAAAGATGCAATTGCAATAACATATAACATTCTTTTCATAGTAATAGATTTAAATTAATAAATTGGTTAGTTGCTAATTATACAAGTTACAGCTTTAAGTTGAAAAAAAAACCTCAAAAGTGAATTTTGAGGTTTTGTAATTGATTATCAGAGTGTTTTATTGTGGAATATTTACCGCTCCCATTAAAACCTGAAGTTCTACCTCTGCTGTTTTGGCCTGCATTAGTGCGTTAAGATATCGGTATTCGGCATCGAGATACTTAATTTGCGCATCGCGTAGCTCAATATCGCTGATAATACCAATCCGGTATTTTTCCATTGCAACATTGGAGTTTGTTTTGGCTAACTCGGCCGATTTTTGCTCAAGTTCAACAAGGTTTTTGGCCAGCACAAGGTTATTGTAATATTTTATAGCCTCGCCCTTTAAGTTTTGAACTTTGGATTGATTCATTAAATCCTGATTATCCCTATAAATTCGAGCATTCTTAATGTTTCTGTTAGCATTAAAACCATTGAATAGGGTTATGCCAGCACTAATTCCAATTGCAGGGCCAAATGAACGGTTCAGTTCTGTGCTGCCCTCCGGTGTTGATGAGCGAGAAAAATTATAAGCAGGTGAGATGCCAATTCGTGGATAGCGCGATGCTTGCGCCTCGCGAATGGCAATTTCTTTAAGTCGTAAGTTCAACTTTGCGGCTTGAATTTCTTTATTCTGATTAACTAAATTCTCAATTATTGTGTTGAGTTCAATAGATACAACTTCGGGGGCCAGTTTTTTTACGTTGAAGTTGATTTCTGGCTCACGTCCAATTAGTTTATTCAGGTTGATTTTTAAGTTCTGAATTTTATTAACCTGCTGTAACATCTGCGATGAGTCGGCCCTGTAATCGACCTCGGCCTGCATTACTGCAATTTGGTAACTGGTACCAATTGCAGCTTTTTCGCGAGCAATTCTCAACCTATCGCGCGATAGTGTTAATGCCTCGTGGTAGTTTTCCAGCAAATTATTCTCAATGGCAATTGTATAGTAATTAATAATTATTGATGCTGCAGCATCCTCAACGGTCATCTGAAAGTTAATGTTGCTTAGCTCCTCGAGGGTTGAGTACTTTTGCTTATTGGCAAACATTGCAAAACCGTCGAACAGTGTCCAGTTTAGCAAAACGTTACCCGATAAGCCGTAACTGGGATAACTAGAGTTTTTGTAGTTTGTTCCATCAGTAAACTCCTGCTTAATGTTGTAAAATGAATTATTGCTTGATGCCGATGCATCAACCTTTGGGAGAAAACCTGCATTGCCAAGGGTGTTGTTGTTATCTGCAATTGTTACATCGTTGCGCGCAATTCGAATGGAGAAATTGTTCTCCATCCCAATTTTTACCGCATCGGAAAGCGATAGGGTATCTTGACCGATAGTATAAATGCTTGTAAGCAAGAATACTATCATTAAATATGTTTTTCTAAAATTCATACCGTTCAAATCTTTCATTCTAAATTTTTAAACAATCAACTATTAACGAGCAACTATCAACATTACGCTACTCCTCATCATGTCTTATCACATTGGCTTTCTTAGTGGAAATATATGTGTAAAGAGCAGGAATTACGTATAGTGTGAGCACTAAAGAGAATAGTAATCCACCAATAATTGTTATACCCATTGGTATACGGCTTGTTGAAGCGGCTCCTAGTGCAAGCGCAATTGGTAATGCTCCGAATATGGTTGCTAAACTTGTCATTAGAATTGGACGTAACCGTTGTTTTGCTGCAAATTCAACTGCTTCAAGTTTACTCATTCCCTCTTCCTTTTTCTGGTTGGCAAATTCTACAATCAGAATACCGTTTTTTGTAACAATACCAATTAGTACAACAATCCCAATTTGGCTAAAAATATTCAAAGTTTGACCGAATATCCATAGCGATAGCAATGCTCCTGCAAGAGCAAGTGGAACTGTAAACATAATGATTAACGGGTCACGGAAGCTCTCAAACTGTGCAGCCAAAATTAGGTAAACTAGAACCAGTGCTAGGAAGAATGCAAATAACAAACTGTTTGAACTCTCCACGAATTGTTGCGATGTTCCGGTTAGTGTTGTGGCAAAAGTATCGTCGAGTGTGGTTTTTGCAATTTCGCGCATTGCCTCAATGCCTTGTCCTAACGTATAGCCTGGTGCTGGTGATGCGTTGAAAGTAGCCGAAACATAACGGTTGTAACGGTAACGTTGTGGTGGAATACTTTGCTCTGATGTTTTAATCAAACTACCCAAATCAACTAATGCGCCATCGCTAGCACGGAGGTAAATACCTTTTAAATCCGAAGGGTCGTCGCGATAACTACGTTCGGCTTGTCCAATTACATAGTATTGCTTACCATTTCTGATGAAGAAACCGTAGCGCTGACCACTAAAGTAAAGTTGTAACGCCTCGGCAATATCCCTAACAGCAATTCCCGATGCACGTGCTTTATCGCGGTCAATCTCAACCACCAATTCGGGTTTGTTGAATTTTAGGTTAACATCAACAACCTGGAAACGTTGGTCGGCTTGTGCTTTTGCAAGAAACTCTGGAACAACTTCTTTTAGTTTCTCAAAGTTTGGTGCTTGCACCACAAAGTTCACGGGTAGTCCACCACCACGACCAGTACTAATAGTTTGGTCCTGAACAACGAATGCTCTTGCAAAGGTTTGTTTGCGGAGGAATGCAGATATTTCATCGGCAATTTGACCCTGTGATTTTTCACGTTCGTTGGGCTGTGTCAGCAACATCCTCACAAAACCGCTGTTACCACCGCCCCAACCTGGAGAGGTGAGTTGAATCATTGCCCTTTTTTCCGAAATAGTATCAGCAAATTCGGCAAGTTTAAGCATATAGGCATCCATCGATTCAAATGCAGTTCCTTCCGGCGCAGTTGCTTGAATTGATAGTCGGCTCTTGTCTTCCATTGGCGCTAATTCCGATGGAATTAATCGACCTATTAGAACAATGATTAGTCCTGAAGCAACCATAATGCCAATGGCCAACCATCTACGATTCATAAAACCTAAAAGTGAACGACCGTAAAAGTCGGACAACCGTTGAATTCCGCGACCAATAGCCCCCATTATTCTACCCTCTTTGTGAGTTTTCCGAAGAAGTTTTGTACTCATCATAGGGGTAAGGGTAAGCGAGACAAATGCAGATATTAGAACGGCTCCAGCCACTACAACTCCGAACTCTCGGAACAAACGCCCTGTTACTCCACTAAGGAAAACAATTGGCATAAACACAGCAATTAGTGTTATTGTGGTTGAGATAATTGCAAAGTAGATTTCCTTACTTCCTCTATATCCTGCTTTGTAGTTGTCCATTCCTTGCTCAATTTTGGAGTAGATGTTCTCCATAACCACAATGGCATCGTCAACCACAATACCTGTGGCAAGCACAATTCCAAGCAGTGAAAGTACGTTAATTGAAAACCCTGCAAGGTACATCACGAAGAAAGTTCCAATCAGTGAAATTGGAATGGCTATGATTGGAATAAGCGTGGTTCGCCAGTTGCGTAAGAATATAAAAATAACAAGAACAACCAAGCCAAATGCTAAGAGTACGGTTTCCTCAACCTCAGTAATTGCTTTACGAATTGTGATGGTTGCATCGTAGGCATAATCTAGCTTGATATCCTCGGGCAATTCGCGTTTGAGCTGCTCAACTCTTTTGTAAACCTCATCGGCAATGCTAACGTAGTTTGCTCCAGGCAAAGGTGTTACTGCAATACCAACCATTGGAATGAGTCCGTTACCACGCATAATGCTACGCTCGTTCTCAGCTGCATAATCGGCCTTTCCTACATCGCGGAGTTTTACAGGTATTCCTCCTACGTATTTGATAATAAGATTGTTGAATTGGTCTGGAGTTTCTAGTCTTCCTAAAGTTCTGATAGATAGTTCGGTATAGTATCCCTCGATTCTTCCTGTTGGTAATTCAACATTTTCACGGCTTAACGCATTACGGATATCAGTAGGTGTTACCCCAAACGATGCCAGTTTCTTTGGGTCTAAATAAAGACGCATGGCATAGCGTTTCTCACCCCAAATACCAATTTGGCTAACCCCGGATATTGTTTGTATACGCTCTTTGATTACGTTATTAGCAATATCGCTCATCTCCAATAAATCTCGCTTATCGCTCTGAGCGGTAATGGTAATAATTGTTTCGGCGTTGGCATCGGCCTTTGTGATGATTGGCGGGTCGGAGTCGGGTGGAATGTTACGAACCGCACGAGATACGCGGTCGCGAACATCGTTGGCGGCATCTTCCATATCAACTCCAAGTTCAAATTCAATGGTGATATTGCTTCGTCCATCGGAACTTGATGAGGTGATAGATTTAATCCCTGCAATACCGTTGATTGATGCTTCCAAAGGCTCTGTTATTTGCGCTTCAATTACCGCAGAGTTAGCTCCAGTATACGATGTTGATACCGATACAATTGGCGGGTCAACGCTAGGATACTCCCTAACGCCTAGGTAGGAAAACCCAATTATCCCGAAAAGCACTACCACAATGGAAAGTACCGATGCTAATACAGGTCTATTAATACTTACGGATGATATATTCACTTTAAAGAAGTTTTATCGTTAAACCAATTTTCGAATTATTAAGTAATCTTGTGAATTTTAGAATTACTTAATAACTCATTATCTTTTCTCAACTACCTTAACGGTAAGCGGAGTCCCTGCTCGTAATGAGTTGAGGCCGGTAACCACCAATGTGTCGCCAACTGATAGGCCATCTAATACTTCTGCTGCAATTCCTGTACGTTCTCCAACTGAAATGATTTTTTTCTCAGCCTTTCCATCCTTAACTACAAAAACTGTTTGTATTTCCATATCAGGAACAATGGATTGAGGTGGAATCATTATTGCTGTAGGTAGATTTTGGAACAGAATATTAACCTTGGCAAAGGAGCCTGGAAGGATTTTCCCATTGACATTTGGATACTTAGCACGAACCTTTAACGACCTAGTATTTGGGTCAATTGCCGATTCCGAAGCATAAATAAATGCTTGATATTTTGTGGGCGAATCGCCGGCTGTAAAGGCTACTTCAAGTCCATTTTTAATATATGCAGAGTACCTTTCTGGAACTGAAAATTCAATCTTTAATGGATTATCCTGAATCAATGTGGCAAGTGTTGTATTTGTTGAGATGTAAGCACCCATACTCACGTAGCGAAGACCTATTCTACCATCGAAAGGGGCACGTACTTCGGCTTTAGCTATTTGGGCTTTTGTTTGCTGAATTTCGGCTCTAATACCGTCCAGTTTATTCTGGGCTGCTTCGTAGTCCTGAATACTAATTGCGTTAATCTCAATCAATCGCTTTTTACGCATTTCGTCATCGGCAGCCAATTTCTCATCGTATTGCTTCTTTTGTAGCAAAGCTTTTAGTTCGCTATCGTTTATACGGGCAAGCAGTTCACCTTTTTTTACATAGCTACCCTCGGTAAGGTTCATTTCAATTAGTTTACCCGACGACTCGGCCTTTAACTCAACCTGCTCGTTTGGTAAAATACTTGCAGGAACCTGAAGTGTGCGCTGTATAGGCTCCTCCTTTACAATTATAGCATCAACAAACATTCCTGCACCACCTCGTCCACCTTGAGGTTTGCCATCTTTTTTTTCACCTTTACTACAGGAAACGGAAATTGCAGCAATAACTGCGAATGAACATAATGTCAAATACTTATATGTAGACATATCTATAACAATTAAATTTTATACAAGTTACTGTAATTATGGACTACAAATTAAATAAAAGGATTAAAATATAAACAGAAAAAAGATGAATAGGTTGAAGAGGAGATATTTTAGAATGTAGAATGTGAAATTATGAATTTTGAATGAAGAATTGTAGATGTAAAAGAAAAGACACCCAAAAGTGCAACCTTATAGCCCCGATTTCAACTCGGGGTAATAAATGCAAGCATTAAAAAAGCGATGCAAGTAATGGCATTAGTTTAAAATGATGATGATTGTATGCATCGCAACGGAATAAATATTCGTATAGAAAATTATTTTAACGCTTTCATGTCCTACGGACGATGGAAGGTCTCTACTTAATTACTCAACTACTCAATTACTCAATTACTCAATTACTCAATATCATACCTAAACCATCCTCAATTTATATACCACCCAACAACGAGCAAGCAACGCTATCTTTTTAAAGTTTGATATTCTATATCGTTTACTGAGTAACTCGTTTGGCGAAACCTTTTTGATTTTTTTGAAAAGTGATGTGTAGTACTTGTAGGCAACATAAACTCCCAGTTGCGAATCTCTATTCAGTTGCTTAATTCCAACATAAGCATCGTCGAAATCGGCTTGAATATCCTGCTCAATCTCAGCTTTCTGCTTTTGGGTGAAATTGTTGAAATCGACTCCGGGAAAGTACACTCTTCCTAAATTGTTGTAATCATCGCGGATATCGCGTAGAAAGTTTATTTTCTGGAACGCTGCACCTAGTTTCTTTGCAGGTAAGCACAGCTTATCGAACTCCTCCTGATTGCCTCTGCAGAAAACTTTCAGGCACATCAATCCAACCACTTCGGCTGAGCCATAAATGTATTCGCCAATCTCATCCCGACTGTAAAGTTTTGGATTTAAATCCATCTCCATGCTTTTCAGGAAGGCATCAATTAAATCTCTATCAATATTATACCTATTTACGGCTATTTGATAGCTTTGGAGTATTGGGTTTGTTGATATTCCTTCGGATATTGCCTCGTAGGTTTGGTTTTTGAAATCGGTTAGTAGTTTTTCCTTGTTGTAGGAGTGAAACGAGTCCACAATTTCATCGGCAACCCTAACAAAACCGTAAATGGAGTAAATCGCCTCCTGTATATCCTTAGAGAAAAGCTTTGTACCCAACGAAAAACTTGTGCTATACTTTTGGGTTGTTGTAGCGCTACAAAGAAGCGATACATCGTTATAAAGAGCAATTCTATCTATCTCCATACCGTTTAACAATTTGCTGAGTTGTTAACTTTGAACTGATTACTGCCATTGGTAATCCTGTTCCTGGAGCAGTGCTAGACCCAACATAAAAAAGGTTTTTGAACTTCTCGTCAGTGTTATGCGGACGGAAATAGGCAATTTGGTTCAAATCGTGGGCTAAGCCCAAGCCGCTTCCCTTGTATAAATTGAACATCCGTTGCCAATGGGTTGGATTATAAACTATTTGTGTTTCTAGGTTTGATTTTATATCGAATCCTATTCGCTCCGATAAGTCAGTAATAATAGTGCTCGCTAGTTGTTCTGAATCGTCCCAGTTGGGTTTACTTCGTAAATCGGGAACTGGGCAGAGTATGAAAATACTCTCTTTGCCCTCGGGGGCAAACTCGGGGTTTGCTTTACTGGGTGTGTTAACGTAGTAGTATGGTTTTTCAAGGCTAATCTGATTTTTGAATATCTTGGAGCTGTACTCCTTAAAGTTAGTACCCAAAAAGTAGTTATGAACGCTTAAATTATCGATATTTCCATTAACACCAAGGTAAATGGTGTACGGTGCGAGAGTCCATTTTAGCTTATCGAGCTTTTGCTCCGTGTACGCTTTGCGTTTAAGAATTGAGCCACGAAACCAAGCCGCATCTGCATTAACAATGTAAATATCTGCATTCCAATTGTTACCATTTTTATCGATGAAGCCCGATATTTCGCCATTGTTCTGTCTATAATCAATAATTTCTGTGTTAAAGTGGAACTTAACCCCACGTTGAGACAATACTTGCATTAAACCATCCACAATACGGTACATTCCGCCTTTAACGTTGTGGTAGCCATCGTGCTTTAACTCGGTGTATGTAAGCATTGAGTAAACGGCAGGAGTATCGAATGGTGTTGCACCTAGGAAGAATGCTACTAACGAGAAAATCACCTTAACTTCATAGCTGTTGAATCGCTTATCGAGTTCACTCCACATTGAACGGAGCATCAAAGGTGCGTGCTCCATAGGAACACTTGCCAATGTTAGCGCGTATTGGAGTAATGTTTTAAAATTTCTACGGATGATTTTACCCTCGGTATCGTGAAATAGTTTACCAGTTTTCCTAAGATATTCCTGCATTTTAAGTGCAAAGTCGTCCTCAATACCCTCAAACTCTTTGGCTAACCTATCAATATCTTTATAAATTGTGAATGTTTTGGTCGAATTGCTAAAATTCACCTTATATAGTGGGTTGAGTTCAAAAAAGTCGAAAGGTTGTTCAATGCCACACGATTTAACAAGTTCAGTAAATTCGTAGCTCATGGAGAAAAAGGTCGGGGCCATATCCCAGGTAAATCCATCCTTCTCCAGTTTATTCAATCGTCCGCCAGCCTGATGGTATTTTTCAACCATCTCCACCTCGTATCCAATTGAAGTTAGCCTGAGAGCTGTACTTAAACCGCCTAGTCCAGTTCCAATTATAAGGGCTTTTTTAGTCATATATCGAAATTAACACAATAAAGATATTATTTTTCTTAATTTTACTACCATTGAAACATATTAAGTTTTATAATGTTTAATCAAAATGAAAAAAATATCAACAATTGGTGCTGGAATTGGAGGCTTAGCTACCACAATTCGATTAGCAAGCAAAGGCTATGGTGTTACAGTTTTTGAGCAACAGCCTAATGTGGGTGGAAAGTTAAATCAGTTTAAAGCCAATGGTTTTAGGTTCGATACTGGTCCATCGCTCTTTACCTTACCCAATTTGGTTGATGAGTTAATAAAACTTTCGGCTAACAAGCAAGTAGTATTGCCCTACAAAAAACTAGAGGTAATAACACGTTACTTCTTTCCCGATGGAACTACCCTTAACGCTTGGTCGGACCCAGAGCAGTTTGCCGAAGAAGTTCAGAAAACACTAGGCGATGATAAGTCAAGTGTCGCAAAATATCTGATGGATAGCAAGGAACTTTACGATTTAACCGCAAAAACCTTTGTGTTTAGTCCATTCCCTAAGTTGAGTAATCTTTTTACATTACAATCGCTTAAACTGGCTTTAAATCCTAAAAAACTCCGAGCGTTCGAAACAATGCACGATGTAAACGCAAAGTATTTCGGAAAACACAATACAATTCAACTTTTCGATAGGTACGCGACCTATAACGGATCAAATCCCTACAAAGCGCCCGGAACATTAACAATGATTCCCCACCTAGAGCATAATATTGGGGCATACTTCCCAATGCAGGGAATGTACTCCATTGCAGAGCAGTTAAAGGAAATTGCGCTTAGTTTGGGTGTTGAGTTTGTTATGAATAGCAAGGTTGATAGAATTAATCAGCGAAATAGTAAGATTGTCGGTGTTAAGGTGAATGGCGCTGATTTCAACTCAGACTTTGTAATTTATAATACCGATATTTTTACCGCATACAGTTCGATTTTGAGCGATGTTCCACTATCGGAACGTTTAGCAAAGCAGGAACCTTCGTCGTCGGCATTGATTTTTTACTGGGGAGTAAAGGGTGATTACCCGCAACTGGATGTGCACAATGTACTATTTTCAGAAAATTACTGGGCTGAATTTCAGGCAATGGAGGCCAAAACAATTTACTCCGACCCAACGGTTTATATCTTCATCACCTCAAAAATGATAACCGATGATGCTCCGCAGGGTCACGAGAATTGGTTTGTGATGATAAACGCACCCGAAAATATCAACCAGAATTGGGATGAGTTGAGATTGACTGCAAAGGCATCAATTCTGAACAAAATTAAAAAGACCTTAGGCCTTGATATTGAGAAAAATATTGTATTTGAAGAGTTTCTCGACCCCGAGAGAATTGAAAAAAGAACAGGCTCGTTCCGAGGTTCGCTTTATGGAATTAGCTCGAACAATAGAATGGCTGCTTTTAACCGTCATCCTAATAGGAGCAAAAATGTTAAGGGACTTTACTTTGTTGGTGGTAGCGTGCATCCTGGTGGTGGAATTCCCCTTTGCCTAGCATCGGCAAAAATTGTAGATTCGTACTTCAAACCTATTTAGTATGCAACAGTATTTAAAACTTGCAAAGATTTTATTGATGGTTGGCTATTTGGTTGGCATTTTCGGAATTCTGATAAGTTTAGATAAACCTCACTATTTTACCGTTGCAGGATATTTTGTTGTATTGAGTTTTGTGTTACTCATGCTATTCCACAGGCCCCATAGCATAAAGTTTTGGATTACATTAAGTGTAATTGGTGTTTTGGGTTTTGCCGTTGAGGCTATTGGAACCAATACTGGTTTTGTTTTTGGCAACTACACTTACGGAAAATCTCTTGGAGTAAAACTTTTCCAAACACCACTAGTTATGGCCATAAACTGGATGGTTTTGGTTTACTTGGTGTACGATTTGTTGAAGGGTTGGAATATCAGTTTTATGCTAAAATCTATTGTATCGTCAGTAATACTGGTGATTTACGACTTTGTAATGGAGCCAGTGGCAATTGCCTTAAATATGTGGACTTGGGATACAGGAAATCCTCCCTTGCACAACTATATTGGGTGGTTTTTGGTTTCGTTGTTGTTTTTCATATATATTTATCGGGGTAAATTAAAGTTTGAAAATCCTCTATCGCGGACTCTTTTTTGGCTTCATTGTATTTTCTTTGGAGCATTGAATTTGTTGCTTAGGGTGATTTAGGGATTTAGTTATTAAGTTAATAGGTCAAAAATAGCAACTATAAAAATGATAAAACCCTCGCATAGCAGATTTTACCAGTGGTTTTTCAACCATTATTTTAATTTTATTCTTAAACGCCATTTCAGGGAAATTAAGGTTATTTCCAATATCGAAATTGATGAGAGAAGCATTTTGCTTGTTCCTAACCACTTTAGCTGGTGGGATGGCTTTATTGCTTGGTATTTAAACAAAACACATTTTAAAAAGAAGTTCCATTTACTGATGCTTGAGAGTGAGTTGGGCAAGCATAAGTTTTTTACCAAGTTAGGGGCTTTTTCAATCTCCAAAACATCGCGTGGACTTTACGATAGTTTGATTTTTGCTGCCAATTTAATTAAAGACGAAGGAAATGTATTGGTGTTTTACCCGCAGGGTAAACTATTCAGTCAACATCATATGACATTGGAGTTTGCAAAGGGAATTGAGCGTATTTTGCAGGATAAACCTAACTGTAGGGTGATAATGGCTGCTAACTTGGTTGATTACTACAGTTATAAAAAGCCTTCGCTTTCAATTTACCTAAATGAGTATATTTACGACGGCAGTTTTAACATCACGCAGTTTCAGTTTGCCTATAATATGTTTTTGAAGCAATCCATTCATCAACAGGATAAAAACTTTAAGCAATGATTCTTTTCTACCTGATACTTCCAATTGTTATTCTGGCTGTTTTGCGATTTCTTGTGGCTTTGTTCAACTATCTCACAAATCCATACCTAAAGGATTACAAGCCAACATCGGAAAGTTTAGTGTCGGTTTTAATACCTGCACGAAACGAGGAAAAGAATATCGAAAACTTGCTGGTCGATTTATTGGACCAAACACACAGCAACATTGAAGTATTGGTTTATGACGACCAATCCACCGATTCCACCTCACAAATTGTACTGCAGTACTCCAAGAACAATCGTAATATTTGCCTTGTAAGTGGAATGGAACTAGCTGATGGTTGGCTCGGTAAGAACTATGCTTGCTACAACCTTTCGCAGAAGGCTAAAGGCGATTATTTGCTATATCTGGATGCCGATGTAAGGATAAAGCCCCAATTTATTGAGAATTCGTTGGGTTATATGCAACGGAATAAACTGGCTTTGCTTTCATTTTTCCCCTATCAGGTTACAAAAACCTTTGGCGAGCGTATTACAGTTACTGTAATGCAGTGGATTTTACTATCGTTATTACCATTGCGGCTGGTTCAGTGGAGCAAAAGGCGTTCACTTTCCGCTGCCAATGGCCAAATGATGATGTTTAAAACAGATATTTACCGTAAATATCAATTTCACGAGCAGTTTAAGGCAAATCCTGTGGAGGATATTTCCATAGCGCGTTCGGTGAAAAAACTGCGTTACCGTATGGCCACTCTGCTTGGAACCGAGAACGATATACAGTGCCATATGTATGGCTCATACGATGAGGCCATAGCGGGATTCTCCAAGAATGTGTGCGATTTCTTTGGTAGAAACCATAAGGTGATGATTGCTTTTGCAGCCATTACTACATTAGGTCCAATTCTTGTTTTGTTCATCATGCCATTTCCGTTGATTTTTGCCTATTTCTTTTCGGTTATTATGGCAAGAATGATGGTTGCCCAGTTATCAAAACAATCTGCGTTTATGAGTGTTTTACTGTTACCTATGCAGCAATTTGCATTTGTGCAGATGGTAAGAGCGTGGTGGCGAAGCCATAAAAATGGAACTTTTGTATGGAAAAACAGGGAGATAACTACAAGCAAATGATTTTCAGAAGTTTTATTCTGTTTTTATTACCATTTCTTCTTGTTGTAAAAACTGGCGTTGCAAATTCGTCGGTATACGACGATAGGCTTTACAATTGCTTCGTTTTAAGCGATATGATGGAGTGGCAGCGGGTGATTGCTGATTTGGAGAAGGAGTTTGAAACGACTAAGAGTGTTAAAGTTGAATTTCAACTACTTCATGCCCAGTATGGTTTTATTGGATTCTTGTTAGGTTCAAAGAGAACTTCATTGGGCGAGGAGTACATTGCAAAGGCTGATAAGCATATTGCCAGTTTACTAAAATCGAATCCTAAGTGGGTTGAGGTTATAGCGTTGGAGGCGGCTATTATTGCCTACAAAATCTCTCTCCGACCATATAAAGCGCCTTTCCTTGGACCAAGGAGTATGAGTTTAATTGATGATGCTTTGAAACTTGAACCTAACAATATCTACGCACTAATTGAGAAAGGAAACTCCAAGCATTACGCCCCTTCGTACGTGGGAGGAAGTCCTACAGAAGCGATTGTTCAGTACCAAAAGGCAATTACAGGTATAAAATCCTCAAACAAAACCAAAACATGGTGGTACCTAAACACATTAACCCAGTTGGCCTTGGCTGCCGAAAAGGCCAAAAATTATACTCTGGCATCAAAAACGTATAAGGAGATTCTTTCCATTGAGCCAAATTTTAAATGGGTAAAGGACGAGTTGTATCCAAAGTTTTTGAAAAAGACCGCGAAAGGGTAGTGGGTTGCTCGGTTATTTGTTTTGAGTTTTTAATTGGAGACCTTCCAAAGTCCGTAGGACTTGGAAGCGTCAAATTTACGTTTCATACCAATGATTAATCCTTTGCGATGCAAACAATCATTATCTTTTCAAACTATCACCATTACTTGCATCGCTTTTTAAATGCTTCGCATTAATACCCCGAGTTAAAACTCGGGGCTATTGCTTGCGCCCCTTTGGGGCTGTTATTTTTGCAGTTGTATTTTGCGTAATTAATTATAGCGATTTGCTCTTACCCCTCTCTGAGTTTATCCGCCAACTGGCGGAGTCAGGAAGAGAGGGGCAGGGGTGAGTTCGTGGAATATACAATTGGATTTTGCATTTTCAAATTGACTAATTGCCAAATTGATTATACTTTCGCACCTTGAAAAATCCAAATTATGAAGAAGATACTTACTTTGATTTTAGGAGTTATTCTTGTTTACTCTAACTCAACTATAGCACAGGATTCTTTGGCAAAGGCTCAAACCATTGAGGTTAAGCAGAAAGTTTGGGCAACCATTTTTGCATCGTACTATACTACGTTTAAAGGTGAGTATAAGCCCAAGAGTGCTTTCGAAATGCCTACAGCATTGTTTGGTTATTCCGCAACTTTCTCCGATAAGTTAAAAGCCACACTTATTTATGATGTAACTCGAACTACCAATGCAATCAAGGTAACCGATGAGAATGGCGACCCAATGAATGTATCCTATAACGAGGGAAGTAAGTACACGGCGTTTCTAAAAATGGCCGAGATTAAGTATTCGCCTGCACATTTTATCGATTTAAGAATTGGTCAACTTTTGAATACCCAGTACTTAACAACTCAGGATAAGTTCTGGGGTTACCGTTACATTTACTTCACATACCAAGAGGTGCATCGCTACGGAAATCCTGCGGATTTTGGCGCACAGGTCGATTTGAAGTATGGCGATAAATTGTTGAATCAAATCTCCGTAACCAATGGCGATGGTCCATTTAAAAGTCAGGATGAAAACGGAAAGTTTCTATATTCTAACAACCTGGAGATATATCCAGTTAAGGGACTCATATTAAAACTCTATGCCGACTATTCTCCAGAATCCGATACGGCAAAGTTAGCCAAAGATAAGTATGCCTTCTCGGCATTTGCGGGCTTTAAAACCGACAAGTTCCGTGTTGCAGTGGAGTATAATAAAGTCGTAAACTATGGTTACAGAGAGAACTCCGATTACTATGGAATATCAACCTTTGGTTCATACACAATCAATCCTAAATTTGATGTGTTGGTTCGGTACGATTATATAAACCGTTCATTTCCGCTGAATTTGGAAAAAGCACATCTAATAATTGCAGGCCTACAGTATCAACCCATCAAGAATTTGCAATGCTCGGTTAATTTGCGTAACCTGAGCCCTGCGGATAGGTTGATGGTTTATGGTAGTTTTGGGATAACGTTTTAAAAAACAAGCCCCGAAATGCGGGGCTTGTTTCATATTACGATTTCTTCTTCTCTTCAATCACCTTGGCTTCGTAGCCTAGTTTTTTAATTGCCTCGGCAATTTTCTCGGGGGTTGTTTTGGCATCGTCGTATTTTACTGTTACCATTTTCTCATCGAGCGATGCGGTTACTTCCTTTACACCTTTCTCAAATGCTAAATCGCGCTCAATTTTTGCCTTGCACGATTTACAGTGCATACTAACCTCGTAAACTACAGTTTTATCAACTTTTTTCTGTGCGTAGGTTTCTGTGGTATTTGCAACCATAAAGGCTATACCCAAAAGTACAAACATTAACTTTTTCATTTTATTAATTTTTATTTGGTTTGATGATTATTTATTGTTTAGCAGGATATCCCAGAATATCCAGTTTCTTAAGAATAGTGCTTTTAATACTATCATCGTTGTAGGTAACGGTTACTGTTGCGGTTGGCAAATCAACCTCAACGCTTGTAACGCCTTGGATGCTCGAGAGTCCAGTTTTAACTGCATTTGCGCATCCCATGCATTTCATATTGCTTACAATTAATTTTTCGGTTTTCATGTGCTAAGTTATTAATTATTAACTACTAATTATCAATTATTTCCACATTGAAATTCTGATTCCAGCATAGTATTTCGCTCCAGTGATAGGTCCCCAAACCTGCGATGCATCAAAGTACTGGTTGTAAGGATTCTCTGGGTATATTATTGGGTGATGTTGTTTAAAACCGGTTAGGTTTTCAACTCCAACATACAAGTCCCATTTACGGAACAATTTTGTTAGCTGAAAGTTCATTGTGGTGTACGAGGGGAAATCCATTCCCATTTGCACATCAACAGGATAGCCGTCCATACTTGGTAATCGACCGCCACCATTGAGCTGTATAGTGTAGTCGAACTGCCATTTCTTCAATGGTGTTTTGTAACTAATGCTAACTAAACCTTTATTTTTGCTGACCAGAGGCTTTTGCTGTAATTCTCCGTTAATGGTGGTTTTTACATCGTTTATCCTGTAAGCCATAGTTAAATCGAGTCCTTTCACTGGTTGAGTGTTTATCTCAATCTGGTAGCTGTTGGAGTACGATTTACCCTCGAGGTTATGAAAGTATACAGATGTTGCATCTCTATCGGTATCGACTATATACTGGTTCTCAAAGTTTGTGTGGTAGTAATCAGTACTAATGGTGAGATTTTTGCCCCAAATTTTATACCTCTGGGTGATATTTAAGCCAAAATTCCATGCTTCCTCCAGTTTAGCATCTTCCTCAAAAACAAACTGCCTGTTGCTTGCCAGCAAATTACTATTCTCCGATACTGCCGAAGGATAACGATACCCTTTGCCAGCGCTAGCCCTAAAGGTTAATTGCTCCCACGGTTTGTACATTGCGTGGAATCGGGGGGTAGTAAAGTAGCCGAATTTACTATGATGGTCAACCCTGTAGCCAGCCATTAGTGTAAGCATTTCTAGGTGTTTATAGGTGTATTCGGCATAAACACCTGGTACTCTTTCGTATCTATTAAGGTTTACTCCATTCAGGCTTTCTATGTAACCATCGTAGTTAAAGTTAACCCCAGATTTTATGGTATGATTGGTATTTCCAATGTATGTCATAAAAATCAGGTTACTATGGTAGCTGTTCTGTCTGGCATCGTAGGCTCTTGGTCCATAGTTCGATGTTTGGTCGTGGTAGGTAAATGCGTTTATCCAACCCAAGCTGGTTGACGGTCTATCGAATATGTATCCCGTTTTGCTGAAAGCCTCAAATCGGTTTGTGTTAACATCAATACCGTATGGATTTCCTACGGTTTGCTCGGTGCTTCTATCGTAATCAACCTGACCAGCCAAGCGTTTTTCCTGCAAGAATTTAACCCCAATGTTCGATTCGAACTTCTCTCCCTGATACTTCCATCGGTTAAATAAATGGTACTGCGTGGTTAGTGGATGGTCAAGAAAATTATCTTCATTGTGGTCAATTCTGTTCCCTAAATGCGAACCGTGCGCCAGAATCATTGTCGATACCTTTTCGTTTACATCAACAGCATAGTTTGCGTTGAATTCAGTCATACCAAGATTATTGGCGTAAAGGTTAAGGTGCATCTTTTCCTGCTCCCAGGGCTTTTTAAATTCAATGTTGATTTGACCAGTGATACTCTCGTAGCCATTTGCCACCGATGCCGTTCCTTTCGATACCTGAATGGATTCCATCCAAGGGCCAGGAACATATCCAAGTCCGTATGCCGATGCAAGTCCTCGAAGTGTTGGTACATTCTCAAATTGCATTTGAGTATAAATTCCTGCTAATCCAAGCAGTTGAATTTGCTTGGCACCTGTAACCGCATCGCTGTACGATACATCTACCGAGGCATTTGTCTCAAAGCTCTCAGAAAGGTTGCAGCAAGCCGCACGCTTTAGTTCATTGTTTGTTATAACCTGAGTTTGAATTGGATTTAAGCGTTGCAGGTGAGTTCCCGGAACAGTTGTGGTAACAGTAACACCCTCAATGGTGTTCTCCTGTATTAGAGTGTGTTCAACAACCTTGGTTTTAAAATCAACCAATACTGTATCGGTTTTGAAACCAATAAAGCTGATGACAATCTTATCGAATCCTTTAACGGTTTGTAGCATAAAGTGTCCTTCGGAATCGGCCGAGGTTCCTGTTGTGCTACCCAACCAAATTATGTTTGCCCCAACCAAGGGCGATATATTGCCCTTATCGTCCTTACCGTAAATATGCCCGTGGATTATATCCTGAGCAATTCCAGCACTAGTAAGTAGCAATACGGTATAGAGCAAGGCTATTCCTTTTATGTATATTGATTTAATCGCTTTCATAGTTTTATAAGTTGAGATTAAGTAAAGTTATTTCCATTTAACAATGGAAATAACTAATCAACTCGAGTGTGTGACTCGATAACTACGAAAGTGTGTCGGATATTTTAAGTGAATTGAGGCTAATGAGCAATGCTTTCCCCCATAGCGTTGGAGGAGGAGTATCAGATTCTGTGTAAAATTTCTGAAAATTTTCGGGGGTAATGAGTTTTTCAGTATGCACATTTTGCTCAACTACTGCTACTAGAATCTTAATAAAACTGATGCTTGTTGATACAACTGGAACAACATCGTTCAATTTAATTGAGACCTGTTCATTATTACAGCCACAACTTTCAGATTCGTTGCTAATTGCTTCAACCTCCTCGAAGTCGCAGCAGCCATGCTGAACGTTATTGGTTGTGTGCATATCGCACCCAACTTCGCTGTAAATTGATATTTCGGTTTTACCCTCGCAGTCGCAATGATGTAGAAAAATAGTCAAACCACTCGATGCAACAATCAATATTGTTGCAAGAGGCAAGGCTACGGCTATTTTTAGGAACTTTTTTAGCATCATTACATTATATTGCTCAAACCTATTAACGGCAAATAAACAAAATTGTTTACGATTTATGATACTTTTTTAACTCTTTAACAGAGCAGCCAGCACTTGAGCACCCTGCGCATCCGCCACTACTCTTGTACTTTGGATTAAAAACTCTGTAAATAGAGTAGAATGTATAACCCATGGTTACTGTTAGTATTATGTAAACTAATATTTCCTGAATCATCTTTATTGAATAACTTATTGTTTTGCTATAGGGTTATCCGTCAACACTCCACCCATTAGTTCATTCTCTCAATAGCCTAATAACTCAATAACCACTTAAAATCCCATCAAACTTCCAACCTGATAAACAGCAAATGCAACTATCCAAGCAAGTCCTGTGGTAAAAACAATGGTAAATAGCGCCCATTTCCAAGAACCAGACTCGTTTTTAATTGCCGATATTACAGCAACGCAGGGGAAGTAAATCAGTATAAAAAGAAGGAACGACAATGCAATTAAAGGTGAGAATGTTTTTTGCCCCCTCAATTCGCCCGATTTATGTGTTTCGTTCCTCAACTTTTCTGACAGTGAGTCGGCAGAATCCGCTTCCTCATCAGCCTGGTAAAGAACGCCTAATGTGCTTACCACAATTTCCTTTGCTGCAACACCTGAAAGCAAGCTAACGCCCATTTTCCAATCGAAACCAAGCGGTTCAATTGCAGGTTCAATGAATTTTCCAATTCTACCTAGGTAGGAGTATGCCTGCCTTTCTGCATCCATCTCCATTTCTAGATGATGAATCTTGCTTGCAATACTATCTAACTTCAAACTATCAACAACCAATGCCGAAGAAATGTTTTGCAGTTGGGACTTTTCGACCAATAACTCCTTTTCAAAGTCCTTGGTATACTTAACATCCCTTGGGAAATAGCCCAAGGCCCAAATAATAATAACTGCAACAAGTATTATTCCGCCCATTTTTTGTAAGTACTGCGAACCCTTATGCCACATATGCATTATGGTTGAACGCATTGTGGGTATTCGGTAGGGTGGAAGTTCCATAACAAAAGGCACATCATCTGCCTTGAAAAATGTGCGTTTAAGCATTAAGGCTGTTCCAATGGCAAATAAAATTCCAATGAAATAAATCAGGAATAGCAAATTTCCTGCACTTGCAGGGAAAAAGGCTCCTAATATTAGTATATATACAGGCAAACGGGCGCTACAGCTCATAAATGGAGTTATAAGGATTGTAACAAGCCTATTGTTCCTGTTCTCTATGGTGCGCGATGCCATTATTGCAGGAACATTACAGCCAAAACCCATTACAAGTGGAATAAACGATTTTCCGTGTAGCCCAATCTTATGCATCAGTTTATCCATTATAAACGCTGCACGAGCCATATAGCCTGTATCCTCGAGCAATGAGATAAAGAAGAAAAGTATAAGTATGTTGGGCAGGAAAACAATAACGCTTCCGACGCCATTAATAATTCCATTTATTATCAAATCTTTCAGTGGACCATCGGTCAGGATGTTGTTCATTAGGTTGCTGAGCAACTCAACGCCCTGTTCAATCCAGCCCATTGGGTATTGTCCAATGGTGAATGTGGTATAGAATGTCAGCCAAATAAGAAATAGGAAAATAGGAAAGCCAAAGAGTTTGTGGGTAATGAAGGTATCTATCAACTCTGTGGTTTGTCGTTTTTGCTGTGTACTCTCCTTGTAGGTTTCCTTTAGTGCGCCAGCAATAAAACCGTACTTAGCATCGGTAATAAGCGTTTCGGAATCTTCCTTGTAAATTCCTTCCAGTTTTGCTATTTCCTTATCAGCAAGACTTTTAATTGTCTCGTAATTCTCTACACCCTTAAGTATTTTATTGGCGTATCGGTCTTTCTCGAGCAATTTAAGGGTTAAGTAACGACTCGAATAGTTAACCGTGATGCTAACGTTCTTCTTTACCTCTTTTTGAATTGATGATATGGATTCCTCGATATTCTGTCCGTAATTTACGTGGATGTGGCGAACGGTTTTCTCCTTCTCAGCGAACACATTGATTGTGGTATCTAGCAGTTTTTCCAATCCTTTTGCTTTTGAGCCAACTGTAGGTACAAAAGGAATACCCAACATTTTACCTAATTCTGTGTAATCGAATCTATCGCCTTTGCCAAGCAGTTCATCAAACATATTTAGGGCGACAATCACCCTAACATCCATATCAATTAGCTGAGTGGTAAGGTATAGGTTACGCTCTAGGTTCGATGAATCAACTACGTTTATTACAATGTCAGGATTGTTATCGTGGATATATCTACGTACAAATATTTCCTCAGGGGTATACGCTGTAAGCGAGTATGTTCCTGGTAAATCGGTGATGTTAAATGTATAACCCTTGTACTTAAACCTTGCATTCTTTGAATCGACTGTTACACCGCTGTAATTTCCAACGTGCTCACGCGAGCCCGATAGATGGTTAAAGATTGTGGTTTTTCCTGCATTGGGATTTCCCACAAGAGCAATATTGATGGTTTTACCCGATACTTTAACACCAGTGTCAATAATCTCGGGTTCGGTAAATTTTGTAAGCGATTCGCCGCTTTGCTCAGCGACAAGTTTCTTGGCCTCTTCTGGGGTAACAATTTCAATTAGGGCCGCCTCATTTCTGCGCAACGATATTTCGTAACCCATTATAGAGTACTCAATAGGGTCTTTAAGGGGAGCATTTTTAATTACTACAACCTTTTTGCCTTTGACAAATCCCATTTCGGTGATACGTTTGCGGAATGCTCCGCGCCCCATCACTTTCGAAATTATTCCATACTCGCCGTTTTGTAAATCTGATAGTAACATTAAAAAGATAAAGGTTAACTGAACCTGAAAAATTTATAATACACAATTAACTCAATTTAGCCAGAAATGTTTAAAACATTCTTTGAACCAGCATTGCCAACTTTGCAAAAATAATCTAATATTTGTCATCTATTGTAGACTAATGCTTTTAAACAATATGGATAATCCGGACGAGTTGTTTAATCATATAAAAAGTATTCTGGGCGAATCGCCTGAAAGTATGAGGATACTAGAAGATTCCATTAGCATTGACGTGCAAATGGAGTACTACAAAATGGTATCTAAAGTGCGTGGGAGTGAAGTATCAAAGGATTACAATTCTGATGATTTGTTGAGCAATAAACTTACCATCGATGAGGCGAAAGAGTATTTAATCCGTTTGGCAGGCACCGATAATGTTGAGAATTATAGATTGATAGAGCAGTATGCATCAATTGCATCGCCAGATTTGAAGGATTGGGCTCTTATGGCGTTAAACGAGAGCCGATTTCATATGGTATCATCGCTTTCGGAGGAAGATGGTGTTTTTATAAGTACTGGGCTAGGAGGGAAGAGTGGTAAGTTAAGGTACTTTATTGTATTTGTCCCCAATTCCGATTGGTTAAGCCAAGAGCAAAAGCAACTAGTTGTGGATGAGGTAAATTTCCTGTTTCCTCGCTATTCGTCGGATGTTGAGATTACTGAGATTACTGGCGATTTTATTTGTGTTACTGCATTAATTCCAATGAACATTGCTGTTAATGAGCCTATAAATGCGGTTATTGACGAGTGTTTAACCCTCGGATGTTCTTTAAACGATGGCTACATTGTAACCAATGTTAAAACTCTGTCGGAGAATGAAATTATAAAGGTTCTGAATCATGAACCAATTGACGGAATGAATTTCGATGAGCAATAAAAAAAACCGGCAGTTGCCGGTTTTTAGTTTTATCTATTTTTCAAGGTCCTCAAAAGTTACGCTCGAGAACTCTGTTGTAGCCATCTCTAACTCTTCATGCTCAACCATCTCGCTACGGGGAATAACCTCTTGGTTTGTTTTGATGTAATCTACAACTTCGTTCAATCCCTCTAGGAATTTCTCAAAATCCTCCTTGTACAAGAAGATTTTATGCTTTTCGTAGTACATCTTACCATCCTTACCCATACGTTTCTTACTTTCGGTAATAGTAAGGTAGAAATCGCTGTTACGGGTCGATTTTACATCGAAAAAGTAAGTTCTTTTACCAGCACGAATCACTTTCGAGAAAATATCCTCTTTGTCCGCTTTCTCAAAATCGTCAAGGTTTTCAAATCCGTCCATCATCTCACAGTATTTAAATTAGGTTTGGTTTTAGGTTTTCAACCTCCCAAAAATAGAAAAATATTTGTCATTCGGTTTGTTTAGGCAAAATTTTTAACAAAAATCTTCATTTTGGTTGAAAGATGTTAGTTTTTTTGTTGAGGTGGGATTGGTGTGGTTGTGATGTTTGTTTGGTTATTGACTAATTAAGTTATTAGGTAAATAAGTAATTGGGTAATTAGGTAATGAGTTTTGGGGTTGAAGTTGTGAGTTATCATTTAGTAAAATGAAAGACCTTCCATCGTCCGAAGGACATGGAAGCGTCAAATTTATATTCCATACCAATATTTATCCGTTGCGATGCAAACAATCAACGTCTTCTCAAACAATCATCATTACTTGCATCGCTTTTTTAATACTCCTTATTATTACCCCGAGTTAAAACTCGGGGCTATTGCTTGCGATTGGTTGGGGTTTTTACCTTTTAAATTTATCATTCTACATTCTAAATTTTACTTACTGCTTCCATCTCTCAAATCATTTAACAGTTTTTTGCTTTAATACTTTGCATTGATTTAGTCAATCCAAAAATTGAGTGTATCTTTGTAGTCTCAAATGATAAAAGAAAATACGTTCTTACACAATGATTAGCAGACGATTACTCCGAATTAAGATTCTTCAGGTTCTCTTCGCACATTTCCGTAGCGAAAACGATTCATTAAATAATCTCGAAAAGGAACTATTCCTTAGTATCGAAAAATCCTATCAACTTTACCATTTACTTTTAATGCTCCCTGAGGAGTTAGTCGATTTTGCTCAGAACAAAATTGATTTAGGCAGGCAGAAGCTACGTCCTTCACCCGAAGAGTTAAACCCCAACACCCGTTTTGTTGATAACAAGTTAATCGATAAGCTCCGAATAAACCAGAGTTTAATAAATTACTCAACCGAGAACCGCTTAAACTGGCGTCATCATCCCGAATTAATAAAGAATATTTTCAATAAATTTATTACTGCTGATTACTACAATCAGTATATGAATGCCGAAACCGTTGAGTTCACCGACGATAGGCAGTTGGTTTTAAACTTGCTGCAACGCGAACTTGGCGATTTGGAGGATTTCAACAACTTCCTTGAGGAGCAGAGCATCTACTGGAACGACGATTTAGAGTTTGTGCTTAGTATGGCAACCAAAACGGTTAAAAAACTTACCGAATCGTCCGATGAGTCAGCCGAGTTAATGCCGATGTTCCGTAACGAGGACGATGAGGATTTTGCCAAGAAGTTGCTTCGTAAGGTAGTGCTTCGCCACACCGAAAATGTTAAGTTGATTGAGGAGTATACCCAAAACTGGGAGGTTGACCGTATTGCTGGAATGGATATTCTGATAATGGAAATGGCCATTACGGAGATTATGGAATTCCCTTCAATTCCCGTTAAGGTAACACTCAACGAGTATATCGAGATAGCAAAATTCTACAGCACCGAGCAGAGTAGTACCTTTATAAATGGTATTCTCGATAAGATTATATTGACCCTACGCAAAAACAATCAGTTTGTAAAGTTGGGCAGGGGCTTGGTTGGCGAGGATGATATTCGCCTAGCTTCGGCCGAAGAAGATGTTCAGGATTAACTCTATTGCATTATGTATATTAAAATCCTTTACCCTGCATTTATCCTTTTTGCTGTAATATTTTTATCGTGTTCCTCTGGCAGTAACGAAACTAAAGATTATACTGTTGAGGCGGATTCCACAAAATCGGCAAACTTGGAGTATATCGAGGATTTTTTCGATTTTGGAACAATAACCAGCGGCGAGGTTGTATCGCATTCATTTAAATTCAAAAACTCTGGCGATGGAGTTTTAATTATAAAAGATGTAATTCCTAGCTGTGGTTGTACAACTTCGAAACTTAGCAGTAAGATTCTGAAGCCAGGCGAGGAGGGTTTGATTGAGGTTGTTTTTGATAGTAAAGGTTGGTACGGTTCGCAGTATAAATCTGTTACATTGCGAACAAACTCCCCAATAATGGACAAATCTGTCACCATAAAGGCCAATGTGGTGGAGGGGCGTAACGGTTAGTTTAAAATAAATTATAACTTTGCATCGTGAATTTTAATCAGAAACCAATTTAAATTATTGAATATGAAATCATTACTTTTTGTAATTTTGCAGCAACAACAAGCAAATCCTTGGATGACCTTTTTAATGTTTGGTCTAATCATCGTGGTGTTCTACTTCTTTATGATTCGTCCACAAATGAAGCGTCAGAAAGAACTTCGTAAATTCCAGGAGTCTTTAGCAAAAGGCGATAAGGTAATTATTGCTGGTGGTATTTATGGTAAAATAGTTGAAATTAAGGAAGAGTACGCTCTTGTTGAGATTGATACTAACGCAACCGTAAAAGTTATTAAGAGCACAATTATTCGCGACGCAAGCGATATTCAGACTCGATAAAAGATTTTTATCATTATATTTACAGGATTCATTGTAATTTACTTACTTTGAATCCTGTAATTTTTTTATAAAAAATTGGACTCAAGTTTACTCAGACAATTCAATTTAGTTGTTAATCGCGAGAAAGCTAAGTTTAACAAGCGTCTCGCTATTTTCCTATTCTTTTTATTTATTTCAACGGTGCTGTGGTTCTTAATCAAACTAAGCCACGAGTACACCACCGACCTCGATTATCCCATACAACTTGTTAACCCACCCAAAGGAAAAGTAATTGTAGGTGACCCTCCACGCACCGTTCAATTACGAGTGAAGGCTTACGGTTACACCTTGTTGCGATATAAAGCAATGGCATTGCTTAGCCCACTTCAGGTTAGTTTAAAAGGAGCTAATTTGAATTCAAACTCCAATGGCTCGGAGTACTTTTTAATGTTAAGTAATAAACTGAGCTCTTTTGTTCCTCAGCTTAGCGATGATATAATTTTGCTTGGAATTCAGCCTGATACCCTTTACTTTAGTATGGCTAATGTGGTAGATAAGGTAGTAAAGATTAGTCCAATTATTACGGCAACCTATGCCAACCAGCATATGCTTGCAGGAAGTATAAAAGTTAGTCCACAGACTATTACAATTACAGGCCCTCGCTCAATTCTCGATACTATTAACGAAGTTAAAACATTACCAATTAGCCTAAATCTTATTTCGCAAACCCATAAGGAAAAAGCTTTGTTATCTTCTATTCAGCAGGTTTCATTCTCACAAAATACTGTTGCGGTTGAAGTTCCTGTCGAAAAATTTACGGAAACAACACTCGATGTGCCAATAGTTCCCCTAAATGTACCGGAAAAAACACAGGTTATATTGCTCCCCGAAAAGGTGACTATAAAATGTAATGTAACCGTGAGCAAATACTTTCAGCTTAAACCAAATCAGTTCAAACTTGTTTGCGACTTTAGCGATTCCGATGCAATATCGGGAGGTAAAATTAGAATCTTGGTTCAAAAAAGCCCTGACTATGTGGCTCGAATCGATTTTCAACCTAAGTATGTTGATTTTATCATCAAATCGAAATGACGCTAAAGGTTGGAATAACAGGCGGAATTGGTAGCGGTAAAACAACGGTTTGTAAAGTAATTGAGGCGTTGGGGTACCCTGTATACTATGCTGATGTAGAGGCAAAAAAAATCATCGAAACTGATAGTGATGTAATTTTTGCCATATCAGCCCTTTTTGGAAGTGATATCTATAACTCTGGGTGTTTGGATAGGAAAAGTTTGGCCTCATTAGTTTTTAACAATAAGGAATTGCTTGCTAAACTGAATGGTATTGTTCATCCTGCGGTGGCTAGGCATTTTCAAGTTTGGGCTAACAGTTCAAATGCTCCAATTATTTTCAAGGAGGCTGCTATTCTTTTTGAGAGTGGTCTACATAAATTATTGGATAAAACTATCCTAGTTATTGCTCCTGAGCAAGTTCGCTTAGAGCGTGTGATTGATAGAGATAATGTTACGGTCGATAATGTTAAAAGTCGCATGGCAAACCAAGCAACGCAGGATGAGTTAATAAAGTTGGCAGATTATCTTATAAATAATGACGGAAAGGAATTAGTTACACCTCAGTTAATAAGAATTATTGAGAATTTAAAAATGTTATAGCAGAATGGCAAAGTACGGAAAATGGATTTCAGGAGGACTAGGGTGGGTTATATTTGGTCCTATTGGCGGAATTATTGGTTTTGCAATAGGGTCAATTTTCGATAGCGTTGAAACCAAAATATATACAGGAGAATCTAGTAGAAATGGTTTTTTAGTAAGCTTATTGGTGCTTTCATCTGCAGTAATGAAGGCCGATGGAAAGGTCTTGAAGTCGGAATTGGATTTTGTTAAAGGTTATTTCCTTAAAAATTTTGGTGCCGATGCTGCCCGTGAAGCAATGATTCTGCTTCGCGACATGCTTAAACAATCTGTACCATTAAAGGATGTGTGCTATCAGATTAAAGAAAATGTTGATTATCACTCGCGTTTGCAACTACTTCATTTTTTATTTGGCATTGCCCAAGCCGATGGTGTAATTAGTGTTGAAGAGTTAAAGGTTCTAAGAGAAATTGGCGAGCATATGAGTTTAACCAATGCCGATTTCGACTCTATTAAGGCAATGTTTATTCCCGATAACGATAAGTATTACACAATACTTGAGGTAACCCCCGCTGCAACAAACGAAGAAATTAAAAAGGCATATAGGCAAATGGCTATTAAGCATCATCCCGATAAGGTTAGCCATTTGGGCGATGATGTAAGAGTTGCCGCAGAGCAAAAGTTCAAGATGGTAAATGAGGCATACGAGAAAATCAAGAAAGAGCGCGGATTTAATTAGGATGATAAATGAATAGACGTAGATTGAAAAAAGCCCTTAAAAGGGCCTACTACTTGCCTCAAAACAAATTTTTATCATCATACCTTAAAAATAAAGTCAAGCACTTTTTTTATAAGATTTCAAAATCTACAAAGGTGTCATATCCGTCCACTTTAATGATTGAGTTAACCAATCATTGTAATCTTTCCTGTACAATATGCCCTAGGGAATACCAGTATGGAAAAGATATGGATAAAGGGCGGATGAGTATTGAGTTGGCTAAGAAAATCATAGATGAGGAAATCCCATACCTCGATTCAATTGGACTAACGGGGATGGGCGAAACTTTTATGTATAGTAACTTGCTTGAGATTGTCAACTATATTAAATCAAAAAATAAGGGGGTTATTATATCGGTTTCCACCAATGCTGTTTTACCTAACTTTATAGAGAAAGTAAAGCCCTTAATTGGCAAACTTGACACCATTCAAATTTCGGTTGATGGCCTAAATGGGGTTTACAACTCCATTAGGCTGAACTCAAACTTTGATACTTTAAATAATAATCTTCATATCCTATCGGATTTATGCCAGAGTAGTTCTACCGACTTAATGATAAATATGGTTGTAACTAAGGAAAACTTTACTCAAATGGCCGATATGGTAAAGTATGCAGAGAGTGTTGGTGTTAGCTATGTTGACTTCACAATACTAAACCTTGCATCAATTACAGAGATTCCTGTGGAGTACTATGATTTCTATAAGTCGCCTGATTTTTTGAATGCATTGGATGAACTTGAGAATGTAGTGGCTCAAACAAAGCATGTTATTGTTACAAAACGCAATTTTGAGGAGGAAAATGGTTTTAAAAAGTGCCCTTTTCCTTGGACTCACTTTTACGTAACCTTCGATGGGTATATTACACCTTGCTGTGCCAAGCCTTTCCCTAAGGAAAAAAACTTTGGAAACGTTAAAGACTTGAATTTGATAGATATTCTGAATTCCAATGAATTTATTAATTGGAGAGAATTATGGTTTAAGAATATTACCCCAGATTTTTGCAAAAAATGCCATTACATTGATTTAAAGCCAATAAAGGAATAACTATCTGATTAGGAGTAGTTTGAAAATTTAATAGTAACACTTTTATGAATAGGTTTTATAGTTTCAACTTTTTAAATTTAATTTGTATTAATTAATAATTACGTTGATATGGAAACAACATTGAAGGAAATAATCTCTATTTCAGGTCATTCTGGACTATTTAAATTTGTATCGCAGGGTCGTCAGGGCATTATTGTGGAATCATTAACCGACGGAAAAAAGATGAATGTGCCTGTTACTGCAAAAGTAAGCGCTTTGTCGGATATAGCTGTGTTTACTGATTCTGGTGAAATTTCACTACGTGAAGTGCTTCAAAAAATTCAAGTTTTAGAAGAGGGTAAATCTGCAATTGACCCAAAATCCGACCCAAAAGAAATTGTGAAATATTTCGGAAAAGTTCTACCAGATTTTGATAGAGATAGGGTTTATACCAGCGATATAAAAAAAATGATTACTTGGTACAACCAACTTCAATCGCATAATTTACTTGATTTGTTGAAAGAGGAAGATGTTGAGGAGAATAAAGAGTAACCTAATTGAAAAGCGGAATTTTTTCCGCTTTTTTTAGTATTTTATTGTTTAATCTCTGTATTTTTAAAATCATCAATAATATCTAGGTCATAGTTTAGTTCGTTTCTATTGTGAGTTGTTGCAAGAACGACTACATCCATTCCTGCGCCAAGTGCAGCTTTTATTCCTGAATGAGAATCTTCAAAGACCAAGCATTCTTTGGGTTCAATGTTTAACGCACTGGCGGCTTTCAAATAAATTTCAGGATTAGGTTTACTGAATTTAACCATTGATGCGTCGACCACTGTATTAAAGTACTCACGAATTTTTAATTTGTCCAATACAAAATTAATATTAGAAATTGGGGCAGATGATGCTACTGCTGTTAGTTTATCATTGGATTTCAATACTTCCAGCAAATCCAATAAACCAGTATGGGCTGATATTTCTTTGGAGTAAAGCTCCCTGTATATAATCTCTTTTTCTTCTCCAAGAGCCAAGGCTTCCATTCCTGTAACTTTTTTATCGGAAAGTTCGCTTAGAATCTCAAGATTACTCTTTCCAAAATACTGTTTACTAAAAGTATCTTCATTGAAAGGAAATGAATACTTATTGCAGAAGATTTCCCATGCTTTTAAATGGTATGAATGGTTGTTTACGATAACTCCATCCATATCAAAAATAAAGGCTTTATATTTTGAGAGATAAATCATAGGTTAAATTTTTTCAATAATAGTTAAATTTGCTCAAATTGATGTCGTGAATCATTTTCTGGCATTATTTTAGCGTTAATATTTTAAAAATAATAGTTATGAAATCTGTATATCTTTTTCTTTTGGCATTATGTTTTCCAATATTATCTATTGCTCAGGAAGCTAAAGGTACTGTAAAAAACGATGGCCCTATAATTTCAGTTTCCGATACAATTAGCTTGGGTGAAATATTCGTGAATGATTTAACTGATGAGCATGGAAGAATTCAAGTTAAAGTATCCAACAAGGGTAATAGACCTTTAATATTGAAGAATGTTTCAGGTTGTTGTGGAACAAATATTAAATCTTGGCCAAAAGCGCCTATTTTACCCGGGAAGGATGCTCAAATCTATGTTGAATTCAGAACCGAACCTCGTCCTCAAAAAATAAGCCGAACCATTACTGTAGAATCCAATGCAAATAACAATAAGATGGTTAAAGTTGCGATTACGGGAGTTGTGATTGAAAAAAGAGGCTCCAACGAGATAAGTCTTTAGAGTTCTATTAAATATGAAAGAGTGTCTAAAATTGACACTCTTTCGTATTTAAATTCGTTGCAGAAAGTAGACTTTGTGCTTGACGTATTTTAATTCCAACGTTTACTTTGGTTCAGCAAACTTATCGCCGGTTTCTTGTATTATATTTTTAAGGAATTCTTCCTTATACCCTGGTTGCGATGGACTAACGGGGTAACCCCAAGGGTTTCGGATGAATTCTCCATCCTTTTCTTTCTTCACATTTCCATCGATATATTTTACTAGAAGCCAGTTACTAAGTTCTTCCCAGCGATTTACAGTAGCATTTGCTGTATTTACAGAGTAGTCGGTTAGGAACTGAACTGCTAAATTTTGGTTTGTTTCCCATAACTTTAATGCTGCAGCATCTATTGCAGGAGTGTATAGTGCAAATTTTGTTTCTAGTTCTTTCTGAACTTTTTGAATATCTTGCATTATTAAATCATATCTGTAGTAAGCAAAGTGTGCTACTCGACTAAAAATCCAGAATGCAGAAGTTGGTGAGTATTTGAGCATATCGCCATTTCCCTCTGCGTAGCACTCGGGTATTCTAGATATTCCGCAGTATATTGGTACATAAACTGTTGAAGCAGCATCGTCAACACCAAACCAGAATATTCCACCAATAGGGTTGGGTAGCCAACTTCTCATTTGCGCAATAAAAGAGAAGCCTGTTTGCTGTGTGGCAGTAACTCTTTCGTGAAAATAGGTTTTTCCTTCAACCTTATAGTTTAATGGTCGCCAGCGGTAGGGGAGGCTATGCGGGCCTGCTCCAGCATCTTTGCTCATATCAAGTTCAGTTCCTTCTAGGTGGTCACGTTTGAACGATTGTAAATCTTGGGGTGTTAGCTTCCTGTTAGGTTTGATAAAAAGGGGCATTCTGTTTTTTAGATTTTCACCTTTAGCATAATCCCAGTACTTGCCCATATCATCGTTTACATGGTTGAAAAATGCCCAAACTCTTGCATCGCAGAATCGAGCACCATCAAACGTAATCGGATTGTAAACATCACTGAAGCTAAAATCTTTATCATCTCCTTCATAGTATTTGTGAGTTTTGGCGTAGCTAATAACATCGTGTGAGTATATCACTTCAACTTCGGAATTGTTAATAAGTTGGAAGTTTTTATTTGTGATTGATGTTTTAAGGTTTTCCAACGGAAATGTTTGGATTCTAGCCTGATTTGCATGAGAAGAAACGTATCCATCGGGAATTCTAACAGCCACCCAAACAGCACCTTTATCTATATTGATGTTTTTTTTACTCTTTTTGTCGTATTTCAAGTTTGTGCGCTTGGCAATTATCTCCATAATCCAAACCTCATTTGGGTCGCCAATTGAGAACGATTCGCCAGTGCTTGCGTAGCCATACTGCTCAACCAGTTCGGCAATTACCTTAATGGCTTCGCGTGCAGTTTTGGATCGTTGCAATGCAAGGAACATTAAACTACCATAATCCACAATGCCAGTAGAATCAACCATATTTTCAAGCCCATCAAATGTAGTTTCTCCAATGGCAACTTGGTATTCATTCATAAAGCCAATTACCTGATAGGTTTCTGCGGGTTGGGGTATTTGTCCTAAAGGTTTATTGGTTCCTCTATCGTATAGTGTTATCAATGAACCTGCTGGCCATGTACCTTTTGGTCTAAAGTAAAGTTCTCCGTAACGAATATGTGAATCGGCGGCATAACTTACCATTGTGGATCCATCAGTACTTGCCCCCTTTGTAACTAAGTAGTTTGTACAGGCAAATATGTTAAAAGTAGATGATGCTAAAGTGATTAGAATCAGTGCGTAGGCTTTCTTCATCTTAGTTCTGATTAAGGTTAGTTTTTATTTTGACAAATTTAGAAAATCATTTTTGTTTTCGAACATTTAATTTTTTGATTACCTTGAGGTTTGCATAGGAAAATATTTTGGATGGCTTTACTTTGTTATTTAATCAGGCTCTAATAAAGTTGGAAGAATATGAAAGTACTTAACTTTAATGATGTTTTTTATTGACTTTTAGGTTAAAATTCTCTAACTTACCACAAAATGCTTAGGTTATGGAAGAGAAATTGATAGATATTGCCATTGAGAATTACTCCAAGGCAGTAGTTCTCAAAACTTACCTCGAGGCAAATGGAGTAATTTGTTTCCTTAAAAACGTTAATATTCTACAAGGTGCTTTTTCCGAGGGCGTTAAAGTTCAGATCAAGGAAAGCGATGCCGAAAAAGCCTTAATGTTACTTACCCAAAAGCACCATTCCGAGGAGGCCAAGAAGCTTACTATGCAATTGAGAAAAATCCTTGTTCCAATCGATTTTTCAATTCCTTCGCAGAATGCTGCTCGGTTTGCTGTTATGCTTGCCGCAAAGTCTAACTCAGAGGTTAAGTTGTTGCATGTATTTAACTCTCCTGTTGTAGATATGATTCCTTTTACCGATGTAGCTAGCATTCAGATTGATTTTGACATGAACTACAATATACTACATAAAACTGCAAAGGAAAAATTGGCAAAGTTTCATGCTGATTTACTTGAATTTGCCAAGCAAATAGGAGCAAATAGTGTTCCAATAGGCTATACTTTGCGTGAGGGATATGCTGCATACGGCATTATAGAAACAAGCAAAAAGTATAGGCCTGGTATGATTGTAATGGGAACAAAGGGAGAGGGATTTAAAAGTACTGAACTGGTTGGCAGTGTAGCCAATGAAGTATCTGAGGAAACACATTTACCATTGCTTGTAATTCCAGAGAAAGCAGTGCTTAAAGGGATAGATGATGTAAAAAATGTACTTTATGCCACAAATTTTGATGATAGCGATTACACCTCAATCCGTAAACTTCTGAGAATTGTATCGCCTTTTAATATTAAAATTTTCTGTGTTCACGTATCCGACAAACCCGAAAGTCCTGCTATAAGAGCTCATAGTTCAGCGTTGAAAGATTACTTCAAAAAAATAAATCCAAAATTGGCTGTAGAATGTTCTGTTATTGAAAGCAAAGATATGGTGAAGTCTTTTATTGATATAATTAAGGAAAAGCAAATTAACTTAGTGGCATTAACCACAATTAAACGAAGTATTATATATAAGCTTTTTAACCCTTCGTTATCAAAACAAATGATTTATCAGTCCGATGTTCCTGTATTGCTTTTCCACGCGTAGTTTATAATATTTTTTACCTAATTACAATTTCAATTAGGCTTAACTATTTGATTTAGACAGATTATTCCCTTCTTTAATTAGAGCCGGGTTTCATAGTTTAAAGTTTGATCACAATAGTTAATTTAAGTTATACTATAGCATATAATGCTAATAAAATTCAATCATAAATTGTGGGTTCTTCTATAGTTATCCCTAGAGGTGTCTTATTCATCAACTATTAGTTTCTTAGTCCTAAAAAGACAACAATCAATACATTTGACATACGATTTGCCAAAAAGGTATATAAGTATTAATTTTGTTGACTTTTTAAGTCTTATATTGGAATTTACATGGTAGAGTTGCATTGCACCTTTTTTTAACAATCGGTTTAGGCATTGCATAGTGATAAGTTTGTATGAAGAATAGTTAGGTATATTTTTATTTACCAATGTTTGCTGTGTAATTGTAATTTTGTCATTTACTTGTTATTGAGGTTATTGGCTAAGGGTATTGTGAATGAAAATAGCATTTTATGTTTTTGTAGCATATGCGTTAGGCGGGATTTTGTATTATCCTAGCCAATATTCGCTGTTTTCGTTTGTGTTTATTTTGGTTTCAAGTTTACCCCTCTTTTTTGCTGAAAAGTTAAGTAAATATGAAAGTTATTCTAATTATCGACAAGTTAATCCAATCATATTTTATGGCATTATAATTCTAGGAATATACAACCTGCAAGTTATTGCTAATAATGTTGGACATAGTTTTTTTGATATTTTTTCACTAAGTGGAATTAAGTCAATTGCCGTTGAGTCTACAACCCGAAGGTATGAAGGTAATACTTTAGCTCATAGTGGAAACCCAATTATTCTTGCGCTAAGTTTATGGTTGGTGTATAGAGCTGGTACACAGGATTCCAAAACTAAAAATATTTACACTATTTTGGCGTTCATTCCTATTTTAATGTATACCATTTTAACAACCGAGAAGTGGCCTAGCTTCCTGGCAGGAATTTTTTTTGTTACAGGTCTTGTTATTTCCAATGATAATAAGATGCTTTTTGATATATTGAAAGGTAAGATAAAGTATGTATTCTTATTTATGTTATTAATGCTTTTAGCGTTATTTTTTAGGGGATTCGAGGGCGGTGTGTTAAAAGCCATTAGATTGTTGTTTCATTATCTTTTTGCTCAGTATAATTCCTTTGGCTATTGGTATTTTAAAGTGTATGATTATAACCTCTCTTTGGGTAAATTAACTTTTATCGGGCCTCTTGATTATATTGGTGTAGTATCGAGAAGTGCAGGTGTTTTTGCGCAAAGCTTATACTATTATGGGGAGCCAACAAATATATACACGGCATTTCGCTATATTGTTGAGGACTTTTCAATATTGGCACCATTAATATTTAATAGTATCTTTGCTTTTTTTTATGTTGTGTTCAACCATGCAAAATCTAGGCTGATTTCATTGGTTCTAGTTTTTATGCTTTTTTGTGCTTTTTTATCTACAAATACCACGCCTTTTGTTCATAACTCTGTAATGCTTGGTATTTTCTTCGTTATTTGGTCTGATTTAATTTGTGAACGAAAGTGGATTCCCAAAATATAACTTTAAAATGAATAAGATAGAACTTTATATTTATAATTTGGTTAAGAATAACCCTAGGTTAAAACAAAAAATAGTTGATGCTTATCAATTTTTATTAGGTTTTATTCCTCAAAAGCAAATTTTTTGTGAATATCCGTTTACAGAAAGGAGAGGTTTTTTCTATGGATTTCACGATAAGTCTCCATTTTCACCGAATGGAGAGTTCTTATTAGCCCATAGGGTGTTGATTGAACCACGAGAATTAAATTGTAATGATGAAATTGAGGTAGGTTTCTTTAGGGGAAATAATTGGGAAGAGTTTGTCCCTATTGACAAAACGAAAGGATGGAACTGGCAAATGGGTTCTATGTTGCAATGGCGAGGGGTATCTAATGATGAAGTTGTTTACAATATTCTTTCTGATGGAATACACATTAGCCGTGTAAAGAATATCAGAACAAATAATGTGGTTAGAGACTTACCTTGGCCGATTGTACATACTTCCCATAATGGTTTATATGGATGTAGCTATAATTTCCATAGGGCTGAAAAAGCAATGCCTGGTTATGGTTTGATTTCTGAAATACCTAAATATAATGATATAAGTAGTGATTATTTCAGAATTTTTAATATAGATACAAGTGAAGTCTTGTTTCAAATCTCATTGGAGGAAATCATTCGAATAAAACCTCATCCATCAATGGAAAATGCATTCCATTTTTTTCATCATTCTCTATTCAATCCAAGTGGAACAAGATTATTTTTTCTTCATCGTTGGTTAGATAAAAATGAAAGACGATGGACTCGTATGTTTTCTGTGGATGTTCATGGCGATTGTTTATATCTTTTCCCAATGGAAGAAATGGTTTCACATATTACGTGGGCTTCAGATACAGAAATTTTCTCGTATCTAAGATACCCTGGCGAGGGAGATGGGTATTATTTAGTGGAAGATCAAACCGGAAAACATAAAAGATTTTTTAAGGATACCTTAAATTCCGATGGTCATCCTACCTTTTCTAAGAATGATAATTTTGTTATAACAGATTCATATCCTGACAGATTCAGAAATCAATATCTTATTTTAATGAATACCCAAACAAATCGAAGACAAAATCTACTCAGAACAAATTTGCCTAAAAAGTACACAAGGTTCTTACAGGTCGATCTTCATCCAAGATTACATCCATTTAAGAGAATTGCTTGTGTAGATTCAGCTCACAATGGAGTTCATTCATTAATCACTTTGGATTTTACTAGTTTGAATCTATGAAAATTATATTTTTTGTAATAAATTATAAGGCTGACAATCATGGGCTTAAATTGATCGAGTCAGTCTTAAACGCAAACAAGGAAGGAGATTTTGATATCACTATCCATGTAATTGATAACTCAATTAAAAGTAAGCAAGAGGAAGAAGAGTTTAGAAAGTCTCTTCAAGTTAATGGCGTTTCATTGCATTCCTCTGCAGAAAATTTAGGGTATTTTGGATGTATTCCAATAGCTCAAAGACTAATCGAGAACGAAACCTTTGATTGCGTAATATACTGTAATCCTGATTTGTATTTAGATGGTAGTTTCTTTAAAGAACTTAAAGCTTCAATGCAGTTTAAAGGAATAATTGCCCCTTCAATTATTTCTGTGTCTGAAGGCTTTGATCAAAATCCAAAGTATTTATCAAAGTTATCAAGAGCGAAGATGATTAGATTGAAGTTGATTTATAGTAATTTATTAACTTATTTTTTGTTTTTCAGCTTGGCAAGAGTTAAGGAATTGCTATTCGTTGTCAAAAAAAGAAGTACTCATAGTAGTGATAAATTTAGTAGAATTATTTATGCTCCACATGGGGCTATGTTTATTTTTACTGAGGTGTCTTTTTTTAAATGCTTAAAACCATACCCTTGCTTTCTCTTCGGTGAAGAGATTTATATCGCAGAGGAAGCAAAAAAAGCCGGTGTTAAAGTTTACTACACACCCAATATTAAGGTTTATGATTCTCGCCATGCGTCAATAAGTAGTTTGGGCAATAATTTTAGAAGAAAACTTTATTATCAAAGTGTTTTATACTTATTAAAGAATTATTACTAGCCAATGAAATCATTTTATGCGGTTATTGGGCAAATGATTCTTTCAGGATCAAACTATTTGGTTTTCCTGATTTTTACTTTTCTTTTAGGTGAAGCTGATTTTATTGGATTCTCTACAGCTGTTGCGCTAAATATTTTAGCTTATGCAATAGCAGAGGGAGGCGTTTCGTATGTAGCACCGCGCGAGATATCACGCAAAGATTCTACCAGAGCAATTCTTTCTGGCGGATTTATTGGCTTTAGCATTGCTTTGTACTTATTGTCGCTATTGGTAGGTTTTTTCTTGTGGAATATTTTTTCAAAGGATTCATTATCTTCTTATTGGGTAATAGCATATGCCCTTTACTTTTTCCCGGTTTTAATTATCCCCTCATGGGCAACTTGCTGGTCAATTGATATTGTTAAGCTCATAGTTTTGGCTTCTTTTAGAGGGGGCAGTGTATTGATAGTCTATTTGTTGCCTTCGCTCATGGGGTTGTATCTGAGTGGTATTTTCTTCATGTCCTTCACCGTTTTTTTTGTAATATGGCTTAATCGTTCGAGTCAAGTATTTGCACTTCCAAATAAAAAATCTCTCCATGTGGCAATAAATAAGGTTATGGAGGTTTTTTTGTCCAAAACCTCTTCATATGTGGTGTATAGTTTAATACCGCTAGTTGTTGCTTCAATATATGGTAATAGGGTGTCATCCTTATACTTGGTTGGTGAAAGAGTTAAATCAATGTATTCTACCTTTTTTCAGCCTCTTATACAAACTGTTTACCTTGCTATAAATAAGAAAGAAGTAGGCAAATTAAACACAAAGTACCCTGCATATATAGTTTTTTTAAACATTGCTCTTACTTTTATTTTACTTTTATTCATATTTTTTGGGGGCGCAAAATATTTAGGCGATCGTTTTAATGCGGTGTCCAATTTGCATTTCTATATTATTGCGGCCTGTTTTTCAATATTGACATCCTGTCTTTTATACTTTAAAGTTTTGCCCACAGGAAATTATAGGTTATTCCGAGTGGCAACTTATTTTCAAATGATAACTTTTATCGTTTTATTTGTTATTATGAGATTCAGTAGCTTTTTATTGCCCGAGATTGTATTGTTAATTGGAGAATTTAGTATTCTATCAATTGTTAGTTTTCAATTATTCTATAAAATAAATAAAAAATGACTATTTGGCTAGTAACATCCGGAGAACCAATTCCTTCTGAAAAAGAACGTCCTCACAGAACAGGTATTTTGGCTCAAAAATTGTCCGAAGAAGGGCATGAAGTGGTGTGGTGGACAACAACTTTTGATCATCAAAAAAAAGAATATTTGTATGATAAAACTTATGAGGAGCAGGTAAATCTTAAACTAAGTAGAGTTTACTTGCACTCTAAAACGCCGTATAAAAAAAATGTATCGCTGAGTAGAATAAAAAACCATTATGAGGTTGCCGTAAGTTTTAAGAAAGAAAGCCGAAAACGGAGACTGCCCGATTTAATTTTTTGCTCCTTTCCTACAATTGATTTGGCATATGAATCAGTGAGGTATGGGAAAGAACATAATATACCTGTAGTTATAGACGTTCGTGATTTGTGGCCCGATATCTTTTTGTTTCCCTTCTCAGGAGTAATAAAATCGATGGTTAAGGTTTTCATAAAGCCCTTGGTTAATAGAACAAGGTATATTTTTCAGAATTGCTACAGCATTACTGGTGTTTCTGATGGTTATCTTAACTTTGGTTTGAATTATGGGAGTAGAAATCGTAGTATTAATGACGAGGTTTTCCCTTTGGGCTATGATGATACAGGCGTAAGTAATATTAATATTGAAAACGTAGATTTTACTCATTTAAACATTGATCCCAACCGTATTAATGTTTGGTTTGTGGGTACTTTTGGACAAAGTTACGATTTGCTAACAGTGATTAGCGCTGCGCGGGAAATTGAGCAAACAGACCCCCATATCTCGTTTATATTCACTGGCGATGGAGAGCAAATTAGAAATTGGAAAGATGCAGCCAGAGATCTAAAAAATATTGTTTTTACGGGATGGGTAGGTAAAGCAGAATTGAAGTATATTTCACTTAATGCTCACATTGGTTTAATGGCTTATGCAAAAAATGCTCCTCAAGGATTACCCAATAAAATCTATGAATATATGGCTCTTGGGTTACCTGTTCTATCAAGTTTACAGGGCGAGTCTAAAGATTTGATAGAATCTAATGGCATTGGACTTGTTTATGAACCCCAAAATTCAGAGGATTTCTTGAAAAAATTGAAAGAAATTACCAAAAACAAAAAAAGCCTTGTAGATTTGAGAAAAAATAGCAGAAAGGTTTTTGACCAAAATTTCAATTCATCAATAATTTATAACGACTTGGTATCTTTTTTACTAAAAATTGCAAATAAATGATTATGAATTCGATAAATAATTTTTTAAAACGAGTATTTGACATCGTTTTTTCTGTGCTATTGCTCCTAGCACTTTTGCCTTTTTTCATATTTATTGCAATTGCAATACTTATAGACTCTAAAGGCCCTATTTTTTTTAAACAGCCTAGGTTAGGACTTAAAGGAAAGGTGTTCAATATCTATAAGTTTAGGTCTATGGTAGTTGGTGCAGAAAGAATGGGAACAGGATTATTCAACTACAGCAACGATCCAAGGGTTACAAAAGTTGGACGCTTCCTTCGTGATTATAGTTTAGATGAATTGCCTCAACTTTTTAATATTTTAAAAGGAGATATGAGTTTTGTAGGGCCGAGGCCACCTGTGACCTATGAACTAGGCGATTATAAGAATTTTGATGGTTTGTTAAAACAACGATTTATTATGAAGCCTGGAGTTACCGGTTTAGCTCAAATCAATGGACGAAATGAGCTGTCTTGGGATGAGAAGATAGTTTTTGACAATAAGTACATTACTGATTTTAGAAGATTTGGAATACTTCTTGACATTAAGATTCTTTTTATCACAGTTTTTAAGGTGCTTAGAAATGAGGGGAGCCACGAACTTGAAAAAAATGCTGAAAAGGATATGGCTCGTATTAATAATAAGGCTCAGAATAATAATTAACATTATGTTTATTTAATGAATGAAAGAAAAACAATCCATATGCACGAAAAATTATCTTTTGGCTATTTAGATCAGCTCTCTTCCAAACATGGAGATTCATTCTATTTAATTGATACAAGCAGGTTCAAGAATAATTATTTTGAACTTATAAATGCATTCCGTAAGCATTATCCCAAAACCTTAATTGGCTACTCCTACAAGACCAATTATACCCCTTATCTTTGCTCCTTAATCGATCAGTTTGGTGGTCTTGCTGAGGTTGTATCCGATATGGAGTACGACCTTGCCCTGAAAGTTGGAGTAGAGCCTTCCAAAATTATTGTTAATGGACCCTATAAAACCCTAGGCAATCTAAAGAAATATTTCTCTAAAGGAAGTTTAGTTAACCTGGATTCTTATAATGATTTTGAACTTCTAAAACAACTAGTCGAAAGCGCAGATTATCAATGTAGGGTGGGTTTAAGGTGCAATTTTCAAATAACTGATAGGTATATTTCGCGCTTTGGATTCGATGTGGAAGATGAGAGTTTTAAAGGAGTGCTCGATTTTCTGAGGTCTTGTGAAAGAATTAGTTTTGAAGGTATTCACTCCCATTTCCCAGACAGAGCTATTCAATACTACAATCCAAGAGCAAGGCAAATGCTCCAAATTGCAAAAAGGATTTTTGATACCCCTCCTAAATTTATAGACATTGGTGGAGGGTATTTTGGGAAAATGCCTGAATTTTTGGCGAATCAGTTTGGGTCAGTTATCCCATCATACGCTGATTATGCTAATTCTGTAGCAAAAGAATTTAGCACCTTTTATTCAGATTTGCCAGAGGATAAAAAGCCTACACTAATTATAGAACCAGGTAGTGCAATTGTTGCCGATACAATGTTCTTTGTGGTTAAGGTAATTGATATAAAAAAGATTAATGGTTGTTATATTGCCACAACATCGGGGAGCAAGTTTAATTTAGGTTCTTTTTCCTCAACTGTAAATATGCCAATGGCAGTATTTGTTGATTCTGACAATGATTCGACTTTTTATGAATCCATCGACATTGCAGGATATACCTGCATTGAAAGTGATTATCTATTTAAAGGTTATAGAGGAGTTATTGCCAAAGGCGCTTATATTGTTTTTTCAAATATAGGTTCTTATTCCGTAGTATTTAAACCTCCTTTTATTTTGCCAAATGTTCCAATAATTGATATTAATTCTAGCACCGAGGGTGTAGTTATAAAAAATAAAGAAACCTTCGATGATATATTTTCCACATTTAATTTTTTAGAATAATGAATAGTCGATTAATATGGTTAGACGGAAAGGTCTTACCTGTAGAGGATGCAAAAGTAAATGTCTTAAGTCCAACAAGTCAGTTTGGTGCTAATGTATTTGAAGGAATAAGATGCTATTGGAGTGAAGAGAACAAAAATTTATATGCGTTTCGTCTGGAAGATCACTTCCGCAGATTATTACGTTCTGTTAAATTATTTAGATTTGAGAATCGCTACACCTTAGAGGACTTAAAAATGAGTTTTGTTGAGGTTATTAAAGCCAATAACTTTAAGGAAGACATTGCTGTGCGCCAAACTATCTTTCTAGATGGGTTTGGAAGTTGGTTTGCAACAGGCCCTACAAATATGTTTATAGCACCTATTCCTAAGGCCAGACTAAATCCCTTTAATTCAAAAGGTATTAAATGTTGCGTTAGTTCATGGGAGCGAATTAACGATAACTCTATGTCTCCAAGGGTAAAAGTGGGAGCTAATTATATTAATAGCCGAGCAGCACAATTAGAGGCACTTCAGAACAACTACGACTCAGCCATCTTTTTAAATAATCAAGGTAAGGTTGCTGAAGGTCCAGGCTCATGCCTCTTTATTTTCAGAAATAATAAATTAATAACACCACTATTAACAGCCTCAATCCTTGAAAGCATTACACGCGAAACAATAATTGAAATTGCCAAGAATGATTTAGGATTAGATTTTGAGGAGAGAGATATAGATAGAACTGAGCTCTATATTGCCGATGAAGTCTTTTTATGTGGATCTGCAATTGAAATAAACGCTATTGTGAATATTGATGGATATACTATTGGGAGCGGAGAGAAAGGCGAAATTTCTAAAAGATTACACCAGTTATACCTAGAAATAGCATCAGGAAAGGTTGAAAAATACTCAAAATGGCTAACTTCAATTTATTAATAGTTTTATGGAGTATATTCTAATAGCAAATGATCCAGGTATTGCTATGTATGCTCAGGAATGTGGCGTGCATAGAATAATGGTTGATTTGGAAATAAAGGGGAAAAGAGAACGGCAAGGGCATTTGGATACAGTAATTTCTTCTCATAGTATTGATGATGTCAAGCGAATTCGCCAGGTGATTGATAAATCTAAATTACTTGTTCGAATAAACCCCATTGATGAAGAATCAAAAGATGAAATCGACCGGGTTGTAGATGCTGGAGCCGATATTATAATGCTCCCAATGTTTAAGAGTCCGGTAGAGGTTGAAAAGTTTATATCATATGTTGATGGGAGATGTAGGAATTGTTTACTACTAGAAACTCCCGCGGCAGTGGCTCGAATAAATCAGATTGTTGAAGTTCCGGGTATTAATGAAATTCATGTTGGGTTAAATGATTTACACTTAGGATTTGGTTTAAATTTTATGTTTGAACTGTTAAGTGGAGGTATTATTGAGTATTTGTCCAAAAAAATCAACGATGCAGACTTATTCTTCGGATTTGGAGGTATTGCTCGTTTGGGAAGAGGTGTAATTGATGCATCTTTTATATTAGGAGAGCATGTACGTCTCAACTCTCAGATGGTTATATTGTCCAGAGATTTTTACAAGGATGTTTCTAATTATGAAGAGTTTAAAACAAAGGTTGATTTAAAAGGTGAATTAAGCAAAATGAATGATTATTTGAATTACCTTAAATCCCTTCCTCCAAATGAACTTAACGATAGAAGAAGTCAACTCATAAAACTTGTGAATGAATTCTGTTTTAAGTTCTAGTAGGAGATTATGTGAATTGCTTTGTATAATTTACTAAATTTGGTTTTGGCGTTTTTAATTATTACTCTGATGTAAAGTCTATAAAACATTTTTGAACTTATATTTTTTCTATGTTAATATCATTAATAAATAGGATTAGTTTTGATTTTCAGAAGATATACTTCTATTCTCTATGCATTTTAGTTGCTTCAATTCCTTTAGGCTTCCGATTATCTTTATATGCACTAGGATTCTCATTATTACTCGGACTCGCAAATGTTATTTTTGTTGAAAAGAGATTAGTATTCAATAATAAAATTAGTAATTCTCTGGCTTTTTTATGGGTTATATACCTGTTGAGTTTGTTATATACTAGTAACATGAACTATGGAATTAAATCAACAGTTCAACTTATACAGTTACTATTAATACCATTTTTGTTGAATTTTAGAATTCCAGATAAGAATATTTCCAGGTTGAAAGATATTTTTATTGTATCAGTGATTTTTAGTCTACTCTTTTTTATTGGGAGAGCTTTTATTAATTCATTAGTATTTTCGTCAGATGGGTTAATTTTCAATTTTTATAACGAGAACGTACCGTATGGTAGTTACTTTTATTATACAGAACTAGTTAAACCGCATCATCCATCTTATTATGCAATGTATCTTTTGCTGGCTATTGTGTTAGTATTTCCTCAAAAATGGACTGAATTAACTATTCAAAGGAAAGTATTTTCAATAGTATCAATTACACTGCTAATCTTAGGGGTTTTTTTATGCTCTTCTCGAGCTGGAATTTTAAGTGCAATCATAATCATTTTCATCTTATTATTTAAATTGATAAGAAAAAGTAGCAGTTACTACTTATCTATTATTATTCTGGCTTTTACTGCTTTTGCACTTTACTATCTTATAACGAATCCTAGAATTAATACTATTTATAGATATATTAACTCCTTCTATCAAGGTGAAACGGAGCAACAAACCTATCTAGAGTCTACCGCAATGATGAGACTTAAGATCTGGCCAGTTCTCATAAAAGATTTTGAAGGTTACGAAATTATTATAGGCAAAGGAATTGGCGATACAAAGCAGGACATGATGGAATGTTATAAGAGAGAGGGTATAATGTTTGCATTTGATGAAAAGTTAAATGCGCACAATCAGTATATTCAAACTCTATATGCTGTTGGGCTATTGGGGCTAGCAGTTTTGCTCTATATATTAAGTTATGCTTTTTGGTTATCATTTAAGTATCGCAATCTGGTCTTGTTCTTATTCTTAGTAATTATTTCTGTAAATTTTATGTTTGAATCTGTTCTTGAAAGGGGAGGGGGAGTAATGTTTTTTATTTTTTTCATTGTGTTGTTTACTGAAAAACACATCGAAAGGAGAAGTTCTTCGTTTAAATCGTTATCCAAAACTCACATTTTAAAATGAACTACAGGTTGGACTACTCTCTGAATCTTTGCTATTACTTCATTATTGCCTTTTGTTGGCAAACTATTCAACTTGGTAACTAAGGGTGTGAAATACTCAGGTCAAGTTCTATTTTGCCAATGTCTTTTTATGATTTCACCGCCTATGTTTTTAAATTTTGCGCATGATTAGTGTACAATTACAATTAGAATTTCTTAGATTTGCACCGAATAATTAAGATAATTTTTGTAATTGTTACTAATATTTCTTTAGGAGTTGTTATTATTCTTAAACAATATTTTTTTAAAATTATATGATTATCCGCAAACATACCAATAGTAGTTGTTTCATCCACCATACTCTGACAGGTTCTTTGAACTCTGTCAGGTATTCGTCAGCCTTTAAAGACCTTTCAGAGTCGCCAGACCTGAAAGAGTCTGTCTAAAATTTTTTAAGGTATAATTGCGGATAATCATTTAAAATTAATCAGATAGTTAATGTGTTTACCATTTTTGAATTTAGTAACAAAGATGCATAATTAAGAATAGTTTTTTAGATATCTCTAATTTTAAAAGCTATTAAAAAAGTTAAGGTTCTTAATACTAAAATATTATGACAGTTCCAATAAAGCATTCACCAAGATGGCTAGTATTTTTAATTGACTTATTTACATGTCTAATTTCCATTTACTTAGCCTATTTTATTCGATTTGAATTCAGGATTGAGACTTTTGCTCTAAGTTCGTTTGGATTTGTTGTTGTTTTATTAATTTTTATTAGGGCAACTTCATTTGTAATTTTTAGAACTTATGCAGGATTAATCCGGTATACAAGTGCAACAGACTCTATTAGAGTTTTTTCTGTTGTTACTTTTGGGAGTATTGTTTTATTCATTACGAACTTGTTTTATTTCCACTATAAAGGTTTTTTCTTGATTCCTAACTCTATACTTGTTATTGACTTCTTTATAACAACTATAACTTTAATTGGCTCAAGATTATTGGTCAAGGTTTTTTATTTTAATTTAATTTCTAATGATCAGGAACAAGAGAGTGTTGTTATATATGGAGTGGAGCAGTTTGCTTCAATGGTAAAAACTACCCTCGATCAAGATACTACTACCAACTATAAAGTTATAGCATTTATTGATCCGTTCAATAGAAATGAAGGGAAAAAGATGGATGGAATTGATATTTATAACGAATTCAAACTTGAACGAATTTTAAAAAAAAATAAAATAACAAAACTGATTATAGCAAAAAAAAGTATAGATCCTTTTAAAAAAAATAATCTTGTTGAGTTATGCCTCAACTATAACGTTAAAGTTTTAACTATTCCAGATGTTAATACTTGGATAAATGGAGTTCTAAGTGTCAATCAAATAAAAAGCATCAAAATTGAAGAATTGTTGGAACGTCAGCCAATAGTTCTCGATAAGAATAAGATTAAATCTGAAATAAAAGATAAGGTGGTATTAATAACAGGTGCCGCTGGATCTATTGGTAGCGAGATAGTGCGCCAAGTTACTAAATTTCAACCCAAAAAAATTATACTTTTTGATCAAGCAGAAACACCTCTTTATGATTTAGAACTAGAGTTAAAGGAGACTATCAATTTTTTTGATTTTGAAATAGTTATAGGAAGTACCACTAACCCTTATAGAGTCAAAAAAGTCTTTTCTACCTTTAATCCATCCATAGTTTTTCATGCAGCGGCATATAAGCATGTACCTATGATGGAAAACAATCCCCCCGAGGCAATATTTAATAATGTTTATGCAACTAAATTAATGGCCAATTACAGTATTGAGTTCGGCGTCGATAAATTTATAATGATCTCGACAGATAAGGCTGTTAATCCCACGAATGTAATGGGGGCAAGTAAACGAATTGCTGAAATTTATATTCAAACTCTAAATAAGGAAAATAAAACTCGTTTTATTACTACTCGTTTTGGGAATGTCTTAGGATCTAACGGTTCTGTTATTCCAAGATTCAAAAAGCAGATTGAAAATGGAGGTCCAGTAACCATTACTCATCCTGATATTACTCGTTTTTTTATGACTATTCTCGAAGCATGCCAGTTAGTTCTTGAGGCTGCAGTTATGGGGAAAGGTGGTGAAATCTTTATTTTTGATATGGGTAAATCAGTTAAGATTGTTGATTTGGCTAAGAAAATGATAAAACTATCAGGTTTAACTTTAGGCAAGGATATTCAAATAAATTTTACAGGACTTCGGCCAGGAGAAAAACTGTACGAAGAGTTACTAAATGATAAGGAAAGCACAATTCCAACCCATCATCCTCAAATAATGATTGCGAAGGTAATTGAATATGGTCCTGATATTCTTAGTCAAATTGATTACCTCATAGACAACCTTCCCTCACATAATAATTTTGGTTTAGTGAGTTTGATGAAAGATATTGTTCCTGAATTTGAAAGTAAAAACTCAATATATGAAGAAATTGATAAAAATAGAAATTGAATATCCTTAATTAGAGCCTGTTTAAATTTTCTTTATCATCATCGCAATAGAGGCAATCAGTACATACGCCTCGCTTGATTGCATATTCGCTTCATAGTCCTTGCTGAGCCGTCTGAACCATGTAAACCATGCGATGGAGCGCTCTACAACCCAGCGCTGAGGGATAACCTTGAAGCACGCCTTGTCATTTCTGGTTACCACTTCAAAATCTGCCTTCAGGTGCTTTCGCGCCAGCTTGACCAACCGTTCGCCGGCGTACCCCCGTCCGCGAGAATCTTCCTCAGCCGGGGGAACAGCCCTTTCATCCCTTTGATAACATCCTCGGCGGCAATGCTATCATGCACGTTTGCCCGGGTTACTACCACGCCCATCAGCAACCCCATCGTGTCGACCACGATATGGCGCTTTCGCCCGTTGACCTTCTTGTTGCCGTCAAACCCCTTGTCGGGTATGCCCCACTCGCTGTTCTTCACCGACTGCGAGTCGATGATGCCTAAGCTGGGACATGCCCTGCGGCGGGACTTAACCCGTACCATTCGCCGCAGCCTAGCCTGCACCCGTCTCCAAACGCCCGCTAACATCCACTTGCGAAAGTAGTAGTACACCGTAATCCAGCACCCAAAGCACTTGGGCAGCATCCTCCACTGGCAGCCGCTGCGTACTAGGTAAAGGATGCCATTCAATACTACGCGCAGACAAACTTTTCGTTTACGCTTGTCGTTCAAAATCTTTTCTATACATTGCCATTGGCTATCGGTTAGGTTGGTCGGGTATGATTTCATCGCTTGTTAAATTTGAAGGTTTATGCAAGCTCAGAAATTTTTTCCTAAAAAGCTAATCTTTAGCCACTTTTATGTCGTTGAAAAATTTAAACAGGCTCTTAATCATAATCCTACAATATTAGCTATAATCAGCCTATCAAAAATTCTTTCGCCAAAATACCTCCTGTTGAGCTTGTAAATAAACTCATTGAGGTAGAGTTAGGTATTTACCCTTGATTTTATGGTAGTTACCTAGCAAGTTGTGCTTTGCGTTGCTGATGGTTATGGGAAACTGCCGCAGGGTTTCCTTCGAGAACTGTTCGCTAGACTTCTCTGACACATGTAGTTCCACGTACTTTGAGAAAAAAATATCAATCTAATTTAAGAACGATTTAAATTGTCAAAGTTTTAATTTTCTCCCTTTATCTTTTGCAAAATAGAATATTTGTGTTGCCAAATCAGGGATAAACAAAGACCCAATAATGAGAAGATAGGAACCAAAAATTTTATATAAAATAGCAAGTTATTAGTCCTTGAAAGTTGGGAGAATTCTTGAATAATAGTAATAGGTTCAGGGTTTATTGCCAACTCTTTTTCTAGTGCTAATTTTTTATTAATTAAATCAATTATTTCATTATGGTAAAGTTTGAATTCTTTTTCATTGAATACTAAAATTTGACCATTCCCAGATTTTTGTATTCTGGGTAACTCAAAATATTGTATTTTTTGTAAATTATACAATTTTTCTATTTCGTTACTATATTCTTTAATTAACAGCATTGTTTGCTCTTTTCTAATTTCATTATTATTTAGAATGAAAGGATTTGTCTTTACATACTTTTTTATTCCTTCTTTTAAATCTAATAAAACGCTTTGATCATAGACTCCTACTTTTAAATAAAAAATATTGAGAATTCTATTTTGGTTAGTATCTTTAGGGTTATAGGTGTTTTTGTAATCTACAAAATCTACTACACCATCTTTGTTAAGATCAATGCCAAAATATGCATTTATGGACTTTATTTTTTTTGCTTGAACGATAGAGATACCTAAACTATTGGATACTTCTTCATAATTCTTATTTATAAAGAGATCATTTAAAATATTTAATGAACGGATTATATTGGTATTATCCATTGCATTAGAACGAATAACCATTTCGGAATAATAGTACTGATTAGTGTTTTTAAATAAAACATAACTTAGCAATAGTCCGAGTATAGAAAAAAAGATAATCCATAAAGATTTTCGAATTAAAACTATCAGAAATGATTTTAACATTAATAACATTTTGTTAAATAAATTCTTAAAGCCATTTCCGATCCTATTGAAAATTTCAAAAAGATCAATTTCTTCGGTTGTTTTAGCTTGTTGAACTTTGTTATCCATTTTTTGAGATTTTTATTTTTTTGGAATTAAAGACTTCTATTGAAAAAGGTCGTTAGTTACAACGACCTTTTTTATTATATGCGTTGACAATTTATTCTACAACCATATTGTGGAAAACGTTTGTAACATCCTCGTCCTCCTCAATTTT
>JAKQKB010000044.1 GCA_029560875.1 Bacteroidota bacterium | reverse complement strand
AGTCAATTAAAGCGGCGAGCTTGACTAAGGGGTGTTCAAGATTAATCAACTCGGTAAGTACTTGCTGAAACAACTCACCGGAGGCTGGAGACGGATGTTTAGGGCCCATAAAACACTCTGAAATTTGCAAGAAATCAAAGTGTTATTATCGCATTTCTGGCAAATTGAAACCACTAAAAGTTAACTATTATCCAATTAAATCAATTGGTTGTGAGTTAATCAGGTGCGACTAGTTAAATTTTTAGCTTTTAATACCCATATTTATATCCTCTGAATAGCTTAAAAAATCACCATTTTTTGGCGTAAAAAATCTCCGTGTCGGGTATTTATGCCGAAAAATAAATGGTGTATTACATGATTTTTTGCTTGACGCCCGCTAGGCAGAGATACGATACTTAAGATTCCAAGGTCTTAAGTGATATTTATATCGCTTTTCCTGACGGGACAAGCTGAAAGGTTTGTCCCGTTTTTACATATGGCCCCCCTGTTTTATTCTCAAGGTAGTTTGATCTTGGGCGGTCTTTTCTGATAAACCTGGTTGAAAATTCAAAACTTCCCCAATCATTCGCATTTGCCCAGGCTGAAGTTGATCTAGCTTACTCCATAGGTTATAAACTAATTGGAATTGTTCCCGCGTAGCATTTTCAGCCAACGCATATCGACGCTGAGACTCTTTAGCTGATTGACGTAGTGCATCTGATTCTGAAATATTGAGTTTTAATACCTGAGTTAACTTTTCTAAAAACTCATCTGTTGGAAGTTTTTTGCCAAGTTCTAGGCTAGATAAAAGTCCCTGTGAACAGCCAAGCAATTTCGCTAAAGCGAATTGGCTAATTCTATGGCGACTACGAAGCTCATAAAAATGATGTGCAAAAGGGCTCAAAAGAGATATCCAATAATTTCCTACATAAGAAAGATTACTAGATTAGACAGGTTAACACAACACCCTAAATGGTATTTAACACTATGAATTAAAAGGATTTTTATTCTATATATACAATAATTATTGTACTTATTTCTACGTATTTATCAATTTTTGAATTGCTCAAAAAAATTTTAGTATCTAATGAAAAGTTGCTAATTTTAAAATTAATTAAACATTTTAAATTTACTCTCCGACTAACCTATTAATCCCCAAATGAAAATCCCACAAAAGTTTTCACTATTGTGGGAATATTTTCACTTATTCTGCGAACTGTAGGTTCTCTTTTAGTTTTAAAATTCACCTACTGCAATACAATACCTTATAAAACTTAAAAGAGAAAATCGGCATTCTATTCTCATTATAGTTTCAATAAACCTACATTTTCTCTTTCAAACTATAGCCCATGACTTTGTAACCTTTCATGCGCTTTTCAAACATTCGCATGAGTATAGGTACATATTCATCAATATAATCGTAAATTTGTACAATCTTTTTTCCATCATGCAATCTGTGTAGTCGTCCAGCATACTGCTTTAGTGTGCCTTGCCATGAGATAGGCATTGATAAAAACAAAGTATCCAATTGTGGGTCATCAAAACCTTCACCGATTAACTTTCCTGTCGCGATAATAAGCCTTGATGCGCCAACTGGTAAGCTGGTAAGTTTTTCCATTTCAATCCTGCGTTGCTTAACGCCCATACCTCCATACAATGTAATAATATGCTCAGTACAACCAGCCAACATCTCACTTAGTAAAAATAAATGGTCTTTTCTTTCAGTTAACACAAGTGGCGACCTACCTGACGCTAAAGCCATTTTCACATCATCAACAATCTTCTCATTTCGTGACCTTGACTGCGCAGTATAGGCATACACTTCATGTATTGCATCCGTTTCTGTTGGAAGTCTAAATCCTGTATTCATTGGGATAACTTCATGTTCAAATGGACGTTGTGTATGTTTATCATTCGCACGATGACGAATTGGGCCACATTGCATGAATATAATTGGATGGTGCCCATCTCTACGTATTGGAGTTGCGGTGAGGCCTAATACATATTTAGCTTTTGAAGACTTAAGGATTTGTTCAAAACTAAACGCAGATAAATGGTGACACTCATCCACAATAATTTGTCCATACTGTGCAATTACATCATCAATTTCACCTTTTCTGTTCAGGCTTTGCATCAGCGCAATATCAATTAGTCCACCGCTTTTTCTTTTGCCGCCACCTATTTTTCCAATCTGCTTTTCATCAATATCCAGAAAACTTGCAAGTCGACTAACCCATTGCTCCATTAGTTGGGTTCTATGTACTAATATCAGGGTACTTACTTTGCGTTCTGCAATAATCGCCGCTGCAGTGACTGTTTTACCAAATGCAGTTGGAGCACATAAAACTCCAGTGTCATGTTTAAGCATTTCTCTGACAGCAATGGTTTGCTCGTGTCGCAACTCACCTAAAAATCTAGTATCAATTGTTTGTCCATTGAATCGTTCATCACGAATATTGACCTTTATACCTAGTGATTGCATCAATATTTGGGCCTCATCAAGGCAACCTCTTGGTAATGCTATGTATTTTTCAAGGAGTTCTGCGCAGCCTATTATGCGTGGAATATCAAAAGTAGATATGCGCATCTTTTGCGCTTTATAAAACTCTGGATTCTGAAAAGCACCCAATCTAACTAAGCGATTGATTAATGCTGTTGGTAACCCAGTTTTTGGGATAAACACCATATTTGCAGAGACCAATTCAATGGTTTCCGGAAACGGGCCTTTGATTGGTTTATCATCCAACCTTCTTGAGGGTGGCAACGTCCATGGGTCTTCGATATTTTCATCAATGCTGACAAATTTAACACCAAGCACACCACCTTCTATACTGACTGATTGAATGACGCGCTCTGCAAGTTGCAAGTTTGTCCGCTTAATTTGACTGAGATATTTCCATTGGTCCTTGAACGGTTTTAAATCATCGTCAACAAATAGGCTAAAGCCATTTTCTCTAGGAACTTTTTGAAGTGGTAAAGCTATTAAATTCCCAAATCCACCTTTTGGCATTGTGTCTTGATTTGGGAATAATCGATCGTATGAAATTAGATGAAGCAAATGTTCATCATCACAAGTCAGTGTGATTAATGCACTTCCAAGTCTTCTTGCAATCGTCGCAGCAACTGGTTGATTAAAGAGAATCCAAACATGTGCGCCATCGCCTGATCTTGAAATTTCCGTTGCAGCATCAATGCCGTGCTTACTAGCTGTTTTTGCAAACGCTCGTGCATCTTCTTGCCAATGTTTTCCATCAAAATCAGCGGCTAAAAACCAACAGGTTTCATCAGATAATAGTGCATATACGCCTATGGTTTTCTTTCCAGCAAGATGATGATAGATATCATCATTTGAAATACTTAAAAGTTTTCTGTTATTACAATCTGCGCATTTGATGCGTGGCTTTTCGCACACGCCAGATAACCACTCATTATCACAAGCAGGTGAGTAGCCCGAACGACCATTTTTAGATTCCCAACGTAGGGAATAAACATCTTCTCTGCCTTTAAATAATTGTCGAAAGATTGAAATTTTTTCTTCAATTGAAAATTCAGAGGATATGTTTTCTGACGCTACTTTTTCGTCTAATTTAATATTTATTTGTTGTGGTTGTTTATTACTAAAATTTGATGTGAGATTTATTTTTTGGCGAAGTGATTCGTTTTCTTCAAGTAACAAATGATTCTGGGCTTCCAATTGCGCAATGCGTGCCAAAAGTTGTTCTGTCATTTAATAACCAGACATTTTTAATAACCCTAAGGTATTACATTGCTTAGATGCAAAGCACCATCAAATAATTCTATTTTTCCTAAATCAGTTGGATCATCAATTGAGGCTCGCCACCTAATGTGACCAACTTTTCCATTAGCTAATCTAAGATTCTTAACCGCACCATTTACAAACGCTTGAACTTTATTAGCCCGTTTTGGAGCTTTAACCTTAACATTAGGATCAGCTGAAATATATGCTTGGTCAGTCAATGCTAAAATTGTATTACGTTCAGTTAAATCAGGAATTTTATGTTTGCCATGTTTAAATGGTGTTAAAAAAGCTATTGGCTTAGGAGTTAATGCATTTGACCAAACTAGTGCATGATGGCCAGTTTTTGATCCGTGATGTGCAACTTTATAAACATTGGATTTAGTCCCTGATATTGTATTCCCATTTAAAACTGCGGACCAACCGTATTGGATATTAGAATTTTTTTCCTCCTCTAAATCTGAACCAAAAATAATTTCCCTTCCGTTAATTTCCAGCAAAATTGCCACTGCAACATCATTAGGTGAAGTTGCAGTCATTTTAGGATCCGGACAACCTTTTTTAATTGCAGAAATGTAATCAAACATAAACTTTTTACTTCTTGTATCCATTGCATCAGAAGGGGAAAGTGATGTTAGCTTTATATTGTAAGGTGTACTCGTTTTACAAAGAACTTTGTCTGCTGATGCCCAAGAAATCATTTGTTTTCCAGAGTTTTTTATTCGTTGCTCTATGGTCTGCAAGCAGTTGTATATTTCTTTGGGATTTTTTGGAATAGCACTAGTTGAATCATTGTAAATTTCTGCTAATGCTAGAAACTCGACTCCAGTAAGGACACTTGCACATGAAAAATGTGCATTAGTTGCAGCTTGAAGCAAGTCATGCAATCCTCGGACATGATCTTCGTGCCAATGACTAGCAATAACATGTTTGATTGCAGACCCTGAATCGTATCCAAGATTTTGGATGTACTTGAGTGGTACAGATTCTTTTGTAATAGGATCTTGACAACAATCAATAGCTATCCAAGCACCATTGCCGACATGAATTAGTATGCCTTCACCATAACCGGGCCCAAATACCGAAATCTCAATTTCATTTGGTAAAGGCTTCAGAAATTTATCTTGCATCAAGTTGGCTTATAAATGCAATTCAAATGGTTCAGTAGAAGTATTCTCATCAAAAAATTTAGATAGAAGCTGAGCCTTTTGCTCCGCCTTTGTAATTACTTCTTTAGAAAATGGAGGTATTCTTCGAAACCTAATATCGGATACTCTTAAATCTCGCGAACCTCTTGTTTGTAGACCTATTGTCCAAGTGAAAAGTGCTCCAGGAATTACGTAAGATTCATCTCCGTTTAATTCACTTAAACTAAACTCACCTTCCTCATCCGGTCCATTATTAGTTAAATCTACTAATCTAGCTGTAAATGTAGATTCTTCTTGATTAATTGCAATAACTTCAGCTTCATATTCTTGCTCAACTTTATAGCTACGAATTTCAGGTAGCTTCTGCTTAGGCTGTCTAATTTTTACAGTGTCAATATTGTGAGTATATGCAGAATTAAAAACTATATCTTCAGCAAACTGCTGATTTGAGCCTAAATTAATCCTAGGATGTTTAAACTGAAATGATAGGTCACGATTTTTTAAAATATTATCAACTGAATCCAGATCGGGAATTGATAACATGTCTTGTGTGGAAAAGGCGTACATTAATAAATGTCTCGTTTAGTTATGATAATTATTTATGTTCGATTTCATTCGCCAGACTAGCAGCAACAATTTTATCTGTTTTTTTAACAGACCTTTCTATTATAACAGGAGCATCCACTTCGTTAATTGACATGAAGTTCTCGATCAACTTATTTGTCATTAGTGAGGCATTAACAACAGAACTAATATAATTCTCATGTAAAATTTCTAGTGCCCAATTTGCATTAATCGGTTCTTGACCATTCAAATTTGGATTATCGTAATGGTCATTCACCCTAACATTTGCGTAGTTTTCTCCACTTATCAAATCAGGCTCAATTGAATAAATCATGAACCCAGGCTTACCATCTATTCTTTTACCTTGAATATTTACAGAACGCATCCCTGGCGCATCAAGAACATTCATCCATGGCGATTTGGGGGTTAAGTAGTGGCCGAATGAGTGCCAATCTTCAGTGGACTTAAATTGAGCTTTAAGTGTAACGTTAATCCCTAACTGTTTTATAGGAGTATGGCCAAGTATTGTAAATACTCCTTGAACAATATCACCCAAATGATCCTTAAATGCATCTGCTTTAATGGTAGCTGTAAATCTATCGCGCAGAATTTGAAATGCAATCCAATCAAGCTGGAACTGAGAAACGTCAGTATGAATCACGCTAATAACTGCATCATTAGCTTCGTTTGCCCTTATCAAATCTTGATGTGCTAACCACATCGGATGAAAAATCATCGGATTGAAGTCACCAATTAGCACGATGCTAATTTCCACAACTGTCAGATCAGGTTTTTTTTGTGATATTTGCATTGGGTTTATTTAATGTATGCAGTTCGATAAAAGTTATTTGTTGATTGTAAAACAATTAATTGAAAATTGTATTAATTTTGTTATCTGCAAATAATTAAAAAACTTTAGAGGCAAATTACTAAAATGGCATCAACAAATTATGGTTTTTATAACCCAGTTTATAAGTTTAATCAGGGGTACAACTCATTGAATAGATTGCTGATGCTAAACTAACAGTCAGATAAAAAAAAATATAAGAAAGAACACAAAATATTATATGCCATATTTTGTTTGCCTTAAGTGCTAACGTTGTAAATAACCTACTGCTGGCATTGAGGAAACCCCAAATCTGAGCTTTGGGCGGCAGGTTGATTGAACAGTTAGGGTGCTAGTAATTGCAGTCTAGGATTTTCATGGACATTGAATTTGCTTTCGTTATTGATGAAACCAAGATTTCGCCAAAATTTTTCAGAAGATTGTGGTGAACATTCTATAGAAACAACTGCAACCTAAAAGATTAAGCAATCCGACTAATTTTGCTTTAATATTTTAAAAAAACCGATTTGGAGCTTATCAATGCCAGGCGCCTTTGCTCACATTACTCTCGTCAATATTGCACTAGAGAAAGTCAGAAAAGTTTCTCTTGATCGCTTTCCAAAAGAAATCATTAAAGCGTTATCCTACAATTTCAAATTCTGTGAGCTTGGTGCGGTGAGTCCAGATTACCCCTATCTTGATATCACTAATAAAAACTCAGCCATATGGGCTGATTCGATGCATTACACCAAAAGTGGTGAGATGATTTATGCAGGTATTGATTACATCAAAAATATGCCTGACGGACTTCCTAAGCGTAAAAGCACCGCATGGCTACTTGGGTATGTTGCCCACATGGTGACTGACGTTACGATTCACCCGATTATTGAATTAAAAGTTGGACCATACAAAGAAAATCAAACTGCACATCGTCGATGTGAAATGCATCAAGATAGTTATATTTTCGCTCGCATCAATGTTGGCAATATTGGCGTTTCCGAACATGTATCATCAATTTGCAATTGTGGTAAGGATGGTGTAATTGACTCTGCAGTTTCACTGATTTGGTCTGAAATGTTAAATAAAGTCCACTCTGAAGAGTTTATATCCAACTCACCTAAAATTGAGAGCTGGCATAAATCATTTGATTTAATGGTGAACAAGATTGCCGAGGAGGGCTACCAACTTTTACCACTTGCAAGGCATGTAGCTGTTGATTGTGGATTAACCTATCCTAAATTTGACGAAATTGACTATCAATACATTAAAGATTTAAAAACACCCAATGGTCCTATGCAATATGACGAAATATTCGATTTTGCAATTGAGAATGTTGTTAATATTTGGATAATAATTGCTAGAGCCATTGTTTTAAATGATGTCGAGTATAAACATAAAGTTGGTAATTGGGATTTTGACACTGGAAGGGACCAGAATGAAAAACTTGTATTCTGGGTTTAATTACTCATTTAGATTAACTTTGGTCATTATTACTTATGCTCTATTGCTTCAAGGTTGTGCATCAGTAAACAAAAATGAAAAAAACAATGAGTTAATGAACATTAAAGCTTCGTCACTAATTAAATTAAGCCAAGCTGTTGAAACTACAGTAAGTATAGATATGCCTGACGAAAGCATGAGTGACGAAGAAATATTTAAAATTTCAACTGAGGATGATCCGTCACTTCTTGGTCCTTTTGCCGGATACCTACTTAAAATTAACAGAGAGGGTGGACATGCTGTCATTTTAATGTGTAATGCAGATGGGAGTATTGGATTACTTGAAGATGCTGGTTGTACTGCCAAAATGGATGAGCATCTTTGGCAAAAGAAAAACAGTTGTCAATTTACTATATCAGTAGCAGTATTATGCAATTTGCCTGATTTATAAATTAGCTATCATTAGTGAGAAGAAAATTGCGTATTGAAGTATTTTCTCAAAGTATTCAAGAAAGCTTTCTGATAGGTTTCGAATTCAGAAATCCTAGCGGTGGCTCAACCAATATAATTAGTTTTTCCGATAAGCAACCATTCATATAAACTCGATATATAAAACATTTTCTGACCTAAATATTATAGGCAACAAATCTATATATTAAGTAAAGCCCTAATAAACTTTTGAAAGGTAACCAACTCAGGAAATTAATGAAAAGTCCACGTGACGTTCGTAAACTACTCCATTCTGATGATACGATTTGCCCATCTATTAGCAATGGAATCCAATATTTTCTCATGTGTTCATCAGTGAAAAAATCACTATGCCCACAATTATGAAATCGGTCTTTAATGCTTACAGTCTTAAACCCAAATGCACCGCTCGCTCCGTAACCCCAAGATAAGAGTGACGCCATAACTGGCCATATGTCTTGAGTACCCGCATCATTTACAGCTTTCCCTGAAATCCTAGAATCGACTTGATCCCATCTATATTTCAAGGAAATTATTGAACCACATAACTGTAGTCTATGAATTTCTACATCAGTTTCATTACTCAAAATTCGCGAAATTATGTAAGTACCAAAACTATGGGCGACTATTGAAATATCTGCGTTAGGATTTTTTGATCGTAATGTTCTTATTTCGCGTAGTACTCTTACTACGGGCTCTTCTCTAGTAAAAAAGGGAAACCAAAATTTAAATACATCAAAATATCCATACCCTATCGGAAATGCCTCTATTCCTGCCTCATTTTTTAGCTTTTCTGCTAGCCTCTCTTGCCATTCTGCATGTGTTCTGATTCCATGAATTAAAACTACGATATGTTGTTTTTGCTCAGATGAGCTTATTGTTTGGCCAATGAAAAACATTGTTTCAGCGATATATCGCTCTTCGGGATCTTTAATTTGATTTATAAAATCCTGAGTAGCTGATAATTGTTTTTCCGGTGGAAGATTCTTTAATGAATCTTTAAAACTATTCAGTTGGGAGAAGGACATATCACTTCACACCTTGCTCTAACCTATAAACCAAGTGGATTTGGTCTAGTCTTACTTCTACAGTTTGTCCTAATCGACTGTCGAATATTACTTTTGGTACATCTACAACAGAATCGTAATCTCCAATTCCTCCCAAAGAGTCAGACTCAACCCGAACTATTTGTTTGAATACTCCATTTTTAACTAGTTGTTGGAGCATCTTTACGAGTACACGTTGGGATGAAGGATCTATTAGATCATAAAGTCTTTGAACAGTTAGCTCTCGAACTGAACCTTTTACAGAATCGAGGTAGATACAAAGCCTCTCGATAGCAGGGCGCTCTTCAGGAAACTCTTTTATTAAATAATCTAAGTTGTGTGAGAACATAGTTATAGTCTTTTTCAGTACAGTTTGCAGGTAGAGCAAATTCGTTTAACTCTCCGTTAAGTAATGCATGAGTGTCTGAAGTTAATTGATTATTTCGCTTAAACCAAAGATTTGCTCCTGCGCAGTACGAGCTTTCATCCTTTTCAAGAAGGTGATCGAGACTTTCACCAACTATTGTACTTGTATTAAGATCCGCATCATCAGCTCCTGTAGCAGCTTTCAAAATATTTCCTGCTTCGTCCCTAATTGTAGTATCACTATATCGAATCAAATCTCTAAGACTAGAACGCTCATTCCAGAGCCGTTGCTTGACTGTCGAGAGTGAAAGTTCTTTAAATTCATTTAAGGGCAAAATTGCACTTAAATGATTTCTAAAACGTCTAACATCAGCTTCATATTTAGTGCTATTTGCAAGAGAAGCTATTCTTATTTCAAGTAAACCATCTCTGTGTAATTTTGCTACATTTACTGCTCGCTCTTCTTGAAGACCATATATCTTATGAATTTTATTGTCGTGCTGTTCAGTCCCAAGAAAGGTCTGAAATTTTCTAAGCTCAACCTCTTTAATTGTCATATTATAGTCAACACTTTCCGACTGCCAACGCACATCTACAATCTGAGGATTTGCAGGTTGATCTAGGACTCTAGGCTTAGTCAGTAAATCTTCTAATTTTATTGATTTTAAAATGCTAACTATTCGAGACCTGTCCATTAGCTCAATTGCTTTTTCTTTAGGGCAGGTATACAAAAACACATGTTGATGACCACACTCTTCTACTGACTGCAGAAGTGCTATTAACTCATCATTCGTTATACGATTTTCAGCTATAGCTGGAAGAATTCGTTTATCTAGAATTTCCTCCCAACTACTGGAAGAAAAAGATAAATCTTTAGATTTTAAAAAGTCTTTTACGATTTGCAAACTAGTTGTTTGGCGAAGTAACTCAACAATTAATTTTGATTCTTGTATATTATTTGTCACTTTCACTCCGCTATTAAGCACTTTAAGTTGATATGTATAATATCATCAATACTAGTCTTATCACCTCTAGAAACCTCTCTAAAAAAGCAATCTATCGATTAAAGATGGTACTGAACCCTATCGTAGCATAACCATACTTATAAAAATTTGTATCCTTAAAATGTGACATCACCCGTCAAGCTTGACTGAAGAATGTTAGGGTGAACCTTAAATCAGCCCTTGCGATTTCTATACAACTCACTTTGCAGCTTCTTTTCTTCAGCAACTGAATCACTGTTATAAGGTTTTTCTGAGGGGCCCATTCCCATAGTCAAGGAGTCAATACAATTTCCATTTGTACGTTTTAAGGCTTGTGTCCAGCCACGTTCGAATTCATTAAATTCATCACTACCACTAAGGTATGGGTTTTTATACTTAACTTTTTTGAAATAATGCAATTCACCTTCCCGGTAAATCTCATCCAAACTCATATAAACCCTAACTATAATTACGCCAAAATGTAGTTCTGTATATTAATAAAAAGTAATTACGGATACAAGTAACCGTTGAATGTAGCATTTATAATCGGATGCTTTGATTGAACTGAGTTTATTGGCAATCAAAATACTATAATTGTTCTGCTTAGATATATGATGCCTACATTCTTAATAGTCAATTACGACTTTGTTAAATTAGTTTCAGTTGACTATACTTGCTGCAAATTGAGATTAAGTAGATTTATTTTAGAGAAAATTAGGTTTATCAATGTGTAGTAATTTCCAACCCATAAAGCCTGAACATAACCCGTGGGTCAATCAACACTTCGGTTGCAATTTACCCAATGCACCGTGGCGCGCAGAAACGTATCCGACTTACCCTGCTCCATTTATCTACCTAGAAAATGGCCAAGCTAAATGTGAATTAGCGCAATTTGGCTTGGTCCCCCATTGGGCTGCCGATAAGAAAAAGTTTGGTTTACGCACCTATAATTCACGTAGTGAAACTGTGGCTGAGAAACCCAGTTATCGTAGTGCTTGGAAAGAGCGCCGTTTTGGGCTAGCTATCATGGAAAGCTTTTCTGAGCCCAACTGGGAAACAGGTAAAGCCATTCGCTGGCGCATTAAGCGCACAGACAGTGAACCAGTGGCTGTTGCGTCAATCTGGGAGCGGTTTATCGATAAAGAAACTGGAGAGATCATCTTTTCATTTTCGATGCTGACGATTAATGCTGATGGTCACCCAGTGATGCAGCATTTCCATAAACCTGAAGATGAGAAGCGCTCCATTGTGGTGTTGAATGAAGTGAACTACTTGCCATGGTTACAGGCCAATCATGATGAAGCGAGAAGCTTGCTACAATTAGCCCCAAGTGGTTTTCTAACTAGCGAAGCTGCACCACGATAATTTATGCAATCAACAATTAACTTGAATAAAGTTGTAATCAAACAGATTGGTTCATTATTCCCCAACGGTTGCTCAATTATTGCTGATTATCATGGTGCTAGAATCGGCTATGCGCATATTAATTTGGATGGAAATATAGCAATACTTGCAGATATTCGCGTAGATGACAATTACCCTATGGGCAAGCTGTTTTTTTGGAAAAGAACTTATAGCTTTAGAGGGCATGGAATTGGAAGCCAGCTACTAAAGCGAGTAATACTTTTATGTAGAAACTCCGGTGTTCAAGAAAAAATAGGCAACCTTGATGGTGATTTGGAAAGATTGGAGTTATGGTACGCAAAACATGGTTTTGTTATAACTGGAGAGCAGATTAGCCTCAAAATAATCCGATAACTCACTCTAAAGACAACTTAACTAACCGACAATATTTCATCCCAATTGCTGGTATAGCTGGGGCTCTTATTGCCTTGTTTCATTTTCCAAGGCCGAGCAAAACCTTCACTGGCTAGCTTAATGGCTTCTTTACCCATTTTCTTATTAATACTGTCCATAGCTGACATTAAGGCATTCGATTTAGGGGAAGCGGCCACTTGGCTAAATAAATCCGTTTGCACACCTTCCATCGGCACTAACTCGCTGAGCATGACACCTGCTTTTACATACTGATAATTGGGTCGATAGATTTGCTTTAAACCCCATAGTGCTGCATTAACTAACATCCGCGTATCTTGCGTTGGACTGGGTAAGGCAATGGTCATGGCATTACTGTAAAACGGTGCATCTGGTTTAAAAGGACTGGTCGTAATAAAGACTTGTACTGCACCCGCAAAACTCATTTGTTTACGACATCGTCTAGCGGCACTACTCATGTAAAGCGTGACTGATTGAGCTAGGCTTTCATAATCCGTGACAGGATAACCAAAGCTACGTGAGCTCAAGATTTGTTGTTTAGCTGGGGCGATGTCTTCCATCTCTATACATACCGTACCATTGAGTTCTCGTATGGTTTTTTCCATTACCACACTAAATTGTTGACGTAATCTTTCTGGGCTAGCACGCTTTAAATCGAGTACGGTATTCAATCCTAGAGCTTGCAACTTAGGGGCGAGTTTACGACCTACACCCCAGATCTCACCCACCTCAATTTGATTGAGTAGTTTATCTAAATCATTTGCTGGCATAGTATTGAAGTTACACACGCTATTAAATTCTTTGCGCTTTTTTGCGCAATGGTTAGCAAGCTTAGAGAGTGTTTTAGTGGAACCTATTCCAACGCATACTGGCAAGCCCGTCCATTGCAAAATACGATGGCGCATTTGTTGACCATAGTGAATAAGGTCTTTAGAGTTAAAGCTGGTTAAATCTAAAAAAGATTCATCGATGGAATAGACTTCTTGTTGAGGACTAAAGTCGCGTAGGATACTCATGACCCGATTACTCATATCAGCATACAAGGCATAATTGGATGACATCGCCACAATACCATGTTGTTTGGCGAGGTCTTTAAACTTAAACCATGGTGCACCCATACCAATACCGAGGGCTTTGACTTCGTTACTTCGAGCAACGGCACAACCATCATTATTGCTCAGCACTACCACTGGCTTATTTTTAAGCTTAGGATTAAACACCCGTTCACAACTGACATAGAAGTTATTTACGTCGATAAGTGCGATTTGACGTGTGGTTGCGCTAGATAAGGCCGTCATGGTGTCGGAATAGTCAGAGGGGATGACGCTGTTGATAGACCTAAATACTTCAGGTGACTCCCACAACCAGCATGACAGTCTGTCGCGCCAAAGTGCGGAATCAGCAGGCTGCCCTGTCCTAGTTGATTGACTTCACATTCTGGTGCCGTCCATCTGGTCACCTGGGTGATTGCGACTTCAGGGGCATCAAGTAAATAATCGATATGCCACTTTAATCTTTTCTCATTTGATAGGTGGCGCTGAATGCGTGCTTCTAAATTGCGCTTAGCGCTACCAGTATACACATAATAGCCCGCAGGGAATTGGAACGCCCCGAGCTTGCCAACCTGGATGGTGCTGTCTTGTTTGACTTGAATGGTCAGTTGATACGTAATGCAAGGCTGCATGATTTAGCTTTAGTGCATTCAATTTACTTAAAGCGTCTAAACGAACCGGTGACTACACCCCAAATTTCAAAGCTCATGCCTTCTTTAATATCGATGGGGGAATAAGCCCCAGTTGAGTTGGCAGGAAGTAAACGCGGGGAGCCATCTTTTTTCTTGGCAAGGGTTTTGATGGTGAATTCTCCATCGAGCACGGCTAAGACAATGTCACCAATAGATGCAAGTTTAGAGCGATCTACTACGGCTTTATCGCCAGGCATTAAACCTACATCAATCATCGACTGGCCTTGTATGGTGACAAAGAAAGTGGCATCTTTTTGGTCAATGAGAAATTCGCTAGGGTCTAAACGTTTTTCTACGTGTTCTTCGGCTGGCGATGGGAAGCCTGCGGAGACTTTTGAAGTATATAGTGGCAACGAAACTGGTTGGCGCAGCAATTTAGGCCACTCAAAATCAGAGACAACATCTAAGCTATTGGCAAGCTTTTTACGTTGATAAGCCGCTAAAAAATCTTGAATGATGGGTTCTTGACTAGCAGGTACTCTTAATGCCGTTGTAGGTTCTAAGAATTTACCAGTGCCAATTTTTCTGCCACCACCAGGTTTGTTTTTACGACTCGCAATTTTAGTTATCTTTTCCACAATAATTATTGTACAGAAATTATTTGGATTTGTGCCAACCTTAGGCTTTATTTTTAATTATTATTATTTTATGTATTACATCAACGCACGCATCGAACTATAAATGTGTAAAGCTCTCTTTATTGCTTATTTTCTTGAATCGAAAAGCCTCGTAACATATTGCCGAGCATGGTTACTCGGTCAAACGAATAAACATGTTCTCTAGGGCTTTCTTTACAACGACCAACTATCCTTTTCGGAAAATCGGGCTCTCCCTTCGCCAGTTCAACTCTTGCATTGCATATCGGGCATATTCCAACGTATTTGGTAAGCCGCACTTTCTTATATAGAAAGTTATCGTTTTCATCATTCACTGTAACGACTTCTTGCACGATTGATAACTCACCCCAAGCCATAAAATGGTCAGATGTAATGATAATTCTGTCATCGGCAAATCGTTCAAAGCGACGCAAAGTGCTAATAAAAAACCAAACCGCTGCAATCAATAGGCCGATTTTATACAAAGACAAATTTGCTAATGTTTGGTCTCTAAGTGCGATTAGTAAAACTATAATCATTAAAATATAGAAAAGCATTTCTACAAGTGGAAAAAAAATCATCATCCACTTTTTGTATCCGATTATTTCAAATTCCTTGTCAAAGAAAATTCTGGCTAACCATGAAGGCTTAAAGTCCTGTACTGGGGTGTACTCAATGTCGTGCTGTAGCGTTTTACGATACACATTTGGACTGGCTATTTCTGCTTTATTAATGGCTAGCCCAATCAGGCGGTACTTTGCTAAATTTCCTGCACCGCCATCTGATTCAATTTTTTCTACCCAGGGATAAACCTCTAATTGGCAATTATTGACTGCATATTCGCTAACTCTATTTCTGACTGATACTTGAAAGTCAGGAACATTCCTCCAAATATTGGCGAGTTTGGTACTGGTATTTTTTACATCACCCATTGGAAACAATTCCAAAAATAGCTCTTTAGAATTAATAACCGGGTCAGTGCCAGACTGAATTTTTTGTAGGGTTAGCCTAGCAACCATTGCAAGAAATTTAATCTCAGCCTTTTCTTTTTGTTGCAGATTTAGATAGCTTTGTAGGCACGTTGCTAGCCTTTCTATTGATTTATCTTGAATGTTTTCCATCCCTAAAAAACCCTTTTATCTGGTTATTTTCTATTTTTAGTGTTGCGTAGCCAGTATCGTAACTTCCAAGTTATGAAAAGGAGTCAGGCCATGCAAGTCACAACATATTACATCAATAATATTCCTGTTTATATTAGGAATTTACCATCGGGAGATATTGCCGTTTGGCATCCATATAACCTGAAGTTGGGTTCAATCATTTATGGCATTTGTATTGGACATGGTTATTGGGATTCCGACTATAAGAACTGGATTATTTTTAATGGATTTGCCAGCCACGTCATTTCTGCTATTCATGCTCGGAGCAGTTATCATGTTTAGTAAAATTCTGACCATTCCTGAGGCGATAGATCTTGAGCGAAATGTGTATATTAAAGCCCATGAAGCCGACTCTCATGCCCCTAAAGGTCGTTATATCTGTCGCGATTCAAGGTGTAATAAGCCAGTAAAAAGAATACGGCGGGGTACTACCTGTTTTTTCAGGCATTACCCTGAGGACGGACGGATAAGTCATACAAAAAGTCATCAGTTACACTCGAGAACGATCCAAGAAATTCGGCATCAATTTGAAAATTTCGCAGAATGCGGTCTTAGCATGCCAATTTTTTTGCTTGATACCAAACAAGGTCCGAAAGAAGTTGTGCCTTTTTTTACTAACTATCAGGTAAAGACAGAATGGTGTCTTGGTGATCGTAAAATCGATGTGGCAATTCTCGATAGTTTAAATGAACCGATTTTACTCATTGAAATCCTGAACACGCATAAGGTGACTGTAGAAAAGTCAGCAGATATTGTTCAATACCCTTGGGTCGAAATTAAGGCA
>JAKQKB010000040.1 GCA_029560875.1 Bacteroidota bacterium | reverse complement strand
TTATTTAACCTCACCCCAACCCTCTCCAAAGGAGAGGGAGATAGAATTGGATTATTTTATATTTCTAATCCTTGCTTCCCAGAAATAGAAAACCCCTCGAAAATTATAACTTTCGAGGGGTTTCTAAGTAAATTTTATTTTTAAACTATAGCGCAGTAATGATAAATTCGCTACGTCTGTTCATTTGGTGTTGTTCTTCGGTGCAACTGGATTGGTTTGTAGGCTCGCAACCACAGTCGTTTACTAACTGCGTTTCGCCATAGCCTTTTCCTGTTAATCTGCTGGCGTCTATTCCGTTTTTGACTAACCAAGCGATAGTCGATTTGGCTCTTCTATCCGAGAGAACTTGGTTATATTGAACAGTTTGTCGGCAATCGGTATGGGAGCGAATATCGAGTTTCATTGTTGGATTTTGGTTCAAAACGTCTAGTATTTTTTCTAAATCCAAGGCCGCTTCGGTTCTAATGTTGTATTTGTCTAAATCAAAATAGATCATTTTTATACCAAAACATTTTCCTAAATCATCGCCAATAGCCACTTTGCACACTTCGCTTTCTAAGGCAAAATTCAAGTTTGTTCTTCCGTTTTCTGTTGCGATGGCTATTTTTTGTTCCTTAGTAACATAGTCTGGTTTTGCCGCTCTTACGTTATAGGTTTTGCCACACTCTACCTCGAATTTGTAGTTTCCTGAAGCATCTGAAATGGTGGTGTTTATTAGTTTGAATTCGTTGTCGAACAAACTCATTTTGGTATCAGGAAGTATTTGTGAGGTGTTTACATCCGTCACGGTGCCGTATAATTCTTGCAAGCAAACTAGTTTTCTGGTTTCCAAAAATTTGTAGATGTCGTCGTATCCTTGACCTCCATCTCTATTAGAAGTAACAAATCCTCTTCGAGATTTGGTGTCTATTAGATAAGCAAAATCATCTTTTGGAGAGTTTATGCCATCACCTACATTTTGAATTTCTCCTAATGTTCCATCATTGGCCATTTTGGTTACAAATACATCTAATCCTCCTAGTCCAGGATGCCCGTCTGAGGCGAAATAGAGTTCGTTTTCGTCCGTTATTTGAGGGAAGGTTTCTCTTCCTTCGGTATTGATTGCTTTGCCAAGATTTTGTGGTGTGCTATAACTGCCATCATCGTTTATTTTGACTTTGAATAAATCCGATTGACCGAGTGTTCCTGGCATATCCGAGGCGAAATATAATGTTTTTTCGTCTGGACTCAATGTTGGATGTGCTACGCTGTAGGAATCACTGTCGAAAGGCAATTCGGTTACTTTGTCCCAATTGTCGTTTTCGAAACTGGCTTTGTAGATTTTTACTAATGTTACTTTATTGGCATCTTTTCCTTTTTTACCATCGAGATAGTTATTTCGGGTAAAGTACATTGTTTTGCCGTCTTTGGTGAAAACTGGGGTCGATTCGTTGAATTTTGAATTGATTTTATCGGCAAACTTGTTTACTTTTCCGGGAGTCATTTCTTCGCCCAAATCGGAAACATAGAGATTGGTAAAATGCTGATTGGTCCAAGTGTGTTTTCTTTGTCCTAAACTTCCGGTATCTCTAGCAGAGGAGAAAACTAGTTTGTTGTTGTAAAAAGCGCTTCCGTAATCGGAATATTTAGAGTTGATTCCAGCATCTTCTATTTTGTATCTTCCTGAATTGGCTTTGATTTGCTCAAGATAGTTCTTGTTTTTACCGAATAGTTTTCCTCGGGTATCGTTGCCTGCTTTTTGGCTAAATGTTTCTAGCATTTGGTTGGCTTTGTCGGTTTGACCAATGGCTTTTAGGGATTGAGCATAACGATAGATGTATTCGGATTCCTGATTGGGATTCATTTTAAATAATTCGTCATACCATTTGGCTGCTTTGTCCAACTCTCCGTTGAAGTAATAGGAATTACCCAATTTTTGGAACATATCTTCTGATTTGTATCCTTTCTCGGCCACTCTTTCGTAGGTGCTAACGGCTTTTATGTAGGCATAGCTATCGTATTTTTTGTCAGCAGTTGTGGTTTTGGAATTCTGTGCATAACTATTAAATGAAAAAGCACTTAGTATCGTTATGTAAAGGAGTATAGAATTTTTCATATTGATTGCTTTTTAGAAGAATCTTGGAGTGGTTATTTTGTTGTTGTTTTTGAACAATTCATAACGCAAGAATATTTCGTGCGAACCCGAATTATAGTTGTCTAAATTGGTGGTTTCTTTGTCGTATCCGTAGCCAATGTATAAACCATCTGAGACTTGAAACCCTACCATAGCACTCATAGCAGCACTCCATCGGTAGGATGCGCCCAACATAAATTTGTCAAAAAACATAAAGTTTCCTGAAAGATCCACTTGTAGGGGAGCACCTTCTACCATTTTGGTCAAAAAGGCGGGTTTGAATTTGACGGTATCACTCAAATCAAACACATAACCTCCTATGAGGTAGTAGCTAATTCTTTCTTTGAAAATGGCTACTTCGTTATCGTCATAGCGGTTGGTTTCGATAAAGTTTGGAATCGAAAAACCTACATATGCCTTGTCAGAATGCCAATACAGACCTGCTCCAATGTTTGGAGAGAAGGTGTTGTAATTTTGCAAACTAGGGTCTGTGGCATCTACTGGATTTAATTTGGTTGCATCCAAATCGAATAAATTGGCAGTAGCTTTAATACCAAAAGACAACTTCCAAGTATCTGAGGTTGGAATGGTGTAAGACAAATCGGCAGAAATAGTATTTTCTGTAGTTGGCCCTATTTTATCATTAATCAAAGACACTCCTAATCCTAAATTGGATTCGTTCAGTGGTGTGTTCATTGATACTGTACTGGTAACAGGTGCTCCGTCGAGTCCAACCCATTGGGTACGATATAGGGCAAACATACTCATAGCTCCTCGCGACCCCGCATAGGCAGGATTGACATTGATCGTGTTGTACATATACTGTGTAAATTGTGCATCTTGTTGGGCATAACTTAGCACTCCAGTAAACAGCAAAGCGAATAATAGTATTCTTGTCTTCATAATCTTTTATTTTTAAGAGCAACAGCATTTCTACTGTTGCTCATTTATTTTTAATATTATCTGGTTAAATATAAATAACCCGCTTTTTGTACTCCGTTACCATTAAAGTCCAGATATTTAAGAACGTAATAATATGTTCCATCTGGTAATGCTTCGGATTGGCTTATGGTTGTTCGTCCTCTTGAATATCCTTCGAAAACATTATCTACATTATTGTATTTACTAGTTTCAAAAACTAATACTCCCCAACGGTTGTAGATTTCGACAGTATTATTAGAAAAACAATCTAAACCTTCTATATGGAAATATTCATTTCTTCCATCTCCAT
>JAKQKB010000037.1 GCA_029560875.1 Bacteroidota bacterium | reverse complement strand
GACCAATCTCCGGACGCAATGCAGGAAGTGGCATTAGTCGCTGTCCACTGCAAATCAGCTTTTGAATTGTATCCAATAGTAATCGGACCATTGGAATATGTTCCTGAACCTGACTGCCTTGCTTTAATATCAACCACGGGCGGACTTTTAACCGTAACCGTATTGGTACAAGTAGCTGAAACTCCTTGTCTGGTTACTCGCACTTTAACAGTATAAGTTCCGGAATTTGCATAATCGCACAAATCGCTTCTGGTATAGGGATTATATGATGTTGCTGAAGATATGTATTCGTATGTTCCGTCATTATTGCAATCAAACTGATAAACAATATCTCCTGTTGCCGTGCCTCCAACCGTGGCTTTTACATCAACATCATTCAACGGCGCTGTGCCTGAAGAAGGATTTGCAGTAATTGTGCAGGAAACATTAGGAACAACAACAGTTAAATAATATGTAGCGCTATCGGATATGCTCCCACTTGTGCCGGTAATGGTAATGGCATCGCTTGTGATTGCCGGAGCAGTAGAATTGGCGGAAAGTGTAAGAGTGGAAGTACAAGAGCCAGTACCGGGATTACAACTAGTTGGAGAAAAAGAAGCAGTTACTCCTGTTGGCAAACTACTGGCAGCAAGATTTACTGTTGCTCCAGTTCCTGCAGTTCTAGCAACTGTCACGGTAGTGGTAACAGAATTACTTCTTGTTACCGAACCAGAAGTTGGATTTGTTGTAATATTAAAATTAAAAGCAGGAAGATCAACTTTAATTATAGTTTGACTACTTCTCATCTGCCAACCATCAAAAGAAGTACTATATCTGGCTTCAGCCCTTGCCGTAAAATTTCCGGAATTTGCATAATTACATGTATAAGTATTTGATCCGCCTTGTGTGCTCCAAACACCATCGCCACAATCAAATCGATAAAGCACAGTAACATCTTTAAGTGTTGAACTAAGATTGGCGGTTAATTTTACATTCAATAAAGGGGATGTTCCCGAACTAGGATTGGCCGAAAGATTAAGCGTAACGGGTATTAACTCATAAACACATTTTGTGGGGATTACCCACGCGCAAGGATAAGGACATTTTCCAGCTTCAACATCAGTTTCGCATTTGGCATTATACGCGGGATATAATTTGTCGCTACAAAGTGTCTTGGGATTGCACTCAGAAGGAGTAGCTCCACAGTCATTTGGATATGTAAAGCAATATTTATTTGGAGAACCATAGGCATATACATTTTGCACAATTAAAACAATAAACAATAAAAAACAAAACAACATTATGATTGGAATATATTTTGATAATTTCATATAAATTTGTTTTTTAAGATAAAATAATATTATTAATTTAATTATAACATATTTAATTATAACATAATGCAAAAATAAAAAAATAAGGCGGTACCCTTTTAGGTACCGCCTTTAAAAATATACCCCTCTTTCTCCGAGCCTGAGTCTTGCACATTCTCCTTGTCCATCCGGACTCGGCAGGATATCTGTAAGCTCAACCCAATCCTGACCCTTATCTTTGTCGCGAGCAAAGATAATTCTGCCTTTATCTTTATGCCAAAAATCACCGTAGGACGCATCAACATCATAAACATGGTACTCGCTTCCGTAACTATAGTCAAGATATCTTTCGCCTATCCATTCGTTAAACCCGGTTCTGCGCCAGAGGTTTACAATTACACCGCCGCCAGTACCGAAGTCGATATTAAGCGGATTCGCATCTTCGGCGCTTTCAGTTTCCCTGGCATACTTGAATTCAACCGTGGATCCCTTCTCCGGGGCGACCGGGGAATCACACGAATAGAAACCCGCAACCAGAAAGCAGAACAACACTATCATCATCTTTTTCATTAATTTTCTCCTTTTTCGAATTTTAGAACTCCATACGAAGTTCTCTATATGTAAAGTGCAAATGTGCATCACTATTTTCCTACTATAGGTATACTCCTTTTTTAATAAAAAGTCAAGCCTTCTACCAAATTTTTTAAAAATCTGTTTTTTTTAAATCAGAACTTAGTGCTGATTTTTGATATCAATCTGCCTTAAAATCTTTTGGCGCAAGCATTGTTGTATAAATTAATTCCGGTTTTAAGTATTTGTTTACAGCCGTTTCTATATCTTCAATTTTCACTTCTTCAATTTCCTTTTTTATTTCTTCAAATCCCCTTGGTCTGCCCAAAAAAAGAATATCGTTGGTAGCTCGCATAATAATGTCTTCTGTATTTTCATAACCCAACATAAGTTTCCCCAATTTTAAATTCTTCACCTTGTTCAATAAATTAATGTCGGATTTTGATTTTTCAATAACATCAATTGTCGCATTAATTGCTTCTTTATATTGTTTGGGATTTGTCCCAACATAAACGCTGAAATTCCCAATATCGGTTCTTTTTGTAATTGATGCCCATATTGTATAACAAAGTCCACG
>JAKQKB010000169.1 GCA_029560875.1 Bacteroidota bacterium | reverse complement strand
GGAGGTAAAAGAGTATATTGATTATTATAACAACGATAGAATAAAGGCTAACTTAAAAGGAATGAGCCCTGTAAAATACAGAACCCATTCCATTATAAATTAATATTAATCCGTCCAACTTTTTGGGGTCACTTCAATTTTCGAGGGCTTTGTTTTTAAATGTTTTTACTGATTATTTCCACACAGGCACTCTGCCATAAGTATACGGTGCATTTTTGTCATCCATCATTTTACGGGCTTCAATAATTTTTACCTCGGCTACTTTTCTAATGCGTTCTAATACTGGAGGGAATTCCTCTTTAAGTATATTGAATAGCATAGTTGATGTGCCAGTTATATCGGCAGTGCTGTTTATTTGAGTTTCAATAAGGTCGCTTAACCTATTGTAAAGAGGAACATCCAGTGGTGGAAGTTCTTCGGAACTTGCCTTTGGCTCATATCCATTGAATACTAAATCAATTTCATTCAGTTCCTTCTGAATATCATTCAGCATTGGAAGCAATTTATCGTGAGCAGCAGGTAATGCTAGGGCTGTTTGCTTCATTGCAACAACCTCTTTCCGTAAATCGTTGTTCAGTTGCATTGCCCCAACCATTGCTTTCGAAAGGTTAGAGATTTCTTTGTGGAAAGCAACCATTTTTTCGCGGTTTTGAACAGGAATAGTGTTGTTGTTAAGTGCTTTAACGTTGAATTTTTCTGGTTTTGCAAGTATTTTAACATTACTATTATGTACCATAGCAATTTCAACTGAATATGTTCCAGGAAGCACATAAACGTTCCCATTCCTTTTAGCAAATGGGTCGAATTTGTCTGATTTTTGAATTCTGGTATTATCGTAGCACAAATCCCAGTTAAAACGTTGAATTCCTTTTGAAGGTTTCTGAGTCATTGTTCTAATAACAGAACCATCATTGTCACGAATAGTTACAAGTAGATAGGCTGGAACTTCATTTTTTTCTACTTCAAGTTCAGCAAGGCTGGGCTGTGGTATAGGTTTGCTGTCCTTAAATAACTTCTTTTCTGCTTCTTGGCGAGTTTCTTTTTTTGTTTTGGGAACATCCTTTAAGTAAAGCGTGAAGGTTGCTCCGAATTCTGGGTTTGGTGCTGTATAGTAAGTTGCACCTTGACCGTACTTTTTGCCTGTTTGAATGTAGAGCAACGCATCTTTTACAGCAAAAAGATGACTCTCGCTGTTTGGAAGGTCGCCAGTTAGTTCGCGGAGTGGGGCGTAGTTGTCGAGAATGTAAAAACCTCGTCCAAATGTTGCTAGAACTAAATCGCATTCGCGTTTCTGAATTTCCATATCGTAAACAGCTACGGAGGGTAAGCCCGATTTGAACTCAACCCAGCTTTGTCCACCGTTAATGGAGAAGAATGCTCCAAACTCAGTTCCAACAAATAATAGGTCAGGTTTCACGAAGTCTTGCTCAATGGTATGAACAGAACCATTCTCTGGAAGATTTGCAGATATTGAAGTCCATGTTTTCCCTTTATCGCTACTCTTAAGTATGTATGGTTTAAAATCGTCGCGTTTAAGGTTGCGGAGCGATGCAAAAACTACATTCTCATCGAAGCGTGATGCAAAGATATCGCTTACATAGCTGTATTCCGGTACACCTGGGAAGTTTGATACTTTTCTCCATGTTTTGCCAGCATCTTCGGTAATTTGAATTAAGCCATCGTCGGTACCTACATAAATCAAATTTTCCTTAACAGGCGATTCATCCAACGAAACAATTGTTCCGAATAACGATGTGGAAACATCCTTAGCAACAGCATCAATACTCCAGAACTTACCCATTACAGGCCAAGTGTTACGGTCTATTTGTGCCGTTAAGTCCTCAGAAATAACCTGCCATGTATTACCACGGTCGTCGCTACGGAAAAGTTTGTTGGCTGCAAAGTATAGTCGGGTAGGAGAGTGAGGGCTGATGATAAGCGGTGAGTCCCAGTTCCAGCGGTAAGTTTTTTCGCCTTTACGGGGTTGAGGCTTGATGTAGATTGTTTCGCCAGTTTTCTTATCGTATCGAACTAAATTTCCATACTGCCACTCCGAGTAAACTATATCAGGGTTTGTAGGGTCAACTCTTGACCAGAAACCATCGCCACCAACAGTTACAATCCATTCGCCACTGGTAACACCTCCGCTCGATACATTTTGGGATGGGCCTCCAAGTGAGTTATTATCCTGTGTTCCTCCGTAAACATTGTAGAATGGCTCTTCATTATCGGTAGTTACTCGGTAGAATTGTGTTACAGGTAGATTAGACACTTGGTACCATTCGCCTTGGTCAATATTATATGTGATATAAACACCTCCATCTCCACCAATCATTACGTGCTTGTTATCGTTAGGGTCAATCCAAAGGGCGTGGTCGTCAACGTGTCTATCATTATTGCTTATGGCAGACCAATTTTTGCCTCCATCAACAGTAACAAAGGAGAAGGTTTCAACAGAATAAACCTTATCGAATTGTACAGGGTCGCAGTATATTTCATTGTAGTATTGTCCGCTCGATGCATGGTCGCTCATCTTTTGCCACGATTCACCTCTATTCACAGAACGATAAAATCCGCTGGCATCGTTTGCTGCTTCAATAATTGCGTAAATCACATCGGGGTTTTGAGGTGAAATTGCTATTCCAATACCGCCCATGTCCTCTGAAGGAAGACCATCCGTTAGTTTACGCCAAGTTTTACCACCATCTTCGGACTTATGAATTGCAGACTCTGGTCCACCTCCAATCTTTGTAAAAACATGCCTACGTCTTTGTTCCGATGTGGCATAAAGAATATCGGGATTGCGTGGGTCGCAAATAATATTGTTGATACCAGTATTTTCGCTGATGTTAAGAATTTTCTCCCATTTTTTACCGCCATCGGTGGTTTTGTATAAACCTCTATCTCCACCAGGACCCCATGCAGAGCCTTCGGCAGCAACATACACTACATTAGAATTTCTTGGGTCAATCAGAATCATACCTATTTGTCGACTTTCCTTCAAACCCATATTCTCCCAGGATTTTCCGCCGTTGATGGATTTGTAAACCCCATTTCCGTAGCCAAGTGCACGTTGGTGATTATTCTCGCCAGTTCCAGCCCAAATTATATTTGAATTATTTGGGTCCATTGCCAAGCAGCCAATGGAGTAGGCTCCATAATTATCAAAAATAGGCTCAAAGGTTATCCCTTTGTTTGTTGTTTTCCAGATATGTCCGCTTGAAACGGCTACATAAAATTCGGAGTGATTTTTGGGATTGACTGCAAAATCAGAAATACGTCCGGATGTAAATGCAGGCCCGATTCCTCTGAATTTTAATCCAGAAACTAGGCTGCTTTTTACCAAGGAGTCCTTTATTTCAACCTTTTTGGAGTCCTTTTTTGCTTCTTTCTTTTGTCCCAGCGTGAGCATAGGCGAAAGTAGCATTATAGTTAGCATAAATATGATGCTAACCTTAGCGTAGGTTTTGGTTATTTCCATTTTATTTAGGTTTAGGTTAAATTTAAGTTTTTAACTATCTAAAATTTAGACATTTTTTTTGAGATAGGTTTAACAGTTTTTTGGAAATTGTGTTGTTATGGTTTAAAAGAATATTGTATTTGCGATGAAATTACTAACTTCGTAGCATAATCAAAGGTTGATTAACCTATATGGATGATGACCCGCAAAATAAGAGTATCGGCTATTTCGTATTTAAACACTGCACCGTTTGTTTACGGCTTGCAGCATTCTGATATTTTACAAAATATCGATATTGCTTTCGATTATCCCTCCGAGTGTGCACGTAAATTACAGCAAAATGAGTCTGACATAGGAATTATTCCTGTTGCAGCATTGTTGTCGCTTCCAAAGTACGAGATTATATCCAACTATTGTATTGGTGCTGTTGGTGCCGTACGGACTGTTGCTCTATTTAGTAACTCTCCCTTGGAAAAAATCGAAAGGATATATCTCGATTACCAATCCAGAGCCTCTGTGAACTTGGTAAAGATTCTAAGTAAGAATTATTGGAAAATTTCGCCAGAGTGGATGCCCTTTACCCCATCGCAGGATGCTAATGGACTAGAACCGCACGAAGGCCTTGTTATTATTGGCGATAGGGTTTTTAATTCCGAAAAGCACTATAAGTACTGCTACGATTTGGCAGAGGAGTGGTTCAAGTTTACTGGACTGCCTTTTGTTTTTGCGGTTTGGGCTTCGGTTAAGCCTTTGGATAATGATTTTATTGATTCATTTAATGGTGCTCTTGGTCTTGGTTTACAGAATATCCCTTTATCGGTCGATAACTTTAACCTTAAATATATAGATAGGGCAGAGGCTATTGACTACTTGAACAAGAATATCTCCTACAATTTGGATGATAGCAAGAAAAAGGCCATTGAGATGTTCTTGAATCAAGTTAAAGAGGTAAATTTATAGTGATAACTTTATAATACTTTTCTGCCTATGATTGCAATCTTCTACAAGGCTTTCAATAAAATTGTTCACGAGATTGATGCTGAGCGCTTGCCAGAAATCGACTATGAGGATTTACTCTGGATTGACTTAGCTAATCCAACGGACGATGAACGGGAAGCAGTAGAGATTTTTTTCAATATAAACCTTCAAACTCGTCAGCAGGTGGAGGAGATTGAGAGTTCGTCGCGGTATTTTGAGACCGAAAATTTGATTATCGCCAACTCAAACTTTCTTATCAATAGGGATAATATATATATAACTGAACCTGTGTCGTTTACGCTTAAAGATGGTATTCTTATTTCGCTGCGAACATTAGATTTAAAGGCTTTCTCAGATACCATTCGCAAGGTTTATTCCAACCATAAGGCATACCCAACAGGCTATCATACGCTTATTGCACTTCTGGAGACTCGTATCGATTTGGATGCCGATATGGTGGAGGCGTTGGCAAAAGAAATTGCTACCTTAACTAAGAGACTGAGAATTGCTGAGGAGTTGGATGAAGAGTTAATCCTAGAGATTAGTAAACTTCAGGAGAATACAATGCTAATCCGTGAGAATTTTATGGATAAGCAACGTGTGGTAAGCGGAATACTTAAAAGCGAGCGTTTTCCAAACGATACATATCCCAAGTTAAACATAATGACTCGCGACATAGGTTCGCTTATTAACCATACCGACTTTAGCTTTGAACGTTTGGAGTATTTGCAGAACACGTTCTTGGGTCTTATCAATATTGAACAGAACAAGATTATTAAGATATTTACGGTGGTTTCTGTGGTGTTTATGCCACCCACTCTTATTGCTTCGGTTTACGGAATGAACTTTACACTATTCCCTGAACTTAATTGGAAGTTTGGCTATCCTTTTGCCTTGGTTTTAATGCTTTTATCATCTTTGACAACGCTATTTATATTTAAGAAGAGGAAGTGGCTTTAAGAAGTTGGAAGTTGGAAGATGGAAGAAGAATGTAGAATGTAAAGACCTTATAAACAGGATAAAAAAATATACGATGAATATTTCAAGAATAAGTAGTCTCAAGTTTATTGCAGTTATTGTATTGTTGCTGTCATTGGAATTGACTTCTAGCGCACAGACCGATAGTAGTTCCAAGTTGGTTTATAAAATCAACATTAAGGAAAGTATTATGCCTGCTGCTTGGCGACAGGTTAAGGTTGGTTTTGATGAGGCGAATAGGCAAAATGCTGATATCATCCTAATTCATATGAATACCTATGGCGGTATGGTTGATATGGCCGATTCAATTCGTACTAAGATTTTAAATAGCAAAATTCCAGTATGGGTTTTTATTGATAATCAGGCTGCATCGGCAGGTGCGTTGATTTCCATTGCTTGCGATAGCATCTATATGCGTAAGGGTGGAAGTATTGGTGCTGCTACCGTGGTTGACCAATCAGGAAATGTTGTGCCCGATAAGTTTCAGTCGTTTATGCGAAGTACAATGCGTGCAACTGCTGAGGCAAAAGGTCAGGATACAATTGTTGTAGGAAAAGATACAATTCTCAAATGGCGTCGCGATCCACATATTGCAGAGGCAATGGTTGACCCTTCCATATATATAGAAGGTATAATTGATACCGGAAAAGTTTTAACATTTACTGCCGATGAAGCAATTAAGCATGGTTACTGCGAAGGAAAAGCCGAAACGGTTGATGACTTGCTAAAACAAGCAGGAGTAACAGAGTACAAATTGGCAGAGTTCAGTCCATCGTTACTCGATAAACTTATCGGATTCTTAACAAATCCAATTGTTTCGGGATTGCTTATAATGGCAATAGTTGGGGGTATTTACTTTGAACTTCAATCGCCAGGAATTGGATTTCCTCTAGGATTGGCTGTGCTTGCAGCAGTATTGTATTTTGCACCACATTACTTGGAAGGTTTGGCAGAGCACTGGGAGTTGTTACTATTTATTATAGGTGTAATTCTAGTTCTGGTTGAAATATTTGCCATTCCCGGATTTGGTGTAACTGGAATTAGCGGAATAATTCTGATTGTTGCAGGGTTAACCCTTGCCATGATTGATAATGAACTTTTCAAGGGTACTGGTTCATTCCCTCTAATTGCCATTGTTAAACCATTTGGTGTTGTTGTTGCCTCGGTATTCCTTGGACTGACAGGAGGAATTTTGCTAAGCAAAAAACTTCTGACATCATCTATGTTTCCTAACCTTGCATTGCACTCTGAACTATCGGGCAAGGAGGGATTTGTTGGAGTTGACCTTCACATAAAGAGTAAGGTTGGAATGGAAGGTGTTGCCATAACCGTACTACGCCCATCAGGTAAAGTGCAAATTGACAATGAGTGGTTCGATGCGATGGCAGAGTTCGGTTACATTGAGAAAGGCGAAAAAGTTAAGGTTGTTAAGGACGAGGCAGGCCAGCTATACGTTGTAAAAATTGATTAATTCTAGAATCGATGGAAGAAACCAGCATAAGAGATTTTGAACTTCAAGATTTTGATGGATTAAGCGAGGTTTGGAGTCTAACCAATCTTGGCAATCCTCAGCGTGGCGATAATCTTGATATTATTCTGCAAAGCATATCGATGGGTGGTAAAATGCTTGTTGCCGTTAATGCTGATGATAGGGTTATTGGTACAAGTTGGATGACCTTTGATGGACGAAGAATTCATTTACACCACTTTGGTGTACATCCCGATTATCAACGTAAAGGAATTGGTAAATTATTGGTTAAAGAATCGTTGCAATTTGTAAAGCAAAAAGGATATCAGGTAAAGTTGGAAGTTCACCAATCAAACATAGCGGCAATCAATCTGTACAAACAGTTTGGTTTTACTTTTCTGGGCGATTACGATGTTTACATTATTCGGGATTTGAGTTCGATAGGGTAATTTATAATGAATAATGTAGAATTTAGAATGATGAATTCAATGTCGTTTAGTTAAGGCTTTAAATTATTAAGTTTAAGATTCCTGCTTTCGCAGGAATGACTGTAGTGGGGTTTAAACCATTCCTTGTCATTCCGCACTTGATGCGGAATCTCACTTGTGAGTTCGCCGTAGGCAATCTCCTTAACTAAACGACATTGATGATGAATTTGTAATTTTAAAATTCCTGCCCTGTAAGGCCTCTAGCAATAGCCCCGAGTTTTAACTCGGGGATTACAAAGGGATACGTTGAAATGCGATGCAAGTAATAGCGTTTGTTTGAAATGATATGGAATATTTGCATCGCAACAAAAGAAATATTGGTATGAAACTAAATCATTATAAACCCTAATGATTAATCTTTTTCCGATACTCAGAGTCAAAACCAAAACCTAAATTCAATAACTATGAAACAACTACTACTATTCCTTGCTGTATCAGTATTTACCACAACCTATGCGCAAACCGATTCAATAATTGCCCTTAACAAACCCACCGAGGTTAAAGGCAAAACCGTAATGGAGGCATTTGCCAATAGGGCATCGGTTAGAGAGTTTTCCGAAGAGGACCTTTCGTTACAGGAAATCTCAGATTTGCTTTGGGCTGCCAATGGAATTAATAGACCTGCCGAGAATAAAAGAACTGCTCCAACAGCAATGAACTCGCAGGATATTGATATTTATGTTGTAATGAAACAGGGCTCGTACCTTTACGATGCAAAGAATCATAAACTTATTTTAATTGATGCGGCCGATAATCGTGCAATGGTAGCCGGAACACAGAAAAATTTTGCTAATGCTCCGCTGTTCTGTGTTATGGTTTCGGATATTTCTCGTTTTACCCGTGGCGACGAATCGCAAAAAATGCCTTGGGCTGCAATGGATGCTGCAATGGTATCGCAGAATATAAATGTTTACTGTGCTGGAGTTGGCCTTAAAACTCGTCCACGAGTTTTTATGGAGGTTGATAATCTACGCAAGGCTTTAAAACTAAACGCCACTCAACATCCTATGTTGAATAATCCAGTTGGAAAATAGATTCGATTTACACTTTATAACGCTGTCAGGGTTTAAAGTCCTGACAGCGTTTTTGTTTGTAGACAGATTAATATTTATCAATTTATTGAACAAAATCGGGAGGGTTTTGTAATTTAGTACAAAAACCACCCTTTTATGGAGCGGGAAATATACAGCACCAAACGTAAAGCTTTATCGCTTAACCTTGATTCTTCGAAATATGGTACCATTGCCGAGATTGGTGGAGGGCAAGAGGTTGCCCGTACTTTCTTTCAGGCAGGAGGTGCATCTGGAACAATTGCAAAAACTATTTCGGCTTACGATAAAACCTTTAGCGACCACCTTTACAGCAAGGGCGATAAGGGGCGTTATGTGTGCCTTACCCGTTTGGAGCAAATGCTCTGCACTGAGTACGATGAATTGCTTACAGTTATTGGTCAGGATAGGAAAGAGGGTGTTCGTTTTTTTGCATTTGCCAATACTGTTGAAACACTGAACTTTAAGAAAGATAACCAAGGACATGGATGGCTTGGTGTACGCTTTGAACTTAGCAAAGCTGGTTGTCCGAACGATATCGTAATTCACGTTAGACTACTCGAAAACGATGCAATACTTCAACAATACACCTTAGGTACGCTTGGTGTAAATCTTATTTACGCTTGTTTTAACTATTACGATAGACCTAACGTTTTTCTTCAATCGTTGATGGATAACTTGTCGAGCGATAGGGTGGAAATAACAATGGCTCGAATGACTGGTCCTGATTTATCGTGGGTTGATAACAGGTTGCTCAGCGTGCAGTTGGTGAAGAATGGGATGACTCCTGCAATCATCTTCGACCGTTTTGGAAAGGTTCAAGAGCCCGACGATATGCTATACAAGAAGAATGCCCTGCTGCTTCGTGGTAGGTTCAGACCAATTACCTACGTTGGTTTCGATATTCTAAAATCATCCTATGCGCATTTTAAGCAGAATGCAGCATTTGCCACTGACAACACATTACAAATCTCAGAAATCACCCTGAATAATTTACTGGATGAAGGCGAGATTAATGAACGAGATTTTCTTGATAGGGTTGATATTCTTAACGGAATGGGGCAGAATGTGATGATATCAAACTTTAAGGAGTTCTACAAACTTGTGGAGTATTTTGGGCGGTTTAAGCATAAAAACCTTAGAATCATTATGGGCGTTCCAACCTTTGCTAAGGTTATGGACAAGAATTACTATACAGGGCTGGCTGGAGGGCTGCTTGAGGCTGTCGGAAAAATGTTTCCATCCAGAACCAAGTTCTATATCTATCCTGCACTAAATAGGCAGACAAAAAAACTAATGGGAACCGATGATATAGCGCTGGCTCCCGATGTAATGCATATTTACCAATACTTACTTGAGAATGCTCTTATTGTAAACCTCAAAAATGTTAAGCAGGAGTGGCTTAGCATCGATTCAAACGAGGTGTTACAGTTAATTCACAATGGCGATACCCGATGGGAAACTATGGTGCCAAATTACGTTGTAAAGAACATTAAGGAGAAAAAATTGTTTGGATATGCTAAAGATAGTGACTAGTTAAAAGTTAAAAGTTAAAAGAAAACCTAACCATCTCTTTACTATCAACCACCAACGAACAACCATCAACTTAAAAAATGGATAAATACTTAAGCAATACCGACCCACAGGCAATAGAAAGTTTATACCAATCGTGGAAAGCAGATTCTAACTCTGTTGACCTGCAATGGCAAAAGTTTTTTTTAGGTTTTGAATTTGCATTAGCCAATTATAAGGACTCTGGAATGGATATTTCGGATTCCGAATTCAAAGTTATTAAACTAATAGAGGGTTATCGGTTACGTGGACATCTGTTTACTAAAACAAATCCAGTCCGTAATCGTAGGAAACATACACCAACCTTGGATATTGAGAATTTTGGATTAACCACTGCCGATTTACAGAAAACATTCCAGGCAGGTAAGATTATTGGTATTGGAGCAACAACTCTAGAAAAAATTATAGAACACCTCAATAACACTTATTGCCGTAGCATTGGAGTGGAGTATATGTACTTGCGAGACCCCAAGTATGTTGAGTGGATTCAGTCAAGAATTGAAAAATCGGCCAATAAAACCGAGTTTACTTTCGAACAGCGAAAACATATTTTTCATCACTTAATTCTTGCCGTTGGCTTTGAGCAATTTATTCATCGTAAGTTTATTGGGCAAAAGCGATTTTCGCTAGAGGGTATTGAGGCATTAATTCCAGCCTTGGATACTACCATTGAGCATGGCTCTGAGTTTGGCGCCGAGGAGTTTGTAATAGGGATGGCGCATCGTGGACGGTTGAACGTCATAACCAACATAATGGGGAAGCCCTACGAGAATGTTTTTGCTGAATTTATGGGCGAAAAGTACGACGATGAATCATCGTTGGGCGATGTGAAGTACCATTTAGGTTACAGCAATACAATTACAACCGATAAAGGCAAAAGTGTTCGGTTAAACCTTGTGCCAAACCCATCACATTTGGAAACTGTTGGCCCAATTGCCGAGGGAATTTCGCGTGCTCGAATTGAGAAATTCTACAACAACGATTTCAGCAAGTTGATACCTATTATAATACACGGCGATGCAGCGGTGGCGGTTCAAGGTGTAGTTTATGAAACCATACAGATGTCGCAGCTTGCGGGTTATACCACGGGAGGAACAATTCACCTTGTGCTAAATAATCAGGTTGGTTTTACAACCAATTACATTGATGCCCGAAGCAGCACGTACAGCACCGATGTGGCAAAAGTTACACGTTGTCCTGTTTTCCACGTTAACGCCGATGACCCAGAGGCATTAGTTCACACCATTCGTTTAGCCGTGGAGTATAGGCAGACTTTCCATACCGATGTTTTTATTGATATTTTGGGATATAGACGATATGGACATAACGAGGGCGATGAGCCACGTTTTACTCAGCCAGTTCTTTATGATTTAATTGCCAAACATCCTAACGTTAGGGATTTTTACGCATCAAAATTGATAGATAAAGGCGTAATCAATGCCGACGAAGTGAAGGAGGAGAAGCAAAAATTCGATACGCTGCTCGAGGAACGTTTGGAAATTGCCAAGAGCAACACCAAAATAAAGATTTTGAAGTTTTTACCCGAAACCTGGAAGGATTTTAGATTCTCAAATTCTGCCGATTTTGTTGAATCGCCAGAGACGAAAGTTTCGGTAGATAGTATAAATAAGGTTGCAAAGGCTTTAAACACATTGCCTGCCGATAAAGAGTTTTTTAAAAAGTTAACAAAGATAATTGAGGAGCGTGCTGAGTTAATCAAATCGGGAAAGGTGGATTGGGCTTTGGGTGAGTTAATTGCCTATGGCACTTTATTGTTGGAGGGGCATTCTGTACGTTTAAGCGGACAGGACTCGGAACGCGGAACATTCTCGCATCGACACTCGGCCTACAACGTAGCAAATACCGAGGAGAAATACTTTCCATTGAATCATATCGACCCAAATCAGGCTCAATTCACAGTGCTTAACAGCCTATTGTCAGAATACGGTGTGATGGGATTTGAGTATGGCTACTCCGTTGCATTGCCCGAAGCGCTTACAATTTGGGAAGCGCAGTTCGGCGATTTCCATAATGTTGCACAGGTGATAATTGACCAGTACATCAGTTCTGCAGAGGATAAATGGGGATTACAGTCGGGTTTGGTGTTGCTGCTTCCTCATGGATTCGAAGGCCAAGGACCAGAGCATTCCAGTGCAAGGATTGAGCGATTTTTAACGCTTACTGCACGGAATAATATGCAAATTGCCAACTGTACAACGGCGGCAAACTTTTTCCATATACTGCGCCGTCAGGTAAAACGCGATTTCCGAACTCCATTGGTTGTATTTACGCCCAAGAGTGCGTTACGACATCCACAGACCATATCGGATATTGGCGAGTTAACCAACGGTAAGTTTCACGAAGTGATTGATGATGTTAATGTTGATGAGAAAACCGTTAGTAGAGTAGTTTTCTGCTCTGGGAAAATATATTTTGATTTATTGCAACGTAAGCAGGAACTAGAAGTGAATGATATAGCACTTGTTCGGGTTGAACAACTTTATCCTTTTCCTACAGGACAAATAGAGCGAGTTATCGATAGATATCCCAATGCAAAAAAATGGCTTTGGGTTCAGGAGGAACCACAAAATATGGGTGCGTGGAATTTTATTAAGGAAAATCTTACACAGGTTCCATTGGAGTTAATTTCCAGAGCACCGAGCGGAAGTCCTGCTGTTGGTTTAAGTAAGATTCACGCCATAGAGCAGGCCGATATTATTGGCAAGGTATTCCGCAAATGTACCTGTGAGTTAAAGAATAAGTACTGTGGGTTGCAGTGCGAGGAGGGCTCGAAACGATTCGAACGCCAAAAGCAGTACGAGTACCTTGAGAAAAAGAATTTAGAAAATAGAGTATAGAATAACTATTGTAAATGTCATGCTGAGCTTGTCGAAGCATCTTGTTTAAGATTTCTCGCATTCGCTCGAAATGACAAGGAAATAATTAATTACCTATGATTATTGAAGTTAAAATTCCAAGTCCCGGTGAGTCAATTAGCGAGGTTGAGTTAACCCGCTGGTTGGTTGAAAATGGGGCAATAGTCACTAAAGACCAAGAGGTTGCCGAAATTGAATCGGAGAAAGCATCTCTTCCAATAATTGCGCCTGAATCTGGAAAAATAAATATACTGGTTGGGCAAGGTAGCACTGTTGCTGTAAATGCCATTGCTTGTACAATTGACACTTCAGTTGCAAGTAGAGCAGATGCAAAAAACACATCATATGAGCCTGCACCTCAGGTAAAAGATGAAGTTAAACCAAAGGAAACTACTCCAAAAACCGAGGTCACGGTAGTTGAAGGAAATATCAAAGTTACGCCTTTGGCAAAACAGATTATGGCTGACAATAATCTTTCAGTTGATGATATAATAAATGGATTGCGACGAATAACTGCCCACGATGTTGAGTTGGTTAAGAATCAATCTAACCAAATAACCTCAATACCTGTTCAATCAAGGGTTTCAACCGAAAGGGTAGAGGAGCGCACTAAGATGTCGCAGTTAAGGAAGAAGATTAGCGAACGCTTGGTGTCGGTTAAGAACCAGACGGCAATGCTAACCACGTTCAACGAAGTTGATATGAGCCGAGTTATGGAAATACGCGCAAAGTATCAGCAAGAGTTCAAGGAAAAGTACGGAGTTAAGCTGGGGTTGATGTCGTTCTTCACAAAAGCAGTGGTTGAAGCGCTAAAACTTCATCCTATGACCAATTCCTTTATTGATGGTGAGGAAATTGTTACCCCAAATTACTACGATATTGGCGTTGCGGTTCAGGCTCCAAAAGGCTTAATGGTTCCTGTTCTTAGAAATGTTGAGAGTATGAGTTTTGCTCAAATTGAGCAGGGAATTCAAGAATTAGCAAATAAAGCCCGTTCAGGAAAAATTACTCTGGATGAGTTGAATGGGGGAACATTTACAATTACCAATGGCGGAATTTTTGGCTCAATGCTATCAACCCCAATACTAAATCCTCCCCAATCGGGCATTTTGGGAATGCATAATATAGTCGATAGGCCTGTTGCCGTAAACGGCAAGGTTGAAATCCGACCAATTATGTATGTAGCCTTATCGTACGACCATAGAATAATCGATGGCAAAGACTCAGCCTCATTCCTAATGGACATTAAGCGAATGATTGAAAATCCGGAAACAATAATGTTTGGAGGTAATAATTTGGATAAGACATTAATAGGATTGTAAAATAAGAAAGCGGCTTTAAAGGCCGCTTTTCTTTTGATGTACTATGTTGTTAGTCGTTAAATTCCTCAATTTCAAAGGCCAGCTTCATAACCTTACTTATTCTACCCTCAGTATCTCTAACCGGAATGTAGGTTTCAAGCAGTTCAATGGTTCTACCCTGCCAACTGATTTTTGATTTGGTTTTTTTTGCCATTCCAGCCTTCAGATTATCCCAGAAAATACCGTACTCTTTTTTCTGTTGTTCAGTAAGAACAAGGTTGTTGGAGTGGTGTGAGCCAACAATCTGATCGCGTGGTACACCAATTAATTGAAGGAACGCATCATTTACATTGATAATGTTACCGCCAAGGTCGTACTCAATAACGTATGCCGATGAGTTGATTGAGTGAAGGAATCCCTCAATTTCGCCCGATTTACGTGTAACTTCTTCCTGAGTTGCTTGTAGCTCCTCCATATTCTGACGCATCTCTTCCTCCTGTGCTTTCATTTCCTCAGCCTGCATTTGCGATTGCTCTAACAGCATCTTTGTGCGGGCGTTTATTTTAACGGAAAGGATTGTAGATGCAATGCTTTCTGCAATTTTTTCAACAAATTCGATTTCGAATTTTTCAAGTATTTTAAACGATGCCATTTCAATTACACCAAGTACCTCTTCCTCGTGCTTAAGAGGAACAAGAACTACACAGCGTGGGTTAGACTCTCCTAAACCGGACGAAATCATAACGTAATCGTCAGGAACCTCGGTCATAAATATGGTTTCCTTCTCCATTGCGCAAGCACCCACTAGACCTTCGCCTTTCTCGAGTTGTTTGGTGATATATTTCTTCCTATCCCAAGCAAATGCTGAAACTAGTTCGAAGTACTGATTGTATTTATCCTCCTCGTTCCAAAGGAAAATACCACCTTGGTTTGCACCAACGTATTTAACAAGTCCAACAATAACGCTATCGCAAAGTTTTTGAAGGTCGTTGTTGTTCTGACGAAGTATCTCACCAAATTTAGCGTATCCTTCGTTTGCCCACGAACGCTTTTGGTCGTCAACTTTACGTTTTTCTTCCTCTACAGCAGCATTACGCAGACTTTCGCGCATATATTGAAGCGATTTTCCAAGAACATCTTTTTCGCTTAACAACTCTAGGGATGAATCATAATTACCTTTTCCTATTTGGTTTGCAAAGTCGGTTTTTTGGTTTAGGCCTTCAATTGAGGTGTTGAGTGCAATGGCCATCTCCTCAATTTCATCTCCAGTATTTAAGTTTACAATAAGTTCATTTGAAATTTCGCCTTTTGCAATTCTTTTCAAAATCTCTGTAATCCTTCTAATTGGTTTTGTTAGGTTGTCGGAGATAAAAAGAAGAACAAATACCATTAGAAATAGGCCAATAATACTAACTCCGAGAGAAATGTAAAGAGTTTTCTTTGCACTTGCAGTAATTACATCGAGTGGAGCCGAAAGTACAAAAGCCCAAGGCGTATTTGTTTTACCTGCAATAATAGGTGCATAGCAAATAAGGTGTTTCTTACCATTTTCATCTAACTTTATGTAGTTGAATTCCTCTCCTTTTTGAATGCGTTCAAGAAGATTTTGGTTTTGAGCATCGTCAGCAAAAGCTTCGGAAATGTTTTTGAAAATTAATTCTTTATTCGGGTGGCCAGCAATTATCCCTGTATTTGATACGAGGTAGGCATAACTTCCAGAAACGGGTTTAATTTTAGAAACCATTTCTTGTAAACTTTCCAAACCTTGGTCTGTCGCAATGATTCCGCTGAAAGTATTATTAATATAAATAGGAGAACTGTAGGTAATCATCAGTTTAACATCCGATTTTCCAGTCGTTACTTGGTCAACATAAGGTTCCCATATAGCTTCAATTCCTTTCTTCTTATATGCTCCGTAAATTGGAGGGTCGCCAGCAATACTTCTTTGGTCGTATAGCCATTTTAGCTGAGTTCCTTCGCGCCAAGTGGTTATAACAAATCGTCCGTAATCCTTATCGTATCCTGGAACATACGATTTGTACTCCCAACTATCCCAAAGTGAATAAACTTGAGGATTTTCCTTTAAAACAGGAAGATACATATCTAGGAAAAGCTTTTTCCATTGCTCATGTGGCATATCCTTATAAACTGTAAATGCCTGCGAAAGGGTTCTAACTAAAGAAAGTTCCCGTTCAAAAACACCCGCAATTTCGTTGGCAGTAACTTTTGCTGATAGTTGTGTTTTAAGAATAGCATCATCGTAAATAGTTTTACGAGAATTAAGAAGTATATAACCAACAGATACAATGTATAGTAAGGCTGTAAAAGTCAGAATATAAAGTAGTATTTTCTGACGGATTTTAAGTTTACGGCTCATAATTTTTGGAATTTAGTGCTAAACATATAACTTTTCTTGAAAAATAACAATGTTTTAAGTAAAATAGTGGCTGTTTAAACCTTTTTTTATTTTGTTGTCAAATAACCATAACTAACCCAAATTACTTATGAAACTATTTATGAAAAATTTTCTTTTTGGGGTTACTCTATTTTTAATCCCTACACTACTGTTTGCTCAGGAATACAAGTATGAGTCCATTCCTGGCGATCCTTTGAATGCTCGCATATATACATTAAGCAATGGACTTAAGGTGTATATGTCTGTTGTAAAAGATGAACCACGTATTCAAACATTCATTCCTGTTAGAGTTGGAAGTAAAAATGATCCTAAAGAAACAACTGGATTGGCTCACTACTTCGAACATATGATGTTTAAAGGAACTCCCGAGTTTGGAACTATGGATTGGGAGAAGGAAAAGGTTCTAATCGATAAAATTGAATCGCTATTTGAGGTTTATAGGGTTGAGACTGATCCTGATAAGAGAGCAGCGATTTATCATGTAATTGATAGTATTTCGTTCGAGGCTTCAAAATTAGCCATCCCTAATGAATACGATAAGTTGATGGCTTCTATTGGTTCTACTGGAACAAATGCTGGAACCTCTAACGATTACACGGTTTACATTGAGAATATTCCAAACAATCAACTCGAAAATTGGGCTTTAATCCAATCTAAACGGTTTAGCCAAAATGTACTTCGTCTGTTCCATACTGAGTTAGAGACTGTTTACGAGGAGAAAAACATGTCGCTTACCAATGATGGTCGCAAGGCCAGTGAGTTAATGATGAAAGGATTATATCCTAACCACCCTTACGGGCAGCAAACTACTCTTGGTGAAGCTGAGCATTTGAAGAACCCTTCGATGAAAAATATCCGTGAGTTTTTTGCCCAGTACTATGTTCCAAACAACTTTGCGGTTGTTTTGGCTGGCGATTTTAACCCCGATGAGGCAATTAAAATTGTTGACAAATATTTTGGCGGTTTAAAGCCTGTTGAATTACCTGAGTTCAAATTTAAACCAGAAGAGCCAATAACTACCCCTGTAGTATTGGAAACTACTGGTCTTGAGGCTGAGAATATAAGTATAGGTTTCCGATTCAATGGTGCGAATTCCGCTGATAAGGATATGCTAGACCTTATTTCATCCATTTTATTTAACCGTAAGGCTGGTTTAGTTGACTTGAATATCAACAAAAAACAGGTAACTCTTGGCTGCTCAGCTTTTGGTAGATCAATGGTTGATTATTCAATGCTTCAACTTTCTGGCAGAAATAAAAAAGGTCAAAGCCTTGATGAGGTTAAAGACCTACTATTACAACAAGTTGAACTGTTGAAAAAAGGTGATTTTCCCGATTGGATGCTTGAAGCAGCAATCAACAACCAAAAGTTAAGCATGATGAATATGCTTGAGAGTGGCCGTGGCCGTGCAAGTATGATGTATATGGCATATCTCAATAGAATCAATTGGGCTGATGCTGTATCATCAATTTCTAGGTTAGAAAAAATCACCAAGGATCAAATTGTGAAATTTGCCAACGAAAAACTTGGAAACAACTACGTTGTGGTTTACAAGCGTCAAGGAAAACCCGAAGATGTGGCTAAGGTTGCTAAGCCTGCAATTACTCCAGTTCATATTAACAGAGATGTTGAATCTGATTTCCTAAAGAAAATCAAAAGTTCTACTGTTAAGTCTATTGAGCCTGTTTTTGTTGATTATAAAAAGGATATTACAAAATTCAATCTGAATAAGGATGTTGAGGTTCTTTATAATAAAAACATCGAGAATGGAGTTTTCCGAATGGTTTACCATTTCCCATTTGGTCGTTTAAGCGATCCAGCTCTTGCTCATGCTGCTGATTATATTCAACTTTTAGGAACATCAAAACTAACCGCCGATCAAGTAAGCCAAGAGTTCTATAAATTAGCTTGCACTTTTAATGTGTCGGTTTCTGACGAGGAGATTCAGATTAACCTTTACGGTTTAAGTGAAAATTCTGAAAAAGCAATGTCTTTGATGGAATCGTTGCTTAACGATAGCAAACCCGATGCTGAAGCATTAAAATCGTACGTTGCAAATCAACTTAAGGCACGTAACGATTCAAAGAAGAACCAATCAACTGTATTTAGGGCATTAGTGAGTTATGCAACTTACGGTGCTGAAAATCCATTTAACTACATTTTATCAGAAGAACAGTTAAAAGCATTAACTCCAGAGGTGTTGATTCAAAAGGTAAAGGCTTTAAGTACTTATCCTCATACAGTTCTTTACTATGGTACTGCAAATCAATCCGATTTGAAGAAAATGCTTACTAACTATCATAAATTACCTAAGAAGTTTAACGCTACTCCTTTAAATAAGAAGTTTGTTGAATTAGATACTCCTAAGGATAGAGTTGTTTTTACTCATTATGAGGCTAAACAATCCTACCTTCAAACTATCTCCAAGAGTGTTCCTTATTCGTTTGAGCTTTATCCAATTGTTAGCGTTTATAACGATTATTTTGGTGGTGGTATGAATGCTATTGTATTCCAAGAATTACGTGAGAAGAGAGGCTTGGCATATACCGCACGTGCTCGTTTCAACACACCATCTAAACCCGATAGAGTATTCGTTAATACCAGTTACATTGCAACACAAAACGATAAGATTGTTGATGCTTTCAACGCATTCAACGAGTTGTTTAACGATATGCCTGAGGTTGAATTAGGCTTTAACTTATCGAAAGAATCTGCAATCTCAGATATTCGCACAAACAGAACAGAAAAAATGGATTTACTCTGGAGTTATGTAAGTGCAAAGGAAATGGGTTGGAATACTGATATACGCAAGGTAATGTTTGAGAAAATTCCAACATTTACATTGAGTGATGTTAAGAAATTCCAGGAACAATACGTTAAAGGTAAATCAAAAACCTATGTAATTCTTGGTAAAGAAGCCGATATGGACTTTGGTAAGTTGGAGCAACTTTATGGTCCAGTTACCAAGTTAACCCTCGAGGATATTTTCGGTTACTAATAAAACAAGAGGCCAGCCAGCAAGGTTGGCCTCTTTTGTTTTTATTGTTTTAATTCATCCAACTTATTTTCTCTTTTACCCAATAACTTCTTATCTTAATAACCTAATAACATATTACCCCAGAACCAATGAAACAAACATTAACCTTATTAGTTCTAACTTTAAGCACTATGGCATACGGGCAAGATAGAATGACAGGGCTTACCTTTGCAACTCGTTCCGAGGTTATTGCCCAGCATGGTATGGCTTGCACAAGCCAACCTTTGGCTTCGCAGGTGGCCATTGATATATTGAAAAAAGGTGGTTCTGCTGTTGATGCTGCTATTGCTGCAAATGCAATGCTCGGGTTAGTTGAACCAACTGGCAATGGCATTGGTGGCGACTTATTTGCAATTGTGTGGGATGCAAAAACTCAGAAACTTTACGGATTAAACGCAAGCGGGCGTTCGCCTAAATCGCTTACGTTAAAATATTTCAAGGATAAGGGTATTAAACATATTCCTGCACTTGGACCTCTGCCAGTTTCTGTTCCAGGTTGTGTTGATGGTTGGTTTGAACTTCATGGCAAATTTGGTAAACTTAAAATGCAGGAGAACCTACAGCCAGCAATTAACTATGCAAAGGAAGGCTTTCCTGTTTCAGAACTGATTGCGTACTACTGGAAACGTAATGCTGATAGGTTAAAGGAATTTGAGGGTTTTGCCGAGATTTATATGCCCAACGGAAAGGCTCCCGCCAAAGGCGAAATATTCAAAAACCCTTATCTTGCAAAGACCCTTGAGTTGATTGCTAAAAATGGTAGAGATGAATTTTATAAGGGCAGTATTGCAAAGGCGATTGATGATTATATGAAGCGTAACGGTGGATTTCTATCGTACGAAGATTTGGTCGCGCATAAATCGGAATGGATTGAGCCTGTTTCTTCATCGTACCGCGGATGCGATGTTTGGGAATTACCTCCCAATGGACAAGGAATTGCTACGCTACAAATACTTAATATCCTTGAGCAGTACGATATAAAATCGATGGGATTTGGTAGTGCAGAGTATATGCACCTTTTCATTGAAGCAAAGAAACTTGCATTTGAGGATAGAGCACGTTACTACGCCGACCCCGATTTTGTTAAGATTCCATACAAACAGTTAATCTCCAAGGAATACGCAAAAGAGCGAGCCAAGTTAGTCAACCTCAATAAGTCCGCACGCAGTTACGATGCGGGAGTTTTACAAACAGGAAACACAATTTACCTTACAGTGGCAGACTTCGAGGGTAATATGGTCTCTCTCATTCAGAGCAATTACCGTGGAATGGGTTCTGGAATGACGCCAACTGGCTTGGGTTTTATTCTGCAAGATAGGGGCGAGATGTTTTCGTTGACCGAAGGTCATCCCAATGTTTACGAACCGGGGAAACGCCCATTTCACACTATTATTCCCGGATTTATTACTAAGGATGGAAAACCCTACATTAGTTTTGGTGTTATGGGTGGAGGAATGCAACCTCAGGGGCACGCTCAAATTGTAGTAAATTTGATTGATTTTGGGATGAATCTTCAGGAAGCAGGCGATGCACCAAGAATTCAACACGAGGGTAGTTCCGAGCCAACCGATGAGCGAATGACCGATGGTGGAACTGTTTACCTTGAATCAGGTTTCGATTATCAGCAGGTAAGGAAACTCTTGGAGAGAGGACATAAAGTATCCTATAGTTTAGATGGATATGGCGGTTATCAGGCAATTATGTTCGATGCAAAGAATGGCGTGTACATTGGAGCATCGGAATCAAGAAAGGATGGGCAGGCTGCAGGATATTAATTTAAATGGTGACTTTAATTTGAAAATTCGATGTTATTTTCCTTTTAAAAAATAAAAATATGGAAAGAGTAGCCGCCGTTTTTGGAAGTACAGGTTTAATAGGAAACCAACTTCTTCAGTTACTTTCGGACAATAAAAACTATATAAAGGTTCTTGCCTATATGCGCAAACCAGCAAGTAACCTGCCAGTCAAGGTTAGTGCGGTTGAACTTACCAACGATTTCGCTCTACCAGCCGACGTTGATGATGTGTATGTTTGCATTGGAACCACAATGAAGAAAGCTGGCAGCAAGGAGGCTTTCCTAAAGGTCGATTTTGAATTGGTGCAAACAATTGCTCAACGAGCAAAGGCTGCTGGTGCAAAACGTTTATTGGTGGTGAGTTCAATTGGTGCTAATGCCGAATCGTCGAATTTTTACCTGCGCACAAAGGGACAAATGGAGGAGGCTGTGAAACAGTATGGATTTACACTTTGTGGAATTGTGCGTCCATCGCTGCTCTTGGGCAAAAGGGATGAGTTTAGATTTGGCGAAAAGGTTGGGGTATTCTTTTATAAGGTATTTGGTTTTATATTTGTTGGCCCTTTACGCAAGTATAAGGGAATTTATGCTGTTGATGTTGCAAAAAGTATGGTGATGCTTGCGCTATCATCCTCGGGAACAATAACAGTGGAGTCCAACGTTTTAAAACAAATGGCCGATGTTTACAAATCCTAATTTGAACGAGTACTTTTACTGGTTGGTGAACAACCGTCAGAGCGATAGGGGTTATTTACCCGAACCAATAAGCCGCGAGAAAATAAGTAGAATATTGGAGGCTGCCCGTGTGGCACCTTCGGCTTGCAATGCGCAACCTTGGAAGTTTGTTGTGGTTGATGAGCCTGAACTAAAGAATAAGCTAGCCGATGCTGCTGCAAGTAAAGTTTTAGGCATTAACCATTTTACCAAGCAGGCGCCAGTTCATATAGCAATAGTAATGGAGGGAGCCAACTTCAACTCAAAGTTTGGCAGTTTAGTGAAAGGTAAAACCTTGCCACTTATTGATATTGGAATTGTGGCGGAGCATATTTGCCTTGCGGCAAAAGCCGAAGGATTAGGAAGTTGTATGCTGGGCTGGTTCGACGAGTCGGCTGTGAAAAAACTGCTCGATATTCCCAAATCTAAACGTGTACCGCTAATTATTACTTTGGGATATCCACAAACCGAGGAGATTCGAGAGAAGAAGCGTAAGACAGTTAATGAGGTAGTGAGTTTCAATAAGTACTAATCTTAAAAAGAAATACAAAAGCGGTTTTTAACCACAAAGTCACCCTAAGGATGCTCAAAGGACACAAAGTATTTTACTTGAAAAATGCCTTTGTGTCCTTTGTGAATTACTTTGAGTCCTTTGTGGTTTTATCTTCTTATTTAAAATGCAATATTCAATCTCACAAAAATATTCCGTCCAGGCTCAACGCTTATACTACCACGGTTTGTGGCTAGGTGATTGGTGTACTTCCTGTCGGTAATATTATCAACCCCAGCAAAAAGTTGCATCTTCGCAAAGCCAAGGTTGATTTTTGATGAGTTGATAGACATATCGTAACGCACATATCCGCCAGTTTCATCCTCGCCTGCGGCAACTTTATCCTGTTTATTTGCGCCTACAGCTGTAAATTCAATTGCGCCAAGTTTTGGGTAGTTGTAGCGTAATCCCAGTCGGCCATTCATTGGTGGAATTTGGGGTAGGTTGGTATCGGTGTTGGTATCCTCGCCACGAACGTAGGCTCCAGAACCAAACACTACAAATCCTTTGTGGAAGTTGTACTGGAATCCAAAATCTATCCCATAAAGGAATGCCTTGCTAACGTTAGCGTTGATTAATGCAGGAACTGTATTGGTCACGCCCGATGCTAGGGTGTAGGTGAACTCACCGGGAGTTTCAACAATCATATTCGATAGCCAGTTGGTGAATGCGCCAACCTGTAAGTTGAATTTGGGTTTCCAAATTTTCAAACCAAAATCGGCAGAATAGCCACTTTCGGGTTTTAGTTCAGGGTCGCCTAGTCGAACCGAGTTGCCAAGGTCGATATACTTAAACCGCTCTTCCAGCGATGGTGCTCTGAACGAGCGCGAGAAGTTTGCCGATAAATCAATATCATCAACTAATCTATAAATTGCGCCAGCATTGGCGCTCCACGAAATACCATTTTCTGTTCCTTCCTCAAAAACTAAACGTTGAGTAGCAGGAGTGTTATTAATTGTCCCGTTTGTAATGATATAATCAACATCGTAAACTGAATCATTCTTAACGTAAACCCCATCGATTCGTCCGCCAAGAATAATGGTCAACTTATCGTCCATCAGTTTAGCCTCATCCTGTACAAACAAGCCAGCACTGGCAAACATCGAACTAGGTATTGGTGTTTCGCCTCTTACAAGGTAGTTTGTAGCAAGCAATGTTCCCGAAGGGTTGAATACTTCAACTGTAACATATTTTGTTCGCTCGGTGTTTAACCAACGTGCCCAGGAATCAATCCCTACAATTAGTGTATTTTTATCGCTTAAACTCCAGTTGCTTTGAATTTGAGCCCCGTGAGTTTGGTGCTTACCAATAGGAACAAATAGTGTGGGTGTTTGACGCTGTGTATTTCCATTAGGAAGGGTTGTGTTGATTACTGTGTTGGGGTACATCTCCACATCGCGCTTAATAAACTGGTTGAAATAGCTGAACTTCAAGGATTGCAATTTGTCCGATATATCGGTTATTTCGTAGTTTGCTGCAATAAGTTGTCGGTAAATGTTAGAGTAGGTTGCAGTTGCTGGGCCTGGAAATGCACTTCCGCCAGGAATACCAACATCGGTTGAACCATTACGCTGGTATTGTACTTTAAGTGTGTTGTTGCTGAAAGGTTTTACTCCAACTTTTGCTGAGAAGTTGTTTGTGGTGAACTGACTATTTGGTAGAATTCCATCGGGTGTTCTAATGTCATCGGCAGTATTGAATGTGCCACCAACACGGGCGAACCAACTCTTTGAACCAGCGTTAATATCGATATGCTCGTTGAAATTACTATTTGCCGATGCGAAACCCGAAATCACATTGCCTGATAGGTGAAACTTATCGCCAAAGTATCCATCCTTCGTGAAAATATTTACAATTCCACCCATTGCACCAGTTCCATAAAGCGACGATTGTGCTCCTTTAACAACTTCAATTCTATCAATATCATTAACATCAACCATACTGAGCGATGCGGTTAAATCGGTGGCTGTTTCAACCCTATTGCCATCAATCAGTGTAACCAGCCTATTCTCGCTTAAGCCACGAATGTTGATGTTCGTAGCCCAAACACCGTCGCTGCCCATCGCAATTCCGGGTTCATTGGCTAACACGTTCGATAGCGTTATGGCCGATTGTTTCTGTATGCTCTGCGATTCTACAACAGCTAACGGGGTTGGAAGTTCTTTTATCTTTCTGTTTACCCGCATACTCGACACAACAATTTCGCCAATAGCAATTGGTTGTTGCTGGAGAGCAAATGTTTGGTTGGAGTTATCGGTAATGTTGATATCCTTCGATATTGAACTATAACCTAAAACTCTGATTGTAAGGTTGTAATTTCCTTTAGGAAGTGATACTGAGAATTGACCCTTTAGGTTGGTTAACGTATTGTACGCTCCACCTTCCGATGTGGCTGAAATAGTAGCATTCTCCAAGGTTTGATTGGTTTCGGAATCAACAACTGTTCCTTGGAATACAACGTTTTGCCCAAAAGCATTAAACGAAAGAAGTGCCGCACCAAGAGCAGCAAAAAAGAATTTTTTACTCATTTTGATTGTTCTTTAAAAGTACTGATTTTACTTGAATGCCTTTAATCCGACCCAGTTGGCCGGTAAGTGCTCCAATCTCATCGGTAGTACCTTCAAGAACAAGAGAAATAATGCTTTGCCCATTACTACGGGGTAGCCCTTGGCGTGCAATAATAATTGGTGAATGCTTTGAGATTACATCGTTCAGGATATGAACGTTTTCTCGGCTCTCAATTTGAATTAGTGCGGTTCCAACTCTCTTTTCCATCAGAATACCTTTGGATTAGATTATACTTTATTGATTATTTAACCTCGATTAAATGTTGTTTAACCTCAGTTTTTGATACAACAAATGTACTTACTAAAAAATCTTTTTACAAGTATTGATGTTTTAAAATATGTTCAATTTTAAATTGTTTTAAATCAATAGTATTGTTATTCAATATACTTGACTTGTACGGATTGATATTGTATATTTGTACGTACAAATTGTTGGGTGTTATGGACACTAAATTAACATTAAGGCTTGATAAGTATGTGATAGACAAGGCTAAGGATTATGCTTCGTCGCACAATAGAAGTCTATCAAAAATGATAGAATCCTATTTAAAATCACTAATCGATAAGGAGTCGGAACCGCAAAGCGATGAAATTGAAATTTCACCTTTTGTTAAGAGTATGAAAACAGGTGTTAAAATTCCTGCTGACTATGATTATAAGAATACTTATGGTGATTATTTATCGGAGAAATACAAATGAAGGATAAACTATTCTTGGACACCAATGTGATACTCGATTTGCTTGGCGAAAGAGACCCATTCTATGAATCAATAGCAAAAATTGCAACTCTTGCCGACAAAGGAAAAATAAAAATGGTTGTATCTGCTTTATCCTATTCAACAGTATTCTATATACTTTCAAAATTTGAGGATAAAGAAGTTGTAAAGGATAAATTGAGAAAATTTAAGGTGATTGCTGAAACTTCCGATTTGACCGACAAAATAGTTGATAAAGCGCTCGTTTCAAAATTTTCCGACTTTGAAGATGCACTGCAATACCATTGTGGAATTAAGTCGGAATGCAATATCATTGTAACTAGAAACGTGAAAGACTATAAGGAATCAGCAATTCCTGTAATGACTCCCGATGAATATTTGAAAAGTTTGAAGAATAAGTAAGGGAGCGATTGTTAATATGCCTAATTATTCGGTAGTTTTGTAAAAACATTTGCTATGCGCACAATATACTTGCTATGGATTGCCTTTGCAATTTTTATTATTGGATGCAATTCGTCAACAAATAACGATAGTTCTCAAACAACCTATAGGATAGCCACTCTTAAAGGCCCATCGTCAATGGGGATGATTAAGTTGATTGACAGTTTAAAATCATCATCCAGCAGTAAAATTGAGGTCGTAATCCTGAATGAGCCTATTCAGGTGCGTAAAATGATGCTCGATGGCACAGCCGATTTTGCCATTCTGCCCACCACAATGGCCGCAATAGTTTATAACAAGGGAATGAATTTTCAGTTGGTTGGAATTCCTGTTTGGGGTACACTTTCGTTGCTGGGAACCGATTCAACCATTACGCAATGGTCGCAGCTAAAGGGTAAACGCATACACGTTATGGCAAAGGGAATGACACCCGATGTGATGTTCCGATTCTTACTACTCAGGAACGGCGTAAACCCCGATACCGATGTTACCATCGATTACAGTTTCCCAACGCACATTGATATGGCCAATGCGGTTGCCGCAGGCAAAGTTGAACTGGGCGTGTTGTCCGAGCCATTGGCTAGTCAAGTTTTGCAGAAACGCAGTGATGTTAGGTTGATATTCGATTTTAACGATGAGTGGAGCAAGCAGCAGGGCAGCCCAATTGCATTTACTGCATTTATGGTGCGTAAAGATTTTGCAAAAAGCAATAGTGCTTTGGTTGACGAAATTGCCAATGGTTACGAGAAATCGTCAGTTTGGGTGAATCAGAACCCCGATAGCGCTGCCGATTTAATGGTAAAATATGAGGTTCTTCCTAACCGTGAAGTTGCGCTGCAAGCAATTCCTAGGGCAAATCTTAAATTTGTTCGTGCTAGGGAGATAAAAAGCCAGATAGATGATTTCCTGAATGTTTTCTACCAAATGAACCCCGATATTGTTGGAGGAAAGATGCCCGATGAAGATTTTATTTACTAAGAAGCAGATTTTTAGCCTGGCAGGGGTGCTGTTTATGCTAATTGTATGGAAGATTTTAGCATTGCACTTCAATTCCGATTTTATACTTCCGCACCCCGAAAAAACATTGGTTACCACCATCAAACTTTTTGCCGATGGTAATTTTCTGCTTATTGTTGGAACAACAATCCTGCGCGGAATTGTGGGGTTTGTAATATCGGGCTTTTTAGGAATTCTTTTGGGAATTTTGGCAGGTATCAGCCCTAATTTTAACGCTTTTCTCAGGCCAATTCTGGTTACAGTGCGTTCAATTCCTGTAGTTGCTTTAATTCTGTTAGCGCTTATATGGTTCAATCCAGGCCTAGTTCCAGTATTTATAGGTTTCCTCACGATGTTTCCGTTTATCTGCACCAATGTAATTGACGGTATCCGGAGCGTTGACCCAGAGTTGATACAAATGTCCAACTTTTACCGTGTTAATCACAGTAAGATTGTCCGTGAGGTTTATATCCCTGCAATTATGCCATTTATTGTTAGCGGAGCATCAAGTGCGTTGGGTATTGGTTGGCGTGCAATAATAATAGGGGAGGTGCTGAGCCAGCCCCGTTACGGTATTGGAACTGTAATGCAATCGGCACAAACGTTCCTGAATGTAGATGCGGTTATTGCGTGGACAATTATTGCCGTGGTTATTAGCTACGCATTCGAAAAAGTAATTCGCTGGGGCGAGCACCGCATTGTAGTTTGGAGGTTTTAGCTATGGTACTACAAATTAAGTCACTGAATAAAAAGTACGAGGAGATATCTCTTTACCAAGATTTCTCCATAACCTTCGAGGAGGGAACAATAACCTGTATTCTGGGGCCATCGGGGTGTGGCAAAACCACGCTGCTGAATATGATTGGCCGAACAGTGCTGCCCGATGGCGGTACCTTTGATGGATTCAACGGGAAAGTACTCTCCTACATATTTCAGGAACCACGCTTGCTCCCTTGGAAAACGGTTAAGGAGAACATTGAGTTTGTTTTAGGCGATAGTATTAATGCCGATGAGCGCAAGGCGCTGGTTGACCAGTTTATTAAACTGGTTGAGCTCGATAATTTTGCAAATTACTACCCAGCAAAACTTAGCGGCGGAATGCGCCAGCGAGTTTCCATTGCTCGGGCATTTGCCTACAAATCCGATATCATCCTTATGGACGAGCCACTAAAAGGCCTCGATATAAAGTTGAAACTAAACCTAATTAAAACTTTTGCCAAGCTGTGGAAGGCCGATAAACGAACCGTAATATTCGTAACCCACGATATTGACGAAGCCCTTTTGCTTGGCAACGAGATAATTGTGCTAAGCCAAGCCCCAGTTCAAATAGAAACCCGTGTAAGGGTTGATGTTCCAGTGGAGAACCGCTCCATTGATTCCACCACGCTAAAGGATATAAAGCAACATCTGCTGGAGACTTTGGGGAAGGAGTAGTGGTTTTGTGGATTGCTTTTTACACCAGAGACTAAAGAGGCACGTGTTACAAACGCGCGTCAGCGAGAGAGTAGGTTTATGAAGTAATGTCAACTATTTCACTTGTTTTGTATAGACTTGGTAGATTTTGTACCTTAATTCGGAATTGGCTTCTTTTCTTAATCTTTGGTTTTGTGGAAATGTTTTCCATTTTAATTCCTGGGTCATAGTAAATGTTTCCAAAGGCCATTTGACTAAGGAAAAGTTGAAAATCGGTTCCCGTACCAAGAATTATATTGTTGCCATATTTATACTTCCTTTCATTTTCTGTTTCTGAAAGTGAAGGAACATAACAGGCTTGATTATGCTTTCTATTCCAATGCAAAAGCATTGAAGAAAAACTCCAGGATGCAGCTTCATTTTCGTTAATATCTAATAATGCAATTCGTCCATTTGTGTTTCTGATTTTTCCGCTTTCTATGTCAAATCCAATTAGTTGCATTTCTAGATTGGTCAACTGATGTCTTATCCCAGTTTTATGAACACCTCCAAAGTTCATTCTGTTTTCTCTACCTGTCTTGTCAATATATCCATATTTTCTGATGAATGCTTCTGCTCCCTCGGTTTTATAAATTCCGTCTGTAGGTTCTGGTGTCATTAAAGTTATTATTGCAGAGTTCAATTTATTGAAGTTTGTTACGCCAAACTGTTTAATTTCCCATCCTAAATAATCTGGTTCAGAATATCCGTTAGGTGTGATGCCTAATTCTGCTTCTAAGGTATAGCCTCCGCAATTGGGTGCTTCACATGGTAAAAGATTTCCGTGTCCATCAAGTCGTTTTGATTTTATCCAACCTAACTGATAGATGCGAAGCAATTCATTTAATAACTTTTCTTTATTATTTGCTACTTGTGGTAGCTCAAGTACTTTAAAAACGCCATGTTCCGAATCTGTTTCTATCGTTGAAAATTCTTGCGCTAGTTCTGAATTTGGAGCTGTAACAAATCCTAAAACTGTACCATTTTTTGCAACAGAAAAGAATAAAAGTCTATCTGCAAGACGTTGGGTCATTAGTTCGGATGGAGGATTCTCACATCTAGTAAGAAAACCAGAGAATCTTACTTCGGGATACTTTGGATAGAGAATGAGTTGAGAATTTGGAGCAGGGTATATATTTCCATCTTCACTTATCCACGAAAACTTTATTGAAGCTTTAAATCTTTCTTTATTCCAATCTCCAGCTTCTTCTGTCTTAATTTCTGATATAGGCAAGATGTTTAAAATCCCAAAACTACCGCCAAAATATACTTGATTCTTCGAATTGTCATTTGGAGAGAGTTTTTTGATATAAATTCTGCTACATTCATTATTAGCGAACAGCAATTTTAGCTTTTTTAGATTCATTGATTTTTAATAGTTCATTAATAATGTTTTTTCCTACTGCTTGTATCAATGGTGTTACAACTGAATTGCCAAATTGTTTATATGCTTGATTATCCGAAACCGGTATTATAAATGTATCTGGAAAACCTTGAAGTCTTGCGCACTCTCTAGGTGTTAAACGTCTGGGATTTTTACTTTCTTGAGGAATTAATATTTCTGCTCCATCTTTGTAGTACCTTGCGCTCATTGTTCTGGATATTCCATTTAAATCTGTCATTCCAAAGCCAAAGCCGTTTCCTTTTTCTTTATGTTTTTTTGAATATTCTTGCAAGTAATTCCAAAGGCGGTTAGAAAGAGTATATTTTTCATCTACTTCAGGTTCCAAAATATCTTTGATAGCGAATTGGGCTACTCCCATTTTTGGAAACTGAAAGGTTTCTTTGCCTTTAAATATTGAATTTCTAAATCCTACAATAATGATTCGTTCTCTGTGTTGAGGAACAAAATACTTTCCATCTAATATTTGATGATGGAGAGAATAACCTAATTCCTTAAGAGTCTCAGAAATAACTTTGAAAGTTTTTCCTTTGTCATGAGAAATAAGGTTCTTGACATTCTCAAGCATAAAGGCTTTAGGCTTTTTATTCTTAATAATTCTAGCAATATCAAAAAACAAAGTTCCTTGGGTTTCATCTAAAAAACCATGAGCTCTACCAAGTGCATTTTTTTTTGAAACTCCAGCAATAGAGAACGGTTGACAAGGAAATCCTGCAAGCAATATATCGTGGTCTGGAATGTTTTTTTCAGGTATCTTAGTGATATCTCCAAATGGAATTTCCCCAAAGTTGGCTTCGTATGTCTTTTTAGAGTAAGTATCCCATTCACTAGTAAATACACATTTTCCTCCAAGATTTTGATATGCAAGTCTTATACCTCCAATTCCTGCAAATAAGTCGATAAAAGTAAATTTTGGATTTGTTTGTGGAGGGAAAGGAATATCCCATTGAATAGGCAAGTAATATTGAAAATCAGGTTCTTCAAGAATACTTAAGTTTTCATGGAGATAAGATAAAGAGCGGCTTGCATAAGGTTCAAAATACTGTGAGACTTCATTTTTGTAATTCTGAAAATAATGAGTTAAGTAAGCTAGGTCGTTATCTGTCGTCTTAGCTACTTCAATTTTAAGTTTGTCTTTTATTTTAGAATATTTCTTTTCCATAGAGCGTGCAATTTCGTGAAAAATTACGATACATAGAGCATTTTGAAACGTTAAATTATCAGTAGTTATTAACTGTAAAAAAAACGAGAAAATAAAGGTATTTATCAGCCTACTGGAGGAGTCAGATTGAGTCCGTGCGAAAAAAAAGCTTAACGCAAAGCCACTATTCTGGCTTTAAAACTAGCATTCTGAGAGATAGTTAAAATATCAGCACATACAGCCAGTGCGCTATAATTCCAGCAGATATTCCACCTATGGTTTGTGCGAGTATGGCTTTTGATATTAGGTTTCGGTGTCCTAAGGTGTCGAACATAGCGCTGTAGGTACTTAGAAAACCGCTCCAGCACATTCCCATTCCTGTGAAAACGGCAATCTCGTTACCTGTAATAAACCCTTGAGCAGTAAACGGATTTATAAGCGATAGTGCTGCGCCCACAGCACCCAACGAAGTTACAGGAAATGCAATTAGTTCTGGATGCTGAAATCCGAACATCGGTTCAAATAACCAGCTGAAGTATCCGCTTATTTTTGGGAGTATTGGTACTCCCTCGTAGGCCAATCCCTGATAACCAATTGTAGGGTCTTTTGCCCCAAACGATACTGTCATAATTATGGTGCTTATTACCAAAACACCTGGAATAATGGCTAAGCCAAGGTCAACACCTGCTTTGCCTCCGTCAAGTATAGCATTTAATGTACGCATAAATAGGCTACCCTCGCGGCGGAACGAAATCTGTTGCTCATCGCCCTCGGTTTCGTGATTCTCTGTTGCCGCTAGTTGCTTTCTGGACAATTTCTGCATCAAACGGGTCGATATAATTGAGCCTACAAATGCACCTGCTAAACCAACTAGGGCTGGGCCAAAATATCCAAGTCCCGTCATAAATGATATCACTATTAGCCCCATTCCAAAGGCCGTGCTAAAGTTGGTTAAGGATACTAATTGGTAAGGTTTGTAGTACTTGTTGAAGTTAGGGTCTTTTGCAAGACTAATAATTGCAGGATTATCCGAAAGGAATGTCATTAATGCACCAATTGCCGATACTCCCGGAAGGTTATATAATGGTTTCATCAGTGGTGCTAAAATAATCTCTATTAATCGTACAACCCCAAATTCAATCAGTAATTTGCCCAAAGCACCCGAAAGTACAGTTATTCCCATTATAAAAAACACAGTATTCATAAGCAAATCCCACGATGTGTGCATAAGTGAATTGAGCAGGTTCGCTGTGCCCATAACATGAGCAAGGTATCCAAAGAATCCGAAAAAGATAACTAGAAACACCAATGCCTCAATACTTCGGCGATGGGTAAACTTAAGTTTTTTGTAGAACTCTAACATCTCACACTTTATTTATTAAATAGATAAAACATCGGGTTTATTTACTGCTGCAAAATTATGGTTGAGTAATCAGAATATTTATGATTTATAACAAGACTCTTTAGGTTTTATAGCACCTTTAAATAGTTTTAAACCTGACTAAAGTCATTGATTTTCCCCTATTAGTTATTTTTAATTGCTACTTTTAGAGATGAATTTAAAACACATTTATTATGAACTCAGCACTAACCATCCTTATAGTAGGGGCAATAGTATTCCTCTCGCACTGGTTCTCTGGAATATTTGAGAAAAAAGGTATTCCCGATGTGTTGCTTTTAATGCTTGTTGGGTTACTTTTTGGGCCAATACTTGGTGTCGTTCACGCAGAGGATTTTGGTGTGGCTGGACCAATGTTTACTTCAATTACTCTGGTGATAATTCTTTTTGAAGGGGGACTTGGACTAAAACTTCAGGAACTTAAGAACTCCATAAAAGGCTCTATGGCGCTTACGCTTATCAACTTTTTTGCAACTTTTTTGATTGTGGGATTAATTGCATACTTCTTTTTTGATTTGGATTTGCTTGTAGCCCTTACTCTTGGTGCAATTTTGGGAGGAACATCGTCGGCAGTAGTAATTCCAATGGTTCGCTTGCTCAAAATAAAGGAGGAATCAAGAACTATTCTAGTCTTGGAATCGGCTTTGAGCGATGTGCTCTGTATTGTTTTTGCTTTGGCATTGATTGAGGCCAATAAGAGTGGTAATTTGCAGGTTGGATTGATAATTGGTAAAATTTTATCGTCGTTCACTTTTGCGGCATTTGTTGGAATTGCAGGTGCAATTGGCTGGTCAATTCTTTTAAATAGGATAAGAACCATTCAGAATTCAATATTTACAACACCAGCATTTGTTTTTATTGTTTATGGAGTTGCCGAGTTGCTGGGTTATAGCGGGGCAATTTCGGCATTACTTTTCGGAATTACATTGGTTAATATTGAGCATTTTAATTTTACATTCCTAAAAAAGTATATTGCTCATGAGCCAATTGCGCTGAACCAAACTGAGCGGGTGTTTTTTTCCGAAATAGTATTTCTGCTTAAAACGTTCTTTTTCGTTTACATCGGTCTATCAATTCAACTTGATAGTTTTACTGCGCTAATGTTTGGGTTGATTCTATCGGTTGTAATTTTTGCATCGCGTATTCCAATTGTACGTTTTTCAATAAAATCACCATTGCCAGTTTTCGATAAAACGATAATGGCTGCAATGGTTCCAAAAGGACTTGCTGCAGCGGTGCTGGCGGGTATTCCAATGCAACAGGGTGTTGTTGGGGGCGAGTTGGTGCGCGACCTTACCTATGCGGTGGTGCTAATTAGCATTGTTACGGCCAGTGTTTTAATTCCGGTGATATCTACCAACGATAGGTTTGCGTCTATTTACGGCTGGCTTATCCGGTTTCGCTTAATTAATGTTAAGAATAAACCACACGAAATACAGAAAAATGCCGATTAATGTAAAAATAACTATTTTTGAAGCATTGTAATGCAATTTTAACACTATGCAGGAACGTGCTTTTTATCTCGATTTGCTTAATCAGCATATTAAAAATCCCAAAATGATTGCCCATTGCTTGGCATCGGAGGCGGTGTTAAGGGCTTTGGCAGAGAAGTTGGGCGAGGATAAGGATGTTTGGGGAATTGCCGGATTACTTCACGATTTGGATGTGGAAATAACCAATGGAGATTCTACTAAGCATGCGTTGTTGGCTGCCGATATGCTTAAGGATATTCTCCCAGCCGAGGCTGTTGATGCTATTCGTATGCATAACGAGATGGCAACCGGAATGCCTCGCGCAACAAAATTCCAGTTTGCGCTGGCTGCTGGCGAAACAATAACTGGGCTTATTTTTGCCACAGCGCTGGTTTACCCTGATAGGAAGATATCGAGCGTTAAGGTTAAATCCGTTACAAAGCGTATGAAGGAGAAGATGTTTGCTGCATCGGTAAACCGCGATACAATTTTGGAGTGCGAAAAGTTTGGGATGAATATCGATGAGTTTGCACAGCTCTCAATCGAAGCACTTGTTCCAATTCAACAGGAGTTAGGGTTTTAGTAAAACATTCCTGCGCAAGCAGGAACCCATTTGAGTTATTAAAGATTTTAGAATGATATTACAGATTATCACCGAACAGGTTATTGAAGCAGCCAAAGAGGCTGGAAAGTTCGCTTTGAAAGAGCGCGCAAATTTTTTGCAGCACAAGGTTGAAGTGAAGGGAGAGCATAATTTTGTATCGTATGTGGATAAAACGTGCGAGAAAATGCTCGTTGATGCCCTTTCCAAAACTGTTCCAACCGCTGGTTTTATTGCTGAGGAGGGAACTGGAGTTCCAAAAGAGGGTGGACTGAATTGGGTTATTGACCCGTTGGATGGTACCACAAACTACATACATGGTTTAGCGCCATACGCTGTAAGCGTTGCATTAATGGATGGACAGAACGTTTTGGTTGGTGTTGTATACGAGCCTAATTTGGATGAATGTTTCTGGGCCAATGCCGATAGCGCTGCATACTGCAATGCCGATATTATAAAAGTATCGGATGTTCCTAAAGTAAACGACTCCTTGGTTTGTACAGGCTTCCCATACTACGATTATACTCGAATTGACCAATTGCTCAAGTCTTTGGATTACTTTATGCGCCACTCGCACGGAATGCGTAGGTTAGGCTCTGCCGCTACCGATTTGGTTTATGTGGCCAGCGGTCGTTTTGATGCGTTTTATGAGTATGGTCTAAATCCCTGGGATGTTGCAGCTGGTGCATTGATTGTTGAAAGGGCAGGAGGGAAGGTTTGCGATTACTCTAAGGGGAAAAACTATATCTTTGGTGCTGAAATTATCGCCACAAACAATCTTATTCACGATGAGTTTGTTGATGTTGTAAATAGTTTTATGATTTCAAAATAGATAACCGATGGATCGTATCTTTTTTTATTTTTTCTTTATTTCTGTTCGCTTATTGGCATTTCTGCCATTAAGAGTTCTTTTTGTTTTGTCTGATATAAACTTCTTTTTTGTTTACTATGTATTTGGCTATAGGAAAAAAACGGTACGAGAAAATCTCAAGAATTCATTTCCAGATAAAACCGAAAAAGAATTAAAAAGGATAGAACTGCTTTTCTACCGTCATTTTTGTGATCTTTTTGTGGAAGTAAATTACGTGCTATTTGTTTCTAAACGAAGGGCTACTAAGATGGTAACCTTTAAAAATATTGATATAATAAATAAGTATTATGAAGAAGGAAAAAGTGTAATTGTTGCTGGAGGACATTATGGGAACTGGGAAATATTAAGTCTTTTTGGTCTCTACCTCAAACATGCAGTGATTGGTGCTTATAAGCCATTGAATAATAAGTATTTCGAGAATTTTATCAATAAAAGCCGTGAGCGTTTTGGTGGCATTCCCGTTCCAATGCACGATGTTACCCGTATGGCACTAAAAATGTCACAAGAGGGGAGACCTTTCTTTTTAGGCTTAATTACAGATCAAACCCCAGTAAAAGGTGATATTCGTTATTGGACTAGTTTCTTGAATCAGGAAACTCCTGTTTTTTTAGGAACTGAAAAAATTGCTATAAAAACTAATCAACCAGTTCTTTTCTGTAGCATGCGCAAGGTTAAACGTGGGCGTTACGAGGTAGAATTGGAACTTCTAACTGAAAATCCAAAGGAAACGAAACAGTACGAAATAACAGAAATGCATGTTAAGGCTTTGGAAAGATTGATTCAGGAAAAACCAGAATATTGGCTTTGGTCTCATCGCCGTTGGAAGCATAAAAGAACAAACGCTAATTAACCCGTAAATAATGAGATTTAAGGTTGCTGTTGTTATATTGAACTGGAACGGAGAGCGTTTTCTCCAAAAGTTTTTGCCCATTGTTCTCTCAAACTCAAAGGTTGATGGAATTGGTGTTTTTGTTGCCGACAATGGTTCAACCGATGGCTCATTGAATTTATTAGACAGCGATTTTAAGGATGTAATTCAAATTCGTTTAGATAAGAACTACGGCTTTGCCGAGGGATACAACAGAGCGCTTCAACAAATTGATGCCGAGTATTTTGTTTTGCTGAATTCCGATGTGGAAGTAACAGAGGCTTGGTTACAACCTTTAATTGAGTTTATGGATTCGCATCCAAACGCCGCGGCCTGTGCACCAAAAATAATGGACTATTCTCGTAAAGAATATTTTGAGTATGCTGGCGCTGCTGGTGGTTTTATTGATAAATTTGGTTATCCATTTTGCAGGGGTAGAATACTCTCAGAAATTGAGATTGATGAAAACCAGTACAATAAATCTGTTGAGATATTTTGGGCTAGCGGGGCTTGTATGTTTGTTAGGGCTTCTGCTTATTTAAAGTTGGGTGGTTTAGACGATAGTTTTTTTGCCCATATGGAGGAGATTGATTTATGTTGGCGTTTCCATAACAATGGTTTTAGCGTTTGGAGTGTTCCCTCTTCAAAGATATACCACGTAGGTGGTGGAACTTTGCCAAATAACAATCCTCGTAAACTATACCTTAACTATAGGAATAGCCTTTACACACTTCACAAAAATCTACATCCAAAAAAACTGTTTTTAACAGTTACAGTTAGGGTAATACTCGATTGGCTTTCAGCTTTTGCTTACTTGGCTAGTTTTAAATTCGATTTTTTCAAGGCTGTTTTTACGGCACATAGCCATTACTTCAAAAACATTAAAATACTTAATAAATACCGTAAATCTTCGAGTTATACACAGCTAAAACCAAATTTCCAAATTCTATCGAAAAGCATACTTTTCCAATTTTTTGTTTTGAGAAATAAGCAATTCTCGAAAATTAAGTTTTAGTTTTTATTCCAACTGTTTTAATTAAACGTTCGTCAAATAATATGAGTTTGCTATTTGAAAAAAGTCATATTTCAAACGTTTACAGACTAATTGTTAATTTATTGCTGAAAAAATAATTCGGAACAAATTATCACATTATACGTTTTAATAGCATACATTTGCGATTCGCTTTGATGCATGGCAAAGCAAGTATTAATTTAAATTTTTAGAATGATTTCATTGAAGAAATTAACTATTCGTGACATTTTCTTCCGTTCACGAATGGCTTATTCTGAGCGTCCTGCTCTTGCTTTTGTTGGTTCCGACCCATTATCGTATGCCGATATGGCAATTATAGTTCGGAATATTTCAGGTATGCTTAACACTTTAGGCGTTAAGAAAGGTGATAAAGTAGCTTTAATTGGGGAAAATAGTCCAAATTGGGGTATGGCTTACTTCTCAATTACCACTATTGGTGCTGTGGTTGTGCCAATTCTTCCAGATTTTTCGGGTTCTGAGATGGAAAGCATAATTCAGCATAGCGAGGCTAAGGTTGTGTTTGTCTCAGCTCGATTGTACAATCAGTTGAATCTGAATAATTTAAAAAAAATTGATGCTTTTGTACTTATAAATAATCTTCAGGCTATTGATGAGCAAACCGCTAAGGTTGATTCAGCAATGCCTTACACAACTCCTGCAATTACCGTAAACACTGATTATTGCGATTGCGAGTTTCCAAAACCAGCCGAGGACGATTTGGCTGCATTGATATATACTTCGGGCACCACAGGTCGTCCAAAGGGCGTTATGCTATCGCATAAAAATCTGGTTTCGAATATTTTATCAACTTTGATGATTCAAAATGTATGTGAAACCGATAGACTTTTGTCAATTTTGCCACTTTCGCATACTTACGAGTGTACCATTGGATTCTTGTTGCCTATGGCAACAGGTGCATCGGTATACTACCTTGATAAACCCCCAACAGCAGCAGTGCTTATTCCTGCTATGCAAAAAATTAAGCCAACTATGATTTTGTCGGTGCCTTTGGTTATCGAGAAAATCTATAAGAATAAAATTAAGCCAGAGTTAACAGCATCGCGTGCTAAACGTATGATGTATAGTTTGCCAATTACTCGTAAACTAATGCACCGTTTGGCTTCCAATAAGTTACAAGAAGTATTCGGTGGTGAACTACACTTCTTTGGTGTTGGTGGTGCTAAGTTGTCGTATGAGGTAGAGCGTTTTATGTACGAGGGCAAGTTCCCGTACTCAATTGGTTACGGTATGACCGAGACCTCTCCATTGCTTTCGGGCTGTACCCCAAAAATTGTTAAATTCCGTCATGCAGGCTTTAACTTGCCTGGTCAGGAGATGAAACTTCTCAATCCTAACTCAACAACTGGCGAAGGCGAAATACTTGTTCGTGGTTCCAATGTTATGGTTGGTTACTACAAGGAACCAGAGTTAACTGCTGAGATGTTTATTATCTTAAAAATTGGTTAAAACCCTGCAATTTCATTGCAGGTACTTTAGTTTCTATAAATTTTATAGATTTACAGAATGGAATCATACAGGACAGGCTCGCATTCCGTAAGTCGAGTGAGCGCACACATTGTGTGGGTGACGAAGTATCGTTACCATGTACTGACAGGAGATGTTCAGGTTCGCTGTCGAGATTTAGTTGTGCAGATATGTAACACAGAGAATGTTCAGATACTAAAGGGAGTTGTAAGTAAAGACCATGTGCACATTCACGTTGAGTACCCTCCGTCATTGAGCATAAGTGTCCTCGTGAAGAAGTTGAAGGGGAGGACATCCCGGATTCTCCAGCAGGAGTTCCCTGCTTTGGGAAAGAAGTATTGGGGGCGACACTTCTGGGCGGTAGGTTACGGTGTGTGGAGTACCGGTAACATAACGGAAGAGATGGTTCAAGAGTACCTAGAGCACCACCGGGATAAGCCCAATAGTGAAACGGGTAATTGGATATTAGAATAAGATTAAAGAATTTCATTCTTTACTGCTTTAAAAACCTATGGATTTTCAATCCATAGTGGTTTAGTTAGAAAAGAAACTGGCTACACCTTCAAAGCTTTGGCCGAGTTGGAATACTACGTAATTAGTGATCGTGAGGATTTCTA
>JAKQKB010000168.1 GCA_029560875.1 Bacteroidota bacterium | reverse complement strand
GTGACCCCAGAGGGATTCAAACCCCCGACCTTCAGAACCGGAATCTGACGTTCTATTCAGCTGAACTATGGGGCCAAATTGTGCACAAATATAATGGCGCAAAAGGGTTTTTACAAGGATATCGATATTTCAATACCAAATATTTATTGTTTGTCGTATATTTGAATAGTTAAATATGCTTTGATATGACTCGTAGGTTGATTTTAATTTGTACTATCGTAGCCGCTCTACACAATTATTTGTTTTCTCAGGTAATTGTTCTGGATTCGTTGCCAGTAAATACTCCAATCCAGGACACAATATACTTTGCATCGTCGGTTAACGATTGGGATACCAAAAATTCAGATTTTATATTTAAGGCAGATAATTCTGGAAGGCTTTCGTTAACTTTACCTAAAGATGCCGATTCCATTGAGTATAAAATTTGTAGAGGAAGTTGGCCGAATGTGGAGGCAAATGTCAACGGGACCGATATTCCTAATAGATATTATGCTAAAGCCGACAATGATACTGCATTTATTAAAATTAGTGCTTGGCGCGATTTAGTTCCTAAAAAACAAATGGCATCAACAGCAACCAAGAGTGTACGTTTTTTACCTACAATATTCGAAATTCCTCAGCTTAATCGTAAACGCACAATCCGCCTATACTTACCACCAAACTACTCCACAGGAGGTTTATTCCCCGTTATTTATATGCACGATGGACAAAATCTATTCGATAACGCAACCTCGTTTGCTGGGGAGTGGAAGGTCGATGAAATTTTGGATAGCCTTTATACTTACCGTGGTTTTTCGGCCATAGTTGTGGCAATATATAATGATGAAAAAGAGCGTATCAACGAGTATTCGCCTTGGAAAAACGACTCCTTGGGTATTGGTGGAGATGGCGATAAGTATGTAAAATTCATCGTGAATACGTTGAAACCTTTTATCGATAGGCATTACCGAACGCTTTCGGGTAGAGAGAATACCGCAATTATAGGTAGTTCAATGGGTGGATTAATCTCGCTATACGCAGCATTGGAGTACCCCGATGTTTTTGGTAAGGCTGCAATTTTCTCACCTTCGCTTTGGTTCTCACCAAAAATGAATACCTATTTGCAAAAGTATAAGCGGAAAAAGGTACAGCATCTATACTTTTTGGCTGGTGAAAAAGAGGGCATAGGTATGGTCGAAGACCTGAACAGTACTTTGGAACTACTCAAGAATGCTGGGTTTGACGACGAGTATTATGTGAAAACAAAAATTGCTCCTGATGGCCGCCATGCAGAGTGGTTTTGGAGCAGGGAGTTTGGTGAGACAATACGCTATCTTTTTAAATTTTAGTAATCCATTGTAGAACGTATTGTCTTTCCTATATTTGAACAATGAAACAGTTCAAGTTTGTCGATTTATTCTGCGGTATAGGTGGTTTTCATATTGCACTTACCCAATTGGGAGGCAAGTGTGTCTTTGCTTCGGATATTGATGCTGATTGCAGAAAGGTTTACCTCGACAACTTTGGTATTGAGCCGTATGGCGACATAACAAAGGTGGATGAAAAGGATATTCCCGAGCACGATTTGCTTTGCGGTGGATTTCCTTGCCAATCGTTTTCAAAGGCTGGAAATAGAAAAGGAATTAACGACCCTAGGGGTACGCTGTTTTTCGATATTGTTCGAATAGTGAAGCATCATAAGCCAAAATACATTCTGCTCGAAAATGTTCGTAACCTTGCAGGGCACGATGGCGGTAATACATGGAAAACAATTCATTACAATTTGAGGCATTTGGGATATAACGTTTCACCAGAACCAATAATTTACAGCCCTCATTACCTAGGAGTTCCACAGCACCGCGAGCGGGTTTTTATCGCATGTGTTCGTAAAGATATTGGCGACCTCCCCTTTTTACCCGTAAAACCAGCAAAGTACAAGATTTCGAATGCATTGTCAATTATCGATTCAAATTCTTCAAATTTTCGAAAGTATAAGCTGAATAAAAGCGATGAGTCAATTATTGACCTTTGGAACGAGTTTATCCAAAATATTAAAGGCGATTTGCCCGGATTTCCTGTTTGGGCCGATTATTTTGATATGGTTGTTCCTCCTGATGAATTCAATTTGTACCCTAAATGGAAGCAATCATTTATCCTGAAAAATAAACAACTATACGAGGCTAACAGTAAATTTTTGACACGATGGCTGTTAAAGGCTCGTAAAAATTCTGCGTTCAAGGGGGCAAAGGCAAAATTTGAGTGGCAGGCGGGAAAAACCGCAAATCCCAATTTATGGGATACCATAATGCATTTCCGTCCTTCGGGATTGAGAGCTAAAGCACCAACACACTTTCCGGCTTTAGTGGCTATAACGCAAACATCCATTGTTGGTCCTTTAAAACGTAGATTAACACCACGGGAATGTGCCAGATTGCAGAGTTTCCCTGACACATTTAAGATTCATCCAACCGATAGGATTGCATACAGGCAATTTGGGAACTCAGTTAATGTTGAGGTTGTTAAACTATTTGCCAATTTTTTAATCAATACAAGGTCGTATTTTAATCAGGAAACTTAAATTTATATGAGTATGGAAAATAAATATGCAGGATTTTGGTGGCGATTTATCGCCTATTTGCTCGATGGCGCAATTCTTGGAACAATCCAATTTATCTTTTTTATTCCATTTATTGGAACAATCGTTTATACCGCAATTAAATCTTCTGATGGAGATTTTAGTGAGGCTCAGGCGCTTGGAATAGCAGGCGCAATTGCCGGAACCCTACTTTTATTTGTATTACTGAGTATTGTAGCAGGTTGGCTTTACTTTGCTTTAATGGAATCGTCAAAATATCAGGGTACAATTGGGAAAAAAGTTTTGGGTATAATTGTGACCGACGAAAATGGTAATAGGATTTCTTTTGGGAGAGCAACTGGCCGGTACTTTGCTAAAATTATCTCAGGAATGACTTTGTGGATAGGCTATATAATTGCTGGTTTTACAGATAAAAAACAAGCCCTTCATGATATTATTGCAAATACGCTGGTTTGGAAGAAACCATAATTGCTAAAAGTCATAAAAAAAGAGGCAAAAAGCCTCTTTTTTTTATGATATAACCTCAAATCCAACTTTTTTCAAATCGTCCCAAAACGTTGTGTAGGATTTGTTGGTTACCCAAGGATTTTCGATAGTTATAGGTATGCCTTTTAGGCAAATTGGAGTCAATGCAAGAGCCATTCTGTGGTCATTATGCGTGTCAAAGTCTAGCTGTTTTATCCCTTTAAACTTTGTTTTGCCATCAAAAGTCAAAATTTCCTTATTGTCCTGCTTTTCAACTACAAGGTTTGCACCAACTTTTTTTAGTTCGATTTGTAACGATACTAATCTGTCTGGCTCTTTAAGTCTTAGGGAGTCAATTCCGGATATTTTGAAGGGAATATCCATGCATACACACGTTGTAACAACGGCAGGTACTAGGTCAGGGTAATTGCTGAAATCGTGTGATAACTTTTTTACAACTTTCCCTTTGCGTTTTATTTTTATTGATTCTGCAGACACCTGAGTATCAACTCCTAACTCTTTAAAAATATCTTTTACAACAGAGTCGCACTGGAAACTCTCAAAGTTCAACCCTTTTATTTCGATTGTTCCTTTTTGAGCCAACGCTACCATCTCGTACCAGTAGGAGGCCATACTCCAGTCCGATTCAATTACCAGTTGCGAACCGTCGGCACTTTCGTGTTCTACAAGTATCTCCGCCTCTTTCCAATCGGTATTTACACCTAGGTATTGCAATGCCCTTAGAGTCATTTCAACATAGCCCGATTGGATGATATGCTCCTTCAGTTCATGAATCATCTCAGTTGAAAGACTTGGAGACAGTAATAGTTTGGCTTCAATCACTTTGCTGTTGATAGAACTATCAACCCTAAGTATTTTACCTTTTAGGTTTTTTCCAATAATTTTGAAAGGGGGTCTGCCTGATCGCTCCTCGTACGATACATTCAACCCAAATTTCTGTAGAACCTTTGCAATTTTTACGAATGAATTATCCTTTATGATATCAGAGGAGGACATAACCCACTCTCCACCAAAATAACTGATGAACGACCTAATATGGCGAATTGCCTTGGCGGAAGTTCCTCTGTTTTTCTGAATACCCTCATTCAACAAATTCTTATCGAGTATTCGGGCATCTTCCGATTCTGTAGTGATACGTTGTGTAAGGTTTGAACTTTTTAGAATTCTGAAAACTAAAAATTTGTAGTTCATTGGTTTGTTAGGCGAAAGGGCTGCCTCACCATTCAAAGTCTTATCAGACTTTGTAACAGAATACTTAATCATAGTACATCGAATTTTAGTCCCAAGAGTTCAAATGTATGGTATTTAAGGATAAAATCCGAATAAAAAGAGTTTTATTTAGTAAGCCACATAGGGCTCTTATTTAGTGATGCCTTATAAGTTGTCCTCCAAAAGTGTTTTAAGTTCTTGAGTGGTTACCCCGTACTTAATACTTCCGTGCGAAACAAAACTTATTTTACCTGTTTCTTCCGATACCAGTACAACCATAGCATCAGTAATCTCGCTAATTCCTACTGCCGCTTTATGTCTCATGCCGTACTGCGGGGGTAAATTGATATTTTCCGTTACTGGTAGTACGCATCGGGCAGCATGAATTCGGTCGTTTACAATAATTACAGCACCATCGTGCAATGGACTATTCTTGAAAAATATATTTTCCAGCAATCGGCTCGATGTTTCTGCCTCAATTATATCACCTGTTTCGGCATAAAACTGAAGTTCCGATTTGCGGGCAATTACAATTAACGCACCTGTTTTTGTTTCAGCCATATTTCGGCAGGCTTTTACAATTGCATCAACGTTAACCTGGGCTACATCTGTTTTATGCCTTGGAAAGAGTAGGTTTTCGAGCGAGAATTTACTCTTCGACATATACTTTGTTCCAATGAACAGCAAGAACTTTCGTATTTCCTGCTGAAACACAATTATAATTGCAATAACTCCTACTCCAATTATCTGGCCTAGTATACCACTTAGCAGTTCCATATTAAGTGCTCTTACTACTAACCAAATAATGTAAAGCACTACTATTCCGCCAAAAATATTGATAGCTACAGTACCCCTTATAAGCATGTATATTTGGTAGAGCAGGAATGCAACCATTATGATATCGATAATATCGAGAACTCGAATTGTTATAAATAGTTGGAAAAATGCAGGAATCATACTTTAAATTATAAGTACTGAAAATCGGGTTGTTTTTGGGTTAACTCAAGAAGTTTAATAGTCTCAACAGCCTCCTTAACATCGTGAACACGTAGAATTGTTGCACCATTATTCAAAGCAATGGTGTTAAGTACCGATGTTCCGTTCAAAGCCTTTTCCGGGTTTGTGTTGAGCGATTTGTAAATCATCGATTTTCTGGAAACTCCCGCAAGAATTGGTAGTTCAAAAAGCCTGAAGGCATTAAGATTCTTAAGTATGGTGTAGTTATGCTCAATGGTTTTTCCAAAACCAAATCCTGGGTCAATAATAATATCGTTAACACCCAAGCGCTTGAGTTTCTCAATTTTTTCGTTGAAGTAGATAAATATCTCCTTAATAACATTGTTGTATGTGGGGTTTTGCTGCATATTATCGGGAGTACCTTTCATATGCATCAAAATATATGGAACTTTAAGTTCGGCAATGGTTTCGAACATTTTGGCGTCCATTTCGCCAGCCGAAATATCATTTATGATATTGGCTCCAAAATCCTCCACCATTTTGCGGGCAACATTGGCTCTAAAAGTATCAACAGAAACAATGGCTTCGGGAAATTTTTTCTTAATAGCGTTGAGCGATTTCGATAATCGTTTCAATTCAAGTTCTTCAGAAACCACCATGGCACCTGGGCGTGTAGAACAAGCTCCTACATCGATAATTGCGCCACCTTCCGAGAGGATTTGCTCTGCTCTGCGGGCAATGGTATAGCCAAAACGGAAACGGCTTGCGCTAAAAAAGGAATCGTTAGTAACATTCACAATTCCCATAACCATAGGCTTTGCAATGCTAATTATTTTACCATTACTAGTAATGGTTTGTCTTTGTTTAAAATGCGACCCAATTTGTTCCATTTTTTTCTATCTTGCGTGGTATTTTGTGGTTAAAAATACGAAACATTGACTTAAAAACTGCTAAGGTTATTACTTTTAATTCATCTATTTTAAATAAAAAACAGATATACAATGGCTTTGATTGTGATTGAGGGGCTCGATGGTGCAGGAAAATCTACCCAAATTAATCTACTGAATAATCATTTTACCCAAAAGGGTATTCCAACCCATTTTCTGCATTTTCCTAGGGTAGAATCACCTTTCTTTGGTGAACTTATTGCCCGTTTTCTACGTGGCGATTTGGGTGAAATTAATCAGGTTGACCCCTACGTAGTTGCTCTGCTTTATGCCACAGATAGGATGGATGCTGCAAAAACAGTTCAGGAGTGGTTAAATCAGGGGCATGTTGTTCTGCTCGATAGGTATGTTTACTCCAATATCGCTTTTCAGTGCGCAAAACAAAAGACCGATATGGAGCGTAGCGCATTGCGCGATTGGATTTTTAAGTTGGAGTTCGATTACTTTAAAATCCCAAAGCCCGATTTAAACATATTCCTCGATGTCCCCTTTGAGTTTACCAAAACTAGGTTAACCGAGCAGCGCTCAGGCGATGATAGGGGATATCTTCAAGGAAAAGATGATATTCACGAGAAAGATTTGAGTTTTCAGGAACGGGTACGCAAGGTTTACCTCGAACAAGAGAGCATCGACTATTGTTTTAAGGTTATTAAATGCAATACCCCCGATGGACAAATGCAAAAACCTAACGAGATTTTTGCTAAAATTATGGATGCCATTGAGGTACATGGATTGCTAAAGTAGGTAGTTATATCTTGAAGTTTAACTTTTCATTTTTATTAATATGAAACATTTTGTTATACTAAGTCGTTATTTGTTGGCTGTTGTATTTATATTTTCGGGATTTGTTAAGGGAGTTGACCCGCTAGGTTCAGCCTATAAGTTTCACGATTACTTTATGGCATTTCATCTTAACTTTTTAGACTCTCTTTCACTTCCGTTTTCGTTTGTGCTTTGCGCTGCCGAGTTGGCTATTGGTTTACTCCTGCTTTTTGGCGTTCAACTTCGTGTTGCTACTTGGGGAGCATTTTTGTTTATGCTTGTTTTTACTCCAGTAACGCTGGTACTTGCCATATTTAATCCCGTTTCAGATTGTGGTTGCTTTGGCGATGCCATTCATCTCTCAAACTGGCAAACATTCTATAAAAATATTCTGTTCTTTGCGGCTGCATTGTTACTATTTTTAAAGAGGAACAGTTTTGAGGAATACTATCCTAGTTGGAAAAAGTATGTTTTATTTGGTTTACTGGTGATTATTTCGTTTTTGCCCTCAATTCACGGTTACTACAATTTACCTCTTTACGATTTTCGTCCCTATAAAATAGGTGTTAACATACATAATGATATGATAATTCCCGAAGGCGCTCCAGCCGATGAGTACAGCACATTGCTTTACTACCAGAAGGATGGAGTGGTTAAGGAGTTCGATGAGAGCAATTACCCTTGGAACGATTCAACCTGGACATTTGTGGATACCAAATCTACACGTATTAAAGTGGGTTATACTCCACCAATTACAAATTTTGCCCTGCATACTTTGGAGGGTGAGGATGTTACCGATAAGTTTGTGAATGCAAGTGGGTACAACTTTTTAGTTATATCAACAAGGCTCGATAAAACTGACAAGAATTCATTTAAAAAGTTAACAGAACTTTACTACAAGGCAAGCGAAAAAGGATTTGGTTTTATTTGTGCAACAGCCACATCGGCCGATATGGTTCAGAAATTCACCCTTGAGCATTCAATCCCCTTTCAGTTTGTTACTGCCGACGAGGTAACTCTAAAAACTATAATTCGTTCAAACCCTGGGTTACTTCTACTTTACAATGGAACTATAATTGGCAAATGGCATTGGCGTAACTTGCCCTATTCTAAGTTTGTTGATGAGAATATGCTATCGAGCCAGTTACTTGGTATGAAACAAACTTCAAATAATCGGTTATCGTTCGCCATTGTGGTTTCCCTTTTATTGTTTTTTGTAATAATTGTTAAATATTTTAGAAAATAAGGCCTATTTATAATGCCTAGCAATATTTGTTTTAACTTTATGTTATAATTCTTCTTAAATCAAACAATATGGTTCGATTTTTTGTAAAAAGAGCATTGGTAATCCTTTTGGTTCTTTCCTTTAAGTTATCAGTGGCCGACGAGGGGATGTGGCTTATCAACCTAATTCATCAGAATGTTGCCACAATGCAGGCTATGGGCTTAAAGTTAACTGCCGAGGATATTTATAGTATTAATAATTCGAGTTTAAAAGATGCAATAGTTCAGTTCGACGATGGTGGTTGTACTGGCGAACTGGTATCGGCAAAAGGGATGTTCCTTACAAATCACCATTGTGGGGTCGATGCAGTTCAATCGCAGAGTTCTACAGAGAATAACCTGCTTAAGAATGGTTACTGGGCTAAGAGCTTAGCGGAGGAATTACCCATTAAGGGTAAGACGGCCTTAATTCTTGTTGGAATAGAGGATGTTACCAATAAGGTTCTTTCAGTTGTTGACCCAAGTTTACCCAATAAGGACTACTTTGAGCAGTTAAAATCTGTAATGCAGAAGATAGAGGAGGAGACCGCAGTAAAAACTGGAAACCACGTTTTGGTTAAGCCTTTCTACAATAACAATGCCTTTTATATGTTTGTTTACGAGCGTTATTTAGATGTTCGTTTGGTGGGTGTTCCTCCTTCATCAATTGGTAATTTTGGAGGCGATGTCGATAACTGGCATTGGCCACGCCATACTGGCGATTTTTGTATTTTCCGTATCTACACCTCGCCCGATGGAAAACCTGCTGAGTATAGCACTAAGAACGTACCTTACAACTCAAAGAATTATTTAAAGGTTGATTTGAATGGAGTTAACGAGGGTGATTTCGCAATGATTATTGGTTATCCTGGAACAACTCACCGCTATGCTACATCGTTTGAGGCTCAAAATGCCCGTGATGTTATTGCTCCTTGGAAACGCGATGTTTGGGGACGTATGATTAATGTTGTTAAGGAATCGCAGGCGCGTGACCCAAAGGTTAAGGTAGATTACACCGATAAGCACGATTATCTTGTAAATTTCTACCAAAAGGACACTTGGCAAGCAGAATCGATGTTCCGATTTAAGGTTGTTGAACGCTTGGGTGAGCGCGAGAATGCCTTTAAGGAGTGGGTAAACCAGAATCCTTCCATGCGTAGCCGATATTTAACATCGCTTCCTGTGATTAAGGGATACTTTGAGCAATCGAAGCAGAACAAGTGGGAGGCGCTTGAGGGCTCACTGTCAGCGTTATCGTTTTATCCAGTTGATGTTTATAAGAATGTAAACGCATCGGGTAATTTTGTTCAGGCCATATTTGAGCAGGGAAAACCCTATAGTCCCCTTAAATTTTGGAAAAAGGATAACATTAGGGCCGAAGGGAAACTTCTTAAAAAAAACTTGAACTCTATATTTGAGAAGTACTACTACGAGCCCGATTTAGGTTTATACATAACTGCTTTTGGCGATTTAATCAACAATGTTGGAACTTGTTCAAACCTAGGATTGATGAATGCCATTAAGAAATTGCCCGATATTAATAGACTTTACCCATACTACGTTCAAGGATTCTATGAGAGGTCGTATTTCACATCGCCAAAGAATTTAGAAAGGTTGATTAAAAATCCTGTTTCCGATTCGTTGCTTAACGACCCAATATTTATTCTGTACCATAACTACAATGCACTTTGGGACTCAATTTATCCCCAAATCTATAGCGCTAAACTCGATTACGAGAAGGCTATGCAGATTTACACAAAGGGTGTCATGGAGATGAACTCTGGCAAGTTGCACTACCCCGATGCTAACTCCACTATGCGTTTAACTTATGGTAAAGTAATTGGCTACAAGCCAGTTGATGGCATGACCTATAAGCCTTTTACTTATTTAGATGGAGTTATAGAGAAGGAAAACCCCAATCACGATGTGTTTGAGGTTCATCCAAAGTTGAAGGAATTGTGGCGCAATAAGGATTACGGCAGGTATAGTGCCGATGGAAAAATGCCCGTTTGTTTCCTAACCGATAACGATATTACTGGAGGTAATTCTGGTAGTCCTGTTTTGAATGGCAGCGGTAAGCTCATTGGAATAGCTTTCGATGGTAACTCTGAGGCCATGGCCTGCGACTTTATGTACGAACCCGATATGCAACGCACCATTATTGTTGATATTCGCTACGTGTTATTTGTAATTGATAAGTTTGCTGGGGCACAGAATATCATTAATGAGATGAGTATAAATTAGAATATTGTTTGATACTAAAAAAAGCGGCTTAAAGCCGCTTTTTTATACTGTTTTGGTAGTTACACTCATATGAGGAGGATTATGCAGATGTTTTTTTACCGCGCATTGGTCGGCTGCTTTAATTACAGCATCCTTATACTTCTCAGGAAAATCGGCAGGTAGATTAATTTCAATTTGTAAATCCTCAATCATATGGGTTAGCTGGTTGAATTTGTGCTTTTGCACAATTTTAATCTTATCGGTAGGAATTCCACGTTGGTCGCAGAACGATTTAACGTAAATTCCAGCACAAGTCCCAATGGATGCTAAAAAGAGCGAAAAAGGTGCAGGCCCTTTATTATCGCCACCACCATACACAGGTTGGTCGGTTAAAATTGTATGCTCGCCAAGGTGAGCAATCACCTGTTTGTTTCCTTGAAATGTTACTTCGAATTCCATATCGTTATCTTTTTAATTGTTTTCTGATGCAAAAATAATATAAAATAAAATATGTAGATATATTAATGTGATAAATTATTTAAAATAATTCTAAATAAATGTTAAAATAAAAAAAGCCGCAACCCTAAAGTTGCGGCTTTGAAACCAGAGCTGAAAAAACTATCTATTGTTTCACGAATCTCTTCGAAATAGGCTCTTTCTCTTCATCCAAAGAGATGATGTAAATACCCTTAGCTAAATCGCCAATTTCAATAGGAGTTTCTCTATCGGTTAAAACTTGGAATTTAACAACTGAACCACGAATATCGTAAATTCTGGCAGTTACTTCACCTTCAATTCCGTTAAGCTTAACGTATATTCTTTCACTCGCAGGATTTGGGTATAATGAGTATATTTCTATCTTTTCATTACCTAGTTTTTCTGCGAAGGTAACGTCGGTAGCAATACTTGAACCGGATGCCGTAATATTAACTGTATAATCTTCAACTTCACCATAACTGAAAGTTTCGCAAGCAGTTTGCGCTGCGTTGTACTTCATACTAACACGCATACGTGTTGCACCCAGTTTTGCAGTTGAAGGGATTGTAACTGTGGCAGAAAGTGTTGCCGAACTTGATGACGAACCAGAAACTAATTTCTCATCAGTGTCGAATGTGCCATTTTGGTTGAAATCAATCCAAACAGCCCAGTACTCTGTATAGGATGAACTACCGAAACCAGCACTAAGGTAAATGGTATTTGTACTACCAAGAGCAACAGTACCTTGTAAGCTTGTCATATCCTTATATCCACCATCGTTACCCGATGTGCGGTTGATGCCTGCAAATTGAACCAAATCAATCCATTCGTAAGTTGAATTACTACCCTTAGAAGCGCAATAGGTTACTGTACCTGCAGATGTAGTAAAGGTTTGCTGTATTCCGTAAGCAGTTCCTTGTGAGTTAATGGCATAAGCTCTTACGTAGTAAGTTGTATTGGCTGCTAAACCAGTCATATTAGCAGTAAATGAGCCAGTGCCAGAACCGTTAGTTACTTTGCTATTGGAAGTTGTTGGGTTGCTAGTTGTACTGAAGCAAATACCTCTTTCTGTTACAGTTGCACCTCCATCGGCAGTTACATTGCCACCACATGTTGCAGAATTTGAAGTGATTAAACTAACGGCATTTGTTGAAACAGTAGGAGTAGTCACGGAAGTTCCTCCTCCTGCGGTAATAGAAATGTTATCAATATACCAGTAGTCAATTTGGTAAAGGTTGCCATCAATAACAATAGCAAAGTAAGTTGTTGCTGAATTTAAATTAGTGGTAACGGTTACATTAACAATAGCAGCATTAATATTAGTGCTTGATGTTGATGCAGACCAACTTGTATTTGTCCAGTTTGTTTTATCGTTCGAAGTTTGAACACGAAGAGTTGCACCAGTTCCGTAAGCATCTAACATATGTCTGAACGAGAATGTAACTTGGCTGACTCCCACAGTATTAATTGCTGGTGTAATTAAGCGCGTAGTTCCTGGGTTTACGTTTTGGTAGGTGCACTTCATCTCATATGCAGAACCACCAGCCTTATTGGTGTTGGAAACGCTCCAGCGCTCGGTAATGCTTGTCCCTGTATTTTGGGTAGTCCAATTTGTTGGAAGTGATGATGTGGTAAAGTTCTCCGTAACAGGCAATGTAAGAGCAGTCTGATTTGCTTGAGTTTTGAAACTCATTGTGCTGCCAGTTGTTGTTCCACTAGCATTAACAGCTTTAACTCTGTAATAATAAGTAGTATTTGCCGTTAAACCAGTTAAACTTCCAGTAACATTGGTTGCTGTTGTACCAGAAACGCTACTTGGGCTAGCTGTTAAAGTATTTCCAAGACTTGAAGTTGTTCCCCACTCAAACGATACTGTAGTTGTAGCATTATTAGCGTTAACTTGTCCGTTCAAAGTTACGCTGGTTGTTCCAATTGCCGAAGCAGCAACAGTAGTTGCGGAAGGAGCAGTACCGCTGCTTGAACCACCCATAAAGCTAAATGTAATAACTTTTGAAGTAGCATTCTCTGCAATACTGGTCATAGGTTTTGCGGTATTTGCACCAGCCCACGACTTCATGTTGGGTGTAGTAGCATCGGTAAACGATGTTTTTGCACCAGAACCGGGGAATGGACAACCTGCACCATTAATTGTACCATATGTGGCAGCGGTGGTACCAGGGTTACTTGTTGCATTTGCACAAACAGGGTACATCTTTTGAGGATAAGTTGCATTGATGTTGTTGCTTGAACTTGCACTAGCAACTGTTGAATGAACGTGATAAACCATCAAACCGTGACCAGGAATGTAAGCATCGAACCCGGTTTGCTGACGGTTTTCCATAATCCAGTATTCACCTGATGTGGTTGAGTTTATCTGATAGAAGCTTTGATTGCCAATAACAGGATTTACAGTAACATTAGCTGCGGATGAAAGAACGGTTGCGGTTGCCCATCCGTAAACTTTTACCTTAGTATACGCATTATGGTGAGCAGGGGTAACGCCATTGTTGTTCCAAGAGCCACTTGCCATCATATCCCATTTACCAGTTCCTTCAAATTGGCCTCCAGTGCTGTAATTGGTATCATAATAATCAGGAGCACCAAGTACGTGACCAAACTCGTGGCAAATAACGCCTATTGAGGTGATGGTTGTTCCAGAACTACCACGTAGCTCCGCCGAACAGGAATATTTGCTAATTGTTTTGCCATCCTTGGTAACAGGAGAGATGCTCCAAGCATGCGCCCAAATAGCACTAGTGCTAGCACCTGCTTCTTCACCGTATCCGGCATATATTATATAAACTCCATCAACAGTTCCATCGCCATCGTTATCGTAGTTTGCATAGTTTGCTGAAGCATCGGCCAAGGTAACAGCCTCTGTTACTAATGCTCTAGGGTTTGCATCGTTACCACTGGCGTCATTTGCACCATAGTACGACATATTTTGGCTTGCTGTATATGGGCCAAAAACATCAACGGTAAGGTTGAACTGATTCCATGAGTTCTCGTTGTAAAAATCCTTTACACTACCAGTTGCACCGCCAGTATTATAACCAACTTGGTTAAATAGGTTGTTGAATTCAGCCTGTGTTTTGGTGAAAGCCTTATCCTTGAATCCCATTAAGATACATACAAGTTTCCGGTTTCCAGTGGTAGGAAATGCTTTTTGACCCTCGGCAGATTTAATCTCCCAAATACTTTTCATCAACGATAATTGGCTACCGCTATAGTATAAGCCTTTTTCAACTTTTGCAAGAAGATTCTTCTCTACATCAGTTCGGCTTTTTGCATTGCTTACTTCAACGCCAGAAAGAGTAAGGTCACCTTTTTCATTTTGAATAGCATACTCGTAATTTCCCTTGCTATTCATCATCAAGGTGTAACCATCTTCAGTAAGAGCCCATTTAACTTTCTCATCACCCTTTAGTTGAATGGTGACAGTCTTCCCATTTGCTTGCTTGTACTGGATTAACCCAGGATACGCTGGAACAGCAACAGCCTGATTGACTATTAGGCTAACTGTTAACAAGCATAGCGTAAAGATGCTTAGTAAAGATTTTCTCATAACTTAAATAAAGTTTAGGTTGGTTAATTAATCTTAAAAAGAAATTTTGCGTAATATACTTTCATATTTATGTCAAAATTTCCCTTGTCGACAAAATGCAGATACCTACCAATAAAAAACCGTTTGCTCAGAAAGAGTTTTTTAGTTTAAAAAGAACTTAAATTGTGTTAAAATTTTTCTAAATTGCCCGCAATTTTTAACCATAGTGTTTTACCACTTTTTACCCTATTTACCAATGAAACTGAGATGTGTTATTGTTGACGATGAGCCTCTATCCATTGAGGTCCTGGAAGGATATCTTAAAAAGATACCAAATGTGGAAGTTATTGCACGGTTTAACGATGCAATATCGGCAATGGGCACATTAAATGAGCACGAGGTAGATTTTCTATTCCTTGATATTGAAATGCCTAAAATCTCAGGGATTGATTTCCTCCGAACAATCTCAAATGCACCAATGGTTGTAATTACTTCGGCAAATAAAAATTATGCTATTGAGGGATTTGAGTTAAATGTGGTTGATTATCTTTTAAAACCACTTACACTCGAAAGGGTTGTTCGTGCAGTAAACAAGATTATTGAGAAGAAGTCTAAGAAAATAGCCCAATCATCAAATAACGACTCTTCTGAGTTTATCTTCCTCAAGGAAAACAAAAAGATGATAAGGCTTAACGTGGGTGATATTCTTTATTTCGAAAGCGTTAAGGATTATGTTAAGGTTGTAACTCCGAGTAAAACAGTTGTAACAAAGCAAAACTTAAGCTATTTTGAACAGTCCTTAAAATCCACAGATTTTATAAGAGTTCATAGGTCTTTTATTGTTTCTATTAAGCATATTGATGCTTTCACAAGTTCTTCTGTTGAAATTGGTAAAGTTGAGATTCCTATAGGTAGATTATATAAGGATGAGGCATTGAGGAAGTTGGGCAATTTTGATGATTCTAAACTTTAAAATTCTTGCTATGAGTAAATTCCTTGTGCATAGTAAGAATTCAATTTTATTGGTATGCTGTTTTAGTTTTATAAGTACGGTTATTTTTTCACAACCTCGAGGATTAATTCAGTCAAAATACTTCTCTGTTGACGAATACAAAGCAGGCCTTCAGAATTGGTCGATAACTCAGGATAATAGGGGGGTTATGTATTTTGGTAATGCTCTAGGTGTTTTGGAGTATGATGGAGAAAGTTGGACTCAACATGGTTTGAACAATAGTTCAACAGTTCGAAGTCTCGCAGTTGGGGCTAAAGGTGATGTTTTTGTAGGGGGGTACGGTGAAATGGGGGTTTTAGCCCCAAATAGCAAAGGGATAATGGAGTATCACTCACTTATGCCTAAGGTTGATTCTGCTTATTTAGATTTTAAAGAGATTTGGGATATAAATTGCTTTGGCGATACTGCCTTTTTCCTTTCCGATAAATTTATTTTCAAGTATTGTAATGGAAAGTTCACTTACTTTAAAAGTAGGAGCAAAGGTTTTTACTTGAGTTTTTCGGTCAACAATAGTTACTATGTTCAAGAGCTAGGTATAGGTCTAATGAAGTACACTGGCGGAACTTTTAAGTTAATTAAAGGAGGCGATTTCTTTTCTGATATTTTTATTCACTCTGTATTTCCTGATAAGAGAGGGTTGTTAATAGCAACCAGAAAAAAAGGGTTTTTCGTGATAGATACCTTAGCTACTCTTCCAAAAGTTCAATCTCTTGGTGATGCAAATGTTAATGCAAAAAAAATAAATGATTATTTTATCAAGCACTCCTTTTATCACGGAATAGAGATAAATGAGAATGTCTATGCGTTTAGTTCAATTTCTGGCGATTTATTAATTGTTGATAAGGCTTGGAATATTCTTGATATTGTTGATTCCAGAACAATTGGCGTTAAAAGCCCCACATTATACTTATTTTCTAATGATAAGCATAACTTATGGTTAGCGCTCGATAATGGTATTTGCCATGTAGAGGTTCTATCGCCGTACCGATATTGGAGCGAGGCAATGGGAATTAGTGGAGCGCTATCTGATGTAGCTCAAATTGGCGATTATATTTATGTTTCCACAGCTTCGGGTATATTTTACACTAAACTTAACCCAAATTCAGTTGAGTTAAATACTTTTAAAGAGGTTGAAGGCGATTTTGAACAAGCCTGGGGTTTTATATACTTTCAGCCACCAGGCTCTAGAAGAATGATTAAAACCAGTGTTGATGAGATTAACTTTATTCCCGATAATAATACTATTCTTTTAGTTGCCACCCGAACAGGTGTTTATCAAATTAATGGAGAAAAATCCCGAAAAATTGCAAAGTACGATGCCGTTAACAGTTTGCAACAGAGTAAGATGCAGCCTGAGCGGTTGTTTCTGGCTACAAATACAGGAATTGCGGAGTTGAATTACTCTCAGGGTGGATGGAAGGATTTAGGTATGAAATTCTTGGTCAACGAGTCTGTGAGCCAAATTGGTGAAGACACATTATGTAACTTGTGGGCTAGGGTTCGGCAAAAGGGTCTTTATCGGGTTAAGAATATTTGCTCAGCAAATCCTGTAGTTGAGCATTGCGACTCGCTACGTGGTTTTCCTAGAACACGATACCTTACTATATACGATATTCACAACCCAGTTGTGTTCGAAACCGATTCGAGTTTCTATTACTACATCGATTCCCTTAACCGTTTTGAAGTATTTCAACTACCAGCACAGAATCTTACCGATGAGCAAAAAGAAAGGGTTAAACTAGACTCATTAACCCGAAACAGGAATAGAGCGGCGGAGCTAACCTTATTTTATGTTATTCATCACCGCGATTCACTATTGTGGTTTAGTACCAAAGAAGGAGTATTCTTACGGAAAAACAGCCCTGAACGTAATTTCCAGAGCCTCCCTCCTACTTTAATTCGTAAAGTTTTTAGTGGTGATTCTCTTCTATTTGGAGGTACAAATTGCTCACAGGTAAGTGATGTGGATTGTATTGTTGACACAAGTTCTATTGTCGATTTTAAAACGGTTCTAAAGTATAGCAGTAATTCAATAACTTTTGTTTATTCATGGCCCTATTTTGAAGGTGATGCTCAAAAGTTATATAGCTACTCCCTTTTGGGTTACGATAAACAATGGTCTGTATGGACTGCAGAAGTAAAAAAAGAGTACACTAACCTACCTGAAGGAAACTATACATTTAGAGTTAAAGCAAAGAATATCTATGGAGTAGAGAGTCCTGTTGCTGAGTACTATTTTAGTGTTCTTCCCCCCTGGTATAGGACTATTTATGCACTTTTCGGATATTTAATTGCGGCCATTTTGCTAATTATATCTATAGTAAAGTTTTACACTTACCGATTAATACTCGAAAAAAATAAACTAGAGCAACTTGTCCGTGAGCGAACTCAAGAGATACTAATTCAGAATGAGGAGATTCTTGTTCAGACTGAACATCTTAAGGAGGCTAACGATTGGATTACTGCAAAGAATGTAGAGTTGGAAGCTCAAAAGGAGGAAATTGAGAAGAAGAAAAATGAGTTGGAGATTAGTGATGCCACAAAGAATAAATTCTTCCGCATAATTGCTCACGATTTGCGAAACCCAATAAGCACTCTTGTTAATACAACAGGTTATATCTTAACCGACATTGACGATATCGATAAACAGAGAACCAAACGTATTATTGAAGAACTTAATAGGCTATCGCATACAACCTATAGCTTGCTAGAAAACTTGTTAGATTGGTCAACCAGCCAAATGGGTGATATTAAGTTTAACCCAGAGCCACTTAGCCTACTTTCATTGATTAAGGAAAGTCTTGAGTTGGTTAAATCTAAAGTCGACTTAAAGCATATCACACTCAATCTAAATGTATCTGAGGATATTATTGTTTTTGCCGATGTAAATATGCTTCATACGGTTATTCGCAACCTTATAACCAATGCTGTTAAGTTCACCAATGATAATGGGCAAATAATCATTTCTTCAAGAATAGGTAATGGATTCTGCTATCTTAGTATTGCCGATAATGGTGTGGGTATTGGTAGCGATAGAATTAAAAAACTTTTCAGAATTGATAAGGACATTGTAACCCCTGGCACCCATAACGAAAAAGGTTCTGGTTTGGGGTTAATTTTGAGTAAGGAGTTTATTGAACGTAACGGAGGGACTATTTCTGTAGAGAGTGAACTTAATAAAGGTAGCACTTTTACAATATCCTTAAAGTTAGCCTAAGTATTTCAATTTAAATTTATAATATGGTAAAGATGTCTCGTATTGTTACATTAAGCACCCTTGTATTGTTGGTGTTTTGTTGTACACCGCAATTGCAGGCTCAACGTAAAAAATCCAACTGGTTGCAGGATAAAAAAGACCATACCGGTCGTTGGAGAGTTGGATTGGGTCTCGATGTTCTTGAGCCCACAGGAATAGATGTACAATTCTACAGGCTAAGTAAAGTTTGTACCAGCGATTTTTCAATTACAAAAAAAATGGCCATTGGCACATGGGTTGGAACGGAAGGTTTACTGTTGGGTGGTGTTATTGATAGCCAGAATAAAGTTGAATGGAAGAATGGAAGTCTACGATATGGACTAGATTTAAAGTTTTATATACCGATAATTCTAAATCCATATATCGGAATTGGTGCCGAGGGCGGGAATCGCTCTTTAGATGGAGAGCAGAAGTTTCAACCCGATGTTATTGGCCGTATAGGTTTGGAACAAATGATACTTGGCATAAAGTTGTCAACATCATCATCGCTAAACATCACATTATTTGTAGATGCCAAAATCAACAAGAGCATTAATACTGATTTTATGTATATTATGCCAAGCGGTGGCATAAGGTTTCATTGGTTATAGATGCAATGTTTTTTATATCAAAAAGGCCGTAACTCTAAAGTTACGGCCTTTAAATTTAAACCAAACACTCTTTATTGCTTAACTATTCTTAAAGTGTGTCGTTTTACCCCGTCGTTTAACACAACAAGATAAATTCCACTTTGGAAGTCCGTTAAGTCTATTTCGTTAGAAGTAAACGGTTTTGAGTAAACCTTAGCCCCTGTAATTGAGTAGATATCTACCGATTTTATTTCAACATTGCTATCAATTGTAATCTTTTCCTTTGCAGGGTTAGGGAAAGCGCTAATGTTAACATTGCTTATTGAAATATTACCATTGCTATCATCATCAATTCTAGACCTTGTAATCGATATCTTGATATTTGGACGGTAACTTGAAACTGTTCCATTGCCTGTAGGAGCAGAGTTGTCAGCTCTAATATACAAATGCTTGCTGGTTGCAGATGAGTAGCGAACCTTAGCACCAGTGCTTGAACCAGCACCTGTTCCGCCGTAGTTGGTTTCAACCAGCACCATTAGGTTGTTTGAGCCGCCAGTGTAGTTAAACGCTGTTGATAGAACAAACTCTTTCCAAGCGTTAGCCGTAGTTCCTGCCATTGTACCGCTGTAAACAAGTGTTGCACCAGAAGTCAATGTAGCCCAAGTGCTCGCTGTAAGGGTTGTCGCAGTTGTATGCTTAATGTAAATCTTAATTGGCACATTATAACTTGTAGTTAATGTTGGGTACCATGCCAACTTGCTTATTGAACCAGCACTTCCCACTTCTGTTGCAGTGTATATAGAAGCACTACGCTCGTAACCGTAGTAACAGTTGATTGGATAACCTTGGGTTGATGTACCTGTTCCAATTGTAATATCTGAGGTTGATCCGCCATCAGTTAAAGTTGTGAAACTTACCTGTGACCCGTATGCTGTGCCTGCGCTATTGGTAGCGTAAGCTCTTACGTAGTAAGTTGTGTTAGCAGTCAAACCAGTCATATTAGCAGTGAAAGTACCTGTGCCAGAACCACTAGTCACTTTACTATTTGCAGTAGTTGGGTTTGCAGTTGTACTGTAGCAAATACCTCTTTCTGTTACTGTTGCACCGCCGTCAGCAGTTACGTTACCGCCACTAGTTGCACCGCTAGAAGTAATAGCAGAGATAGCAGTTGTTGTAACAGTAGGAACGGTTGCTCCGCTACCTGCGGTAATCGATACGTTGTCAATATACCAGTAGTCAATCTGGTAAAGGTTACCATCAACTACAAGGGCGAAGTAAGTATTGGCAGAGTTAAGGTTGGTTGTAACGGTTACATTAACAGTTGCAGCAGCAATATTTGTGCTCGACGTTGCCACAGACCAGCTGGTGTTTGTCCAGTTAGTTTTGTCATTCGAGGATTGAACTCTAAGTGTTGCCCCTGTTCCGTAGGCATCGAACATATGCCTGAACGAGAAAGTTACTTGGCTCACTCCAACAGTATTAATTGCTGGTGTAACTAAGCGTGTGGTTCCTGGGTTTACGTTCTGATAGGTACACCTCATTTCGTAGGCTGCACCGCCCGCATTAGCCGTGTTAGAAACCGTCCAACGCTCGGTTATGCTTGTTCCTGTGTTCTGGGTTATCCAACCAGTTGGAATTGAAGATGTGGCGAATGCCTGAGAGTAAGGTAGCGATAGTCCGCTGGAAGTATTCTGGGTGGTGAAGGTATTGGTTGTAGCATAACTACTGCTTCCGTAACTATTCTTTGCGCTAACGCTCCACTCATAGGTTGTATTTGCGGTTAGTCCGGTTGCGCTATAGCTGTTAGTTGTAACATTGTAGGTAGAGTAAGTTCCACCCTGTGGACGTATCTGAACATCGTACGATGTTGCTCCGCTAACGGCAGTCCAAGCAAGCGATGCACTGCTTGTAGTTAAATTCGATGATGTTAATCCTGTTGGAGTTGCTGGAGCGCTGCCTGCAGTAGAAGTAGTAACTGCAATGGCACTTGTGTATGCACTGCTACCGTAAGAGTTTTTAGCGCTAACCTGAGCCTCGTAGGTTGTAGATGCGCTTAAGCCAGATACATTATAAGTGTTGCTAGTTGTATTGTAGGTTGTCCAACTTCCGCCTTGTGGACGAATTTGAACATCGTACGATGTTGCCCCAGCCGATGCATTCCAACCCAATGTAAATGAGTTAGATGTTACGTTGGATGATGCTAGTCCTGTTGGAGTAGCAGGAGGAGTTGTTGATGACCCAACGCTTACCGATGCTTGATATGTACCATAGTTATAAGCAGTAACGGTAACTGTTGCAGTTCCACTTGTGAAGTTATGGGCAATTGAAGCAACTCCTGATGAATTTGTTAATGCTGTGTACGAAACGCCATTCTGGAATAATGCAACGCGAGCATTTCCTAATGCGCTACCATTTGAGGTTACGGTAACATTATAGGGACTACCTGTTACATCACCTGCGGTAACTGCAATAGCCTTAGGTGTGTTTGTCCTAACCTGTAACGATGCATCACCAAAAATTGTCCAAGTTTGGAATGTTTCACGTGTGTCAGTATCGGTGTATTGTTCTGCAAGCATCAATACATTACCGTTGAAGGTAATTGAACCAAAAGTTGTTCTTAAATCACTTGCGGTTGTGTTTGTTCCATCGCCTGGGTTTGCGGTATAGTTATATCCACCAATTAAGATATCGTTGAAGTAATCCTGACCACGCATTGGTGGAATCCATGGTTGGTTGATAGTCGACATGATAGTTGCCACAGCACCACCGTTTTCTTTTCTTAGCCAAGCTTCAGCAAAGCAATCACCAGTAGTCATGTGGAATTTACCATTAACACAGGCTACAGAAAAGATAAAAGGAAGTTTACTGCCGTTTGTTGAAGCATTAATATTGGTATTACTGTAACCGCTGGTTACAAAAGTGGTTTCAGAACCGTGTCCGCAATAATTAATAACGCTTAAACCATTGTTAACTGATGTTGCTACGCCCGATGCAGTTGCACTGGGTTGGTACTGACTAGCTACATCGGTATAGGTGTAAGCCAATAGTTTGTTGTTTTTGATGTAATCCATGTGGGTTTTATCCATCTCGCCATCGTCGCCACTGCCATCGCCTTCACTAGATGCAATACCAAGACCATTTTTGTACCAAGTACCAGCCATATCAGGATTCTTCTCGTAGTTTATGGCTTTGTTTACCTGAATGGTAACCTGTGCGGTTGTGCTAGCCGAGAAACGGCCAATGATAAGTTCTGGGTAATAGTCACTACCAGCAACGCAACCCATATAAGGGTCCATTGGTGCATTTTGAGTTGTTCCTAAATCCGATTTAATATCAGCCCAATCGCCCACCAACTGAATGTAAAGTAGATTAGGATTGCTGGTGTATGCATTCTGAATATTCGTTTTAACATTGGTTCCAGTGGCAACCTGCAAGGTATTAACGGTGAATCCTTTTTGTCTTTTCCAATCAATATAAGGCTGAATAACAGATGCATCGCGCGATGTGTAAATAACTAACATCTCACCAAACTCACCAATCTGGTTGGAAAATTTTGATTCAGAGTAGTTTATGAAGAGCGATTTGTATACGTCGTTAACTGTTGGGTCAATATAACTAGGCTTATTGATTAAAGGGTTTGTCGATTTAGTTTTATCCTCCTTAACAATAACTTTAAACGATTTATATACACGAAGTGTATTGGTTACGGCATTGTAACGAAATGGATAGGCGTAAACGTTTACCCCGCGGGTATCTCTAAAAATAAAAGGCTCAGCACTTTCTGCAATATTTTCAGGGTACCAAGCATTTACCTTCGACTCAGGAGCAATAACGTAAGGTATCGATTTTGGGTCTTGCTGGCGGTAAATTGTTCCCCTTGAGGGTAGCATCGGATTCTTTAGCTTGACATCGATGTATTTTCCTTCCTCTATAGTAATCAAAACATCGTTGTCGTTGTTGAGTTGCAGGGTTGCATTGAGCATTGGAAGCTCAGCAAAGCCCTTTTTACTGGTGTTAACTCCATTGCTGAATTGAATAGTGGAGTATTTAACCCCATTAAATTCAACATCAGCAATTTTGAATGTGTCAATTGCAAAGTTAAGCTGCATTTCGCCTTTTGCAGCACCATAACTAATAGCGTAATCCTTGTAGTTTTTTGTTTGTGCAAATACTACAGAGAACACCGTTACTAGCAAAAGTGTAAAGAACGTTTTTCTCATAGTGTTACTTTTTGTTGGTTAATTAGGTTTGTTTTGAAAATTCTTGTTGAGGCTAAATTACCATATTCGTAACATTTAAACTTCATCTACTTAAATAATGCAGTTATCTACCAATAAAAAACCATTTTCGAAGGGTGGATTTTTTTATGAGGTAGCATGGTAAAAATGTTTAAACTTGAAAACACTGGAAAGATTATCCATTTACAATAAAAATCATATATATTTGATTTGGGAATCAAATTTTATAAATTTACAGCACTAAAAATGTTGGATTATGGCGGCAGTAAATAGTCTTTTTATTAAGGGAACTACAAAAACCCCACATATTGAGTTTAAACCAGGAATTCTTCAACTTTCGGGGAGGTCTATTCCTGAGGATGCTGTGGCTTTTTTTCAGCCTGTACTAAAGTGGGTTGAGGATTATTTGGATAATCCAGAGCCTCTTACTAGGGTTAATTTTAAAATGGAGTATATTAATAGCGGTTCCAATAGATTTATTTTTGCATTATTCAAAATGCTCGATGAGAGTTATACCCATGGGCATAACATCGTTATAAATTGGTACTACGAAGAGGACGATGATACTATCAAAAATCTTGGTCGCGATTTTCAGGCTTTGGTTAAGTTACCCTTCAAAATGGTTGAGATTGTTTAACGGTTAATCATCGTCATCTACAATCTGACTTTCGTTAAGGTTTAGTTCATCTTCGTTCCTAATATTTTCCGAAGGGAAGTGTACTGTAAGCCAAGCGATATCTCTTAGAAAATCTACTTTTCCAATTTCAATGCTCTTTATATCGAGCCCAGTTCTGTTTTTTAAATCAGCAATAAGTTCTGCACGCTTCTCGGGTTTTATTAAATCAATTTTCTCGTATACAACAATTCTTTGTGAAAGATGCTTTATGAAAAGACCTTTCTCAAGAACTAAAGTTACACCCAGCAATGCAAAGTTTGAGAACAGTAACTCTGCGTAACTAACTTTTTTAGAAGAGATTGCATTAATCAACGATATCGCTATAATTAGGAATAGATAGGTCATTTCTTTAATTGGAATAGGATTGGTTCTATACCGAATAATCCCAAATACAGCAAATAAACCTAGTGCAAAACCAAGTTGCAGTTTTACGTTTGCCAGTAAGTAGCACATAAAGAATACAACTATTCCTAGAAGTAAGAAGGTGAATACATAGTCCTTCCGAAATGTTCTGGGGTAGTATAGGTAACGAACAGTAATCCATAATACCGCGATGTTGAGGATAAACCGCAGTAGCAGTGTGTAAAAATCATTAGCATTTATTATGTCTATCCCAAATAGTTGTAGACTATCCGACTGCATTATAAGGCTCAATGTATTCATTTTGTAGCTTTTTTATGTGGAGAAAAGTTTTCTTAAAGTTGTTGCTTTTGATTTTTGGGTAGAGTAAAGCGCAACCTATGGAGTATTTGCTAAATCCCATAGGTCTTATACCCAATTGTTTGAGTAGTTGAGAGATTTCGCTATTTGATTTATGCTTGCTTCTTTTTACTTCAATAATACAGATATCCTCAAATTGTTTAAGTTTTTCTGTATTGGGTACTGTTAGAAGTAAGTTAAAATCAAAAGTAATTCTCTCATCAAACTCTTTGCTAACTAGGGTTAGCCTATTGAATCGTGTTTCGAGTGTTTGCGATAAGTCTCCTAATGAATATGGGCTCTTATTGCTTATGAATTCTGAAATGTTGTTTTTATTTATTTCTTGGTTTGTAGCAGGTATACGTTTCTTAATGGTTTTACCCGAAGGTACCCTGATTTTTATTTCTAAAAATGAATCACCCGAGGCACAGTAGTTTCTAACCCTAATTTTATAACGTTTTGGTCGCCGGTTTTGGTGGTCGAGGTACATTTTAAAGTCAGAGGTATCGTAGTAATCGGAGATATATTCTGGAATAACCTGACCATTGTTATCAACAACGTAATATTTGTCCGTTATTTTCAACAGTAAGTCCTTGGCTAGTTCAGTATTGATAATAAATTTAGAATCGATTCGCTGCATTAGTTGAGCTTTCTCGGACTCCTGTAAACTAATCCTAGTGAAATCGGATGTATCTATATCAACTCTAGCACTGCTCATCATTAAAATGTCTTGTACTCAAATATCTTCTTACTTTTTAGTTTACCATTGGGTCCATAAACCTTCTTTTCGAGTTTTAAGTCATCTCTGAAATAGGAGGTTTCAATTTTTTCAATAACCTGTCCTTTAGGATTGTAGGTTATTTCCTGTATCTCATTTCCTTCAGAGTTGTACTTGTACTCTTTATGAAGAATTATATTTCCATTCTCATCGTATAGTTTTTCGAGTAGTGTATTTCCCCTTTTGTCGTAAAGGTACTCAGCCTCTAAATATTTTTTTTCGCCTTCGTCCGTGTAGATGTAGTTCCATTCCTTTTTGCTGTTAATGCTGGCCTCTCTTAATTCTTTCTTTTTTTGGGCAAACAAAGTGTTCGTTGAAATTAGCAGAAGTAATAAACACAAAAGATTTGTTTTTATTGTACTTGAATTAGCCATATTCGTAATAATTATTTAAAATTGGGGAAACTTTAAATTCATTGCAAGTTAAAAAATAAATCTAAATATTGTAAAGGTATGTATAAGTGTAAGGTGTGTGGTTATATCTATAACGAAGAGGAGGGTGACCCTGCAAGGGGAATCCCAGCAGGAACAACTTTTGAAGAATTACCCGAAACTTGGCTTTGCCCAGTTTGTAGTGTTACTAAGGAATATTTTGTTGAAGTAGAAGAATAGAAAAAGCCACCCTGAGGTGGCTTTTTTTTATGACAATTATTTTTTAGGAATATTAACCAGCACATCTAAAAGTAAATTCCAAAACTTTTGAGTTGTAGGAATACTAAGTCTTTCGTCTGGAGAGTGTGCTCCTCTGATGGTTGGGCCAAACGAAATCATGTCTAATTGTGGGTATTTCTCAAGGAATAATCCACACTCTAACCCTGCGTGAATAGCTCTTACAATAGGTTCAACTCCAAATAGTTTGGTATAGGAATCCTTAGTAATCTGTAAAATTTTAGAGTTAGTATTGGGAGCCCAACCTGGATATCCATCGGAATGTTGAATATTGGCATTAGCTAAACGGAAAACGCTCTCAACCATATTGGAGATATCTACTTTTGCAGAATCCACAGAACTTCGCTGGCTGGTTGTTACAAGTATTTGGTTGTCTTGAATGAACTTTACCGATGCCAGGTTTGTGGATGTTTCAACTAACCCTTTAAGCTGACGGCTCATTGCAATTACGCCATGTGGACAGGCGTAAAGCGAGTTTAGTAAATCATAGTGTGTTGGTTCGTCAATTACAAATGAGGGCAATTCAGTATTTTCAAAGACAATGTTTAGGTTTGGCTCAACATCCTTTATTTCGCTATAAATATCCTCGCGGAGTTTTTCGAACTCCTTCAACATTTCCGCATTATCGTCCTTGTGAACAGTAATTACAGCGAAAGCTTCGCGAGGAATCGCATTACGTAGATTTCCTGCGTCAAGTTGCGATAGTCTTAAGTCGAACTTGTGTGTTCCTTTCCAAAGAAAGCGATTAATTATTTTTATTGAGTTTCCCCTGTTCTTATCAATATCATCACCCGAGTGACCACCTGTTAAGCCTTTTACTGTTACTTTTAGTGCTACAGAGTCAGTTGGCACCTTTTCGGAGTCGTAAGCGAAGGTTGCAACGGTATCCATACCGCCCGCACAACCAATGAAAAGTTCCCCTTCATCCTCTGAGTCAAGGTTTAGTAGTATTTTTGAGTTGAAGAATCCTTCTTTCATTTCAAAAGCACCTGTTAATCCAGTTTCCTCATCAACAGTGAAAAGACATTCCAACGGACCGTGCTTAATTTCTTTTGACGCTAGTAAGGCTAGTTGGGCTGCAATTCCAATACCATCGTCAGCACCAAGTGTTGTACCTTTTGCCTTAATCCACTCTCCATCTATATATGCCTCTATTGGGTCGGTGTTAAAGTTATGGGTAACATCGCTGTTTTTCTCGCAAACCATATCCATATGGCTCTGCAAAACAACTGGTTGAAGATTCTCATAGCCAGGGTAGGCGGGCTTGCTGATAAGCACGTTTCCTGCTTCATCTGTTTTAACAACAAGGTTGTGCTTTGCGGCAAAATCCTGCAAGTATTTAATTATTGCTGTTTCTTTTTTTGATGGACGAGGAATTGTAAGTATTTCTTCAAAATACATCCATATATCCTTGGGTTCAATGTTTCCGAATTTACTCATACTGTTGTTTATTAGTTGATTATGGTATATGCTTATATGGTTTTAAATGTAACCCGTAAACATAGCTTTTTTTCTTTTTTAACAATAAAAATTGATGCTATTGTTTAGCATATTTTTTTGTTTTTTATGTAACTGCCTGTTCGCAAACATTTAACATTGATTGGTCAAATTTTGAACGGTGCTAACAAATTTTAAGATGATTTATTGATAAAAGAGAGTTAAATTTGTACCTGAATACTATAAAATATGATTGAAAAGGATGAAATATTAAACCTGCTCCTTGCTGCTGTTAATGCAAGTATTAGAGCAGGTGCCCTTATAATGGAAGTCTATAATTCCAATGATTTTCAGGTTAATTTAAAATCCGATAAAACACCATTAACACTTGCCGATAGGCTAGCTCATGATTCAATAAAGAACGACCTTTCAAAAACCTTTATCCCTGTTTTAAGCGAGGAAGGGCGAAATATTGTTTACGAAGAGAGGAAAGGATGGGAGTATTTTTGGATTGTAGACCCGCTGGATGGTACAAAAGAGTTTATCAAACGTAACGGTGAGTTTACTGTAAACATTGCTCTAATTCAGAATAAATATCCATTACTTGGTGTGGTTTATGTGCCAGTTACAGGTGAACTTTATTTCTCATTTACCCCAGAGGGGGCATATAAAGTATCTAACCTAGTTGCTACAAAAGAAGCTCGTTTTACGTATAGTGAACTTGTTTCAATAGCAAAAAAAATCCCTTTTGATAACGATAGAAAGAATGTAGTTATTGTTGAAAGTCGTTCGCATACTTCTGAAGAAACGTTAGAGTATATTGAGTGTTTGAAAGAGAAATTTAATGATATAGAGTCAATTTCTCGCGGCTCCTCCCTTAAGATGTGTATGATAGCTGAGGGAAATGCAGATATCTATCCTCGATTATCCTTATCGTCGGAATGGGATACTGCCGCAGGTCAGGCAATTGTTGAGGGAGCAGGATATCAGGTTTACACTTATGAGACCAAAGAGCGAATGGCATACAACAAGGAAGAGTTGCTGAATCCTTGGTTTATTGTTAAGGGTAAGGTTAATCTATAATTATACCTCAAGTCCAATAACCAACACATCGTCAACTTGCTCAAAGTTTCCTTTCCACTTTTTGTAGAATGTGTCAATTATTTCTTGCTGTAGCAGAAGTGGATGAATCTCAATGGATGCTATTAAGTTTTGAAATTCAGTTCTTCCCATTTTTTTACGTTTAATACCGCTTAATTGGTCCGTATATCCATCGGTGTAAAAGTATAGTCTATCGTTGGATTCTAACTCTATAATGTTGTTGGTAAAACTGGGTTGTACTGAGTTTGAGCCGAACAATTTACCTACTTTAGTAAACTGAATATTTCCTTTCTTCCCAACAATAAAATTCATATGGTTGCCGCAGTAAGTTAGAATTCTACTTGCCTTGTTATATTTGCAAACTAAGAAATCAACGCCTAACATTGAGTCAATTTCCGTGTTCGAACTCTTTTTGAACTCCTTGTATAGATAGTTCGATATTTGTTCCGGTTCGTAAAGGTTGTTTACCCCAACAGCATCTTTTAATAAGCTAATAGCCATAACGCTCATAAAGGCTCCTGCAACACCATGTCCGGTGCAGTCAGCCACGGCAAAAATTAAATCATTATTAATCTCCCAAGTCCAGTATAAATCTCCGCTAACAATATCTTTAGGTTTAAAAATTATGAACTGATTCTTAAAGTATTTTTCGAAAACGCTTGCATTTGGCATGAGAGTTTGTTGAATAAGCGATGCGTACTCTAACCCTTCTGTCATACGCCTATTGATGCCCGATATTAAGTCGTTCTGCTTTTCAATTTGCTCGGTTTGAGTAAGTAATTCTTCCTTTTGTTGATTGAGTTCAATGTTTGTTGCTTCAAGTAAATCCCGTTGTGCCGATATTTCTTCTTTTTGTTGGGTTATTTCTGCATTTTTTTGGACCAAAAGGTTCTTATCCACTTTGAGTCTGTGAACGTAAAGCGATATTAAAAGAATAATTATTGCTCCAGAAACAATTATTGTAAGAAGTAAATGGGAGTAGGATTCCTGTTTCTTGAGTTTTAATGCGTTTAACTCATTATCCTTCGATAGCAGTGCAATTTCCTTTTCTTTCTGTTCAGTTTCGTACTCAATTTTAAGTTGGTCCAGTTTATTAAGATTCTCTAAACTTCTAAGGGAATCATCAAGAACCTTATACTTTTCCAGAAAGGATAAGGCTTCGGAATTCCTGTTGGTAGCCTTTGCAACGTTAAATAGTCCTTGATAGGAGTCCCTGAGCCATTCGTTTGAGCCAATTTTCTCAGACAACAGTATGCTTTTTTTGTAGAAACTTTCTGCCGTTGAGTATTTCTTCTGAATCAAATTGGCCCGTCCTAAGTTTATGTACACCGCAGCTATTCCGTTATAGTTGCCACTCTGGGTAAGGGCATCAAGCGCTTGATTGAAGTAATCTATACCAGTTTTAACATCCTTAAGTTCTATGTATAGCAATCCTATGTTGTTGAGCGTCTTACCTATTTCGTCAATGTTGTTTTGTTTTTTGTCAATTTCCAATGATCTCATAAACATTTCAAGGCTCTCACTGTATTTCCCTTGATTTTTTTTACTTACGGCAATGTTATTGCATGTTTTGCCAATGCCTTGATTGCCATTTTCATCGCTAACTTTTCTATACAATTCTAAAGCTTTACTGTACATTTCAATTGCTTCGTCTAACTTTCCCTGCGAATCATATATTAATCCAATATTATTGTAAGCATTTGCGACACCTAAGGTGTCTTTAAGTTTTTCCTTAATTTTTAAGGATTCATACAATTTTTCTGATGCTTTTTTCAGAATCCCTTTATTCCAGTATATCCCACCGAGAAGGTTCAAGCAGCTTGCAATGTTTTGTGTATCATTTAAATGTTGAAATTCAGATATTGCTTTTTCACCAAAAACTATGGCGGTGTCAAACACTCCCATGTTTAGATATTCACCGGTAATAAATCTGTATGTATTTGCTTTAAGATGTGGGTTTGTGTTATTTTGCTCTAACTGGTTAAGTAATTCTTTGTGATGCAACAATGCTTGTCTGAAATTTCCTCTCTTATAATTTAGAGTTGCTATTAAATGGATTGCTCTTTGAGCTCCCTCTGTATAACTTATTGATTTAAATCTCTGTAAAACAACTTGTGCTATTGAGTCTGTTTGAGTTAAGCGACTGATTTTACGGCTATCTAATCTTTTCATTATTTTGTTAAGCAAAACCGTATCAAACTTTGCATTACTAGTTTCAATTTTAATGCTATCAATGAGCGAAAAGTTATCCTGAGCAATCAAAGAAGTTGAAAGTAAACAGATAATTAAAATAACTATAGATATTTTCTTATTAAGCATCTCTTTATAGTATAGCGATTTGAATATGTTTGCGGACTAGATATTAACGTTTGAAAGTAATAAATTTAATTAAAAAAGGATGCTTATATGAGCATCCTTTTATTAAATAACTTATGAACAAGGCTAATTTAGTTATTATACTTCAATCGCTTCTCAATATCATCAATCTGACTCTTAAATCGTTTATCGGTATCTATTAGGTTGTTAACAGTTTTACATGCATGTAAAACTGTAGCATGGTCTTTACTGCCAATAATACTACCAATGGTCGATAAAGATGATTTTGTAAGCCCCTTTGAGAAGTACATAGCTATTTGACGAGCCTGAACAATTTCTCTTTTTCGGGTTTTTGTTTGAAGAACGTCGGTTGGTAAGCCAAAATACTCGCAAACAATTTTTTGGATGTAATCTATGGTGATATCTTTTCTGGTGTTTTTTACCAGCTTGTCAATCATTTCTGAAGCCAAATCAACTGTAATTTCCCTGTGGTTAAGGGTTGATTGAGCTAGCATAGAAATAAGTGCCCCCTCAAGCTCCCTGATGTTCTGGGTAATGTTAGATGCTATATATTCAATCACATTGTTGGGGACTACAATTCCGTCGTTATAAATTTTACGTTTAAGAATCGAGATTCTAGTTTCAAAATCAGGCGATTGCAAATCAGCTGAAAGACCCCATTTGAATCGAGATAACAAACGTTGCTCAAGCCCTTGTAGTTCAGCGGGTGGCTGATCCGATGTTAAAATTAACTGCTTGCCCGATTGATGCAAATGGTTGAATATATGAAAGAAAGCATCTTGTGTTTTTTCTTTACCGGCAAACTCGTGAACATCATCCAGAATTAGCACATCTATCATTTGGTAGAAGTGCAAAAAGTCGTTGATATTGTTGTTCTTTATTAGCGCATCAACAAACTGTGTTTGAAATTTAACGGCATTTACGTAAAGAACGGTTTTTTCGGGGAATCGTTGTTTGGCTTCAATGCCAATAGCTTGTGCTAAGTGCGTTTTTCCAAGACCTGAGTTTCCGTAGATGAATAAAGGGTTAAAGGCTGTTTTTCCTGGCGATTGAGCAACGGCTAATCCGGCAGAGCGAGCAAGGCGGTTGCATTCGCCCTCAATAAAGTTGGCAAAGGTATATTCTGGATTTAACTGAGGGTCAACGTGTAGTTTCTTAATGCCAGGTATTACAAAAGGGTTTTTTATTTGCGATTCTTGAGTAGGCTGAACTGTTACGGGCTTGTTTTTGAGGTCAGTTTTATTCTGTGTTGGAAACTTCACAGTGTAAGGTTTGCTGCTACTAAACCCATTGTGCTCCATAACCACGCTATATTCTAACTTAGCATCGTTACCGAGTTCCTTGCGTAGGGTTTTCCTTAATATGTCGATGTATTGCTCTTCGAGGTATTCATAGAAAAATGGGCTTGGCACCTGTATGGTTAATACATTTTTTTCTAGTTTTACCGGTATTATTGGCTCAAACCAAGTTTTGAAACTTACTGGAGTAACGTTATCCTTGATAATTTTCAAACAATTTTGCCAAACTTCTTTATAATCAACAGCCGTAAACATGTACAAATTTTTTTAGACTTTTTTTTAACCTTTTTTCAACATCAACAAAATTGTAATGAATTTTCCGAAAAAAAAACATGTTTTAGCCTTGAATTTTCATTTAACATTTTAATGAGTTCAATATCACTTAAATAATTTTTTGACGTTCGTAAAAATTTTTTAAATACCTGACATGCAGTTAATTAGCCTGTTTATAACGTAAAAAATTGAACATTAAGACTTTGTAAATAAATCGTTAAACCAAAGGTTTACTGAATCATTTTATAATCTCCAATGTAATTGGTAGTTATATCTATATGCCTGATAATTAGCTGATTGAAGAAATGGTGATTTACTTAACCTTTTCTTCGATGTATTTGGTTCGGCTTAGGTCTATTATTGAGAAATTAACATACCGTTTAGGATTGTTTTTCATATCCTTTATTAGTAAGTCAAGACCTCTAGATGCGCTTTCAAGGTTGTTGTAAAGTGTGTCGTTGTTAACCAAATTGCCCAGAGTTCCTTCACCAGAGTTGATTTTAAGCAGAATTAAGTTCAAATCCTTCATTGAGGCATCTAGTTTGGCCATTGTTTGAACTATATTAACTTTTGCTAATGAATCGCTTACCGATGAAAAATTCTTGATAATATTGCTTAACTCTTTGTTGTTTTTCTTCAGGTTGCTGCTGATAGATTCAACATTGTTAAAAATATTCCGAAGTGAACCATTAGGGTTATTTAGCATGGTATCAATTGCAGCAGTGCTTCTATTTACATTGTAAAGGGTTTTATTCAGATTTTCTATTCCTTGGGAAAGTTGGTCTCTGTTTTTCTCGTTAAATACTTCAGTGAACACTTTGAGCGAGTTTTCTATCTCAACCATTAAATTTTCAGCTTTTTCTTTAACTGGCATCATTTGGCCACTTAGCTGATGTATGAGGCCTATTTCAATGGCAGAAGGGAGTGTATCGCCAGGTTGGTAGTACACAGTATCGGGGCTTACTTCTAATTTTATGGCCTTACTTCCCATTATATCAGCGCTAATGAGCTTAGCCACTGTTTTTTTTGGAATTTCATATTTCTTGCCAATTAGTAATGTTACAAGAAATTTTCCAGAACTAACGTCTTTAAATTCAATATTTTTTACTAGTCCAACTTTAAATCCATTAATTAGCACATCGTTGGTGTTTTCTAATCCGTCGATAGAGGTAAAAACCGCATAGTATACATTATTTGAACTAAATATGTTTTTTCCTTTCAGGAAATTTATGCCCCAAATCATTGCAAATAAGCATAAGGCGGCAAATATTCCAATTTTGGCTTCTTTTGTTATTTTGATGTTCATTTCTTCGAGTATTTTATTGAACCTGATTATTTGTGGTTTCTTTAATTGCGATATCAATAGGTATTGGATTGCCATTTTTTAGGGCAATTATAAATGCATCGGGGTAGATTTTTTTAATTTCTTGGCAATACGCTAAAATATCGTTATAAGAACTAGTGTTACCTGCACAATATTTGTAAACCCCATTGGCCTCTATCTCATATATATCTTTTAGATTGCTAAAGTGGTTAGAATCGGGAGTTAACTTCTTTGAGGATACCAAAAATTGAACTTTAAAAGAAACTGAAGAAGTTGATTTTGGGTTTTCCCAACTTGTATTAATTTGTGCAGGTTCTTTGCTAACACTATTTTGAAGTGTATGGTTAAATTGATTTTTTGCTGCAATTTCATTTCTTTCATCAATATTTCTTTTATACTCTTTAAATGCTCTGAAAATTGATGAAGAAAGATGCTCTTGCCCTTCAGCGGAGTTAAGGTAAAGTTCTTCCTTAGGATGGCTTAAGTAGCCTACCTCAACAAGCACACTGGGCATTGATGTTTTCCATAATACAAGAAATCCTGCTTGCCTAACGCCTCTATCCTTTCTGTTCGCTCTTTCTCTAAAATCAGTTTGAATAAGGTTGGCAAAATTTAGGCTTTGGTCAAGGTGGGCATTTTGTAGCATCGAAAAAATAATAAATGATTCAGATGAATTGGGATCGTAGCCTTCGTACTTTGTTGAATAATCATCCTCGTATGTAATAACCGCATTTTCGCGCATAGCAACATCAAGGTTATCGTTGGAGCGGTGTAGACCCATCACGTAAGTTTCTGTTCCTATAGGAGAATTCCTTTCAGTTGCATTGCAATGTATAGAAATGAAAAGGTCGGCTCCTGCGTCATTTGCAATTTTGCTTCGTTCATCTAACGGTATAAAAGTATCATCCTTACGGGTATAAATAATTTTAATGCTCGGAAAGCTCTTCTCAATATAAGAACCTAGTTTTAGCGCAATTTTAAGTGTGATGTCTTTTTCTTTACTAATTCGTCCAACAGTGCCAGGGTCTTTGCCTCCATGGCCGGCATCAATCACAATTTTTCTAATATCATAACTCTCTGAACTCTGGCAAAAACTCAGATTGCTGTCAAACATCAGCAATAAAACCAAGAAAGCGTTAATTTTTGAAAAAAATGTTATAGTAATTGGCATCTTCATCCTAAACTTTTTGAAATTTTTAAGTAGTTTTGGGCTCAATTTCGATTACAAAAATACGACTAAAATTGCATTTCAGATTACTATTTTTTCTTATAATTATTAACCACGCTGTAGGTTTTGCTAACAGTGGGGTATTTTTATCCTCAATAATCAAACCAACTTATCAATTAGCGGATACTGTAACTATAAAGGATACGGTTCAAAACAAAGCAAAAGAATCCCCAATTGACAATCCTATTTTCACTAACGCCGAGGATTCCATAATTTATTCAATAGATGGAAAAACTGCATTCTTGTATGGTAATGCTATTGTAACATATCAAAACCTAGAGTTAAAAGCTAACTACATTGAATTTGATATGGAGAAAAAACAGGTTTTTGCAAGAGGAGCCCCCGATAGTACTGGAAAAATTGTTGGAAGACCTACTTTTAAGGAAGGAAGCCAAAGTTTTGAAATGGATAGCATTCACTATAATTTTGATACAAAAAGGGCTAAAATTACAGGAGTGGTTACTGAGCAGTCTGGTGGTTATATGCATAGCGAGGTAACAAAAAAAATGGAAGATGATGTGGTTAATATGATGCATGGAAAATACACAACTTGCGATGCTCCACATCCTCACTTCTATTTGGCTATAACAAAAGGCAAGATGATTCCAGATAAAAAGATTATTTCAGGACCAGCATATTTAGTTATAGAGGATGTACCTTTTCCCTTGATTATTCCATTTGGATTTTTCCCAAACACCCGAAAACGTGCTGCTGGATTGATTTTACCTGAATACGGTGAGGAGAATAATAGAGGTTTATTCCTAAGGGGAGGTGGATTCTATTTTGGCATGGGCGATTATATGGATGAAAAGATTACTGGCGATTTCTTTTCGCGTGGGTCATGGGGGCTAAGAAGCCAAACTAACTATAAGGTAAGGTATAAATTTTCTGGAAGTCTTAATCTTGAAGCATCTACTATTGTAACTAGCGAAAAAGGATTGGCCGATTACGCAAAGTCAAATTCATACTGGATTCGATGGAATCATAGTCAAGATCAGAAGGCTCACCCCAATTCTACTTTTCAGGCAAGTGTGAATTTCGGTTCATCAAACCATAACCGTTATAATGCAACAAGTTTAAATACAGCGCTATCAAATCAATTCAACTCTAGTATTTCCTTCTCAAAGGTTTGGCCTGGAACTCCATTCAGTCTTAGCACATCATTGAATCATTCTCAAAACAATTTAGATTCAATAGTAAATTTAGGCTTCCCTAAAGTTTCGTTTAGTATGACAAGAATTTATCCGTTTAAACGAAAGAACTCAGTAGGCTCATCATCATGGTACGAAAAAATTGGGGTAAGTTTATCTTCTAGTTTGGATAATAGGGTTTCAGTAAAGGAGAATAACTTATTTAAACCATCAGTACTCGATAGTATGCAAAATGGTATGAAACATGATATCCCCGTATCGACTTCATTTAACCTTTTAAAATATGTAACAGTTAGCCCAGGGGTGAACTATTCTGAATATTGGTATTTAAAGACTATTAATAAGAGTTGGGATGCAGATTCTAATGTAGTAGTTGTTGACACTGTTAATGGCTTTCAACGAGGTTACCAGTATAGCTCTTCTGTATCAATGAGTACTAAAGTGTATGGAACATTTACATTTAGTAAAACCTCGAAAGTCCAAGCCGTAAGGCACGTTATCACACCATCAGTATCTCTAAGTTATCGTCCAGACTTTTCTGAGTCTCAATTTGGCTTTTATAAACAAGTGCAGAAGGATAGCTTGGGGAATATGGAAAAATACTCCATATTTAGTCAGGGTATATACGGAGGGCCTGGCGGAGGAAAATCTGGGGTATTGAATTTCTCGTTGAACAATATTTTGGAGATGAAAATCTTAACTCCAAAAGATACGGCAAACTCTGTTAAAAAGGTAAAGATATTGGAGGGGCTAAGCATAAATGCATCATATAATCTTTTGGCCGATTCCATGAATTGGTCAGATATCTCGGTAAGCGGAAGAACAAGTTTATTCGATAAGATCAATATTAATTTTTCTGGTGGTTTTAGCCCTTATGCATTAAATTCGACAGGTACAAAGATTGCCCAATTCGAGTACGATAAATCTGGCAAACTCGCTAGATTTATTCGAGGTAACGTAGGTTTTGACTTTTCTTTAAATAGCACAAAGGCTGGGGCTAACTCAGGGAATCCAGGAGTAGGTGATGAAACTGGCAGTTCTGCAGGTTTGCCTTTGGGCTCATCACCAGATGGTTCTAATTTTGGAGAGTCCATGGGGACACAGTATGGAATGAATTATGTAGATTTTAATGTGCCTTGGAATTTAAGGTTTAGTTATAACCTTACTTATTCTAAACCACAGTACGAATCGAGCGTAGTTCAAACATTAAGTTTTTCAGGTGATATAAATTTGACACCAAAGTGGAAAATAGGATTTAGCTCTGGGTACGACTTCAAAAATAAGCAACTCACAACCACATCAATTAATTTTTTCAGAGATCTTCATTGCTGGGATATGCGTATGACCGTTATTCCTATAGGTTTCTATAAGAGCTTTAGTTTCCAGATTAATGTTAAATCAGCTATTCTTCAGGATTTAAAATATACCAAGAGAGATCATTATCTTGATAACCTTTAATAAACAAATCGTATAGTTATGAAAAAGATTATAAACACAGAACATGCACCTAAGGCTGTTGGGCCTTACAGCCAAGCTGTTGAGGTTAACGGATTGGTATTCATTTCTGGTCAAATTCCAATAAATCCTCAAACTAGTAGTATTATTGATGGTGGAATTAAGGAGCAGACTGAGCAAGTACTTAAGAATATTGGTGCAATTCTTAATGAAGCAGGCTTAAACTACTCCAATGTTGTAAAGTCAACCTGTCTTTTAAGCAATATGGATAATTTTGCAGCCATGAACGAGGTTTATGCGAAATACTTCACTGTTGACATGCCAGCTCGCGCTGCGTATGGTGTGGTAAAATTACCATTGGGTGTTTTGGTGGAAATAGAATGTATTGCCGCTAGGTAATAAAAAAACCCGCATAAGCGGGTTTTTTTATTGGTCAATATATATTTCTTATTCAGAAATAACTTCAAATTCAATGGCAACTTTAACCTCGCGGTGAAGTTTAATTTCTGCGGTGTAAGTTCCAACTTCTTTAATTTGCTCTTCTTTAAGGCTGATAACCTTACGGTCAATATCAAATCCTTTTTCGGATAAAGCCTCAGCAATTTGGATTGTGTTAACAGATCCAAATATTTTGCCTGTAGAGCTGGTTTTAGCGCCAATGGTAAGCTTAAGACCTTCCATCTTTTTAGCAACCAATTCAGCATCTGCTTTAATTTTAGCTTCTTTATGAGCGCGTTGCTTAGTATTCTCTGCTAAAATTTTCTTAGATGATTCAGTTGCCGTAATGGCCATTCCGTTAGGAATTAAATAATTGCGAGCGTAGCCATTCTTTACTTTTACTATTTCGTCCTTATTACCAAGGTTCGATACGTCTTGTAACAGAATTATTTCCATCTGATTTTCCTCCTACCTTAAAATTATTTCAATAGATCGGTTACAAATGGCAGTATGGCAATATGACGAGCCCTTTTAACTGCTGTAGCGACCTTCCTCTGGTACTTTAACGATGTTCCAGTTATACGACGAGGAAGAATTTTACCTTGTTCGTTTAGGAACTTTTTCAAGAACTCAGGATCTTTGTAATCGATGTACTTAATCTTGTTTTTCTTGAAACGGCAGTACTTTTTCTTTTTGATCTCAACAGTGGGGGGAGTGAGATATCTGATTTCTGATTGATTTGTACTCATGACTTAGTCCTCCATTTTTTTAGTTTCCACTTTGTTGCTACGCTTTTTATTAGCATACTCAACAGCGTACTTGTCCAATCTAACGGTTAAGAAACGGATAATACGCTCATCGCGGCGGTACTGAGTTTCAAGTTTATCAACCAACTCGCCAGCAGCTTTAAACTCCATTAAATGGTAAAAGCCAGTGGTTTTCTTTTGTATGGGGTAGGCCAACTTTCTTAAACCCCAATTTTCTTCATGTACGATTTCGCCACCATTCTCGGTGATGAAACCCCTGAATTTTACAACCGCTTCCTTCATCTGGGCCTCAGACAAAACGGGAGTAGCAATGAAAACGGTTTCGTAATGATTTAACATAGTATAATTATTTAGTTAAAATTAGCGTGCAAAGGTAGATTTTTTATCTTGAATTACAAAATGTTTAGCCGTTCGATTGGTATATTTGCAAATCCAAATTAAGTATTTATGTCGGAGTTATCAAAGTTTATCTGCAATTGTAAGTGTGTTTCCAAAAGTGAAATTTTGAGTTCTATTCGGAAGAAAGGTGCAAACAGTTTCTCTGATGTTAGAACAATTACATTGGCAACAACTGGTTGTGGCCGATGCAAGTCTGATGTTGAAAATATAGTAAACCAAGAAATGAAGAAGCATTCTGTTCGAATGATGCAGTTTAAAATTGATTTTGGGAACGATTAACTTATCCTTCCACTATTTTTAAAAGCCTCTTAAGATCCTCCGCTTTCTTGAAATTTGCCTGTTTTTCGTAGGCATAAACAAGGTTAAACAGTAGTTGTGCAATAGCAGTTTCGTTGGAGCATGGAAGATAGTATTCGGGTTTAGATTGCATTTTTTGTTGTTGCAAAAAAACATCAATCTCCTTATGCCCAAATACGGATCCTCTATTGAATGGGTTGATATAGAATAGCATACTATCCTTTTCTTCGCCCGATTCAGATAAGGAGTGGAATCTATCCTTGTATGCTAATACAAAATTTTTAGGAAGATTAACGCAGTGAATGGGTAAGCCAAGTTTTTGAGCTATAACAGCATAAAAAATTGATAAGAGAATTGGACCTCCCTTTTTTGTTTCAACTAAGGAGTTGATGTATTGATTGTTGGGTGAAAAGAAATTTGTTACGTTAGGTCCATAGTTGTGGATATCGAATAGAATATGGTTGATAATCTTTACCTTTTCAAGGGCTGTTAAATTGTCGTTGATTTCTAGCCAAGCATCTTTCCTTAATTTTTCAATTTCCTTTTCAATTGAACTTAGGGTAAGTTCAGGATACTGAAAACGAGCAATTAGGTATGCGCCTTCTAGCAGGTTCTGGGTTTCGGAATTAACCCAAGTTATAAGGGATTCCTCCGTGCTGTTATACTGAATAGTTTGAATAAGGTTTTCTAAACGATTTTGGACTATCTCATTGTGCGAAAATTCCCAAGCTTTTTCAAGTTGGGGCACAACACCAATGCCCTGCGTAACGATTTTTTCCGAAACGACTTTGAAAACTTCGGAGTCTGGATCGTCAAGCAGGGCAATGAGTGAGTGTAAATCGTTATTTATCAACTCATTAATTAATTATATTGTTGCAAGTTTGTCAAGTGTTTGTTGGATTAATCGGCTAATTGCAGGGCGATAATCCTTTGTAGCATCCTTTATAACTCGATTTGCAATAATAGCACAAATTGTTAACGAATCGTGTCCAAGAAGACGTGAAAGACCGTTAATTGCAGAACTTTCCATCTCAAAATTAGTGATTTTTCTTCCTTTGTACTCAAAATCAACAATCTTGTCGTTTAGTTTTGGATCTGCGAGGGGAAGACGAAGTACTCGACCTTGAGGCCCATAAAATCCTGGAGCAGAAATGGTAATTCCTCTAATTGTGAAATCAGCAAATAGTTCAACTAATTTCGATGAAGAGTAGTTGAAGTAAGGTTTAGCGCAAAGAGGATTCCAGTTGGTATGCTTAAGGAACGCTTGTTCCATTTCCAACTCGCTAACCTCATTCCTGTTTGCATAAAAGTTAAGCAAGCCGTCGAAACCAATGCTAACCTCAGTCATTACGTAACTACCCAAATCAATCTCAGGTTGAAGTGCTCCTGATGTTCCAAGTCTAACTAAAGTTAACTTCTTATGGGTATCTTTAACCGTTCTGGTATTCAGGTCAATGTTTACTAAAGCATCAAGTTCATTAACAACAATATCAATATTGTCGGTACCAATACCAGTGGATACAGCGCTAATTCTTTTGCCCTTATAGTATCCAGTGCATGTTTTAAATTCGCGATTCGATACTGTATGCTCAATTTTATCGAAGTATGCAGAAACAGTTTCAACTCTACCAGGGTCGCCAACTAATATTACTGTATCGGCTAGTTGTTCCGGTTTTAAATGTAAATGGAAGATACTACCATCTGGGTTTAGTATCAATTCCGATGATTCAATTACTCTCATATCTATTTGATTAAACTACAAAGATACTAATTTTTAAATGAAAGATTGGTTGGATTAACATATCTGTGAATCCCATTGTTGTTTTGGTTTAATTTACTTTTCTACCTGTATTTTTAATAGTTCAGTAGTGAGAGTTTTTTTCCAGATTAACTATTTAGAATATTTTTCTACATTGAATTGCGGCGATGCTGACTAAACTTTAAAATGTTTTAGCTTAAACATATTTATGAGTTATGACAAAATGGTTACTTTTGCAATACACAATCAATTCAGAATTTATGATACAACGAATACAAACAATTTACCTCTTGGTAGTGGCTTTTCTACTTGCATTTTTCTTTTTTGTGCCCTTTTCAACCTTTGTTGTAGAACCACAAATGGCGAAGTACCTTTTTAATGTATCCGGATTGTCGTCTGAGACTATTAATGCCGAGAATGTTTATAACACTTGGCCGTTATTGATACTATCGATTGTTGTATTTGGCATAGATATGATTACAATTTTCATGTATAAGCGTAGAATGATTCAGATAAGACTTTGTATAATTAATACAATTTTATTGGTTGGAATGCAAGGTTTACTTTACTACTATGTTATTACAGTTAGTAAATTGCTTCCTGCAAATCCTTCGTATAGTATTATCTTCGTATTCCCAATTGTGTCGGCAATACTTTCCTTCCTTGCATTACGTTCAATAGCCAAAGACGAGGCATTGGTTCGTTCGTTGGAACGTTTAAGATAAGGTTACTTATATTCTTTTATAAAGACAGTAAGGTAAAGCGCAACACCTAAGGCAACAGTCCCAGATATAATAAAAACTGGTGTTGCTCCAAATTTAAACCAAATTAATCCTGCAAGAGAACTTGCAACTAGAGTTGCTATACTTTGCAAAGTGTTGAAAAGTCCAATTGCCGTGGCTGTTTTTTCCTTGCTTGCCAAGTTTGATATCCAGGCCCTCGATATTCCTTCTGTTGAGGCAGCGTAAAGTGCATATAATCCAAAGAGCATTGCAAGGATTGTTAATTTGCTTGATAAGCCAAAAAGCAAGTAAACAATTCCGAAAATTGTAATACCAAAGATTAGAACCTTTTTCATTCCAATTTTATCGGCTAGATGCCCCATTGGGAAAGCTAATATTGCATATGCCAGATTGTAAAAGATGTAAAGTGAAATCATTTGCGTATCGGAGTACCCTTGTTCTTTCACCATTAAAAGTAGGAAAGCATCTGAACTGTTGAATAGTGTAAATGAAACCAAACCAATAACTAGCATTTTGTAGTTTTTGGGTGATTGATTCCAGTACTGAAAAAAACTGAAAAAACCGATGTTCTTTTCCTTCGGATTTGTTACTATTCTTTTTTCTTTTAAAAATAGCGTAAGGGCAACGGCAATTAAACCCGGAGCAAAAGCTATGACGAAAAGCCATTTATAGTTCTCAGGATAGAAGTAAAGGTAAATTAACGCAACTACAGGACCAATAGCTGCTCCTAAAGTATCCATTCCCCTATGAAAACCAAACACTTTTCCTTTGATTTGTGGCGTTGATTCATCGCTTAACAGAGCATCTCGGGCGCTGTTTCGTATACCTTTACCTAACCTATCGATAGTTCGTGCACTGAAAATCCATATAGGGAAAGTAAATACAGCCAACATAGGCTTCGAAATAGCACTTAATAAGGTATCCCCACCGAACAAAAAGGACTCTTTTTCCTAAATTATCCGATAAGTGCCCAAAGTAACCTTTGCTCAATCCGGCAGTTGCCTCGGCCACTCCTTCTAGGATACCAATAAGTAATACGGAGAATCCAATTGATTTTAGGAAAACAGGCATTACAGGGTAAAGCATTTCGCTGGCAATATCTGTAAATAGGCTTACGAATGATACAAGAATTATTGTTTTGGTGATAAAATTTTTAGCCATAGTTTGTATTTGTATGGATTGTTGTTTTTCCCTCCCAAAAATTATTTTTATGTCAAAATAAACCATTATTTAAAACGTTTATCAAAAAGGTTACAAAAAGTGTTAAAATTTTTTCTACTAATTTCACTTTTAAATCTAAATGTTACTTTTGATTTAAAATTCTATTGTTTCACTAAACATTTAACTTAAATGATTAAGAGCATTAAACTATTTTCATCCGCTCTATTGGCCTGTTTGATGGGTCTTAGTGCAATGGGACAGGGGCAAATAAACTGGAATATGCCTGTTCCCATGGATCAAAACTTCCGTTATGGTAAACTCGACAATGGGTTAACCTACTACATTCGTAAGAATGCTGAACCAAAACAACGAGCAGAGTTCTACATAGCACAAAATGTTGGTGCTATTTTGGAAGAAGATAGCCAAAACGGTTTGGCTCATTTTCTTGAGCACATGGCTTTCAATGGCACTAAAAACTTTCCAGGAAAAGGTATTATCAACTATTTCGAAACTGTAGGTGTTAAGTTTGGATATAACATCAATGCATTCACATCACAAGATGAAACAGTCTACAATTTATCTGATGTACCAACTATTAGAGAAGGGATTTTAGATAGCGCATTGTTAGTGTTACACGATTGGTCAAACTTTATTACTCTTGATCCTCAGGAAATTGATAATGAAAGAGGTGTTATTCGAGAAGAATGGAGAACTAGACGAAGCCCTGAATTCAGAATGAGAAATCAATTAAGTCCTATTACTTATAAAGGTTCTAAGTATGCTATTCGTGATGTTATTGGAGATATCAATGTAATTAATAACTTTAAACATCAGGAAATTAAGGACTACTATGCAAAATGGTATCGTCCAGACTTACAATCGATAATAATTGTTGGTGATATTGATGTTGATCAGATTGAGCAGAAAGTAAAAAAACTATTTGCAGATATTAAAAAACCAGTTAATCCTGCAACTCGTGAGTTCTATCAACTACCAGATAATGATGAACCTTTAGTAGGTATTGCTTCGGATCCAGAGGCTCGCAATACCATTCTTAACATTTACTACAAGCACGATGCCACCCCTAATGACCAAAAAAATATTGGCTATTTAAGAGCAGAAATAATTAGAGATTTAATTTCAACAATGATTTCTGCCCGTTTAACAGAGATTACACAAAAACCAAACCCTCCATTTGTTTTTGCTGCTTCGGGCATGAGTAATATGGTTCGTACAAAGAGTGCCTTAATTTTCTATGCTGCTTTAAAAAATGAAGGCATGCTTGATGGCTTCAAAGGTCTTGTTCGTGAAGCTGAGCGTGTTAAGCAGTTTGGATTTACTGCATCGGAACTTGATAGAGCAAAAGCGGATTATCTCCGTAACCTAGATAACCAATTAAAGGAGAAGGATAAACAGAAGAATGAAGCATTTGTTTGGCAGGCAGTAAACAACTTCCTTGAAAGCGAGCCCATACCTGGTATTGAGTTTGAGCATGCATTTGCAAATGGCATAATGCCAACCATAACAATCAACGAACTTAATGCTTACATTACAAAACTAATTACCGATAAAAATATGGTAATTACTGTTCAAGGTCCTCTAAAAGAAGGCGTTGTACTACCAACAGAGGCAGGTATCCTCGCTTCATTGAAAGAGGTTAAGTCTGAAAAAATTGAGGCTTACGTTGATAACGTTTCTACAAAACCATTGGTGGAAAACGTTGCAAAACCTGGTAAAGTGACTAAGGTTAATGCAAATAATTTATTCGGAACCACCGAAATGGTTTTAAGTAACGGAGTAAAGGTTATTTTCAAAAATACCGATTTTAAAGAGGATGAGGTTTCTTTAACTGCATTCAGCAATGGAGGTTACTCTTTGGCCGATAATAAGACTCTACCTTCTGCCACATTTGCCACTCAAATAGTTAGCACTGCAGGTGTTGGCGAATTCTCTAAGACTGATCTTGATAAAATGCTTGCTGGTAAACTTGTTAGCGTTCGCCCCGTTATTGGCGAAGATTATGAAGGCATTAACGGTAGCGCATCGCCAAAAGATTTTGAAACTATGCTTCAACTTGTTTACTTGTACTTTACTGCTCCTCGCGAGGATGTTGAGAGTTTTAACACTTACATGGAGCGTATGAAAGCGTTTATGGCTAATGCATCGGCAGACCCACGTAAAGCATTTAGCGATAGTGTTACCATTGCAATGGCTAACCGAAATCCAAGAGTTATGCCTCAGGATTTAGAGTATTTGAAAAAGGTTGACTATAAAATGGTGATGGATTTTTACAAGAATCGTTTTGCTGATGCTTCTGATTTTACATTTATTTTCACTGGTAATATGAAAGCAGAAGAGGCTAAGCCATTGGTTGAAAAATATATTGGAGGTTTACCAACGGTTAAACGCAAGGATGTTGCTAAAGATAATGGTGTTAGAGCTCCCAAAGGTAAGGTTTCTAACTTCTTTAATATTCCATTACAAACACCAAAGTCTTCGGTTTATATTGCATTATCCGGAGATGTTAAGTATAACTTTGAGAATATGGTATTGGTTAATTACATCAACTCAATACTTCAAAATAGATATATGGAGGAGGTACGCGAAAAAGAGGGTGGCACTTATGGTGTAAGCGTTGGTATGTCAATCACTGATTTCCCAACTCAGTCATATGTGTTGAGAATAATTTTTGACACTGACCCCGAAAAACGCGATAAACTGATTGGCATTATCTATTCTGAGATTGAGAAGATTAAATCCAATGGTCCTCTTGAAGAGGATGTAAATAAAGCAAAAGAGTTTATGCTTAAACAGTACGATCAGAGTCAACGTGAAAACAGATACTGGTCAAGTGTTATTCGTGAGAAATATGAAACAGGAGTTGATAAGCATACTACTTACCTCGATGTTGTTAAATCTGTTAATGTAGAAAAGGTTAAGGAATTTGCTAACAAAATGTTCAGCCAAGGCAATATTGTTGAGGTTGTTATGTCGCCCGAAGCGCAGAAATAATCGATAAGTTATATTTGTAAACAAAGGGTGCCCTACTTGGGCACCCTTTTTACTTTATTTGGAATGGTTGAAAACGTTATATTTGTATCATCAATTCCAAGCGATATGAAACCTTTTTATTTGACTCTTTCATTTTTATTAATAGGATTAATTAGTCCGGGTCAGAATTCTAAAACCTTGAATCTAATTTTTGTGGGCGATGTTATGGGGCATTCACCCCAAATAAACTCTGCTTACGATGAGGTGACAAAAACCTACAGTTACGATAGTGTTTTTACGAGAATGAAGGGTGTTTTCTCATATGCCAATATTGTTATTGCAAACCTAGAGGTAACCTTAGCCGGCGAACCATATTCTGGCTATCCACAATTTAGTTCACCCGATAACTTGGTTGATGGACTGATGAGTGCTGGTGTTGATGTTTTGGTCACTGCAAACAACCATTCCGTGGACAGGGGAAAAGATGGTATTATTAGAACAATAGATGTGTTATCACAAAAGGGAATTCCACACACTGGAACTTTTAAGGATTCTGCTCATAGAGAAACAATAAACCCTTTGATTATTGATAAGAATGGTTTTAGGCTGGGATTGCTGAACTATACCTATGGAACAAATGGAATTCCTGTTCCATTGCCTGTAATTGTAAATTTAATAGATACTGCTTTAATCCGTAAGGATGTTGAAAAAACAAAAGCACTTGGAGTTGACGAGGTGATTGTGTTTATTCATTGGGGTAACGAATACGAAACGAATCCTTCCAAAACACAAATTAAACTTGCCGAGTTTATGAAAGGCTTGGGTGTTCGTATCATTATTGGCTCACACCCTCACGTTGTGCAGCGTATGGAGGCCACTTTTGATACTGATAGCACAACGGGACAGGTTGTTGTTTACTCGTTGGGAAATTTTGTGTCGAACCAGCGTAAAAGGTACTGCAATGGTGGTGTGGTTACTTTTGTTCAGCTATCAAAGAATGAAGTTGGCAAAACACAAATTACAAACACTGGATATATTCCCGTTTGGGTTCATATCCCTTTTAGGGATTTAAAGCGGCTGTATCAGGTTTTACCTGTTTCAGAGTATGAGCCAATTAGTAAGCAATACTTTAGCACTGCCGACGACTCATTGTTTACAGAATTTAAAACTGATACCTACAATCTGTTGAACATGCAGAATGTAAATTTTCCAGAGATAAAGTACAAGGATGGAAAATGGTTGTTCCCAGAAACGCAAGCAGTTTTCCCGTTTTTTAAGAATCCGCTAGTAAATCCCTAACCACTACCGATGCAATAAAACAACCAAAGATTGGAGGCATATAGGAGATTGTTCCTACAGTAGTTTTTTTGTTTGGTTCACCCTCGCAAGGACGAGTTGCATTTTCAGGAACTTCCTCGGGGGAGTAAACTACCTTTATACCAGTTCTAATTCCTAATCTATGTAATCTTTTACGGAGAATCCGCGCAAGAGGGCAGTTATGCGATTCAGAAATATCGGCAATTTGAATCTTTGTGGGGTCGAGTTTTCCGCCACTACCCATTGAACTTACAACTCTAAGTCCATTCTTATAGGCATCGTGAATTAGGAAAATTTTGGGGGAGAGCGTGTCTATTGCATCAACAACGTAGTCGTAATGTTGCGAAAGAACCTCCTTCATCCTATCATCACGAAGGTATTCCTGAATAATATTCAATTTCAAATTTGTATTGATATCCAGTAATCTTTTCCCCAGATATTCTGCCTTAGGCAAACCTACAGTGCTATTTAGTGCAGGAAGTTGGCGATTTATGTTGGTAAGATGAATGGTGTCGCCATCTGCTATAGTCATTTGACCAATGCCAGCCCTGCAAATTTGCTCAGCAGCGTAAGCTCCAACTCCACCAAGTCCCACAACCAAAACATGCTTGTTTTTAAGTTTGGCTACTTGTTCTGTTCCCAATAGCAATTCTGTTCGCTCTAACCAATGCATAGTAATCTATCTAAGTTTTAAAATATCAGAAAAGATATATACAGGCTCAATTTATAAGCACAGCTTTTCTATGAAATATAAACAGTGATTTTCTTAGGAATAAATAACAGGTGAAAGCCTCCTCTTCCTCTGAATTGAATAAGCTACTATCATTCTTATCCAAGGTTTCTAATATAATTCATTTCACTGCATTGCAAAGGTAACCAATTTCGCAGATGAAGCAAGCCTACTACTAGCGGATAGCACTATCCAAGCAATAAACAATAAGGCTAATTTTGACAATATTATAGAATACATTGCAATTTGTGAAGTTCAGACCTATTGCAGACCAACAAAAATATTTAACTTTGAAACGCTAAATAATATGTTAAACCCAAGAGTTGCATTGATAAAATGAATTTGTGCAACTCAAACAACTTAAAGTTTTAATTATGAAAAGAATAGCATTTGTTTTATTTCTATTTTTAAGTACAATTTTTACTGCAAACGCACAATACTTTGTGGGTGGTAGTTTTGGATTTAATACAACTGGAGGAAAAGTAAAATACGATGGAAATTCAACCGACAAGGCTTCAACAACCACTTTCGGGTTTTCGCCAAAAGTAGGTTATGTCCTTTCTGAAAATTTTTGCATTGGATTACAATTAAATCTATCTACTCGTAAGGTTACAACACCTGGCGCACCTGATGATATTGTTGAGAAATCATTCACTTTTGGATTAACTCCGTTTGCTCGCTATTACGCTGTTAGACTGAATAAACTTGCTCTTTTTGCACAAGGCAATATTGGTTTTTCAACCACAAAGACTAAAGAAAAAGTAGGCTCCACGTCAAATGATGGACCTACAACTAACATTTTCGGGTTCAACGTTCACCCAGGTATCTCTTACGATTTGAACGATAGAGTATCGTTAGAAGCAGTTATTGGAGGATTTAACTTTGGCTTTACATCGGCAGTCGAGAAGGAAGATATTGCTGGCGAAACACAAAAAGATATCACAAACACGTTTGGCCTTGGTGTTGATTTGAATAATATTGCAACTACTGGATTTATAACAATTGGAGCAATTGTAAAATTCTAAAGAAAAGTCAAACATAAAAAGAGAAGCCAGGCATTAGTTCTGGCTTCTCTTTTTATATTCTTTACAAACATCTGTCAACCCGCACTCCTCGCACTTGGGCTTTCGGGCAATACAAATATACCGTCCGTGAAGAATCAGCCAATGATGTGCCTTCGGAAGCAACTCCTCCGGGAAATACTGAACTAATTGTTGTTCAACCGCCAAAGGCGTTTTAGCGTTTGTAACCAATCCTATCCTATTGGCAACTCGAAAAACATGAGTATCCACGGCCATTGCGGGTAAGTTAAAAACTACCGATGCAATTACATTGGCTGTTTTGCGACCAACTCCGGGCAACTTCTGCAACAATTCCACATCCGAAGGAACAACTCCACCAAACTCCGTTTGAAGCGTTTTTGCCATTCCAACCAAGTGCTTTGCTTTATTATTCGGATATGAGCAACTTTTTATATAACTCAACACCTCTTCAACACAGGCGTTCGATAATGTCTCTGCATCGGGGAATCTTTCAAAAAAGGGAGGGGTAATTATGTTAACCCGCTTATCGGTACACTGAGCACTAAGAATTACTGCTACCAGCAATTCATAAGCATTGGTGTAAACCAATTCGGTTTCTGCAACTGGACGAGTTTTACTAAAATACTCAATTACTCGGGCGTAAAGTTCTTTCTTCGATACCATTAAATTTCAATAATAAATTATTAACAAAAGTACTCAAAAGTAGGCAGTGTGAATTATAAAATTACATATTCGCACTCCAACTCCTAAATTCTCTCTAACAATTAACTTTAGTATGCTAACTTTGCAACTCGAATTAAAAAAAGAAACACATTGGCTACAATCTATCTTCAGGCAGAGAATCTAAGCAAATCGTTCGGCGATTTAACCATATTCAGCGATATATCGCTAAGCCTTTTTCAGTATCAGCGTACGGCAATAATAGCAAAGAATGGTACAGGAAAATCAACCCTATTAAATATTCTTACAGGGAATGACTCTGCTGATAAGGGAAAGGTAACTCTCAGGAATGATATCCGAATTGGTTATTTATCACAGAATCCCGAACTAAACGAAAAAGCCACCATTCTTGAGAACGTTTTTGGTGCCGATGATGAAATCTCCTCAACTATTCGGAATTACGAAAAGGCTCTAGCAAAAGACGATAAGGACTTACTCCACCACGCAATGGAAGCAATGGATAGACTTAACATTTGGGAGCGCGAGGTTAAGGCAAAACAGATCCTTTCAAAACTTAGGCTAGATGACATTAACCAACCTGTAACCAAACTTTCGGGAGGACAGCGCAAACGTGTTGCTTTAGCATCGGCACTAATTAGTGAACCCGATGTACTTATTCTGGATGAGCCCACCAACCACTTGGATTTGGATATGGTTGAGTGGCTTGAGGAGTTTTTAACCCGTGGCCAGCAAACCATATTAATGGTTACACACGACAGGTATTTCTTGGACAGAGTTTGTACCGATATTATTGAAATTGATAGCCAAACTGTTTACACCTACAAAGGTAACTACTCATATTTTCTGGATAAACGCGAGGAAAGAATCAATTCGTTCACATCCGAAGTTGATAAGGCTACGAATTTGCTTCGTCGTGAAACCGAATGGATGCGACGTATGCCGCAGGCTCGTGGGACAAAAGCCAAATATAGAATTGATGCTTACTACAAATTAAAGGATGTTGCATCTCAACGGTTAGATACCTCTGAGGTTGAGATTAACGTAAGCACATCGCGCCTTGGCAAAAAAATTATGGAGGTGAAAAACCTCAACAAGAGTTTTGGCAGTAAAGTTATTCTGAAGGATTTCTCGTACACTTTTAATCGATTCGAGAAGTTAGGGATAATAGGTGAAAACGGAACGGGTAAAACTACATTCCTAAATCTTATTACAGGTGCTATTCAAGCCGATTCAGGTGAAGTTGATGCAGGTAGCACATTGGTAGTTGGTTACTACCGACAGGAAGGGATGAATATCGATAATAACAAAAAGGTTATAGATATTGCCCGAGAAATTGCCGATGTTGTAACGCTAGGCGATGGTAAGACCCTTACTGTATCGCAATTTCTGAATATGTTCCTGTTCTCGCCAGAAAAACAGCACACTTTCGTGTACAAACTTAGTGGTGGCGAAAAACGCAGACTTTACTTGCTTACCATTTTAATGCGTAATCCCAACTTCCTCATCCTCGATGAGCCAACCAACGATTTGGATATCCACACCCTGAACATCCTTGAGGATTACCTAAAAAGTTTCCCTGGAGTTGTAATAGTTGTATCGCACGACCGTTTCTTTATGGATAAGGTTGTTGATGGTCTTTTAGTTTTTGAGGGAAATGGCGAAATTAGCGGATTCCCCGGTTCGTATACTGAGTATAGGACTTGGGCAATTGAGGAGGAAAAGAATAGACCCAAAGAAAAGAGTCCTGAAAAGCCAATTAAACAAGAGCAACCGAAAACTCAAACCAAGAAGAAACTAACGTTTGCCCAAAAGAAAGAGATGGAGCAACTCTCCAAGGATATTGAACTGCTGGAAAAGGAAAAAACAGAACTAGAAAGCCAACTTAGCGGTGGCGCTCTAAACCCTCAACAACTTCAGGAAAAATCCAATAGATATCAAGAAATTACTCACATACTTGAGGAAAAAGAATTCCGTTGGCTAGAACTCAGTGAAATTGAAGAAGGGTAAAAGTGCAAATAATTGTTCTTTATAAAGTATCTAGGTTAAACTGAATTTGATGACATTACTTGTTTGCTCATCAATCCTGAACCTATTATCAATTCTGTACCCAATAACCCAAGCAATATCATCGCCCGAAAGAAGCACGTAAACATTATTTTTCTGATGCAAAGGCACTTTAATGTCTACCAAAAAATCGCTAATCTTTTTATACCCAGACATTCCGAAGGGAATGAATTTATCGCCAGGGTGCCAAATTCTGATTTTCAGCGGAAATTGCAACTTACTACAATCCAATAAAGCAATATCGGGGTCCTTCTCAATTTTCACGTCTGAAATGTCGCCCAAGGTTTCAATTTTGAGTTTAACGGGGCTTAAAATTGACTTTGTGTCTTCTGAAATCAATATTTCAGAATCGTCCTTTACCTTCTTGGATGTTAGTATCAAAAACTCTCTATCCTTATATAATGTATGTGTTGAGGACTCAACCCTTCTTCCTGATTCCGCATTGAGCAATTCAATCACAGCGCTAGCCATTGAAGGTGAAAATCCAAATTGATTTAACTCCTCAACCAAAAAGAATCGAGCGCTACGTTCCTTTTTTAGTGCTTCAACAGAAAACAAAGTATCCTCGCCTTGCTTCGAAATAACAACATCTCTGATTCTATCGAGTTGTTCCTCTACAAGCCAAACAGCTTCCTGCAGGTGGTTTGCAGTATCGGCAATTGCTCTATCTACAGATGGATTTAAGTACCTTAACTCAGGAATAATTTTATGCCTAATAAAATTTCGCTTGTATTTTGTTGTTGAATTGCTTGAATCCTCCCTATACTTAACATCGTGACTCTTTGCAAAATCTTCAATCTCTATTCGTGTTGCAAAAATAAGAGGCCTTATTATGTTACCATTCATCACCTTAATACCTGCAACACCTTTAATTCCAGTCCCCCTGCATAGGTTTATCAGAACCGTTTCAGCGGTATCGTTCAGATTATGTGCAATGGCCACTTTGGTGTACTTATACTCCTTGCATATCTCCTCAAAATAAGCGTATCGTAGTTCCCGCGCTGCAACTTGAATTGATAGTTTATTTTCTGCAGCATACTCATTAGTATCGAACTTTATGGAATGGCAAACAATTCCATTCATCAAGCAGTAATATTTAACGAATTGCTCATCGCCATCGGACTCATCGGCTCTAAGACCAAAATTACAGTGAGCCACTGCAATTTTAAAACCTGACTTCAGGAATAATTGCAACATCACCATTGAATCGATGCCACCACTAACACCAAGCAAAATTGAATCGTCTGGTGTGGTTAAATTGTTCTCACGAATAAAGTTGATAAATCTATCCTGCATTTTCGATGGTTGCGTTTAATGTGGTAAGAATAGCCTTGGCTTTCAGCAAGCACTCATTATACTCCTTCTCTGGTTCGGAGTTAAAGGTAATTGCACCTCCAACGGTAAACGAAAGATAGCGATTTTCTTTATTGTAAAGTAAACTCCGAATAACCACGTTAAAATCAAAATCACCATTTGGTGCAAAATACCCCACAGCACCAGAAAAAAGTCCACGTTTGGTGCGTTCAAACTCTTCAATTAATTGCATTGCCCTAAACTTAGGCGCCCCAGTCATTGAGCCCATCGGAAAAGTAGCCCTAATTGGCTCTATCAAACTTAAATTGGGCTGTAATTTACAGGTAACAGTCGATATCATTTGATGAACCTGAGGGAAAGTATATATTCCGCATAGTTCATTTACCTTAACAGAACCTCGTGTAGCAACTTTCGACAAATCGTTACGGACCAAATCAACAATCATAACATTTTCGGCTCGTTCCTTTGTATCTTCCGATAGTTCCAATTTAACCTTTTCATCATCAACTGCATTACTTTTTCTTGGAGCTGTACCTTTAATTGGCTGACTGATTATTAAATCGCCCTCTTTGCGAATATACCTTTCGGGACTTGCGGACATTAAGTATTTATTGTCAACCTTAAGGAAGGCCGCAAATGGAGTTGGCGATACTCGGTAAAGTTCATTGAACACCTCTGCAGGTTCAATACTACAATCCTCGGTGTAAAACTCCTGGCAAAGGTTCATCTCGTAGATATCGCCCCTTGCAATATGCTTTTTTACCTGATGAATCGTTTCCAAGTACTCCTGCTTGGTGTAGCACGATTTAAAAATAATATTCCGAGGAATAGTTCTAGTGTAATTTGAACAGTCCATTAACTCCTGTAGCAACGCATCAATTCTATCCTTGCTTGTAACACTCTCAAAATAATAAACACTAAGCACATTTGACTTCACCGTAAAAACAATCTCGGGTTGAAAGAAGAACAACTCAGGAAATTCCAAGGCATCAAAATTGTTGGATTTTAAATCTTCTAACTCGTTTTTTAAATCGTAGGAGAAATAGCCAAACACCCAATCGTTTAACTTTAGATACTCAGAAAGGTTTGCAAATCTTTTATCGTTAGGACTGCATACCGAGATTGAACCCAACCCAACGAGTAAATCGTACCTACTCCCAATGTCAGTCCCCGAAACATTTAATAAATCTGTTCCTCTGAGTAAAATGCCATAATTGAACCTTCCTATATAAGATATCAGGTTCTCGGCAAATGAATTAAAATCTTGAATATCGAAATTCAAAATAGTTCTCATAACCGCAAAGTTAATCCAATTGTATCAAACACTAAACCTTCTGTAATGAAAAAAGCCGCAAATGCGGCTCTCTGGCTTTTAATCAATTTTATATTAGTTTTTAGACCCTAAATAATCCGAAATACCTTCCTGTGTTGCTTTAAGCGCTTTGTCGCCTTTCTTCCAGTTGGCTGGGCAAACCTCGCCATTCTCCTCAAAGTATTGCAATGCATCTACCATTCTTAATACTTCATCAACACTTCTACCCAATGGCATATCGTTCACCACTTGATGACGGACAATTCCCGATTTATCTATTAAAAATAAGCCCCTATACGATTGTGGTGTGCCAACAAACGAAGCCTCACCCTCCTCTGTATACTCATAGCTACCCGCAAGCACATCGTAATTCTCCGATATTGTTTTAGCTAAATCGGCAACCAGAGGATAAGTAACTCCCTTTATTCCACCCTCTTTCAGTTCTGTTTGAAGCCATTTCCAGTGCGAGAACTCAGAGTCTACAGAACAAGCCACAACCTGAGTATTACGTTTTTCAAATTCTGTTAATTTCTCCTGAAAGGCAAGCAACTCTGTGGGACAAACAAAAGTAAAGTCTGCAGGATAAAAGAAAAATACAACATGCTTTTTCCCTTCAAATATCTCAAGTGAAAATCCATCAACAATTTCATTCCCGTTAACCACTGCTTTAGATTTAAACTTAGGGGCTTTTTTACCAACTAGTACTGACATTTTCTTTTAGTTTTAATAGTTAATTGATTAGTTTTCTCCTCGAACTATTAACACTACAAAAAACGAATTGTTTACGAAGAACTACTCGTATGGTAAAATATAAGGCTCCTTTATTCTGAAGTTCTCAAAACGGCGTCTTCGCTCAGTTGAAATAAGCCAGTATGCGACATCGGCATTATCAGGTATTCGTGGATAATAGCCAAGCCTTACTACAAAGGCAGGAAAAATTAAACTTTCGTTTTTAAATCTTATTCCAAAACCAAAACCAGAATAAATAGGATTAGTATAAACAAGTTCATTCGCTGGTCCAATAATTCCTAAATCACAAAACAAGAAGTACGCAAATCTAAAACCATAAAGATATAAAGGGGTAAATACATTCGTTTCCAAATTTAACATTATCCGTGTTTCTCCTGTTAAAGAATTGCTGGACAGACCTCTTACACCATAATTGTCCTTCAACGCAACATACTCCCGCTCACCACTAAATCGAGAGATTCCTCTAGTATAATCATATTGAATAAGTTGACGAATATCTGTTCTCCAAACTGAAAAAAGGTTCGATATATATTTTGAACGAATATTAATTACACCCTGCTCAAACTTAAATCCATCGGCCAAATACCCTCCTGTACGAAAAGATAAATAAAGATAACCAATTGGTGTAATTTCTGCGGCCGACATCTCGCCATTAATAAGAATTCGCCGACTAAATTGACTTTTCTCAATACCTGAAGAGAACTGTACTTTAAACCCAATTGGAATATCCTCCGTTGAACCAAAAGAATAAATTAAATTCGATTGGAACAAACTCTGATTAGTTAAACCTAACGATACAAGCCATTGGTTGGTGGAGTGAAAATAAAAATTTGAATCACTTTCAATCTCGATAGCCTTATTGAAATCTATTTTTCTATGCTTAAATGCCAAAGTCAAATTATATGGAGCATCTAATGAACTTTTCTTACTCACCCTAAAAGAGTGACCTAACCACCAATCAAGCATATTATAGTCGATAGGGAATGTTAGATTTGTTTTAAAAGTAGTGTAGGGCTCTTTACTAACAAAATAAGTAATACCACCAGCCAATTTTGCTTTAGATGCATAAAAATCCCTACTCAAATTAGTGTAATAAGAGTTGTATCCTAGCCCTTCTCGCATCCAAAGATTAGCAGTTATAAATGAACCCCCAATGTTTGAGAACTTAAATTCGCCCCTTCGCCCCCACTTATCTGGATGGCTCTTATCGTAATAAGCTGTTGCATCAGCTCCAAAACCAATACCAGCAAAGTTACTCTCTGAAATCGAGTACTCTCCCTTATCCAAACTGCTTGAACTAAAAGAGAATGCCAGTGTCCAGTTATCCTTTGTAACAACAATAGCACGAACTTTATTGGTATCGACTAATGTTTCCAGCATAATATTAACATCCTCAATATAAGGCAATGTACGCAAAAGTTCTTCAGTCTCGGAGAAATCAACAGGCTTTACTACATCTCCTTCTTTGAAAAGCAAGTTATTTGCTATTACCTTTCGAGACGTGGTTAGGTGAAGGGAATTCCCAAAGCGCTCACCCAAAGTGGTTGGCTTTACTAGGGTATCATAAACAGACTGCCCAAACACTTTTAGTCTCACAATTCTAATCTCTGCTATTTCCTTATTTGCATAAGGTGAAAATTTTTGATTGGACTCAAATTCTCTGATCACTTTTCCTGAAGAAGACAGAGCATCTTTCCTCACTACAAAGCCATATAACTGTCGAAAAATGAAATTATTTTTTATTCTATCGGTCTTTTTTACAACCGAGTCCTTTGAATTCTGGATTTGTTTATTGTATTTTTCTATTGCAATAGTGTTATTAATAAAAAACACCATCAACAAAGATATATTGATGGTGATAAAAAATATTTTTTGAAAAAATCTTAGCATTATAAAGGACTACTTAATAAATCCACTAATCCTTTGCAAATTTTTTGGCGTTAATCTCAACCTTTAAGATAAAAAAGAAACTATCCTCATCGAGCGGCAAAAATTGGTAATTGAGAGTTTCCCCAGTTTTACGAGCAATATCAATTAATCCTAAACCTGCGCCTCCCTTTTCGGATAAGCTTCCCTCGCGAATTTGACGTTTGTACATCTCCTTTAGTTCACTTGCCGATGCATTATTCACTGTAATTAATGCCTGCTCTAGGGGCTCCTTATGCTTTTTAGAAACCTTATTGGAGGTTATAACATAGTATGTGTCGTGTTTCTTACCAATAATAAAAAGGCCATTCCCAATATTCCTTTCCTTTATCTCATCAGAGTGTTTATTCATATTCTGAAGAGTTTCAACCATAACATGATAAACTTTACGCTGAACAGAACGTTCCTCGCTGTTTTTTTCCATATCGGACTCAGCCATGGAAGTAAACATTTTAGTAATCTCATGGCTAAACTCTCCAAGGTAAACCAAGGAAAAACCATTTTCAATCATCTCATCGTAAATGTTCGATACAGACTTAATGAAATTGAATGTAAGGTTCATATCGTTCCTTTTTATAGATTATACATCAACAATAATGTGGCTAAATATATGTAAACTTTAACCACATTCCAAAAATATAGATAAGAAATAAGGGTTGGAAAACCAACCCTCCTAAATGCTACAATCCAAGCATCTCTTTGCCTTGAATACATCTAATATCACGAGGGATATCCGCTTCGGCAACTCTATTTAGATCCTTTTGAAGCTCCTCCCCAATAAGTCCTTTCTCTGCAAATAGTTTCTTGGTTCCTTCGTAGTCACCATTACCTTGAAGTGTTAAGATATCTTTTGCAAGAGAATTCATAGCCTCAGTCATCTTATCAAAGTTAACCTTATATGTGCCTGTTTCTGGGTTTCGTTCAAAAGCACCACGTTCCTGCAAGTAATAGAAACAAACCATATTTGCTTTTCCATGAGAGGATGCTAATCCAAATCTTACAGAACGGAAAATACCAGCAACAAAGGTTACATAGTTATCCATCATATCCTTCTCTGGTAATTCTCCCATCTCGGCAAGTTTCGAAACCATATACAATCCCATTATATCAGCCTTTCCTTCCTCTAATGCACTATGCATTTCTTTCATCGCTTCGCGAACAGTTCCTTTTCCTTTCACAAGATTTTTAATACCTAACCCATGTCCTACTTCATGAAACATAACATTTTCAAAAAATGCATCAAACTTGATATGTCCACGCTGACTCTCATCAATAAGAATATTTCCAATGGGTAGAAGTATTTTATCGAACTTGTATTTCATTGCATTTTTTAACTGCAACTTTCTACTACCTTTCTCTAAGTGTACTTTAGGGTCATTGGGTAAATTAATCGCAATTGTTTTACTTCCTGCATTACAATCACCAGCGTAGAACACTACATCATAAACACCCAAATCAGAGTCTAATCCTGGTACTTCTTTTTTGTATGCTGGCTCAACAGGTAAACTCTCCTGAAGTTTTGGAAGAAAAGTTGCAAAACGTCCAATCTTCTGCGTCCAATCCAAATCTTTAATTAAAACATATGCTTCATGAGCCGCTTTATAGTTAAACAAGGCATCCTCGTAATTTTCAATTGGTCCAATAACAAAATCAATATTGTTAGTTTTCATGTCCATCCAAGCCATATCACTTGCAAAGTATTCGTCAGTCTGTAATGCCTCAGCACGGAGGTTAAGGTACTTTTTCAAACCCTCATCTTCAGCCAACTCTGCAGCTTTACGAATTAACTCAACTGCTTTCTCTGTTTTTTCCTTATATGCAACATGGTAAGGAATTGATTCAAGTTTTCCTTCAGAATTCCGTCTGATTACAGTGTATAGGCTAGTTTTATCCTTGGCATCGAATGATTCAAACTCATCCTTAGTCATATCAACTGGATAAAACTGAGCACCAAGAGGTTTTTCACCATAACCATCAACAAAAGGTTTATTGTCACCAAGACGCTCCCATGGTCCATAGTTAATTTCAGCAAATTCAACGGCAGCTTCATCGGTAATCCCTTTAAACAAGTTTTCCTTGTTACCATATGCTTGAAGCCAAAAAATATCATCCATTAACTGAGCTGCTTCAAATAAATATGGCAACATTTGGCGTTCTTTGGCCGATAAGTGAATAATATCCGAACGAAGTTCTACAGGTGCATACTCATCAACTTTCTTTTGCATGGGAGATTTCTCCTCCTTGTTTTGTTTTGTTCCACATGATGTAAATGCAATAGTTGAAACTAATGCATATACCAGATATTTTTTCATGATTGATTTGAGGTTTAATTTATACTATTTGTTTTCTTCTAAAACATCGTCGGAATTAAACTTAAATCCTAAGCGCTTACCAGTCTGTAACTTTGAATTCTCTATTTTAGTATTCATCTGCATAACCGATGCAATCTTAACAACATCGTAAGGTGGAACCAACAAATCGAATTCAAGGGCGTATAGAATGGCAGACTCTATAATTTGTTTGATAGCATCCTTGTCAACTGTAGCGGTACCAAAGTTATTGTAAAGAAATCCCATTTGACGCTTACCTTCCACAAAGTAGTGGCGATCCTTATTTACAAATATTCTACCAATAAGGTACCCGAGGTCATCTAAGCGGTTGTACTTAAAAGAATCCGTTAGAAAGTTGTAAACATTAATTATGCCACAATACGAAGCTAATTTATTTTCTTTCACATACGATAACTTCCAGATACTGTGGTCACGGTCGAATTCAAAAATATTTGTATGCATGCTAAAAATAAGCAAATCGCCTGCAACCCGAATCTCTGCCTCATACTTTCCTCTATCCCTGTACTCCAATCGAACTCTTTTATCAACATTTCTTAAATTAAAGTTTAGGTCGTTGGACATTTCGTGCAACACCTCCTTAATCATATTGAAAACCTCGAAGGTGTTGTCGTAAATTTTTTGCTTAAGAACTGCTTTTTCAGATAAAAGTCCAGTAATTAGCTGCTTTGGCTCCTGTTGAGGATTATCCATTGGTATGCAATTTAAAGTTTAATCCAAATATACAAATGTTATTAGACTACTGCAAGTTTAGTAGGCCTGTGCAAAAATGGCCCTTTGCTTTGAAGGTTTTCCCGTTACAATACATTTACCCTCCTCTAATTCTCCATCAATAGGTATGCATCGAATTGTAGCTTTAGTCTCCTCCTTAATTAATTGCTCTGTTTCCACAGTACCATCCCAATGCGCTAGCACAAATCCACCTTTCTCAGCGATGACCTTTTTAAACTCATCGTAACTATCAACCTTAGTAGTATTAAGGGCTCTGTAATCAACCGCTTTATTGTATAGGTTACTTTGAATATCATCGAGAAGATTTACAATAGATTCAGCCAAATTATCCTGTGAAACGAACTGTTTCTGCAACGTATCGCGACGAGCAACCTCAACCGTTCCTTTCTCCAAATCTTTAGGTCCAATAGCAATTCTAACAGGATAACCCTTCATCTCGTACTCTGCAAATTTAAACCCTGGCTTATAGTTATCCCTATTATCATAATGAGTTGTAACACCACGTTTATGCAACTCCTCACGCAAATGATTTACAGTATCAGAAATCTTAGCCAATTCTTCGTCGCTTTTATAGATAGGTACAAAAACAACTTGTGTTGGAGCCAACTTTGGAGGTAAAACCAGCCCGTTATCGTCGGAGTGAGTCATTACCAAAGCTCCCATTAAACGGGTTGAAACACCCCAGGAGGTTGCCCAAACGTAATCGAGAACACTCTCCTTATTCAAGAATTTAACATCAAACGCCTTTGCGAAATTCTGTCCAAGGAAATGAGATGTGCCAGCCTGAAGCGCCTTTCCATCCTGCATCATAGCCTCAATTGAGTAGGTATCGAGCGCACCAGCGAATCGTTCCGATTCCGATTTACGACCAATTACTACTGGCATTGCCATCCAATTCTGAGCAAATGTTGAGTAAACATTAATCATACGCTCAGCCTCCTCTATTGCCTCCTGCTTGGTAGCGTGAGCTGTGTGCCCTTCCTGCCAAAGGAACTCTGCTGTACGAAGGAATAAACGCGTACGCATCTCCCAGCGAACTACGTTAGCCCATTGGTTTAGAAGTATTGGTAAATCGCGGTACGACTGTATCCAAGTTTTATATGTATTCCAGATTATTGTCTCGGAAGTAGGACGAACAATAAGCTCTTCCTCAAGTTTAGCCTCTTCATCAACAACAATACCCTTACCTTTAGGGTCATTCTTTAAACGGTAATGCGTAACAACGGCACATTCCTTAGCAAAGCCTTCCACATGAGAAGCCTCTTTGCTAAAAAACGATTTTGGTATAAACAAAGGGAAGTATGCATTCTGATGCCCTGTTTCCTTGAACATTTTATCAAGTTGTGCTTGCATTTTTTCCCATATTGCATAACCGTACGGCTTAATAACCATACATCCACGAACAGCGGAATAATCAGCTAGTCCAGCCTTAGTTACAATATCGTTATACCACTGTGAATAATTTTCACTTCTGCTTGTAATTTCCTTCGCCATAGCGCTTTCTTGGTATGAAATTTGTAGTAAATCGGTTAATAATTTGAAACAAAAATAACGATAATTTTAATGTTATACTATAACCTGCAAGGAGGTGCACTATGAAAACCAAAACCAACATTCCGATGCTTACGTTGCTTGGACTATTTATGATGTCGTGTGCATCAAGTTCACAAGTAGGTAAAACTTCGTCGTGGAACGACGAAATATATGGTTCAACTTCAAAACCTCAAACCGCTCAACTTGCACAAAACGAAGAACAAAGTGACACTCCTGAGAAGACGGTAAACTCCAACTACGCAAATCTGGAACAAAAATACTCTGATGTTATTGAAATAGATATGGATAGTATCAAAAATGATACCGTAATATATAGAGCAGAGGAAACAAACCCTTACAGCAGGGTTCTTTCCGATTCTTACCAAGAATCGTACGAACGTAGGTTAAGAGGCCTAAGCGATCCGTACTATAGAATGGAGAACTGGTCGACTTACTATTCCGACGATTACTGGTATGCGCAAGGTTATGACCCTTATTTTTATAACGTTGTTGTTATGGGCAACCAAGTTTGGGTTGAACCTCGGTATATTTCTGCAATGTTTGGCTGGCCTAGAAATAATTTCAGCGTTGGGTTTGGATTTGGGTGGAACTATGGTTACTGGAATTACAACCCTTGGTACTGGAATTACCCCTATAACTATAATTATAATTATTACGGATACAATCCTTGGCACAACAACTCCTACTGGTGGGGATGGAACGATGGATATTGGGCTGGAAACAACTCAAATAATATCTCAAACAACTCCTACTATGGTAGAAGAGTGAATGGAACCAACAATTACACAACACGTAGAACGGGCATAAGCACAACAACAGATGGAAGTCAAACTGTTGTTTCACGCCGTAGAGATGGAAGCACATCTACCTCTAATCCCGTTGTTTCTACACGTAGGACTCAAACCAGAGTTACTCCTACATACGAATCCAATGGACGACGTAACACTAACGGCACTAGCCAAATATCAACTGAATCAAGAAGAACAAGTGTAACCAATACACGCCGAGTATCAGAAAGACCCACTCGAGAAATTGGAGTTTCTGAACCAACCCGCAGATCATACAATCAATCAAACGGAAGAACTAGAACATCTACAGACAACAGCTCTAGAAGAAGCGAGGGTGCACAAAACAACAATGTATCTGGGGCAAATCGCACTTCTTCTGGAAGTAGAAGTACTACACCCACATACAATAGGCCCGAAAGAGTAAGTTCACCTGCATCAACATCAAGAAGTAACGATTCCTACAAGCCATCAGGCTCTAGCAATAGGTCTTCATCCTCAGGAAGCAACTATAGTGGATCAAGCAATAGATCATCTAGTTCTTCGAGTTCATCAAACTCGTCATCGGGTTCAAATTCCAACACAAGAAGACGATAAAAACATTTATAGCGGGGATAATTCTTATTCCCGCTATAAATATAATTTACTGAATTTTAATTTTTCAGACTATGAAAAAGTCATTTTTAAAGATTACAATAGCAACGCTACTTATCTCATTAAGCAGCAACTTATTTTCACAATCATTGGCCGATGGACTTAGATACTCGCAAACTCTAAACGGAGGTACTGCCCGATTTGTATCGATGGGAGGAGCGTTTGGTGCCTTGGGTGCCGACTTTACATCAACCTCCATAAACCCTGCTGGGCTTGGCGTATATAAATCATCGGAATTTACCATTACTCCTTCATTTAAGCACAGTAGCATTAAATCATCCTATAATGGGCTTAGCGCATCGGATTCGAGGAATAGGCTATTATTTGACAATATTGGAATTGTTCTTTCGTATAGCCCTTACAAAAGCGATGAGAACGGAATTATAAACTTCAACATAGGATTTGGGTATAATCGCACAAATGACTTTCATTCTAATTCTATAGCCAAAGGTTATTATGATAATAGCTCTATAATTGACTACTTTCATAGCAAAGCCAATTCCACAGGCTTAAATCCTGACAATCTAGGATTTAACTCAGGTACTGACATTTGGGATATTACCATGGCATATGACACATACCTACTAATTAAGTATGATGATGTTAATAACGAATACATACACTCATTATTCCTAGGAGACTCTGTCGATCATGAAAACTCAATCTCAACAAAAGGAGGTATGGGCGTTTATGATATCTCGTTTTCTATGAATGTATCAAATAAACTATATGTAGGAGCAAGTATTGGCATTGCCGATTATAACTTTACTTATGATGCAAAATATTCCGAATGGGCGGAATTAAACAATCAAAGAGATAATAACGAAAGATTTGATAAATTATACTACGCTCAATTTTATGAAACAAAAGGAACTGGATACAACTTTAAGGTTGGAGCTATATATAATCCCATTCCTAGCATTAGAATTGGAGCATCAATCCACACACCAACATTTTATTCGATGACTGACACATACTCATCTTCCATCAGTTCAGAGTTCGACTCAAGTAATGTTGTAATAAAAAAATATTCTAGTAAATCTCCATTAGGAAACTATGATTATGATTTCGAAACCCCATTCAAGTTTATTGGTAGTTTTGCATATATCTTCCAAGGGAAAGGCCTTATTAGCATTGATGTTGAACGCGTAAACTATGCTTCTATGAAATTTAGAAATGGAGGCGATGGCGACAACTTTAGCGATTTAAACATGGATGCTGAAAACACCTTCAGAAATGTATTCAATTTCAGATTAGGAGGCGAGTACCGAATTGGCGATTTTGCACTAAGAGGAGGATATGCCTTTTACCCATCGCCTTATAAGAGTGGATTTATAAACGACAAAGCAAACATATCGCAATACTCTGGTGGTGTTGGCTACAGGTCGGGAAGTTTCTCAATAGATATGGCCTATTTACACACCGTGAAGAAAGAATCGTACGTTTTTTATTCTGGAGCAAACCCTGTTGACACTGAAACAAAAGATGGACGATTCCTTATCACCCTTGGATTTAGGTTTTAATTTGATATAACATTTTTTTCGAGCCTACCAATCTAATTAATTGGTAGGCTTTTTTATTGAGGCTTCTATTACCTCTATTGCAGAAAGTCCCTCATTAAAAAGCAAATCGATAATGCTTAAATTGGGTACAAAACCAAATTTATTGGAAAAGACCTGAAAATATTCCGAAGGCACAAATTGCGTATCATTTAAAAAATCAACCTTTGGTGAAATTAAATTACGAAAATCCACCTCGTAATTAGGTTCATATTGAGTTGTAGTCTGAATGTTTGGTTGTATAGATAAGAAATCGAAAATTGCATTCATCAACAAAAAATCAAACTCAAAAAGGTTTGTATAATGCTTGATGTAAAAGGGTTCAAGAATATCAGCCACAAAATCATAATAGGCCGAAGTTCTATAGGCCGATTCAATGGTTTTCCAATGGTTCTTCTGCCATAGAGTTGAATTATCAATTTCTATTAACTTAATAGGTGTATGGTTTCCTTGAGTTTTTACAACAGGAATAGTCAATGGAATTGGCCCATTTGCTCCAAGTATTACACACCTATTGCGGTATGTTTGTTTTGTGTAGTTTTCGGTCGATTCAATATATATATTTTTATACTGTATTAACTTAGCAAAATACTGTACAGGGGGCAAATAGCCTATGGATAATATGGCGGAACTGCTCATCGTTATTTAAAATTTCAAAGATAATACGGCAAAATTAAATATCCTTTTAAAATAAAAACCCCCGAGGAATTTCCCCGAGGGTAATATTTTATATAACTGGTTTAGTGAATTCCTTTAAACATCCTGCTCCAGCGAATATTAAAGGGAAAACTTCTATCTTTATCTATAGATAACCAAACAAATGCAGCCTTACCTACAACGTGATCCTCGGGTACAAATCCCCAGAAACGGCTATCGGCAGAGTTATGCCTATTATCACCCATCATAAAGTAGTAGTCCATCTTAAAGGTGTAAGTTTTCGCTAATTGATCGTTGATATAAATTTCACCATTACGAACAGCAAGTTCGTTGTTCTCATAAACATCGATAATCCGTTCGTAAATTGGCAAATTATTAAGGTTTAATTCAACAGTAACTCCTTTTTTGGGTATCCAAAGCGGCCCGTAGTTATCCTCGTTCCATTTATAGTTTGGACTATGTGGAAAAATGAGTTTCCACATCATTAAGGTATCTGTTTTTTCTATCTTAATAACATCAATTACCTTATCATTTTTTTTAATTTTATTAAACATTTCATTCGTCAACGGGATACAGTAGTCGCTTTCATTTGTTGAATGCCTAATATCATCCATTGCAATGCCCAAATTATCAAAATTGGTTTTCGGTAATCCACCATTACCTTTTGTTTGTATAAAATATACAAACTGTAAGACTCCTACTTTCTCTTGCTCTTTAGAATTGACAAATAACTGGCTATGCCTAACCTGAATGGTATCGCCAGGTAAACCAACACACCGCTTAATGTAGTTTTCTCTTTTATCAACAGGTCTGTATATAATCTTATTCTCTCTCCATAATTTAGACCTTCCATTATCTTTAATTTGATCATAATAAGTTGGAAATTCGTTTCCTAAAACCACCGTATCGCCCTCGGGAAAATTGAAAACAACCACATCGTTACGCTGTATGGAACCTAACCCTGCAATACGCTTGTATGGCCAACGGGGCCATTCTATAAATGATTTTGCTGTTTTAGAGAAAGGCAATGTGTGGTGTACAAAAGGAAATGATATTGGTGTGTTTGGAAGTTTAGGACCATAACTAACCTTGCTTACAAACAGATAATCGCCAACAAGTAAACTCTTCTCCATTGAAGAAGTTGGAATGGTATATGCCTCAATAAAGAACATACGGATAAGAGTTGCTGCAACAACAGCAAAGATAATGGCATCAATCCATTCAATTAGAACAGTTTTCTTCTGGCCACGTTTCTTCCAGAATGTCCAGTTTACCTTTTGGGTAATATAGAAATCAAAGATAATTGGCAAACCCAACAGTAACCAATAGTTTCCTATCCAAATTACCCAAAGAATAAATATTACTGCGGCAAAACCAAACTTAAAGTATTTGTGTTTCAAGAACGATTTAATCTTATTTATCATAGCATCAGTATTGAATAATTCTGTAAAAATAGCACAAAAAATATCTAATCGAAATTCAGTAGGTTATCCATATTGTAAAAACCTTTTTTCCCTGCAATAAACTCCGCAGCCAATACAGCACCAATAGCAAAACCCCTCCTACTCTTGGCAATGTGAGATAACACAATTTGATCCTGTTCCGACTCAAAGTTAACGATGTGAGTTCCAGGAACTGTTCCCTCGCGAACCGCCTCGATGGGTATTTTACCATCAACTTTATCTGAAACTAATGTCCAACCATTTAAGTTTGGGTTCTCCGCCGTAATTGCATTAGCAATGGATATTGCTGTGCCACTTGGAGCATCTAACTTCTGAGTATGATGTGTTTCCTGTATACCAACATTGTATCCGCCAACCTTAGCCAGCAACTTTGAAGCCATTGCATTAAGTTTGAAAAAGATATTCACACCAACGCTATAGTTCGATGCAAAGAAAAACGTCCCCTCTCCTGCCTTTACTCTCTCAATAATTTTGGCAGCCTCATCGTTCCAACCCGTTGTACCACAAACAACAGGAGTTCCTGCGCTTAAGCAAAGTTCAACATTTTGCTTTGCGGTATGTGGCGAGGTAAACTCAATGGCTACATCAACATTTTTTAAGTTCGATTCGGACAAATCAGGCTGGTTCGAAGCATCTATCTTGAGAACAATGGAATGTCCACGATCCAAGGCAATAGCCTCAATCTCGTGACCCATTTTCCCATAACCAATAATTGCAATTTTTAACATCGATAGGAATTTTACGCAATATATAAAACAACCGATTAAGTTGAATCAAAACAATGTTAATTAATGAAAAAAGGGAACTGCAAATGCGGTTCCCTTTATATTTTAAGATAGATGAAATCTACTTTAAAGAATCAACAATTGACTTGAAAGCCTCTGGGTGATTCATTGCTAGGTCAGCTAATACCTTACGGTTAATAGCGATACCTTGTTTATTGACTTTACCAATGAACTCTGAGTAAGTCATACCGTAAGGTCTTACTGCAGCATTGATACGTTGAATCCACAAAGCGCGGTATTCGATTTTCTTTTTCTTACGATCGCGATAAGCGTAGCCAAGACCTTTCTCTAAGGTATTTTTAGCTGCGGTGTAAACGCTTCTTCTTCCAAGGAAATTTCCTTTGGTTTGCTCAAGAATCTTTTTTCTTCTTGCTCTTGATGCAACTGAATTGACTGAACGTGGCATTGTTTAAACATTTTTGAATGGTTAGCGGTCCTTTTCGGACTCTTCCTGCTAATTCACTCTGGTTAATAAATAATAAGTAAATAAACGATTAAAATAAAACAACCTACTTCACACCAAGCATAGTTAAAACGCGGTTCTCATCAACCTTGCTAACTAAAGCAACGTGAGTAAGGCTACGTTTTTGCTTAGTTTCCTTTTTTGTAAGGATGTGACTCTTGTAGGCATGCTTTCTCTTAATCTTCCCTGTACCGGTTAAAGAAAACCTTTTCTTTGCTCCGGAGTGAGTCTTTGTTTTTGGCATTCTAAAAAATTATTATTGGGTTTAAATCTATTTCTTCTTTTTAGTTCCTTTAGATGATATCATCATAATCATCCGCTTTCCCTCAAGTTTTGGCAACTGCTCAACTTTACCAACCTCCTCTAAATCCTGGGCAAATCTCAGCAGCAAAATCTCACCCTGCTCTTTGAAAAGGATTGAACGTCCCTTAAAGAAAACATATGCCTTAACTTTAGCACCATCTTCAAGGAAACTCTCAGCATGTTTCAACTTGAAGTTGTAATCGTGCTCATCGGTGTTGGGGCCAAAACGAATTTCCTTCACAACAACCTTCTGGGCATTAGCCTTAATTTCCTTTTGTTTCTTTTTTTGTTGATAAAGAAACTTTTGGTAGTCGATAATTTTACAAACAGGTGGATCTGCTTTATCGGAAATCATTACTAAATCCAACTCCATATCCTGAGCCATTCTACGAGCGGCATCGATTGGAAAAACCCCTGGGTTTTCAATATTATCGCCTACTAAGCGGACAGTCCGGCTTCTAATTTCCTCATTTATTAGAACCTTATTATCATCGTCCACTCTCCTATTAAAATTAGGTGCTGCTATGGTTTTACCCTCCTTTTTTGGTTTATACTAGGTTTCTATTGTAACTGTTTATCTACTTCATCCTTAATAAAGGCAACAAATTCGTCGAGTGTCATTTGACCCTTATCACCAACTCCTTGTACCCTAACTGAAACTGAATTGGCTTCTGCTTCCTTTTCACCTACAATTAACAAGTACGGAATTCGACGTAACTCATTGTCTCTGATTTTCTTACCTATCTTCTCGTTTCGGTCGTCAATCAGCGTGCGAATATCGGAATTATTTAGGAAATTCAAAACTTTTTTTGAGTATTCGTTATATTTTTCGCTAATAGGTAGAATTACAGCCTGATCGGGGGTTAACCAGAGAGGGAATTTTCCACCCGTATGCTCAATTAAAACCGCCACAAAACGCTCCATTGAACCGAATGGCGCACGGTGAATCATAATTGGGCGATGGCGCTTATCGTCGGCACCAATGTACTCTAAATCAAAGCGCTCAGGCAAATTGTAGTCAACCTGAATTGTTCCCAACTGCCACTTACGTCCTATTGCATCCTTAACCATAAAGTCGAGTTTAGGACCATAGAATGCAGCCTCACCCAACTCTGTGGTTGTTTTTAAACCACGCTCTGCAGATGCTTCAATAATTGCTCTCTCTGCTTTTTCCCAGTTCTCGTCGGAACCAATGTACTTCTCCTTATTGTTAGGATCGCGAAGCGATATTTGCGCAGTAAAATTTTCGAAACTTAAAGTTTTGAAGATATATAGTACGATATCGATAACCTTAACAAATTCCTCCTTAAGCTGATCGGGACGGCAGAAAATGTGTGCATCGTCCTGAGTAAATCCACGAACCCTAGTTAAACCGTGCAACTCGCCGCTCTGCTCGTAACGGTAAACTGTACCAAACTCAGCCAAACGTAAAGGTAAATCTTTATATGAACGAGGCTTTGTCTTATACATCTCACAGTGATGAGGACAGTTCATAGGTTTTAGCATAAACTCCTCGCCCTCCTGTGGAGTAGTGATTGGACGAAAACTATCCTTACCGTACTTAGCCCAGTGGCCTGAGGTAACGTAAAGTTCTTTTTGTCCGATATGGGGAGATATTACCTGCTCGTAACCGTACTGTTTCTGAACTTTCTTAAGGAACATCTCCAAACGCTCACGTAGCTGTGCACCACGGGGTAACCATAAGGGTAAACCTGGACCAACGTTTTGAGAGAAAGCAAATAGTTCCAGTTCCTTACCAACCTTACGGTGGTCGCGTTTCTTTGCCTCTTCGAGCATAACTAGATACTCGTCGAGAAGTTTCTTTTGAGGGAAAGTAATACCGTAAATGCGGGTTAGCATTTTGTTATTCTCATTTCCTCTCCAGTATGCACCAGCAACGCTAAGCAATTTTACCGCTTTAATGTAACTAGTATCGGGTAAGTGTGGACCACGACAAAGGTCAGTAAACTCGCCTTGTGAGTAGAAACTGATTGTTCCATCCTCCAAGTCGGTAATCAACTCAACCTTGTATTGGTCACCTTTTGTTGTAAAAGTCTTTAAAGCCTCGGCTTTGGAAACTTCCTTACGGGTGATGGCTTGCTTTTCGCGAACAAAGTCCATCATTTTTTCCTCAATTTTTGGAAGATCCTCCTCGGAGATGCTATACTTATCAAAATCGATATCGTAGTAAAAACCATTCTCAATGCTTGGGCCAATACCAAACTTAACACCTGGATAAAGGCTCTCAATAGCCTCAGCCATTAGGTGTGCCGATGAGTGCCAAAAAGCATGTTTGCCCTGCTCATCGTCCCATTTGTGAAGTTTAACAGTAGCATCAGTTGTTATTCCCCGCGTGAGATCCCAAACCTCGCCATTAACGGTTACTGATAGCACATCGTTAGCCAAACGCTCCGAAATGCTCTTTGCAATCTCTAGTCCGCTTACTCCTTGGGGGTATTCGCGGACATTACCATCGGGAAATGTAATTTTAATCATAACTTCAGAAAAATTGAAAGGTGCAAAATTAATCAATTTAATCGATAATAAAAAAATGGGGCTGATGTAATATCGCCCCAAAAAAATATTTAATCAAACTTATTCACTAACTATTAACACTTGGGGGCGATTTATGTTTATCCTTTTTCTTGAAATGAAACTTAGACTCCTCGCCGCTAAGCAACCTTTCGATATTCTTCTGATGCGTGAATAGCATTAACACTGCAAGGATAAATGCAAAAAGAATCAGCGAAGGGTTCGTTGTTCGATAAACAAAAATCAACAATAACGGAAATGAAAATCCCGCTATCATTGAACTTAATGATACATAACGGGTAATTATCACCGAAATGGTCCATATTAAAAATACAAATAGCGTGGCATAAGGATGAAGCGCGAATACAACACCAGAGAGAACTGCTACACCTTTTCCTCCTCTAAACTGGGTAAAAATTGGAAAGATATGCCCCAGCAATGCTGCTACACCCAAAATCAGCTGAAAGTTTATAAACATTCCTGTTTGCGGGATGTAAAAATCTGTAAGATAAAGTAACCTTACTGCAAAATACCCCTTTAGAACATCAACTATAAAAACGCTAATTCCGGGGATTAATCCTAAAACACGAATAGTATTGGTTGCCCCAGCATTTCCACTTCCATGTTCTCTTACATCAATTCCATAAAAAATCTTACCCACCCATACCGAGGTAGATATTGACCCCATTAGATAAGCAAGAAAAACAATAGCAATTTTCCACATCGTTTCCATGCCGCAAATATAGTATTATGAGAATTAAAAGTTAAAAATTAACGGCTAAAAGTTGAAAATACGACACGCGCACACATTACAAACAATTAATTTACAGCGATATAATAAATAAAAAAATCGACCAAGTTGGTACAAGGTCGATTCTTATGATTTTATTTTTATTAAAGTTGTGGACCAGCATTAACTAATTTTTGCCCCCACTCGTTATCGGTAAAATTTTCAAAATTCTTAACAAATTTTTCTGCAAGACTACGTGCCGCATTTTCCCAATCCTGAGGATTCGACCAGCTGTTCCTTGGGTTTAGCATTTTTGAATCAACCCCATTAACGGATTTAGGCACCTGAAGGTTGAAAATTGGCATAACTTCGAACTCCGATTTCTCGATACTTCCATCGAGAATTGCGTTGATAATTGCTCGGGTCGATGGTAAATCGATACGCTTACCAGTACCGTATGCACCACCAATCCATCCTGTGTTTACAAGGTAAGCCTTGCAATCGTGCTGCTGCATTTTTTTCACCAACTCACGGGCATAAACTGTTGGGTGAAGCATTAGGAATGCTTGACCAAAACAACTACTGAAAGTTGGTTGTGGTTCCTTTACACCTCGTTCAGTTCCAGCAAGTTTTGCGGTAAAGCCACTAAGAAAATGGTACTGAGTCTGGTTTGGTGTTAACCTTGAAACTGGAGGTAATACTCCAAACGAATCGGCAGTAAGGAAAATTACGTGTTTTGCATGACCAGCCTTAGATATAGGCTTTACTATATTCTGAATATGATAAATTGGGTACGATACCCTAGTGTTTTCTGTTTTCTTCTTAGAACTGAAGTCGATATTGCCCTCGGCATCAACATCTAGGTTCTCCAACAAAGCATCGCGACGGATTGCAGCAAAAATATCGGGTTCCTTATTGGGGTCTAAGTCTATACATTTAGCGTAGCAACCACCCTCGAAGTTGAACACTCCGTTGTCGTCCCAGCCATGCTCGTCGTCGCCAATCAATGCACGATTTGGGTCGGCAGAAAGAGTGGTTTTCCCAGTACCAGAAAGTCCGAAAAAGATAGCCACATCGCCATTTTTACCCACATTGGCGCTACAATGCATTGCTGCAATGCCTTTTAGTGGTAGGTAATAGTTCATCACGGAGAAAATACCCTTTTTCATCTCGCCACCGTACCATGAACCACCAATAACAGCCATACGCTCGGTTAAATGGAATGCTACATAAACCTCACTATTCAAATTTTGCTCCTTCCATTTTTGGTTTGATGTTTTTGAAGCTACCAGAACCACAAAATCGGGCTTGAATGTTTTTAATTCCTCATCGGTAGGGCGAATAAACATATTCTTAACAAAGTGAGCCTGCCAAGCAACCTCACAGATAAAACGAACGCAAAGGCGCGTATCAGTATTGGCTCCAGAGTATGCATCAACAACATAAAGTTTCTTTCCGCTAAGCTGCTTTGCGCTAATATCTTTTAAATAATCCCAGGTTTCCTGCGATAATGGCTTATTATCGGAACTTTTGTTGCCTGCCTGTGCCCACCAAACATTTGGCTCGGAGTTTGGCTCCACAACAATGTATTTGTCCTTAGGTGAACGACCAGTGAAAATTCCTGTATCAACATTAATTGCTCCAAGTTTGGTTATTTGACCACGCTCAAAGCCAATTAAATTTTGGTCTGTCTCGTGTTTATAAAGTAAATCGTAACTAGGATTGTAAAACACCTCAGCAGGTTCGGTTATTCCGTAAACCGATAAGTCAACATTCGCCATACTTAGAATTTTGGGTTATAGTTGGTTATTATTGTCAAATTTATCTTTTTCACAATTAAAAAACAAAAATCCTATTGATTTATAGGACTTTATATCGACTTATTGTAAACACAAAATTATGACTTTTGTCATACCAAAACGATTAAAATAGTATGTTTAACATCATTGGGAGTATCAACTCACAAAGTGTTGCTTATCTTTACCTTGGGAAAAAATGGTGAAATTGAATCCTACCCAATTAATAACCAAAAGGATATAGGATTGTCAATTGAGGATTATCCTCAACTTTTCTAGATGTTTCGCTATAAATTGCGGCTTATTTTATTCTTAAAACCTCAAAATTACTATTGTAGTTAATAATAAATTGTTGATGATTTTGAATTAATGCGCTAGGGCGTGATTCCTTAAACCAGAATTCGGATTGCAGCAAGTTAGTCCTATAACTATTCAGGCACTCGTTAAAATTAACGCCGTAATTTTTCATTGCAGAAATAAAGTATAACCCAACATCGTAGCCTAAATATGAGTACTGTGTGGGCTCTGACCTGTATAAATTACGATACTCAACAATAAAGTTTTTAACATCGGTTCTGGTGTAATCCACAAAAAACGGAGTGAAAATGTTAAGGTTTAATTTATAGAAATAGTCGGTAGGAATATTCTTCATCTTCTGCCAACGAGCAGGACCGTAAACAGTGGTTCTTAAGTTGTAGAACGATTTTACACCATAAAGGTGTCCCAAAAATTCAGATACAAAAGGTTCATCCTCCGATGGAATAATTACCACATTCTGCTTATCATTTGTCAGTACCTTAACCAACGACTCCTGAACATCAATGGATTTACTTACGGCCGTTTGATGGTAAACCTTTTGAATTCTATTTGTATCCTGCACCCTAGTGTTTAGCAAGGAGTCGAACAATTTTATGGTTGATGAGTATAAATTTTCCTTATCGTAAACAACAATGTAGCGGCAGGTATCCTCAAACTTGAAATTATTTATGAAAATCTCTAGTTGCTTACGGAACGATTGATTAACTGAGATAATGTTTGAGCTCGAAGGAAGATTGGTTGGTCCATTATACAAAGGAGAAACCATATTAATCTTATTCTCTGCAGCAAAAGTAGCCAAAGGTTTAAGGTCGTCGATAATAAATGAACCTACAATTAAATCGGTTTTACCTGCTAATCCTTTGTGGATTATACTTTCGACCTCTGTCTGTTTGCGCTTTGTATCAAATACCGAAAGGTTTATGGAAACTCCTGACTTCTTCATTGAGTCGACAGCAATAAGGAATCCTTCGTAGAATTCCAACGATGCTTGAGTTACCTGCGATAAGCCTTTTTTAGCGCGTTCCTTATTCTTAGGTTTTGAATCGAGTTGCTGCTCTACGGTTTCCTCTATAGCGCTTTCGTATGCCCCAGCTTCCTCCTGAGTAAATGGAAGTAATAAGGCAATATTGAAAGGTTGGCCGTTGTAAACAAAATCGCTTTTGCAAGGACTCACAACCTCAGCTATGGCATCTGTGGTTTTTGTTGGAACAACTACATTAGGCGTTACAACTGTGGTAGAATCAACCCTTGGTTTAATGGGAATACGCAATGATGTACCCAATTTAACTCCATCCGCTAAGAGTTCCTTGTTGTAAAACTCAATCTCCTTGGCATCTACACCATACTTGCGCGATATAGCAAACAAGCCCTCCTTGGGTTGCACCTGGTGAATTATGAATGAAAGGGTATCGGAAGCGGGTTTCTCGGAATGTTCCTCCATTTTAACTTTCGGAATTCTTATTGTTTGACTTTGCTGTAAACCGTCCTTTACCTCAGGGTTTATCTTAATTATATCATCTACACTAACATTGTACTGCCTGGAAATACCAAAAAGAGTTTCCTTTTTCTTAACGATGTGATAAAAATAATTCTCATCGCTTTCAACTTCATTGGACTTTTTAGGAATCTTTAAGGCCTGACCAACCTTTAATCCAGCATAAATATCGGGGTTGTTAGTGGCTATTTCGGATTGGGAAATATCGTATGCTTTGCTTATGGCATATAGTGTTTCTCCACTTTTCACGATATGGATATAGTAGGTTTTCCCTTCAATTTTAACCTTATCGTTTGAACGTTGTACTACTGATTCCTGCGCCACAACTGACGAGAACGCTAAAATAGCAACTAAAAAAACAACTATCTGCTTCATTATTTGTAATTTATAAAATATGAAAATACAAAAATACTCATTAGTATTGTATCAAAGGCAATGCCGTTCTGTCAAATTTTGTAAAAATGGAACTATCCCCCTGATTATCTTTTAAATATAATTCATTAAAAAATAGATTTAGCGCAAGGCTTGAATTAATTTTTCAAATTACTAACATTGCGCAAAATTTTTAGCAGATGCCTTTTGATTCGACTATAACTCCGATTTTTGCACTAACTATTCAGCCACACAGGCAGTTAGGCTTGATGCTTGGCGCACACTTTATTATGGAATCGGACAGCAGCGATATATTCCAAATAAAGGAGAACCTGTTGGCGGAAAGTTTGGCTAAAAATGAAACAAAGCTTGCCGATAATCACAAGGAGATTATCAAGCATTTAAACGATATTACAGAGAAGGCCTTGCAAAAGCATTTTGCAAAGAATGCAAAATCGGTGGTGGATTTTTTATCGTCACTATCCAAAGATGAGCAGTTGAGCCAATATATTAGAAGTTACATTGAGCGGAGGATTGCAAAATGTATTGATATTGCAGCAAACACTGATGTTCCAATATTTATCAGAGATAAAAATGCAAACTCGCTTTACTCGGAGCGAAAACTGAATATCGAACTTGAGATTGCACAACCGTTATTCCGATTCGAAAGAAATGCCAATGAGTTTAAGTACTCTATATCAGCATCGTGCAACGGCAAGAAAATTAAAATAGAGATAGGAAATAGCGAGGTTATTACCAACGAGCCCTGTATTGTTAGAATTGGAAACAAAATTTACCGCTTTAATGGGATTGATGGTAAGAAACTAAGCCCATTTGTGAACAAAAGTCACATCACAATTCCTAAAACAGCCGAGCAAAAGTATATGGAAACCTTTGTGCTAAGCACAATAAGGAATCAACTGGTTGAGGCTGTTGGGTTTGATATTGTTGAGGAAAAGGTCGATGGAAAGGCGTTTTTAACCTTGGAGGAGCGTTTGATTGGTGGCGCTTGCTTAACATTGAACTACCAGTACAATAATAGAACCTACTTAGCAAATGCAAGTTTGGCGAACGAGGTTTACCTAAAGTTGGACGATGGAAATTACACCTTTACCAAATTTAGCAGGAATGAAGCATGGGAAAAATCCATTGTGAATACACTTGTAAATCAGTTGCAATTAAAGAAAGTAAGCGATGCCGAGTTCATTCCCACCGAGGTTGATGTCAAGAGCACCGATACGCTTCATATCCTTGTGGAGTGGATTAATACCAATAGCGAAAAACTCGAAAGTTCAGGAATTGCCATTAAACAAGCATACATAAACAGAGACTTTTACCTTAAAACATTTCATCTCGATTTATCGGCAAAATCGGAAGAGGATTGGTTCGACCTTTATGGGCGAGTTAAACTTGGCGACTTTGAGATACCCTTCATTTACCTTAAAAAGCATATTGTTAAAGGGAATAGAGAGTTTGTGTTACCTAACGCACAGATATTTGTGCTCCCAGAGATTTGGTTTACCAAGTTCAAACCGCTATTCCTAATGGGAAAAGAGTCCGACGAGAAGTTGAAAGTGTCAAAATCGCTATTCAATATACTTGTCGATAATCAGATTGATGCTCCTGAGGCAAAAGCGCTTAACACAAAGTTCAGTCAGTCACAAATTGAGGGTGTAAGTATTCCGCATAACCTTAATGCAACGCTTCGCGATTATCAGGTACAGGGGTACTGTTGGCTAAATTTACTTTACCAGAATGCAATGAATGGTTGCTTAGCCGACGATATGGGTCTAGGTAAAACCCTTCAAACTCTGGCTATGCTTCAGTTTGCAAGTAATCATCCTGATAAAAATATCAAAACATCGTTGATTGTTGTCCCAACTTCACTAGTTCATAACTGGCTAAAAGAGGCCAATAGGTTTACTCCAGACCAGAACGTATTTGTTTACACTGGTGCTCAGCGGACAAAATCAGCATCGTTACTTCAGAAGTACGATATTGTAATTACAACCTACGGAATAATTCGCAACGATATGGATTTTTTCAAGGATTTGAAGTTCAACTATGTGATTCTGGACGAAAGTCAAACCATAAAGAATCCATTCTCCAAAATATACCGTTCGGTTCTTCTTTTAAAGGCTAATCATTACCTAACATTAAGCGGAACACCAATTGAGAACTCGCTTAGCGACCTTTGGTCGCAGTTAAATTTCCTAAACAGAGGAATGCTGGGTAGCTTAAAGTCGTTCCGCGATGAGTATATCATTCCAATAGAGAAAAGTGCCGATACCGAAAAGGAAAGGCAGCTAAAACACATAATTGAACCGCTAATCCTGCGTAGAACCAAGGAGCAGGTTGCCAAGGACTTGCCTCCGCTGACCGAGCAAATTATCTACTGCGATATGTCCGATGCGCAGCAGGAAGTTTACGAAAAGGAGAAATCGATGATTCGCAACTCTATTATCGAAAGTATTGAGCAGGCTGGAGTAGAGAAATCGTCTATATCAATACTTACAGGATTGATGCGTTTACGCCAAATCGCAAATCATCCTGCACTACTGGATGACTATGCAACATTGGATTCTGGCAAATTCGATGAGGTAACCCGCAGCATTGAGAATATTATTGCCGAAAAGCATAAAATACTTGTGTTCTCATCGTTTGTAAAGCATCTTGAGCAGGTTGAAGTATACTTGAAACAAGCAAATATTGGCTACGAAATGCTTACCGGAGAAACAGCTAACCGAGGAAAAATTGTTGAAGAATTCCAGAGCAATCCTGCGAAACAAGTTTTCCTAATTTCGCTCAAAGCAGGTGGTGTTGGATTAAATCTTACCGCTGCTGATTACGTTTTCATACTCGACCCCTGGTGGAACCCTGCAGCCGAAATGCAAGCCACATCGCGCGCCCACAGGATTGGTCAACAGAAAAATGTATTTGTTTACCGCTTTATCTCAATAAATACTGTAGAAGAGAAAATCCTTAAACTTCAGGCCAAAAAAGAGCATCTGGCACAACTATTCATTGATACGAATAATCCCTTGAAATTGGCGGATAAGGATGTGATAATGGAATTGATAGAGTAATGTAGATATCCCCTCAAGGGTTCGAAACCCTTGAGGGGATTGATATTATTACTTATTAAGGAAATTCGAAATATTCTGCTCAATACGTTTCAAAACATCGGTTCCCTCTGCTTTTTGAAACTTATCGCCTGTAATGTGTTCGTAAAGTTCAATGTAACGGTCGGTAACCTGATTTACAAAAGCATCTGTCATCTCAGGAACCTTTTGGCCATCCTTACCTTGGAAACCATTTGCCATTAACCACTCACGTACAAATTCCTTGGATAGTTGGCGTTGGTCTTCGCCTTTTGCCAAGCGCTCCTCATACCCTTCGGCATAGAAATAGCGCGATGAGTCGGGAGTATGAATCTCGTCAATTAGATAGATTTTTCCATCCTTCTTTCCAAACTCATACTTAGTGTCAACTAAAATAAGTCCCATTTTTGCGGCCATTTGAGTTCCGCGCTCAAAAAGTGCAAGGGTGTACTTCTCCAACTGCTCGTAATCCTCCTTGCTAACCAATCCTGTTCTGATAATATCTGCCTTTGAGATATCCTCATCGTGACCCTCCGATGCCTTTGTGGTAGGCGTAATAAGTGGCTTTAGAAATTTCTGATGTTCCTTCATACCTTCAGGCATGGACTCTCCACAAATATTACGTTTGCCAGATTTATACTCTCGCCAAGCATGACCAGTTAAGTATCCACGAACCACCATTTCCACCTTAAATGGCTCGCACATATGACCAATTGTTACCATAGGGTCTGGAGTCGCAATTTTCCAGTTGGGAACAATGTCGGATGTTGCATCCAAAAACTTTGATGCAATTTGATTAAGCACCTGTCCCTTGTAAGGAATTCCCTTGGGAAGCACTACATCGAAAGCAGAAATTCGGTCTGACACAACCATTGCCAAAAATTCGTTCTTGATGTTGTACACATCGCGAACTTTTCCGTGGTAAACCCCTGTTTGGCCAGGGAAGTTGAAATCGGTGCGAACAATAGCTTTTTCCATAACTACTCTAAGGTTGATTGATTATTATTTTGATTGCTGTTTTGTCGGTGTTGTTTTTCCTCTGCATCCTTGTCAAATGCATTCACAATATATTTTACAAGTTTATGGCGAATAATATCGCGTACATCAAAGTTAATAACTGCAATATCGCTTATTCCATCAAGGATTTTTATAGTTTTTACAAGCCCTGAATCCTCTTTCCGGGGTAAATCTATCTGGGTTAAATCGCCAGTTACAACAAATTTTGCGCTTTTACCCATACGGGTAAGAAACATCTTCATCTGGCTAATTGTTGTATTCTGAGCTTCGTCCAAAATTACAAAAGCATTGTCGAGCGTACGGCCTCGCATAAAAGCCAACGGTGCAATTTGCACAGTTCCATCCTCCATAAATTCAACCAATTTTTTTGCCGGAATCATATCGTGCAGGGCATCGTAAAGGGGCTGTAGGTAAGGGTCGAGTTTCTCCTTCATATCGCCGGGTAGAAAGCCCAAGCGCTCACCAGCCTCAACAGCAGGACGCGTAAGAATGATACGCTTAACCTCCTTATTCCTTAATGCCCGAACTGCAAGGGCTATGGCTGTATATGTTTTACCTGAACCTGCAGGACCGATAGCAAATAGCAAATCGTTATCGCTATATAACTCAACTAATTTTCGTTGATTTACAGTTCTTGCCTTTATAACCTTTCCGTGATTTCCAAATACAAGCACATCGGCAGCATCCTCCTCGGCCTGATTGATTGACTCAAGATTATCGGTAAGGAAATCCTGAATATTCGTTTCGGTCAAGTAGCCATACTTTCGGTGAAAATCAATCATTTTATTGATTTTATCCTCCAACTCATCAATTAAATCATCATCGCCAATGGCCTTAATTTCGTTGCCACGGGCAATTAGTTTGAGTTTTGGAAAATGACGTGCAATTGAATCGTAGCGTGTGTTATTAACGCCGTAAAGAACTAAAGGGTCGATACCCTCAATTAGGATAATTCTTTCGCTCACTGTTTTTTTTGATGTCATCTAATAAAAATATGCACAAAGATAATTCAACATCTGCGATTTACGCATTGGGCAAAAACTAAATATCAAAAACTTATTGACATTATTGTTGATGGTTATATGGTTTCATACACTAAACCCCGAGTTAAAACTCGGGGCTATTGATAAAACTCCTTTAGGGCTAATCATTCTGCATTTTACATTTTACATTTATCTATGAACTTCCCGCTTCCAACTTTATTATTACTTTTGTGGTAGGTTTTGCGATTATGGAAAACGGTAACTCAAAAACTCAGATAATAACTCTCACAACCGACTGGAACAGGCACGATTACTATATCGGAATGCTTACTGGCCGATTGCTTTCCATTTCTCCAAACTTAAATATTGTTGAGTTGAGCAACAAAGTTCCGTCGTTCGACCATATGCATGCCGCCTTTGTGCTTAAGCACAGCTTCGAGAATTTTCCACAGGGTACCATTCATCTTTGTTTAGTGAATACTGAAAATACCGAAGGCAAACAGTTGCTGCTTTTTGAGTATCGAAATCATTACTTGATTATTCCCGACAATGGAATTCTAGGTTTAATTACCAAGGATACTCCCAAAAAGGTTTTCTCGTTTCCCTACGAGGATAGTTCCAGCTTTGCATCGCTCGATGCTGCGGCATCGGCAATTAAAGCGTTGGTTAGTGACTCTGAACTCGACGATATTGCTGTTATCACCGAGAACTACAAGCAGAGCATTCCGCTTAGAGCAGCCATTGATGATACAACTATCACTGGAAGTGTTATTTTTATTGATTCTTACCTTAATGCAATAACCAATATATCGCGCGATTTATTTGAACGCGTAGGCAAAGGGCGTAGATTTACAATCTACGTTCAAAGTTTCAACTACAGGATTGATGAAATCGTTAAAACCTACTCCGATGTGGAGGAAGGTGAACTTTTAGCCCTGTTTAACACGCTAAACCTATTGGAAGTTGCCCTAAATAACGGTTTTGCAGCCGAAATGCACGCCCTACAGGTTGGCTCCAGCATTATGGTAAAGTTCCACGACAATTAAAAAACAAGAAATGAATAACGATTTACGCAAGAAAGAAGCCCTTGAAGCATTTGGAAAGTTGTTGGATATTATGGACGAACTCCGCGAGAAATGCCCATGGGATAAAAGCCAAACAATGGATACCATTCGTCCCCTGACTATTGAAGAAACATACGAGCTTTCCGAAGGAATTCTTGAAAACGATTTGGCCTCAATCCAAAAGGAACTCGGTGATATTCTGCTTCATATTGTTTTCTACTCCAAAATAGCCGATGAGCAAAAAGCTTTCGACATTGTAGATGTTATAAACAGCCTTTCGAAAAAATTGATATATCGACATCCGCATATCTATGGCGATGTTAAGGTTAACAACACCAATGAGGTAATTCAAAACTGGGAAATGCTAAAAACCAAGGAAAAGGACGGCAACAAAACCGTTCTATCTGGAGTTCCTTCATCTTTACCCGCGCTTATTAAGGCAAATAGAATTCAGGAAAAGGTGCGTGCGGTTGGATTCGATTGGGAAGAGCCGAATCAGGTTTGGGACAAAGTTGCCGAGGAGATGGAGGAATTAAGAGTTGAAATAAGAAAAGGTAACGCCGAAAAAATGGAGCAAGAATTTGGCGATTTTCTATTCTCTATGGTCAATGTGGCTAGGCTTTTTAATATCGACCCCGAAACTGCTTTGGAGCGCACAAACCGAAAGTTTATGAAACGATTCAACTACCTGGAGTCAAAAACCATTAAGCAAGGCCAATCGCTCAAGGATATGACCCTCGACCAAATGAATGTTATTTGGGAAGAGGCTAAACAGTTTGATAAAGAATAGTTGTTCGTTGTTGGTAAATAGTCATTCATATTTATTAAGTTTAGGCTATAGTAATTCCTTTAACTTTTAACTTTCTAACTCTTTGCTTTACTACATCACCAAAAAAGTTTTCTACAGTTTCCTCATCGTGTTTGGGGTGGTATCGCTTATTTTCCTACTATTTAACATGATACCCGGCGACCCAGCCCGTATGGTTATGGGACAGCGCACCGATTCAGCATCGCTTGCAGCTGCCCGTCACGATTTGGGATTGGATAAACCTCTGGGCTACCAGTACCTAAAATACCTGAACGATTTTTCGCCAGTGTCAATCCATAACCCAAGAAATCCGGACAGCTATATCTATCTCGATAAAACTTTGTACACAGGCGCCATTAGTTTGATACCGTTTGGAAAAAGCAGAGTTCTTGTGCTGAAATTCCCGTACCTACGCCGCTCATATCAAAGTAAAAAAACAGTTACATCGATAGTGGGCGAAACTCTTCCAAATACATTTATACTGGCGCTTACATCGATGATTTTTGCAACAATCGTGGGGATTTTTCTAGGTATAATTGCGGCCATAAAAAAGGATTCCATTTTTGATAAAAGTGCATTGATATTCTCGGCTTTTGGAATGTCCTTGCCATCGTTCTTTGCGGCAATACTGGTAGGCTGGATTTTTGCCTTTTTGCTTGGCAAATACACAGGGTTAAACCTAACTGGCAACCTTTGGGTAGTTGACGATTTTGGCGAGGGAATACACCTTCAACTCAAAAACCTAATTCTCCCAACGCTAACATTAGGATTACGTCCGCTTTCAATTATTACCCAGCTAACCCGCAGTTCAATGCTCGAAACGCTGAGTCAGGATTATATTAGAACCGCCAAAGCCAAAGGATTAAAATACAGCACAATAATTCGTAAACACGCCCTTAAGAACTCACTAAACCCAGTTGTAACAGCAGTTTCGGGTTGGTTCGCCTCGTTAATGACAGGTGTAATATTTGTGGAGTATATTTTTGGTTGGAAAGGACTTGGCTACGTGATGGTAAACGCCCTTAACAGCTACGATGTTCCACTTGTTATAGGATGCGTGGTGTCATTATCGTTAATTTTTGTGGTTATCAATCTACTTGTAGATATTCTTTACTCTGTACTCGACCCAAGAGTTAAGTTTAGTTGATTGTAAAACAAACCGCTAGTTTGCGCTTAACAATCAGCGTATTATCATTGTAAATTGCATTTATTCCTTTTCACTTTCTAGTTTTCACGTTTCACTCCTTATTTTTTCGTAATTTTGGTACAATTCATTTCTTAATCAAAATTCAACTTAAAGCATTATGAGAAAGAAGATTGTAGCTGGAAACTGGAAGATGAACACAATGCTTCCCGAAGGATTTAACTTGGCAAAAGAGGTAATCTCCAAATCGGCAGGTGTGCCTACCGATGTTGAACTTATAGTGATTCCGCCATTTACACATTTAAGCGAAGCCGTTAAAATAACCAAAGGTAGTCGCATAAAAGTTGGTGCACAAAACTGCGCAATGTGGGATAAAGGAGCATACACCGGTGAGGTTTCGGCACCTATGCTTGGCTCAGTTAGTGTTAATTATGTAATTCTTGGGCATTCCGAGCGTCGTGAGTATTTTGGCGAGGACAACCAAATGCTTTTCAAAAAAATAAATCTTGTATTGGAGAACTCTCTAACCCCAATATTTTGCTGTGGCGAAAAGTTGGATGAGCGCGAGAGCAGCAATCACTTTAAAGTTGTTGAACAACAGGTTAGCGAATCGCTATTTGGCTTAACTGCCGAGCAGATGCTAAAAGTAGTTATTGCATACGAACCAGTTTGGGCAATTGGTACTGGAAAAACTGCCACTGCAGAGCAAGCTCAGGAAATGCACGCATTTATTCGTCAACTTCTGACCAAGAAATTTGGAGTAAACATTTCCAACGAAATAAGTATTCTTTACGGTGGAAGTTGCAAACCTTCCAATGCTGCTGAGATTTTTGCAAAAGCAGATGTTGATGGTGGTTTAATTGGTGGAGCATCGCTCGTGGCCGAAGATTTTATTGGAATAGCAAAGGCGTTTTAGTTGACTGTTAATCATTTGTCATCCTGAGCAAAGCGAAGGATCTAGTTCAACAAAAGAGATGCTTCGCTCCGTTCAGCATGACAAGATAACTACTAACGGATATAACTTTTAACTTTAAAAAATGAGTTACACAGAACTAGTAATCAGCGTAACCCCTCCAAGCGAGGAAACCAATAGTATTCTCATTGCCCAGCTATCAGAGTTGGGCTTTGAGAGTTTTATGGAGGACGATAAAGGCTTTCGTGCATACATTAAATTTAACAAGGATTTTTCTGAAGAACAGGCAATGGAAAGTCTATTTCTTCCCGAGGGAGTTTCTATAAATTTTGAGGTGAATAGTATTGCCGATAAGAACTGGAACGAGGTTTGGGAATCGAACTTTGAGCCAATTCTAGTCGATAATAAATGTCTGGTTCGAGCATCATTCCATACCAATTTTCCAAAAACTGATTACGAAATTGTTATCGACCCAAAAATGTCCTTCGGAACAGGTCATCATCAAACTACACACCTGATGATTAATGCGTTGCTGAATACCGATGTCACAGGATTAACAGTTTTAGACATGGGATGCGGAACAGGCGTATTAGCAATCTTAGCCGAAATGAAAGGTGCGGCAGATGTGGTTGCCATTGATAACGATGAGTGGGCATACCGCAACTCTCTGGAGAATGTTACAGAAAATAGATGCACAAAAACCGAGGTTTTACTTGGCGATGCTGCTTTAATCTCGGGTAAACGTTTTGATTTAATTATTGCCAACATAAACCTAAATATTTTGCTAAACGATTTATCCACCTATAAATCGAGTTTAAATCCTAGCGGCAAACTATTTATGAGCGGTATCCTACGCTCCGATGTGAACACATTAATTCAAGCAGCGGAGAAATTAGGACTGAAGCATCAGGAAACATTCTACCGCGACGACTGGGCAATGGTTTCTTTTTCTAACTAAACTAATTGGACATGCTTGTTAACAGAAGGTTTTGGTACATTTTGTTTTCCATTACAGTTTTGGTTTTTGCCATAACATTTTCGCCCAAAGCATTTCATCAGGATGATGATAAGTTCTCGGGCGACATTCTAAAATACCCCGCCGAACTAAATTCCATTGTTAACAAGGACCTTCCGAAGGAAGATGAGGAATTCATCAAGAAATTTACCATATTCTGGGCAAGCGATACCATAAACGAAGAGCATAAAAAAAATATCATCGAAATATCAAACCTAATGCTACCAATCCTCCCTGAGAAAAAGGATTTGGTGCTAACCTACGTAAAGCTTATCGACTTTTTTTTCAGAGATTCCTACGCTAACAAAAACTACGATGCTTGGGATAAATCGTACCATCAACTTTTAAAATCGGAAAATTTAAGTCTAACATCGCTTAGCAACTATCTACGCTTTACAGAGGCTGTTGTAAAAAACTCAGTAATAAAGCAAACAAATACATTTGCCTGGAAATCGGGAACGCATCCCTCCTATCAGTTAGAATTTAAAGACCAACTCTATATTCAACTTAACAAAATAAACCTGGTTTGTATCTACGGTAACGATAGTATCTTCATTAAAACTACAAGTGGAGTTTACACTCCCTCTACAGGAAATTGGAAAGGTAATGGGGGAAAGGTCACTTGGGCTCGCTCAGGCTACCCCAACGACGAAATATTTGTTGACCTAAAGAAGTATCAACTCGATTTAAATAAAAACTCCTATACTATCGATTCAGTATACTTCACCAACAAAGATTATTTCACTACTCCTAGTTTGGGGAAAGTAACCGATAGGCTAATAAAAGACTATAACCCAAACTCAATTCAGTACCCCGAGTTTGAATCGTACGGAAAATGGTTCCAAATAAAAAATCTGTTCAAAAATGTAGATTATGAGGGCGGTTATATCATGCAGGGTTCACGATTAATTGGAAAGGGTTCGGCCGAAAAACTTGCCACAGTCTCAATTAATCGTAACGGTAAGGAGTTCCTCAGGGTTGAAGGGAATATCCTTATTTTTCAACGTTCAATTCTAAATACCGAAAAAGCTAGCATCCTTTTTAAGTTTCCAAACGACTCAATATATCACTCTGGCCTGTACTTCAACTATAACAATAAGAACAGAACTGTTACTATTGCTCCTACCGATAAGTTAACTACACAAAGTCCATTCATTAGTTCTTACCATAAACTCAGCATTTGGGCAAACCAGCTAAGTTGGAAGATAGATGAGGATAAGATACTTTTCGGAGCATCCATTGGGGCAACAATAGGGCGAGCATCATTTGAATCCGACAACTTTTTTAACGAGATTTATTTCGATGATATGATGGGTCCAAGCGACCAGCACCCTCTTCTAGCAATTTGGAACTACTCCATTAAAGTGAAAAGTAAAACATTCCTCGCAGCCGACCTTGGTGTTCATCTTCGCAAACCTATTGAGCAGGTTAAAATTGAAATGATGCGTATTGCCAAGGAAGGGTATATACTTTACGACTTCAACTCCGACGAGGTTCAAATCACACAAAAGCTCCGTTACGCAATCCTAGCTCGATTTCAGAAAATAGACTACGATGTTATCCGTTTTTCATCGATTTGTGAAGGTAATATCCCTAACGCTGAACTCGACCTAAAAACCATGGATATGCGAATTAGGGGTGTCGAAAACATTTCGGTTAGTGACTCCCAAAGCGTACATATTAGTCCGCATAAGAAAGAAATTATTATGCAGAAAAACAGGAATTTCGCATTTGGAGGATATGTTCAAGCGGGTTTATTCAAGTTTTATGGAGAAACATTTAAGTTTGATTACGATAAGTTTAAAATTGACTTAGTTGATGCTGATTTATTGGAACTCGATTACCAAACCAACAACAGGGACAATTACGGACGAAGAATTCTGCAAAGCGTGCAAAACACCATGGAGAAAATAAACGGAAATATCTTAATTGATAAACCTAACAATAAATCGGGCTTAATAAGCAACCCCAACTACCCCATTTTTAACAGTACCGGAATGTCTTACGTTTACTACGACGACCCAACCATTCATGGCGGTATTTATAAACGCGACTCCTTCTATTTCGAGATTCTACCTTTTACATACGAAAATCTTGATAATTTCGAAAGTATCGACCTAAACTTCAAGGGAATTCTATACTCGGGAAATATCCTTGCTCCCATTGAAGAAACTTTAGTACTCCGCCCCGATAATTCATTAGGTTTTATTAAAAAAACACCACCCGAAGGATTAGCGCTCTACCGAGGCAAAGGATTTGCTTTCAATAAGGTTGACCTAAGCAACCAAGGACTTATTGTTAACGGCGATATAAAATACATTTCCTCAACTACATCCTCAGAGGCCATGTACCTATTCCCCGATTCAATGATGACAATATCAAACAACTTTAATATAGATAAGCGTATCTCTGGAATCCAATATCCTAATCTAATTGGTGGTCGACATAAAATAAAATGGCTACCAAAACGCGATAAATTTTACATTAAACGTGGCGAAAGACCATTTGTAATGTTCGACTCTTTAGCAAAATTAACGGGCGACTTACTCCTTGAACCCCTTGGACTAACTGGCAATGGAGATATAACTCTAGAAAATGCAGCATTGAGCTCATCACATTATGAGTTTAACGCCGACGATTTTAACTCGCCCAAAGCAAACCTGAAACTATATAAACCTAAAACGGAATATTTAGCGCTATCCACCGACAGTGTTAAATCGAATATCGATTTCAAGAATCGAAAAGGAGAGTTTAGTAAAACACAGAAGAGTGTTTATGCTAAACTCAATGCCTTACATTACGAGGCTCACCTCGATAGATTTGGATGGGAAATGGACTCGCATAACCTAAACTTCCTAACTGCAATGCGGCAAGAGGCAGTTCGCGATGGGGAATTTACTGTTTCCAGAATGTACGATAAAGACTCCCTACCCGCTGGCTCTCTTTTTTACTCTGTAAAAGCCGAAGAAGACTCGCTTTACTACTTCTCACCTAAATCAAAGTATAACTTAGAAACCGCCGAACTAAAGTCCGATAGCGTTAAATACATTATAGCTGCGGATGCAATAATTTATTTAAAGGATAAAAAAATAAAGGTTGACCCTACAAATAGAATGAATAAACTTTCCTTGGCAACCATTATCGCGAATTTATCATCAAGATACCATAAAATATACAATTCGGAGTTAACTATATCTAGTAGAAGAAAATATAAAGGAAATGGGCTTTATGATTATGTTGATGAGAGAGATTCTGTGCAAACTATTGTATTAAATAATGTTGAGAACGATGCATTCCTTAATACTTATGCAGAAGGTAATTTAACCGAACCCGATAACTTTAAACTAAGCCCCCATTTCGGATTTATAGGCGATTATAGACTTTACGCTCCCGACCAATTCCTAGAGTTTAAGGGTGGTGCACGCCCAATATACAACTGCCCCAATACCAAAGCGCAATGGCTAAAATTTGAATCGCAAATCGACCCTAAAAAAGTTAGAATACCTGTAGGGGAAAAGCCACAGAACTTAAACCTAAATTACCTTGTTAATGGTTCTGTTATTGCCGAAGACTCTCTTAAACTTTATGGCGGGTTTATGCGAATGCGTAAGGATTATGCCGATAAATCCATAGTTCAGGCACAAGGTTTTATGAGTTTTAACAACAACAACCGCCGATTCACCGTAGCTCAACCTTACAAATTAGAGAATCCAGATACATCGGGCAACAGCGTAAGTTTGCAAAAGGATTACTGTATGACGTTTGGCGAAGGAACTGTTCAACTTCCCGTTAACCTTGGACAAATAAAGCTAAAAAGCTACGGTAGTTCAATCCACAAAATGGATGAGAACGACTTAAGCATGGATTTAATAATTCAACTCAACTTCCACTTCAACCAAAAATCGCTTGAGGCAATGGCTGCCGAACTAAATGGCGCAATTACTCTGGATAAAGTTGACCTAAGCCGGAAACTCTACAAAAAAGCCCTATACGAATGGATTGACACATCGCAAATTCAACCTGCTTTAAACCAGTTAACCCTTTTTGGCTCATTTAGCCAGATTCCTAAAGGATATGAGGCAACAATGATTCTGAATGAAGTAAAAATGAAGTGGGATCCAGTACGCAAATCGTTCTATTCAACAAGTAAACTTGGCATTGGAACCATTGGCAATATTCAGGTTAACAAGTTTGTAGATGGTTACATTGAAATATTCAAAAAGCGTAGCGGTGACTTAATGACCCTATATATTAATCTTGGCGATGACAGGTATTACGTTTTCACCTATACCAAAAGTGTAATGCAGGTATCGTCGAACAATTCAGACTTCCTACTACCAATACAAACGCAAAAATCGAGCGAACAGAGAGTTAAAGTTCGACCCGGCGAGATTGGTTACCGATTCCTAATTGGAACAAAGAAAGATTTAGACGCTGCTCGTGAACGCTATAAGCAACTAAAATATGGCATAAATCCAGATAAACCCAACGAAGATATAACGGACGAAGAACAAGATGAGGACAAAAAGGGTGACAATTAATGCCCTTTCCTCATCTTCTCCCAAACCTCCATATCCTTAATATTCTGGCCATCTACCACAAAACGAATTGCTGTTTTAACAGCATGGAAACCACTATTACCAGCAGCTCCAGGATTAATGTACAGAAAATTGTGCTTCTTATCGAATTTTACTTTCAGGATATGGCTATGCCCACATACAAATATATTGGCCTGGAGCGTTTCAATAAGTGGTTTCGCTTGAATATCGTACCTTCCAGGAGTACCTCCAATATGTGTCATTAGCACTTTAACCTCTTCAACTTTGAAATGCAAAAAGTTAGGATAACTTATCCTTATTCTGTGGTCATCAATATTCCCATGAACAGCACGCAAAGGCTTAAATTTTGATATTCTATCAGCTAACTCCAATGAGCCAATATCGCCTGCATGCCAAATTTCATCGCAATCTGCAAAAAACACATCCAAACCCTCATCCCAAAAACCATGAGTATCAGACAAAACACCAATTTTCTTCATTAAATGCAGACTTTAGAAATTAAACATCACCAAAATTAAACGATATTTTTTCTCTATCCTAAACTTTAAAAATAATGAAGTATTCAAAAATCTGATGTCTGACATCTGATGTCTGATATCTATTAACTATTTTTGAAATGACAAAAAAAACGAACAGATGCACATTTTTTACGCTCCCGATATTGCAGGCAATACATACACTCTACCCGAGGAAGAGTCGAAACATTGTATACGAGTATTAAGGCTAAATGCTGGTGATGAGATAACATTGATAGATGGAAAAGGGAATCTTTTTACGGCAAGCATTGCTAATTCGAACCCCAAGCGTTGCGAGGTAATTGTAACCGATGTGAAAACAGAGTTTGGCAAGCGCAATTTTTACCTACACATAGCTATTGCTCCTACCAAGAATATTGAACGCCTAGAATGGTTCCTCGAAAAAGCAACAGAAATTGGCGTTGATGAAATTACACCAATACTTTGCGACCGTTCAGAACGTAAGGTTGTAAACAACGATAGGCTCGATAAAATAATTATTTCAGCTGTAAAGCAATCAATCAAGGCTTACGTTCCAAAGTTAAATGAGATGATTTCGCTTAAGCAATTTTTGAATCAGAATATCGAAGGGCAAAAATTTATTGCTCACTGCAATAGTTGGGACTTACCACCCCTAAAGGACAACTTACAACCAAACTCAAAAGTTACAATACTTATTGGCCCAGAAGGCGATTTTACACCATCGGAAGTCGAACAGTCCGTGAGTAAGGGTTATGAAGAAATTAGCCTTGGAACATCACGCTTAAGAACAGAGACTGCTGGGATTGTTGCTTGCCATACCGTTAATCTATTCAATTGACATCTGATTACCCCACAAAAAAATCTAAAACATTAAGTGCCTTGCTTGCCGGAACTTGATAGAACTCAGTGTATTTACATTTCATGCAAGTAAACGAACTGAATTTCCTATTCTGAATATTAAAAATCTTAGTGATTATACTACCAGCAATGTACGCTTCGCCAAGTTCAAAATCCTTACCCCCACACTTGGGACAGGGATTTTTTGATTTAACTATTCTCATTTTCTTGTTTATTTGAGTTCTTGTCATCTTTGTTTTTCGGAGATTTCCAGCGGCCTGACTTCTTAAGCGCCTGGTCGATAATCCATTCCAACTGGCCGTTGGTGCTGCGGAACTCGTCCGCAGCCCATTTCTCCAGTGCATCCATTTTATCTGGGTCAATCCTTAGTACAAACGATTTTTTTTTCGACATAACCTACTGATGTAAAGTTCCCGCATTGATTATTGGACTTGCAGAATCCTCCGAGCAAAGCACAACCATTAGGTTACTAACCATTGCAGCCTTTTTATCCTCATCGAACTCAATAATCTTATCGTCGGCAAGTTTAGTTAAAGCTAGCTTAACCATACCTACAGCACCATCAACTATTTTTTCACGGGCAGCAATAATAGCATCGGCTTGCTGACGGCGTAGCATAACTGCAGCAATCTCAGGAGCATATGCTAGATAATTAATTCTTGCCTCAATCACCTCAATTCCTGCAATTGCAAGGCGTTCATTCATTTGTTGCTCCAGAATCTGGTTAATCTCTTCGCCATTCGACCTTAATGTCATTTCGCTATCAACGCTGGTTCCCGAATGGTCGTATGAGTATAATCCTGCAACGTAGCGCAATGCGGCGTCGCATTGAATTTTAACGAAGTTTTGATAGGCCATCATCTTCTCATTTAACTTTGCGGTTGCAGTTGCTCCCGCAACATTGGCTGCCATCGAAGCATTATCGACATGGAACGATGCCTTATAAGTATCTGCCAAACGCCAAACCACCACAACGCCAATCATCACTGGATTACCAGTTTTATCGTTTACCTTAATTGGCTCTGCATCGAGGTTACGAGCACGGAGCGTCAGTCTTTTCTTGGCATAGAAAGGATTAACCCAAAAGAAACCGTTATCCTTAATTGTTCCCTCATACTTACCAAAGAAAACCATTACACGAGCTTCGTTGGGCTCAATTTGCATAAACCCTGCCCAGAAAATCAGATTCAAGATAAACGAAAAGCCTAGAGATATGCCATAAATGGCTCCTTGGGTATCAGTTAAGTATGGAGACGATACCAAACGAACAAAAAAGAAGATTATTCCGAAAAGGAAAAGAATATTAAAGAGCAACATAAAAATACCGGACAATCTAAGTCCACTAAATTTTTCTTCAGTTGTTTTCATAGTTTAAATTTTGAGTGATATTATTTTGATATCACAAATATATCATTTTAATTTTTGAAAAATCAAGAAAAAACCGGAAAATATTTTCCGGTTTTTAAAAATTTAGCTTTTCCATAATCCGTTTAACGGAATCATCAGGAATCTTTGGTGTTAACGCTTCAAGTTGATTCATAAGCGCTTTAAGCCTTTCAATCTCCTTGGTCAATGGGAATGGCAATTGAATTATAGTATGATTTGAATATCCGTCCCCATTATTGTATGTTTTCCTGATGTAAAGTAGTTGTGTATAGATTCTATTCATAGGCATCTTTTTCTGTAATAACGGAAATGAACTTCCAATTATTGTATAAAAAAGTGCTATTAATTTTAAAATGATAGAACACTGATGAACACAAATTAAACAGACTTGCACAGCCAAACTAACTATAAATTTGCGCAAATCTGTTCTATCCGTGTAATTTGTGCTCTACTTAAAACCCAAACTCAAGGTTTAAATTCTTCTCCTTAACTGTTTTTCGGAGATTTATTAGCGCATATCTCATTCTACCCAGCGCAGTATTTATGCTAACGTTAGTTAACTCCGCAATTTCCTTAAAACTTAAATCGCCATAGTAACGGAGCATTATCACCTCTTTCTGGTCATCGGGTAATTTGTCGATAAGCATTCTAACTTCATCCAAAACCCTATCGAACACCATTGCCTGCTCTACATTCATCTCGGCAAAACGAGGTGAACTGAATAAATCGACAGGTGAATCTTCGTTGGAAACCTCGCGGTACTGCTTGTTATGACGAAAATGGTCAATCACCAGATTATGCGCTATGCGCATTAACCAGGACTGGAAACGGTTGTTCTCCGAGTATCGTCCTTCTTTTAACGAGCGAATAACCTTCACAAAGGTCTCCTGCATTAAGTCTTCTGCCAAATGGGGTTTGCGCACCATCATTAAAATGTAGGTGTACACTTTTCTCTCATGACGCTTAATAAGCATCTCCAACGCGGCATTACTACCATTGATGATTTCCGACAGAAGCTCTTGGTCGGTGGTGTGGTTTGCATTCACGGCAACCTCCTCTTATTTTGGTTAACGTGTAGAGCTTCTATCTATAGGCAATCAGTTTAAAGTGTTTGTAGTATTATTATACCATTTATTGTGCCAAGTAAGCTAATTTTTCTGAAATAATCAAAATTGCTTTAGTATTTTATACATACTTTTGATACAAAATGTTTCCGAATTCCATAAATATGAATACAAAATCCTTTAACAAGAAACCACGTCAACCATTCATAAAGATTGAAATGAGTTTGGCAGATAAAATTATCGAAGCAATTATTTGGGCGTTAATACTTGGATTTTGGACTTATACAATTGTTATTTACTGCAAACTTCCTGAAAGTATTCCATCGCACATTAATGAATTTGGCGAAGCGGCTGATTACAAACAGAAATTTACATTATTCCTCCTTCCTTCAATTAGCACCATCATTGTAACTGTACTCTCAATATTTAACCAAAAACCCCACCTATTTAACTACCCTATTGAAATTACAGACACAAATGCACGCAATCAATACTATTTAGGTGTAAAGATGATACGAACACTAAAACTTTGCATTACAGTTGAACATATCCTAATATCATTATACTCATCGCAGCAAACATTAGGAAATATCAACGGACTAGGAAAGTTTTCGGTTCTTTTCACTCCGTTTTTAATGATTTTAATTCTTGGCCCAATTATTTACTATATAGTTCAGATGTACAGATATAGATAATCAGCCTACCTCTGACTTATCTATCTTTTTTAACCAACAATCTTCAACTTATTCTCCTAATAACCGCTATCTTTGCAAGTTAATTTTTGGCAAATGGCGGTTCAAGATAAAAATGTTATATCGATAAAAGGGGCTAGGGTTCATAACCTTAAGAATATAAGCCTCGATATTCCTCGTAATAAACTCATTGTAATAACAGGCGTTTCCGGCTCGGGCAAATCGTCCTTAGCTTTCGATACAATTTATGCCGAAGGGCAAAGGCGATACGTTGAAAGTTTATCATCGTACGCTAGGCAGTTCCTTGGGCGTGTTGCAAAGCCTGAGGTTGATATTATTAGTGGAATTCCACCGGCCATTGCCATTGAGCAAAAGGTAAACACTCGCAACCCGCGCTCAACCGTTGGTACATCAACTGAGATATACGATTACCTTAAGTTGCTCTTTGCCAGAATAGGGAAAACCTACTCGCCTGTTTCCGGAAAACTTGTCAAAAAGCAATCTGTTAGCGATGTGGTTAACTTTATAAGTGCTTACGATGAGGGGGTGAAAATGACCCTGCTAGCACCATTGGTGCTAAATGGCAACCCAAAAGCAAGGCTCGATGAACTTGCCCGCGAAGGTTTTACACGCGTAGAGGTGGGCGACCAAACTGTAAGGATTGATGAGGATAAAATTCGAGAATTAATCAACATTTCAGGGGCAGAATTACGCTTGGTTATCGACCGTTTTGCAGTTTCGCACGAGGAGGACTTCCTCAGTCGAATTGCCGATTCCATTCAAACAGCGCTTGCCGAAGGCAACGGGTTCTGCTTACTTAAAATCCATCTGGACGATAAGGTCTTGGAGGAGCATTTTTCCAATATTTTTGAGGTTGATGGAATTAAGTTTGAAGAACCAACCGAGCATCTTTTCAGTTTTAACAGTCCACTTGGCGCTTGTCCAAAATGTGAAGGCTACGGTAAAGTAATAGGCATTGATGAAGATTTAGTGGTTCCCAACAGAGGCCTATCAATTTACGAGGAGGCCATTGCCTGCTGGAAAGGTGAAAGTATGAGTTGGTACAAGGATAAGTTGATTGAGCACGCTTCAAAGTACGACTTCCCTATCCATAAACCCTACTACCAACTATCCGAGGAGCAGAAACGAATACTTTGGGATGGCACACGTCATTTCATGGGAATTTACGGCTTCTTTAGGGAATTGGAGGAAAAAAGGTATAAAATTCAGTACAGAGTTCTACTATCGCGCTATATGGGCAAAACTGTTTGCCCTGCCTGCAAGGGCTCTCGATTACGCCCCGAAGCCTCGTACGTTAAGGTGAGCAACTACACCATTCAACAAATGGTGAATATTCCAATTTCTGAGTTATTGGAGATATTCAAGGAGTTGAATTTGGATGAGCACGATGCTGGTGTTGCAAAACGTGTCCTAACGGAAATTAATAACCGTTTAGACTATATGAACAATGTTGGGCTTGGCTACCTAACACTTAATCGTTTATCGGCTACGCTTTCTGGAGGTGAATCGCAACGTATAAATTTGGCCACATCGCTTGGGAGTAGTTTGGTTGGTTCGCTTTACATTCTTGATGAACCTAGCATTGGCTTACACTCTCGCGATACTAATTTATTAATAGGTGTACTAAAGGAACTGCGTAACCTTGGTAACACCGTCGTTGTTGTTGAGCACGATGAGGAGATAATGCGCTCGGCCGATTATATCATCGATATTGGTCCATACGCTGGCCGATTGGGTGGCGAAGTGGTTTATGCAGGCGATATTGATGGATTGAATAAAGCTACCGATAGTCTTACCGCTAAATACCTTACCCAAAAGGAGAAAATACCTGTTCCCATTAGGCGTAGAAAATGGAATAACAGCATAGAAATACTCGGTGCAAGGGAGAATAACCTTAAGAATATCAATGTGAAATTTCCGCTTAACGCACTAACTGTCGTAACTGGAGTTAGTGGCTCCGGAAAGTCAACATTAGTTAAAGGTATTCTCTATCCTGCACTAATAAAGCAGTTAACTGGCTCTGGCGAAAGAGCTGGCCAGTTCGATGCCATTAAGGGTGATTTTAGAGTAATTAAAGGCGTTGAAATGGTTGACCAAAATCCAATAGGAAAATCGTCGCGCAGCAACCCTGTAACCTATATAAAAGCATGGGACGAGGTTCGCAAATTGCTCTCGGAGCAGCAGTACGCTGTAAAGAGCGGCTTTAAGCCCTCTCATTTCTCGTTCAATGTTGAAGGTGGCCGGTGCGAGGAGTGTCAAGGTGAGGGTGTAATTCACGTTGAGATGCAGTTTATGGCCGATATCACCCTTATCTGCGAGAGCTGTAAGGGAAAACGCTTCAAGGACGAAGTGCTTGAGGTAAAATACAAGGATGCCAATGTTTTCGATATCCTTGAGATGACTGTAAACCAAGCCATAGAGTTCTTCGATAATGGAAAAACATCAACAGAACGAAAAATTGTTGACCGCTTAAAGCCATTGCAGGATGTAGGTTTGGGATATATCAAACTAGGGCAAGCATCGAGTACGTTGAGCGGTGGCGAAAGTCAACGTGTAAAACTAGCATCGTTCCTACAAAAGGATGAAAGCAATCAATCTATACTTTTCATCTTTGATGAGCCCACCACAGGATTGCATTTTAACGATATCAAAAAGTTGCTTTCTGCTTTCGATGCGCTTATCGAAAAAGGGCATAGCATAATTCTTATTGAGCACAATGTAGAAGTGATAAAGTGCGCCGACTGGGTTATTGATTTAGGCCCTGAGGGAGGCGATGGCGGTGGGTATCTAGTTTTTGAAGGAACTCCAGAGCAGTTGGCAAAACATGATGCATCGTACACTGGAAAATTCTTGAACGATAAACTCTGAAAATGAAAAAGCCGCAAAAGCGGCTTTTATTCATTATAAAAAAAAGTTTTAATCAGCCTTTAACCCAAACATAATAGCCACGCAACCACTGGCAATTTCTGCAGATTTATCATCCGATGCAGGAACCTTTACAACAATTATTAACTGCTGTGTAGCCTCTACTTTAAAGTCCCAACTCGTAGCATATTTATTTTTTGCATTGGAGTATAGCACCTTACGGTCCACATCCATCACTATAAACTCAACCTGAGGAATAGACTCTGAACCGCAAACGGAAATACGGTATTCCTGACCTGCATAGAAGGTTTTGAACAACTCTGCATCTTCACCTTCGGTAAGAATTGCGGCATTAAAGTTACCATCGTGAATATATGGGTTCAACTCCAACTTACAAACCTTCTTGGCGAAGTTCTTGCATTGTGCATTTCCTGCAAAAGGAAGCAACAAAAACAGACCCAGTGTAATAATATATAGGAATGATTTCATACCAAAATAAATTATGCTGTGTACTTTGTACGCAATTCTTTAACTTTAAGTTTGAGTTTATTGAAAACTTCAGGTTTCACAGTAACCACATTCTTGGAACTTAAAGTGGCCACCTTACTCTTGCTATCCTGAACAACCTCAACCTTTGATACGGAGATTTGCACCTCGTCGTAAATTTTCTTTAATTCAGCTATATCGTTATAAATATCCTTAATATCAGGATTTTCGATATTTTGGTTTAAAAGATTAAGAACTGTTTCTAACGAAAATTTTTGGTCTATAATTCTATCAACTAATTCGTTATCAGTGGAATTAACATCGCCCACCAATGATGTTGCAATGTAAAGCCCTTCGAGCCAGCCACCAACCAGTATTATTGAACCAACGGCAACCCTATCGTCCTCCTCTAGAATAGAGTTGGTATTAAGAAAGGTCTCCGAAATAGTTTCCATTATCACCTCACGATTATTAACATTCTCCTCCAAGCGCTGAATAACGGCATTATCAATGGCGTTAAGAATGCCCAAATTCTCAGCCATCTTTTTGGATGCTGTCATGAACTTAATGGTAGCCTGAGTTTGGTCGAAAAGGCTTGCATAACTTAAATCGGTACTATAAATACCCAAGTTAAGCGCCATACTCTTATTGGTATTGTATCGCGAAACATTTTCAACTGGATTCAAAATTTCCTCGTTATACTTAGCGCCTGAACGCTTTAGTATTAGAGCTGTTTCCAACGGCGATGGCAAGGAGTAAAAAATTTGCTTAACAGACTGTATACCTGCAGTCACAGTACTATCCGTTGCAAGTTCATCGGTCGATACCGTAATTGCATCCTTACTTCGGTCGGACTTGCAGGAACTGACCACAAAAATGAGCATCAAGCCTAGTAGCACTAATCGATTCTTGGCTAACCCTATGACCATAACTATCAAATTTTATTTGGGTTAATAACAATGTCTAATGTTTTCAACAAGTAAAGTTAATATAAATTTGAAAAAGTCAATATAAATAGATGTTTTTTTAAAGAGAGCTAAACTAACACTTATTAGTATTGAATTATTTTAAATTGTTTTATGTCAACCTAAAAATCCTTACTTTTCTCTTACAACAATGATTACCTTTGCAAAAATTATTTCAAAATGGAGAGCAAGAGCAACAATATCAATACTAAGAAAGCAATATTCGAGCAAAATCTCATGGAAGGCTCCGATGAGTTTATAATTTCGACCCTTGAGGAACTCCGCGAGAGTGGTGAGGATTATATGGTTGGTTCCATTATCAATTTACTATTCACTAAGCGTAGCGAGGTTTTAAAGGAAGCTGTGGTGAGTTTTTTAGTTGACATCAAAAATCAATCCGCTGCAGTGGAAATTATCAACGCAATTAAAGAGAAACGGAATCTGTCCGATGTATCGCACTTAGTTTCCGTTTGCTGGCAAAGCAGGCTCGATTTCAGCAATGAGATTGAACTATTTATCGATTTGCTCTCCAAAGCAGACTACCAAACCAGCATTGAGGCCTTTAGTGTAATTGAGGATGCGTTGGATAATACTAGCGATGAAAAGATTGCTGAATACACCTTACATTTAAAAAATGAGGTTAAGAAAATCTCGAAAGACAAACAACCTCTAGTACAACAAATGATTTTAGTTATGGAGGAATTTGGAGGGGGAAGATAGAGAAGTTAGAAGATTGAAGTAAGAGAATACTTACGACAAAATATTAAAAACAAAGCCGATGGTAAAATTCATCGGCTTTTGTTTTGGTTTTATATATCAACTATTCATAGTTAGAGTAGTACTTCATAAACTGGCTACGCTCGTAATGCGATGGATTTTCAATTTTGCCATAGTTCATTAAGCCTTTAAAGTCGTTAATTGACTTGTAGCCCTTTTTGTTCATCCAATCGGCCATTGCATTTAGCATTGTAGCAATATGCTGTGGCCCATTCTTATAAATTGCCGAACAAACCTGAACGGACGATGCTCCAGCAAGTATTGCCTTAATCATTGCATCGCCATCGTGAACGCCTGTTGATGCAGAAATATCAATTTTAGGTACAAGATGATTTGCCATTCCAACCCAACGCAAGGTATTTCTCAAATCAGCAGGATTGCTTAACACTGACGAAGGAACAACTTTCATTGCATTGATATCAAAATCGGGCTCAAAGAAACGGTTGAAAAGTACCACACCCTTAGCCTTTCTGTACCAAAGTTGCTCAATAATTCGAAGCGGATTAGTAAAATGATTTCCCAGCTTAAACGCAACAGGAATTGTCACAATTTGGGCTAACTTATCGGCTAAAGTAAAATAAACCTCCTCCAGCTCAGCGGGGGTTTTACGAACATCGGTGGGCAACATAAAAACGTTTACCTCCAACGCATCGGCGCCTGCTTGCTGAATTTGCGAAGCAAAGGTTACCCATTGCGATGCGCTTACACAGTTAATGCTGGCAATTACAGGAATCTTAACTGCAGCCTTGGCCTGCTTAATCATCTCGATATACGATTGCACATTGTTTGCGGTAACGTAGCTTTTAAGATAATCGGCGGCCTCGGTATAGTCGGAGTACTGAGCAAGGTTATCGACCTCGTGCATTATTTGCTCCTCAAAAAGCGATTTTAGCACAATTGCACCAGCCCCCATCTCCTCGTACTTCTTAATTCTATCTACAGACGAGTTTAACCCCGAACTACTAACAATTAAGGGCGATTTAAGGGCTAATCCCAAATAATTTGTTTCAAAATTTGCCATTGCGTTTAGGTTTAGTAGGCGTAAATTACAAAATTAGTTTGATTTATAGTTTCTGTGACCAAAAATATTACTGCCAATCCGAACCATTGTACTCCCCTCCTCTACTGCTACAGCGTAGTCGCTCGACATACCCATGGACAGTTCCTTAAACCAAGGCTTATCGGCAAAGTATTTCTCCTTAACTGATTTAAACAGATTGTTAAGGAATTTAAACTCCATGCGAACCTGAGCCATATTATCGGTAAAGGTTGCCATTCCCATTAAGCCAACCACACGAATATTCTTCATTTCCTTAAAATCATTGGAACTGAGCAGTTCCTCCAACTCATCGGCCGAAAGGCCAAACTTTGTCTCCTCCGATGCTATATGAATTTGTAGCAAGCAGTCTATAACCCTATTGTGTTTCTGAGCCTCCTTGTCAATTACCTCCAGTAATTTTATACTATCTACTGAATGAATAAGGCTAACAAACGCTGCAATATACTTAACCTTATTGGACTGCAAATGTCCTATAAGATGCCACTCAATATCCTTGGGCATTCCCTCGTACTTTGAAACCAACTCCTGCACTTTGTTTTCGCCAAAAATCCTATGGCCAGCATTGTAGGCCTCCATAATAACCTCTACGGGATGTGTTTTAGAAACAGCCACCAATGTAACGTGCGGTGGAAGTGAACTCTTAATTTCCTGAATATTGGTTTGAATGCTCATTACTAAATGCTTTTGTGCAAAATTAGGATTTTTTGCCTAAGGGCAAAACTTTAATCTTGGTTGTTAGTTGAAAGTTTTCGAAAGTTTCTCTTTAAAGCAATTTTGACGTTTCCAAGTCCGCCAGTCGGTGGACTTGGAAACGTCTTGTAAATTGGGAAAGTCCCAGATTCCCATGTTCGCGCTCGTCTTATGACGAGTGCGGTATTATACTACATAAAGAAACTGATTTTATGTGCCAATAATGATGTGGTATTAAAAAGAGCTCAAACAAATAAATCTATCCGACTATCAGCGCACGCGTCCAAAAAAAGACGCGCGCGAACAGGGGTTTTCGAAAGTTTCTCTTCATAGCTATTTTGACGTTTCCATGTCCACAAGCCTGTGGACGATGGAAAGTCCTCGGTCTAGGCACAACTTTCCATCGTGGCGATAGCCACATGGAAACGTTAAGTCTTTATATTTGACGTTTCCAAGTCCGCCAGTCGGTGGACGTTGGAGAGTCTTGTAAATTGGGAAAGTCCTAGGTTTCCAGGTTCGCGCTCGTCTTATGACGAGTGCGGTATTATACTATATAAGGAAACTGGTTTTATGTGCCAATAATGATGCGGTATTAAAAAGAGCTCAAACAAATAAATCTATTCGACTATCAGCGCACGCGTCCAAAAAAAAGACGCGCGCGAACAGGGGTGAAAGGAACTGCCTGTTATACACAGTTTTTTTTAATATTTATCTAATTCTACTTTTCCTCTATTAATTTTTAACATTGATTGTCTGAACAATAAGTTAACTAAAAGAGAGTCATTTTCATTATATCGGTTATTATTGAGAGTTTGATGTAGAGACAAGTATTCTCCAAATAGTTTATTGTTAACAACTACTCTTTTATTCTCAATATATCTTATTGAGTCTCCATTATAAGATAAATAAATAGTATCGTTTTGCAGTGATTTGTTCTTTACAGGAAAACTAAAGCCTTCAAAAAGTTTTAAACGAGAATAAATCAACTGAGCGGTAATCTCTTCTCCTTGAATGCTTATAGCTTCAAGTCCGTCATTACTAACTGATAAGTTGATTATTGGCGTATTTGTAATTTCAGTTATTTGATGTGTTTTATAGTCAAAGGCTATTGCACCTCCAAAATTGGCAAAGTCTCCACCTTCATAGTACTCTATCCATTCTCCAAAACCTATTAAAAAATTGTCCTTTTTTATAAAATCATCAAAGTATTCAAGGCTAGTTTCTATTTTATTAACATTATTGTTATCCAAATTGTAAATAAATAAACATGCATTACCTTTTAAGTAATATCCACATTTATCCATTGGAGAACCAATTATTATTAGTTGATTATTAATTAAATAAGAACTAAAAAATTTGTAATTTGATTCAAATACATAATTATTGATTTCATTTATAGGAGTAATACTTTTACTTTCCTTTTCATACTTAAATAATCCATAATGAAAGTCTAGATAGTAAATTTCTTTTTCCGTTTCATTTATGCTTGTTATTTTTTTAAATGCAGGAAGGTTTAAATAATCCGTTCTTTCAAGGTTTTCGGTATCAATTCTAGACAAACCAAATTTTGAACCAATCCAAATAGATGAACTATCAACGAAAAAGTCATTTATTCTTTCATAAGGAAACCTAAAAATCTCTTTTTTTATTGTGTCAACTATTTCTTGCTTATAGTAAGCAGCTCCTTCATCTGCATGAACAGTTAAACACCATGAACCATGTTGGATTTGACAAGACGAGTATACAGAAAACTTGTATCCATTTGGGAAATGGCTAGAATATGCTAGTTCTGGGGTTGCTTTTATGTCAGTCTTATTTATAGTGTCTTTGACGAGCCATTCATCCTTATCTTGATTATAAAAGAGTGTGCCATTAGTTGTAATGCAAAATAATGTATCATTACTTTTATAAAATGAAGTTATATTATTTAAATCTTTAAATTCAAATAGATTGGAGTCTACTTTTTCATCTTTACTTGTTTGCGTTGAACAAGAAAAAGTTATAAATAAACTTAAAATAATTATATTTTCTTTCATATAAATAGTTTGTTAAATCTCCTTGTTTCTTAGAAAATTTAGTATAACTCTCTTATCTAATTACTTTTATTAATCAATTAAACCAAACGAGTTAAATCAATTACATAACCAAAAAATTACTTACGATACCCATTTGGTTTTATAAAAGTAAAAATAAGTTACACAAAAACAAAGGCAAACTGGAATAATTAAGGCAATTGCACAGACTCACCCCTACCCCTCTCTATCTGAACGACAGAGAGGGGAGAATAACCCAATGGCTAATTTCTTACTAACGAAAAAAGCGCCCTTTGGGGCGCTTTTCAGTATTGAGTTGCTATTACTTTAACTCGTGAATTACAATACCGCTACGGAGTTTTGGCTCGAACCAAGTGGTTTTTGGAGGCATGATATTGCCTGTATCGGCAATGTCGATTAGCTGTTTCATTGAAACTGGGTAAAGGGCAAATGCCACCTTCATATCACCACTATCGACACGTTTCTTAAGTTCGCCTAAACCACGGATACCTCCCACAAAATCAATTCTCTTTGATGTTCTCAAATCCTTGATATCAAGGATTGGCTCAAGAACCAAGTTTGACAGAATTGTAACGTCAAGAACACCAATTGGGTCGTTATCGTTGTAGGTTCCGGGTTTTGCGGTTAACGAGTACCATTTACCCTCAAGGTACATACTAAAGTTATGTAACTTGTTAGGGGTATAAATGCCTGTACCCATCTCCTTAACCTCGAAACCAGCCTGTAACTTCTCAATTAGTTGCTGAGCGGTTAAGCCGTTCAAATCTTTTACTACACGGTTGTAATCAATAATTTTCAACTGATTATCGGGGAAAATTACTGCCAAGAAGTAGTTGTACTCCTCATTACCAGTGTGGTTTGGATTTGCTGCCTTTTTCTCAAGGCCAACACGTGCAGCAGCAGCTGTACGGTGGTGACCATCGGCTACGTAAAGCGCAGGAACTGCAGCAAAAATCTCGGTGATACGCTTGTTAACAGCAGCATCGTCGATAACCCAGAAATGGTGACCAAAACCATCCTCTGCCACAAAATCGTAAACAGGCTTGTTGTTCTTTACAACATTCTCAACAATTTGGTCCATCTCCTTAACTGCAGGGTATGCAAAAAATACAGGCTCAATGTTTGCGTTCTGGTTACGAACGTGAATCATGCGGTCCTCCTCTTTATCTGGACGAGTAAGCTCGTGCTTCTTAATTTTACCCTCCATATAATCCTCGAAATGACAAGCAGCCACAAGTCCGTACTGAGTGCGTCCATCCATAGTTTGAGCATAGATGTAGTACTTTTCCTCAGTGTCCTGAACTAACCAGCCATTTGCTTTCCATTTCTTGTAGTTCTCAACGGCTTTATCGTAAGCTTCCTGAGAGTGCTCATCGATAATTGGGTTGAAATCAATCTCTGGCTTAATAATGTGAAGTAACGACTTCTCCCCTGCCTCAGCCTGAGCCTCAACAGAGTTCAACACATCGTAAGGACGCGATGCTACTTCCTTAGCCAGCTCCTTTGGTGGGCGAATACCCTTGAATGATTTTATTTTTACCATTTCGTTTAAAAAGTTAATCGTGAATCGTGGGTCGTTAAACGGTTTTGAGATACCTAACTAAACCTAAAATAATCTGCTTTACTTTGCTCAACTTTGCAATTATCTCATCAACTTCTTTAATATAATCTAGTTTATGAGATATTATCATCTGAGTTTCGAGTTCTGCCAATGAACCAAGCGAGATATATAAAAAATGTATAGTCTCCTTCGAACTACTTCTGGCACACCCTTCGGCAATATTTGAAGGAACTGAAACAGCCGCTCTTCTAATCTGTTGAACTAAGCCAAACATTTCTTCTTTAGGAAAAGATTTTGTGATAGAGTACATTTCCACAGATAAATCAACGGAAACCTTCCACGCATCTAATTCCTTATGGTCCATACAGTATCTTTCGTTTAACGATTAACGCTTAACGTCTCACTGTGTTATTTATTTACCTGGAATGTTTTATCGCCATTCTTAATGAAACCAACAATCTGACGAGCAGATGCTAAACCAGCGTTGATGTTCGCCTCGGCAGTTTCTGCACCCATTTTCTTTGGGGTGGAGAATACACGGCCAGGGAATTTCTCAACTAACTCAGCGTGATTATCGGCCATAATATCGGTTGCGTACTTAAGGTCTGCTCTCTCGGTGAAAGCTTTAACCAAACCAGCCTCGTCAATAACCTCTTTGCGGGCAGTGTTGATTAACGCACCACCTTTAGGCATTTTCGATAGCAACTCGTAACCAATAGATTTTTTGGTTTTGTCGTTAGCTGGAATATGTAACGAAACGTAATGGCAAGTGCTGTAAAGTTCTTCAATTGAGCCAACAACCTTTACGCCATCCTTCTCCATAGCCTCTTTAGCCACGAATGGGTCGAAAGCGTAAACTTCCATTCCAAAACCTTTACCGTACTTAGCTACCAATTTACCTACGTTTCCATAAGCGTGGATTCCAAGTTTTTTGCCAGCAATCTCGGTACCAGTGCCTGGTTGGAAAAGACCACGAGCCATAAAAATCATCATCCCAATTGCTAACTCAGCAACAGCGTTTGAGTTTTGGCCAGGGGTGTTCATAGCAACAACACCTTTTGCTGTACAAGCAGCAAGGTCGAGGTTATCGTAACCAGCACCAGCGCGAACAACAATTTTAAGATTTTTACCAGCCTCAACAACTTCCTTTGTAACCTTATCACTACGAACTATTAGCGCATCGGCATCGGCAACTGCCTTTACAAGGTCGTTAGGGTCGGTATATTTTTCAAGAAGAGCCAAGGTGAATCCAGCATCCTCAACAATCTTTCTAATTCCGTCAACCGCAGCCTTTGCAAAAGGTTTTTCGGTTGCTACTAATACTTTGGTCATATCAGTAAAGTTTATGGGTTAATGTTTTATTTTATAAGAATTTGTCATCCTGAATGAAGAGAAAGACTAAAAGATTTTTCGCTATCGCTCAGAATGACAAATCAACAATTCGAAATCAAAATGAACTATGCGTTCAATTTCTCAAATTCCTTCATGCAGTCAACAAGTGCCTGTACGCTTTCAATTGGACAAGCATTGTAGATAGATGCACGGAAACCACCAACAGAACGGTGACCTTTAATACCAACCATTCCTGCTTTCTTAGCGAAATCCATAAACTCAGCCTCTTTTTCTTTGTACTGCTCAGCCATTACGAAGCATACGTTCATAATTGAACGGTCTTCCTTAACAGCAGTTCCTACGAACATCTTGTTGCGGTCAATCTCGTTGTAAAGAAGGTCTGCCTTTTGGTTGTTAATCTTATGCATTGCAGCAACACCACCAAGCGATTTAACCCACTTCAAAGTTTCGTGCATCACAAAAATTGAAATTACTGGAGGAGTGTTGTACATTGAGTTATCCTTTGGCTCTGCACCAATATGGGTTCTGTAATCAACCATACTTGGTAACTTGCGTTGGATTTGCTCCAATAGGTCTTTGCGAACAATTACAAAGGTAACACCAGCAGGACCTACGTTTTTCTGAGCACCACCGTAAATCATAGCGTATTTCTTGATATCAACAGGGCGGCTCATGATATCGGAACTCATATCGGCGATTAAGTTGATAGGGCAATCCATATCAGTTTTAATCTCGGTTCCGTAAATGGTGTTATTTGTGGTGATGTGGAAGTAATCCGCATCAGTTGGGATTTTGTATCCTTTTGGAATGTAAGTGTAGTTTTTGTCGGCCGATGAAGCAACAACCTCAACCTCGCCGTACAATTTAGCCTCTTTAACAGCTTTTTTAGCCCAAACACCTGTTTCAAGGTAAGCAGCTTTTTTGTTAAGGAAGTTTGCAGCAACTGTGTAGAACTGAGTTGAAGCACCACCACCTAAAAACATAACAGCATAGTTATCTGGAATGTTAAGTAGGTCTCTCCAAAGTTGCTCAGTTTCAGCCATAATTCTTTCCCAACCTGGAGTACGGTGAGAAATCTCTAGTAACCCGATACCAGTTCCATCGAAATTACGAATAGCTTCGATTGTAGACTCAATCGCTGGTTTTGGAAGGATGCAGGGGCCTGCATTAAAATTATGTTTCATGATGTTAAAAGTTTAAGTTTGAAATTCGTTGGTGAATTATACGTCAAATTTCCTTGTTTTTTTTGTAATTTCCTAATGAGATGTTATCAAACAACATTATATGGAAGAAACCTATAAGTTACTTACATACAAGTCGATTTCCTTCTAAAACAGGCACCTTATCGGTCTGGTCGAAGGAAAAACAGTAGCCAATAACATTATCTAAGCCCAATTTCTTTAGACGATGTTTCTGAGCCACTTTCTCGATATAAGTGTCCATAGTATCCTTAGCAGCATCCCATAAATCGATAGCAGCATAAACCGAATCGCACTTAGTATCAAACAATCCTGATTGCATCAACTCGTTGGATAAAGCTCCCGCAAAGAGGGTATCCTCAAGGCAAAATTTACCCTTCCAACCCGCACAAAGCACCAAAACATCCTTCTGCTGAGCCGACAAATACTTAACAACCGCGCTAAAATTCAAGAATGAGCCAATTGTTACTACACTTGCATCCTTACCCACAGTAATTGCATTGGTTCCGTTGGTAGTGCTGTAGACAATAGTTTTTCCGTCAACTGTTTCGGGGGTAAAGTAAAAGGGCGAATTGCCAAAATCGGCAAAATCCAACTTTTCGCCATTACGTTCGGCAACCACAAGGAAACCTTTCTCCTTATACGCCTTGGCCTCCTCAACATCCCTAACCGGAATAATCTCCTTAACGCCATTCTTAAACATTGTACATATAACCGAAGTGGCCCTAAGAATATCAACTACCACAACAATCTTATCCGTTGAATCGAAATGGCTAAAAACCGATGGTGAAAAGCAAACTTCTATTTTGTTCATCTCAAAAAAACATTTTAAAAAAAGGGGGCTCAGCACCCCCTTTTGTGTGTGAACTATTTTGCCAAATGGAATGGTGGCTTAACAATTTTTGCTTTAAGTTTCTTGTCGCGAATACCTATATAAATTTCAGCGCCATCGTTCCAGAAACCTTTTTTAACGTAGCCCATACCAATACCCTGCTTGCTAATTGGCGACATTGTACCAGAGGTAACCTCTCCAATTTCGTTTCCTTGAGCATCGTATATTAGGTAATGCTGACGAGGAATCCCCCTATCAATCATTATAAATCCTTTTAGTCTACGCTCAGTGCCTTCGTTCTTATGTTTTTCCCAAAGTGCGCGGTCGATGAAGTTTTTACCAGGTACAAATTTGGTAATCCATCCTAAACCAGCCTCAATGGCCGATGTTTCATCGTTAATATCGTGTCCATACAAGCAGAAGCCAACCTCGAGGCGAAGAGTATCACGAGCACCTAAGCCAATAGGCTTAATTCCAAACTCAGCACCTGCCTCAAATACTGCTTTCCATAGCTTGTCAGCATCCTCGTTTGCACAGTAAATTTCGCAACCACCAGCACCTGTGTAACCAGTAGTAGAAAAAATAACTTCTTTAATACCAGCAAAAGGAATCTTTTTGAATGTGTAGTACTCCATATCAACCACATTCTCGGAGGTTAACTTCTGCATTGCTTTAAGAGCAAGAGGTCCTTGAACTGCCAGTTGAGCAAACTCATCGGAAGCATTGAAGATTTCCTTACCAGGAGTAAAGCCAAACTTCTTACCTTGCTCGCAAATCCAGTTCCAGTCCTTATCAATATTAGCAGCATTGATAACCAAGAAGTAGGTTTCGGCATTCACGCGGTAAACCAAAAGGTCGTCAACAATACCGCCTTTTCCGTTAGGAAAACAGCTGTACTGAACTTTACCATCAGTTAATGCAGAAACATCGTTACTGGTAATAGTTTGAAGGAAATCCAGAGCTTTTGGACCTTTCACCCAAACCTCGCCCATGTGCGATACATCAAAAACGCCCACTTTCTCTCTTACTGTAATGTGCTCGTCGTTAATACCACTGTACTCAATAGGCATATTATAGCCAGCAAACTCGGCCATACGTGCGCCCAAATCGATGTGGTACTTTGTAAATGCTGTATTTTTCATTGTAGAATAGTATGAGTTGAACATATAAAGATTTATGCAAAACTAGTGTTTTTATTTACAGGTTATAATTTACACTCCGAATTGTTTCAAACGATTGATGTGTTTTTGAACATTGTTCAGGTGTCAACTATCAGATTTATTGATTTTTCAATAACCTCAAAATATCAACCTCCTAAAATCCTAGAGTCTAAAACAATACAATTTTGCAGAAAAGAATTATGAATCATTTTAAACAACTCCAACTATTTTTTCCTATATTTGGTTAGATTAAATTATTTGATTTAACTTAGATGACAGGAATTCAAAACACTGCTATGAGCGGTTATAAACACGTAAATCTTGAGGTTCTTAAGGAAATTTCCGAAGGCAGTAACGATTTAATGCGTGACCTTATCTTCCTTTTTATCAGTCAGATTCCAGTCTTCTCAGAGCAGCTGGATTACTACTACAAAAACGAGGACTATATATCGCTTGGCAAGTTGGCTCATAAAATAAAAAGTTCAGTATCGATGATGGGAATCAGCGAATTATCATCGGATATGAAAAAACTTGAACAGCTGGCACAGGCAAAAAAGGATACCCAAAAGTATCCTGAGTTTATTGAGCGTTTTAAACGAATTTCCACCGAAGCTGTTAGTGAATTAAATGATATACTTCAATGTATTTAACCATAAAAAATTGACCATATGATAAACTTTGAAAAAATTGGTGATGTAATGGTAATATCTTTCAGCAACGATAACAAGCTGAACGTTACTGTAACCCAAAAAATCAAAACCGAGATTATTAAGTTGATTACTCCAAATTCCAAGGTTACTCTTAATTTGAATGGAATTAATTACATTGATAGTACTGGATTTGGTATGTTATTATCGGTTCTTAGACATTGCAAGAACAACAATTCGGGGCTAAAACTTTGCAACATAACCCCTGAGGTAATGGAGCTAATTAAACTGCTTCAACTTCAAAGCGTTTTCGATATTCGCGAAAGCGTTGACGACTGCTTAAAGAGTTTCTAGTATAGCAAGATATGATAACTCGAGGGTCTTCGGATTACGGAGACCCTCGTTTTGCTCTATGTTAAACCATTTAAACCAACAAGTATCTATTACCTGTAACCAAACCATAAACCAATGAAATACAGAGTCTTTATTGGGATTATTGTTCTCGCACTTATTCCTTTAGTATCAAATTCGCAAATTCCAGAACCCGAGAAATTCTTTGGGTTTAAGCCTGGAGCCGATTATCAACTAATCAACTACGAAAAATTGGTTGATTACCTCAACCTAGTTGACAAAAGTAGCGATATGGTTAGAATGGTTGAAATTGGAATATCGCCAATGGGCAAACCCATATATTCACTATTTATTTCGTCGGAGGAAAATATCAAAAACCTAGATAAACTGGGTGAAATAAACAAAAAACTTGCTCTCGACTACACATTATCGGACTTAGAGCAAGCGGAACTGGTTAAAACCGGAAAAGTTTTTGCCTTAGTAACCCTGTCGATGCATTCCTCGGAGGTTGGGCCAACCCAAGCACTACCCTTAATCGTTAATCAACTTATTACCGATAAATCCGAAACAACCAGAAAGATTCTAAACGATGTAGTTTATATGGCTGTCCCTTGCCATAATCCTGATGGTATGAATATGGTTGTAGATTATTTCTATAAAACCAAGGGCACAAAATATGAGGGTTCATCGTATCCGGGGCTTTACCATAAGTATATTGGCCACGACAATAACCGCGATTTTGTAACCCTAACCCAAAGCGATACAAAGGCAATATCGAGCCTAACCAGCACAGTTTGGTTTCCGCAAGTTATGGTCGAGAAACATCAGATGGGATATACAGGCTCTAGGTACTATGTACCACCATTCTACGACCCAATAGCCGAAAATATTGAGCCTGAACTATATGCCTGGACAAGCATTTTTGGTCACAACATGCTGAACGACTTAACAGCACAGGGCTTTTTGGGTATTAGCCAGAATAACGCTTTCGATAATTACTGGCCGGGCTCTACCGAAACATGTATCTGGAAAAATGTTATTAGCTTTTTAACCGAAGCTGCAAGCGTAAAATTGGCCAAGCCAATTTATATTGAACCCACAGAGCTCTCGGGCGGAGGAAAAGGTTTACCAGAAAACAAGAAAGCAATCAACAACTTAGCCCCATGGAATGGTGGCTGGTGGCGACTTTCGGATATTGTAGACTTGGAAGTTGCCTCAACTATGTCGATGCTTAATACTGCATACCTTTACAAGGATAAAATCCTTAAGTACCGAAACGATGTTTGTAAACAACAGGTTGAAAAAGGAAAATCGCAAGCCCCATACTACTTCATAATTCCACAAAACCAAACCGATTTAAGCGAATTGGTTTCGATTGTTGAACTGCTTAAAGAACATGGAGTATGGGTTTGCAAACTAAAATCCAACATCACCTTAAACAATTATAATTATAATGTAGGCGATATTGTTGTGCCTTTGGCGCAACCCTTCAGGATGTTTGTCAAAGAGGTTCTGGAGGTTCAAAAATACCCCGAACGCAAGATTGTTGCTGGTGGCGATATTATTACCCCCTACGATATTACAACGTGGTCGTTGCCGCTACACAGAGGCTTAACTTGCCACCAAATAGACACCAGATACCCTGAGTTAGAAAAAGAAATCGAGCAAATCAACTATAAATACTCACTTGCAAATACTACATCAAACTCTAAGTATGCAATACTATCGTCGAGCAATAATCAATCGTACCAAATAGTTTTTGAACTTTTGGGCAAAGGAAATACCGTTGAAAGGGCTTTAGAAGATGTAAATATTAATGGAGGTTCAATACCCGCCGGAAGTTTTGTTGTTGAAAATAGCAATAAGACAAAGGAAGTATTGAGCAAAGCAATTTTTCCAACTCACAACATAGAATCAACAAGTAATCTGAAACTCTCGGCTGTAAAACTACCACGCATTGCACTAATAGACTCGCCAATCCAAAGCACCGATGCGGGTTGGACTCGTTTTGTTTTGGATTCATACGGTGTTAAATATTCAATTCTCACCCCTGCAGAGTTTGAGAATCTTGATGTTAAAACAAAGTTTGATGTAATTATACTCCCCAACACCAGTGCCTCAATACTTAAGGAGGGTAAGCAAAAAAGGAATAACCTATTAATTCCTTCCGATTATCCAACTGAATATACAAAGGGAATGGGCTCAAAGGGAGTTGAGAATATCATTAAATTCATTAACGATGGAGGTATAGCAATCTCATGGGAAGCATCAACTGAACTATTTGAAGGCACACTATCAATAAATCAACCCAATAGTAAAGAGGAGTTTGTTTTGCCATTCAGGAACGTAGGCGATGCTATTGAAAAATTAGGAGTTAAATGTCCGGGTTCACTAATACGTATTAAACTAAATAACGAATCACCAATTACTTGGGGACTTGGTAAAGAAATTGGAATATTTTACAGAGGTAAACCTGCCTTTACTACTCAAATTCCTAACCTAGATATGGACAGACGTATTATTGGCTACTTTGGCGATGATAATTTACTGATTAGCGGCTATCTTAAGGGAGAAGAGTTTCTAGCAAAGAAATCGGCCATTGTATGGATACAGAAGGGAAAAGGACAAATCGTGCTTATGGGATTTAGCCCTACATTTAGAGCATCGGTGCCGGCAACCTATAAAATTCTATTCAACTCAATTTTATTAGAAAACAAATAAATAATGACAAGGCTACTCACTCTTAAATTAGCACTATTACTCACATTTATAGGAATATTACACGCCAATACTAATGCCCAGGAAATTAACAAAATGGATTGGTTCTCCGATGCCAAACTTGGAATATTCATTCACTGGGGTATTTACTCACTTGGAAATACATCTGAGTCGTGGGCTTTTCACAACAAAAGAGTAAGCCATACCGATTATATGGCTCAACTTGACAGTTTCACTGCAAGCAACTATAAACCAATATACTGGGCTGAAATTATTCGTAAAAGCGGTGCTAAATACTCCGTTATTACATCGAAACACCACGATGGTATTGCACTGTGGGATACAAAGCAGAATAACTTGAGTACAACCCATAAGTCGCCTGCAAAAAGAGATTTACTTACCCCTTTTGTTAATGCTCTTAGAAATAACGATATTAAGGTTGGTATATACTACTCATTAATAGACTGGACACACCCCGATTATCCAGGATTCCTAAAGGATTCTTCAAAATATAAAATTGAAGATAACCCAGCAAAATGGCAAAATTTTATAAAATTCTGCCATGGGCAAATTGAGGAACTTTCAGCAGAATTTAACCCTGATTTATTTTGGTTCGATGGCGATTGGGAGCATAGCGCCGAAGAATGGCAAGCCCCAAAAATTAAGGCAAATATACTAAGCCATAATCCTAACGCAATAATTAATGGCCGCTTACAAGGCTTTGGCGATTACGACACACCCGAACAAAACTTCCCAGTAACTCGCCCCAACCTCAAATACTGGGAGTTGTGTATGACCATGAACGATTCCTGGGGTTATCAAAAAAACGACAACAACTATAAAACTCCGTACGAGATAATTACCATTTTTGCCGATGCAATAAGTATGGGAGGGAACCTTTTACTCGATATCACCCCAATGCAGGATGGTAGCATTCCAAAAACGCAAATAGAAACACTGGAGGAAATAGGCAATTGGACAAACAAGCACCAAGAAGCAATATTTGGCACATTAGGTGGAATGCCCCAAGGGCATTTTTATGGACCATCAACCATATCGAAGGATTCCACAAGTCTGTACCTCTTTATTCCGGCTAAAATATCGGGAGATATCGTTGTAAAAGGTCTCGATAACTCAATAAAATCAATAGTAGTAGTTGGAAATAATACACAACTAAACCATAGGATTGTAGGTAAAATATCATGGAGCCACGTTCCTAGTTTAGTTTACATTGATATCCCTGAAAATGTCCAGGATAAGTATATGTCGGTTATTAAACTAGAACTTGATAAACCTTTAAAACTCTACAGAGGTAAAGGAGGTTTTAATTAACAAGAAAGGGGATTAAAAATCCCCTTTCTTTTATTCCATTCCTTCCATTACATCCTCATTCTCATTTCGTTTCTCTCTTCGCATCTTATAATTATTTATTTTGTAGGAGAAACCCACAAAAACAACCCGACTATCCCTTCCACTCTCACTATATGAAGTGAACCTTGTATCCCAAGTATTGGATTTATGAGTTTGGGTTTTGAAAATATCACTCACCCTTAGGGTTATTGTCCCCTTGTTGTTTAGCACATTAATTCTAGCACCTAAATCAACCCAGTACATTTCTTTGGTCTCACCTTGTGCTCCACCCATCATAAAGAATCCACGACCAGAGCCCCCAGCCGAAATAACCTTAGAACGGTAGTTCCCATTAATTTGAAAGTCGATATTCTTTCCAATAGTGAAAAACGAAGTTAATTTTGCAGTCCAAGCAGTACCCTCATCGGCTCCTTGTGAAACATCGCCATGAAGTTTAGTGTAGAAATAACTGTAGTTTGCATTAACTCTCCACCACTTCGTAAAAGTCTGCGTGATAACTCCTTCCAAACCATAACTTTCGTTTCGCGAAAGATTAATATATGTTGACAGAGTAGGACGAATTGAAACTGTATCAATTATTGTCATTTTTCTTGAAAAACCATTACGAGTATCTCTATAGTAAACAGATGCGCTAACCTTTGTTTTTTGATAATTTAGATTGTAACTAAGGTCAACCGATGAGGTAAACTCTGGCTCCAAGTAAGGATTCCCCTTTGACCAATAGTACTTATCCGATGTATTGATAAACGGGTTAAGAATAAAAGCATTGGGACGGTTTACTCTTCTACTATACGAAACCTGGAAACTATTCTTTTGGTTTGGCTCCCAACGAAGGTGCATACTTGGGAAAAAGTTCAACCTACTTGTATCTACCTTCTCACCTGTTGAGCGTTGATCCGAACTTGTTATTTGATTCTCAATTCTAATTCCAACTTGGTAACTAAATTTATTGTCGGCAAAGGTATTGGAGTAAATTCCATATGCAGAATAAATTTGTTCGCTATATACAAATCTATTTGAACGTTTAGAATCAAAATCCCACTGATTCAAAGGAATATTTAAAGTATCATAAACATAATCGGCATCGCTCTTTCGCACCGTACCCTTAAAACCGGTCTCCATACGTCCTCCATTTCCAATTGGTTTTACATAGTCCGTTTGGGCTGTAAAAGTATTAGACCAACTATCGGTATAAGAACGTTCCTGGGCAATACTTTCAAATATATTACTATTATTTTCTCCATTATTTCTTGAGAAGAACATATCGGCAGTCCACTCTTGCCCAGGGGTATCAAAGGTTCTTTTAAAATTCAGGGCATATTCCTGTCCAACTCCAGTATTGCTATTATCGCTATTTCTCTCTGAAATTGAACTATTCGAATTGAAATTATTACTATCTCTTGATATGGATAAATTATTGTTATCGAATCCACGAACATTAAATGAACCTGTAAAAGATAGAGTCGTTTTGGAATTAATCGAATAATCTACCCCTCCTCTAAAATTGTTGAATAAGCCATCTCTGAATCCATCCTGATTTTGAATTAGATAAATAGATGAATCAAGTACAGTATTTTTATCAACAATAGTTGTTCTATCGCTATTTGAATAACTGTCCATTCTCATCTTTCTAAAATCATAATTAGCAAAGAAGTTAAACTTATTCTGACGTACATTCAAATTTACGGAACCATTATATTTATCACCAGTACCAGCCATTAAGCTAACCATTCCATTGTAACCTGCCTCTTTCTTCTTTTTTAGCACAATATTGATAATCCCTGAAAGTCCATCTGGATCGTAACGTGCCGAAGGGTTAGTAATTACCTCTACGCTTTGAATCATTTGTGCTGGCAGTTCATCCAAACTGGTCAAATTCGATGGGCGACCATCAATTAGAATATTCACATTGGAACTACCCCTTAAGCTAACATTCCCATCGGTATCAACATCCACAGAAGGTACATTTTGCAGTACATCCAAAGCCGTACCACCCTGGGAAGCTATATCCTTATCAACATTGACAACTTTCTTGTCCAGATTGTGCTGAAGCATTCGTTTTTCACCAGTAACAACAACCGCCTCAATATCCTGCGATGTAGAAAGCATTCCAATAGAACCGATGTTCACTTGTGGAGTCCGTGGTGAAACCATTATGCCATTTAGCGTCCGCGTTTTATAACCAATAAATTTTACCTCAACATAAAATCTCCCGGGTGTTAACTTTTCGAGTTTGAAATTACCTTGCGCATCGGTCATTGTTCCTGTAACCAACGATGAATCGCGCTGACGGTAAAGTGCGATATTCGCAAATTCTACCACCTCCTTCGATAAGGAATCGACAATTTGACCAGTAATGGTTCCGGAGAAGTTGCTCATATCAATATTAGCACCACCTCTACCCTGCATTCTCTCCTGGGCTGAAACACTTGATATTCCAATATAAAAAAGAGCAGTTACGATAAGAAAAGAAAATCTTTTTTGCATATTATTTAGTAATTACTTGTTACAACACTTAATTAAACATCAATATGACACCAAGGTTTAATCAAACTTGCGAACCATTAAAAATATTTTTTTTTGTTAGAGTAAAAGGTAACAAAAACACACAAAAAACGAATAATATAATACCAACCAACATAGGAGGTAAAGCCATGAAAACCGATTTCTTATGTCCAAAGTGCTCAGGGTATCTGAGTGTTGGCGAAAATGTAATTTTCAATATTAGGAATAGGAATAATGTAGGTGGATTGCTTCTCCTTAGCCCAACACTGGGAAATTACACCTATAAGATGCACCCTTCTTACCTAATTGATGCAGGCGAAAGAGTTGATTTTTTCTGCCCAATTTGTCATGCTTCGCTCTCAGTAAAGGGAGTTGAAAATTTAGCATCGATAATAATGCTTGACCAAAACGGTGCAAAACATCACGTAGTATTCTCAAGCAAAGAGGGTGAGCAATGCACCTATAAAATATCTGAGGAGGTGATTGAGAAATTCGGTGCTCATGCCGAGAATTACCTAGATTTTGTTTCGGCAAGCATGCTGAAATAAAACGAGGGTCTATATGGTTACCAAACCATTCTTGATGGCATAAACCACCAATGAAATTGAGTTTTTTGACTCAGTTTTGAGGAGCAATTCGGCTCTATGCTTCTCCACTGTTCTCACACTGATGAATAGTTTTTCGCCTATCTCAATATTCGACAAACCTTTAGCGATTAGCGCAAGCACTTCCTGCTCCCTAGTGGTTAATTCTACGCAGAGATTATCCTTACGCTTTTTTAATAGTCCAAGGAGTAGTTCTTGTGAAAAGTATAAAGAACCCTTTACAATTTCATCAACTGCTTTAATAACTTCCTGGGTATCGGACTCCTTCAGTATAAAACCTTTAACTCCCAAATCAATCATCGAACTATAAAATTCTTCATCATTATGCATCGACAGAACAAGGATTTTCAGGTCTGGATAAAGTTTTATGGCTTCTCGGGTAGCCTCAACACCATCCATAACAGGCATTTCAATGTCTAAAAGGACAATGCCGGGTTTCGTGTGTTTTAGAATAGATAAAAGTTCCAGACCATTATTGGCTTGTGCAATAACATTAATATTTGCCTGACTTTCCAGAACGTAAGTCAAACTCTCGCGGAATATTTTATGGTCATCTACTATAATTGCAGGAATTTGCTCCATAAACTACCTTAAATTTACAGGAACATCTAATATAAAGATAAATCCGTTTCCATGTGATGTTTCTATGGAATAATTTCCATTTATGCTTTTTATCCGATTATCGATATTTGGCAATCCGTGCCCCGATTTTTTATCCAAAACAGTAGTTGCTAAATCAAACCCAAGTCCATTATCGCTGTATTTTAGGTAAAGTTTATACTTGTGATAATTAATATTAAGACTTATTCTTTTGGCTTTGGCATATTTAAGAGTGTTATTGAATAGTTCCTTTATTATCCTATAAATAATTATCTCAACCTGTTTGTCGAATTTATAGTTTGATGCGTTTGTTGTAAAATCGACAGGAACAAGCATTTTTATATTTTCTATTTCGGCCTTAACAGCGGGGATTAGTCCGAATCGTTCAATTAAATGCGGGCTAATATTATTGGATATAGTTCTAACATTTTCAATGGAACTTTTTATTAAATTCTGAATAATGTCAAGCACCTCTGAATTTGAGGTATTCAAAAGTCTTTGTTGTAATACCGAAACGTACATTTTTAAACTTGCTAGTAATGGGCCAATATCATCGTGCAAATCAGCAGCCAACCGCCTACGTTCTCTCTCCTCTGCCTCAATGGTAGTAAGTAGAATCATCTTTTCCATTTCGCGTCTATCACTAATATCTCGGATAATTGATAATAATGCTGCGCTGTTATTATAATCAATTATGTTCGCGCTAAGCTCTACGGGTATTTTAATCCCATTCTTGTTCTGTATCTCAATCTCCAATGGGTTTATTGATTTCCCACTAAAAAGTAATTCAACAGAATTTTTGATTATTGTATGGTAAGTTGCTGGAATGCTATCGAAAATATGACCGCTATACAATTTCTCATCTGTTTCGCCCAGCATCCGCTGCAATGCTGGATTGGCTTCAACTAATCTAAAATCCGCAGAAATAATTGCAATAGCATCGGATGTATGGTTAAATATTTTTTGATAAAGCCCCGAAATCGTTACAACCTCGTTAGATTTTTGCTTTACCAATTCCTCTAAGTGCTCCTTATGCTGCTTCAGTTCGGCTTCAACTATCTTTTGCTTAGTAACATCACGAGTAAGCATGCCAATAAGGTAACCTTTAGTCAACTTAATTGGGAATAAAACGCTAGATATAAATTTACTCTCACTAGTCTGTAACTGGATTTCACCTTCAATCCTTAAAACCTGTTGGCTTTCTGAGTTGGTTATATACTGCGAAATTTGATTTTTTATTATTCAACATTATCGTCGCTTCTTTTACTCTGTGGCAGTAATTGATAGTTTAATTCATATATACTTGATTTAACTGCTACAGAATGACTTACACCTGTAATATGAAACATGGAGTTATTCCACTCAATAATTCGTCCTTCAATATCAACAATTGCAACACCATCGGACGATTGGTCTATAAAACTTCTAAATTTCTCCTGATTTAAAAGTAGTAAATCATGTAGTTCCTTTCTTATTTGAACCTCTCTATTAAGATTCTTAACAGTTTCATTTAACTCTTTATTTATATACTCCAGTTCTGAATTAGTAGCATTTAACTCCTCAACCGTAAGCGACAATTTTTGGTTCAACTCTATCTGCTCACGATTTCGTTCAGCAACAACTCCCTCCAAATAGTTTTTGTGTAAGTCTAATTCGTTGATATTTCTTTTATATTCTGTTACATCAGAAATAAATACCAGTATGAAGATTTGACCAGATATGTCAATTTTATTTAAGTTAACTCTAGAAATAAAGAATGTATTATCGAATCGGACATTTAACCATTCAAACGATACTGGTGAATCAGATGAATATACCTGATTTAGAATTTGCTCAATCCTCCCCTCCGATTCAACCCCATCTAATTGGAATTTAGGTGAAAAAGAAAAGGGAGACTTACCAATTACTTCCGACTTAGGAATACCAAGTAACTCCTCTGTCATTCTATTGCAATCCACATAAACACCATCTTTAAGTAAAAGTATTGCAACCGCTGCATTCTCATACAAAGCACGATAGGTCTCAACAAAATCCCATGGATTCTGCAATAGGGTAGTATTGCTCTCAGCCTTATGTAGTTTATTGCTCTGTTTCTTTGCCATCCGCTAGAATATTTAGGTAAAAATACCTAACCGAGTATAGGTAAATATACATTAAAAAAGGGTATTTAACGCAACAACAATTAGTAGAATAACTATAAATCATGTTTTTACATAGGGGTAATTTTGTAAAAAAAGAATTATGGCATCAATCCGAATAGCAATAGTTGACGATAGCGAAGAATTCCGTAAGGCTATACGATTCTACCTGGAGCAAATTCCTGATTTTGTTGCTGTAGGCGAGGCAAAAAATGGAGTTGAATTCATCAAGCTTGCCAAAGAAACTGCCATTGATGTTGCGCTGGTGGACATAAAAATGCCCGAAATGGATGGAATAACGGCTACTTATCAAATTGCAAAAACTCACTACCCCTACCTGAAAATCATAGCTATATCAATGCATAACGAGTTTGAAAATTTAAAAGCAATGATTGAAGCTGGTGCGATGGGTTATATAAACAAGGATGATGTTTTTCTTCACCTCGAAAAGGCCATTCGTTCCGTAATGAGCAATAAACATTACTACGGTAAAATATAAGTATTACAAACCATAAATAATCAACCATATGAAATGGATAAATGACATAAAAATTGGAATCCGCCTAAATGCTATAATGAGCGGGTTTGTTGTGCTTGCTTTTGCAATTTTTGGAATAATTGCAAACAACATGATACAACGACAGGTAAAGGAATCAACCGACAAGCAAATGACCGAACAAGTATCTGATTTAATTGAAGTTATTGACATTGAATTCCAAGGTAACAAAGAAAAAGTTAATCTATCCCTTAACCTAGCCCATAACTATTTTTACAGATTGGGCGAATTGAGAGAAACTAACGAGTTTGTTGAATACGATGCTAAAAACCAAGTGAGCGGAGCAGTAAATAAGGTATCCGCCAGAAAATGGACACTTGGAGGTAAAACAATTCATGGAAATTTCGACGTTGTTGATGCTATAAGTGCAATGAATGTTAAAGCCGTTACTATTTTTCAAAAAATCCCCCAAGGATACATTCGAATTTCAACCAACGTAAAGAATTCCGATGGTAGCAGAGCATCTGGCACATTCATCCCATCCGACAGTCCTGTTGCTCAAGCAATTGACAGAGGACAAACCTATACAGGACGAGCTTGGGTAGTAGATGATTGGTACTTAACCGCATACGAGCCAATAAAGATTAATGGGGAAATTAAAGGGATGCTATTTGTTGGTATGCCTGAAAAAGACTTAACTCATATACAAAACCTATTTAACCAGAAAAAGTTTTTTGATAGCGGATACCCTTATATTGTTGGTGCAGACGGAAACCTAATTGTTCATCCAACAAGTGTGGGTACTAACATCTCCAATGAAGAGTTCTTTAAGTTTATGCTTGAGCATAAAACCGGACAAGTTGTGCGAAGTGAATACATGTGGGAAGGAGCCAACAAGGTGCAGTACATAGAGTACTATGAACCAATAGATGCATTTGTGGCAGTATCGTTCTACGAAGCCGAAATGAACAAAATACTTAACCAAGTAAGAATAACGCTACTTATTGTTACGTTACTTGCTGTAGGACTTGTTATACTTGTTCTAAGAACTATTGTCCAATCGTTAGTGATGGCTATTAAGAAAGGTGTTGAATTCGCCACTAAGGTTGCACAGGGCGATTTAACTGCAACTGTCGATATATATCAAAAGGATGAGATTGGCCAGTTAGCACAGTCGCTCCGCGATATGATTACAAAGGTGAAGGACATAGTAGAAAACATTAAACTTGGAGCCGATAGCATCTCCACAGCAAGTAACGAGGTTAGCTCAGCATCAATGCAACTCTCACAGGGTGCTAGCGAACAAGCTTCGAGCGCAGAGGAAGTAAGCAGTTCGATGGAGGAAATGGCGGCTAACATACAGCAGAATTCAGAAAACTCGCAGCAAGCCGAAAAAATATCGATAAATGTTTCGCAGGGTGTTCAAAAAGTGGGAATGGCTGCTCAGGAAAGCTTATCGTCAATCCGAAATATAGCTGACAAAATTAGCATCATCAACGATATTGCATTCCAAACAAACATACTTGCGCTTAATGCTGCCGTTGAAGCAGCAAGGGCTGGAGAACATGGCCGCGGATTTGCAGTTGTGGCTGCTGAAGTTCGTAAACTTGCTGAGCGAAGCAAGGTTGCTGCCGACGAAATTGTAGACCTTGCCTCTAAGAGTGTACACATTACCGAAAGTGCTTCGGAGTTAATGGGTAGCTTAATCCCTGAAATTGAAAAAACAGCCAAACTAGTGCAGGAAATATCTGCCGCAAGCAATGAACAGAATTCCGGAACCGACCAAATAAACGTAGCTCTTCAACAGCTAAATCTTGTTACACAGCAAAACGCAGCATCGAGCGAAGAACTGGCAACAAGCTCCGAGGAGTTAAGCAGCCAAGCAGAGCAACTTAAAGATTTGATTTCATTCTTCAAGGTAGATGAACAGGGTAAAGTCATAACTCATAAAACGATAAAACCAACTGTAACTACACCTAAAGCGACAGTTACACAAGAAAAGAAAATCGTTAAACAACCACAGCCAATTAAGCCAAACCCAACAAAACCAAGTGGTAAAGGAATAAACCTTAAAATGAAAAACGACGAATCGGAATACGAGAATTTCTAGTTGCAAATAACCGCAATAAAAAGGGTGCTGTGAAAACAGCACCCTTTTCGCTTAACCAACCTAAACTAATACCCGAGGTTAACGGGTATTTACCCTTTATCAAATTAATCTTGATATTCCTTAATGATATCCTTAACCCCATCGGGCGAAACACGACCGTAAACTTTTTCGCCAACTAGCACCACTGGAGCCAATCCGCAAGCACCTACGCAACGTAAGCAGCTTAGAGAGAATTTTCCATCGGCTGAAGTTTCGCCAACTTTAATCTCAAGGATTCTTTTGAACTCGTCTAGCACTTTCTCAGCACCACGAACATAGCAAGCAGTACCAGTACAAACACTGATAGGATGCTTACCTTTTGGAATCATAGTAAAGAAAGAGTAGAATGTTACCACGCCATAAACCTTAGCAACAGAAATGTTAAGATTTGCAGCAATAACTTCCTGTACTTCAGCAGGGAGATAACCAAAGTATCCTTGTGTTTTGTGAAGAACATTAATTAGCTCGCCTGGTTCGTTGTTGAACGATTTGCAGATCTCCTGTATTGCTTTTATCTGCTCTGGCTTAAGCCCAACTTTTATATGTGACATTGTTTATCCTCCCTCAATTAAATGTAAATATCTTTATTACCCTTCTTAAAGTAATGTGTATGAAGCAGATGATGTGCCTTCTCGCTCATTGGTTTACCCAAGAACTCTTCATACAATTGCTTGATGTATGGGTTTTCGTGCGATTTACGCAAAGTCTTACCTGCATCCTCACGATAAATTGCGGCCATACGAGCCTTAATTATCGATGAATCGCCATGGTGCAGAGGCTGACCACCACCACCAATACATCCACCAGGGCATGCCATGATTTCAATTGCATGGTAGTTTGCTTTACCATCACGTACATCATCTAGAAGTTTACGTGCATTTCCTAAACCGTGTGCAATTCCTATGTTAACTGGTAGACCATTGAAATCGATAGTAGCCGAACGGATACCTTCCATACCGCGAAGTTCAGTGAAGTCTAATCTTGGTAATGGTTTACCAGTTTGAACTTCATATGCAGTACGAACAGCAGCCTCAATAACACCACCAGTTGCTCCAAAGATAACCCCAGCACCAGTTGACTCACCCAATGGACGGTCAAAATCTTCATCGGCCAAATCAATAAAATTGATATTGAACGACTTAATCATGTGAGCAAGTTCGCGAGTTGAGATAGAATAATCAACATCTGGGTTGTTATCGTGCTTGAACTCATCGCGTTGGCACTCGTACTTCTTAGCCAAGCATGGCATAATTGATACAACTACTAACTCTTCACGTTTTTTACCTAATTTCTCTGCAAAGTATGATTTAGCAATTGCACCAAACATCTGCTGTGGAGATTTTGCAGTTGAAGGTACATCAAGCATATCATTGTAGTTATTCTCAAAGAAGTTCACCCAACCTGGGCAGCAACTTGTAAGAATAGGTAACTTAACGTTCTTATCGCCATTTAAGTGACGGGTTAAACGGTCTAGCAACTCTGTACCTTCCTCCATAATGGTAAGGTCAGCAGCAAAATCAGTGTCAAACACAAAGTCGAAACCAATTTGGCGTAAAGCCGCAGCCATTTTACCAGTAACCAGAGTACCTGGCTCCATTCCAAACTCCTCACCTAGTGCAGCACGAACAGCAGGAGCTGTTTGTACAAGGACTGTCTTGGTTGGATCAGATAAAGCACGGATAACTTTAGCAGTATGGTCAACCTCTGTTAAAGCGCCAGTAGGACAAACAGCCACACACTGTCCGCAATAAGTACAAGGTGATTTTTCTAAGTCTTGCTCAAAAGCAGGAGCCACAACCGACATAAATCCGCGGTTAACAGCGCTAAGTGCACCTACAGTTTGAACATCGTTACACATAGTTTCGCAACGACGGCACATGATACACTTATCTACATCGCGGATAATTGAAGGAGAAAAATCCTTCTTATAGGTTGACATTTCAGCAAATTCCTGACCTGGAATCTCACGAATTCCAAGACGAACTGCCATATCCTGAAGGTCGCAATGACCGCTCTTTGGGCAGGTTAAGCAATCCTTTGGGTGATCCGAAAGGATTAACTCCATAACTGTACGACGAGCGTTGATAACGCGGGTAGTGTGTGTTTTAACCACCATACCATTCATACAGTCGGTAGAGCAGCTAGGAGCAAGATTTCTACGTCCTTCAACCTCTACCACGCAAATTCTACAGCCAGCAGGTTTATTCTCAACCTTAAGGTCGTGTAAGTCCATGTAGCAAAGAACAGGAATATCAATTCCTAAACTTTTAGCTGCTTTATAAATAGTTGTCCCCTTAGGTACTTCTATTTCTCTATTATCTATTGTAAGTTTTACTGTTTCCATTGTTCACCCCTAATTATTGAATGCTAATAGCATTGAATTTACATTTCTCAATACATGCACCGCACTTGATACAAATTGCAGTGTCGATTTCATGAGGTTTCTTACGCTCACCGCTGATTGCATTAACAGGACAGTTACGAGCACATGCTGTACATCCAACGCAAGCTTCAGCATCAATTACATACTGCATTAATGACTTACACTGGCCAGCAGGGCACTTCCTGTCGTTAACGTGAGCCAAATACTCATCGTAGAAGTTATCTAATGTAGAAAGAACGGGATTAGGAGAAGTTTGACCTAAACCACAAAGTGCTGTATCCTTAATAACGTGCGATAGGTTGCGAAGTCTATCTAAATCCTCCATTGTTCCTTCGCCCTTTGTAATCTTCTCAAGTGTCTCGTAAAGACGTTTGTTACCAATACGGCAAGGCGAACATTTTCCGCAACTCTCCTCTACAGTAAAGTCAAGGTAGAATTTAGCTACAGCAACCATACAGTCGTCCTCGTCCATAACAATCATACCACCAGAACCCATCATTGAGCCTGAAGCGATAAGGTTGTCAAAATCGATAGGAGTATCTAAGTGTTTCTCGGTTAAGCATCCACCCGATGGACCACCAGTCTGTACTGCTTTAAATTTCTTACCATTCTTAATACCACCACCAATTTCGAAGATAACCTCGCGAAGGGTGATACCCATTGGAACCTCAATTAAACCTACGTTATTGATTTTTCCGGCAAGCGCAAACACTTTTGTTCCTTTAGACTTCTCTGTACCAATTGAAGAGTACCAATCTGCACCTTTAAGAATAATTACAGGCACGTTGGCAAAAGTTTCAACGTTGTTTACGTTGGTTGGTTTACCAAGATAGCCGCTCTCCGCAGGGAATGGAGGCTTAACGGTAGGCTCGCCGCGCAACCCTTCCATTGAGTGAATCAACGAAGTTTCCTCTCCGCAAACGAAAGCTCCAGCACCGTAACGTAGCTCAATATCGAAATCGAACCCTGAGCCAAGAATATCTTTTCCTAGTAGTCCATATTCGCGAGCCTGTCCAATAGCAACTTTCAAACGTTGAATTGCAAGTGGGTACTCAGCACGGATATAAACCAAACCTTTTGTAGCACCAATACAGTAACCGCAAATAGCCATAGCCTCAATAACTGAGTGTGGATCACCCTCAAGAATTGAACGGTCCATGAACGCACCCGGGTCTCCTTCATCGGCATTACAAACAACGTATTTCTGATCAGCCTTGTTCTTGCTAGCAATTTCCCACTTTAAACCTGTTGGGAAACCACCACCTCCACGACCGCGAAGACCAGATTTCTTAATAATATCTATAGTTTGTTGTGGATCTAACTCGGCTAGAGCTTTCCCTATTGCTTGGTAACCATCGCGAGCTATATACTCATCAATATTCTCTGGATTGATAAAACCGCAGTTACGTAAAGCAATACGAATTTGCTTACGGTAGAATCCCATATGCTTCGAGTCAGAAACATGCTCATTATTAGCAGGATCAGTATAAAGTAAACGAGCTACTTTACGACCTTTTACAATGTGCTCCTTAACAATTTCAGAAGCATCTTCTGGTTTAACCTGAGTGTAGAAAGTATTATCGGGAAGAACCTTTACAATAGGCCCCTTCTCGCAGAAACCAAAGCAACCAGTTAAAATAACCTGAACATCATTCTCTAGGTTATTTGCTGCCACCTCTTTCTTCAACATTTCTACAATCGCATCGCTTGAAGAAGCCTTACAACCTGTGCCTCCGCAAACTAGTAAATGCATTTTATACTTTGCCATTACAACTACCTCCTGATGGATTATTTGTTATCAATTGTCTCGTAGTTAGTTGGGATGATGCCATCAACAAACTCGCCGTTCTTGATATACTTCTCAATAATATCATCGGCTTTCTTTGTATCAACATACCCAAAAATCACTGGTTCTTTACCAGGAAGTTTTACCTCAATTGTAGGCTCTGCATAGCAGTATCCCATACAACCAGTTTGAGTAACAACAGCTTGAACACCTCTTTTTTCAAGCTCTTCCATCATAAACTCCATCACGGTTTTTGCACCTGAGGCAATACCGCAAGTAGCCATAGCTACCTTGATTTGCACTAGGCTTTCCGAAGCGTCGCCCTTTTCTCTAAGATCAATCTTAGATTGAAGGGTTTCCTTCATCTTCTTCAGATCAGCCAACGATTTAACTTTTGTCATAGTTAATTCTTTTTGTGTGTATTTGGTTGGTTTAAATAACTTATTATTTTGAAAATGCAAAATTACTTTTACTTGTTAATGCAATAACGATTGATTTTATGTTTTTCAACCTAATTCACTTATTTGTAATTCGTCTAAATTTGAGGAGATTAATTCCTTGATGAGCGGGTAAACGCTAGGGTTACTAACAGCCACACCATCCAATGCCTCTACTATGTCCCCTGTAGATATGGAAAACTCATCAGAACCCCGCTTATAGCTGAATAAAAAATTAGTATCGGGATACGAACAAATAAGCATAGTTACTACACCGGCAACATCGCCAATAGGTAAACAATCAATATTGTTTGGGTTTAGAGTGGCTTTGAGCGACGTTCCTTGCCCCAAAACAGACTCTATCTGCATGCTTCCTCCTGCGCGCTCGGCATTTTGCTTTAGCAGGGGGATACCAAGCCCAACTTTACGGGTTGTTCGGGTTGTGGTATAGGGATCGGTAACTTGGTTGAGGAACTCAGGGCTCATACCCTTGCCATTGTCATTTACAAATAAAGCAAGATAGTCGTTTTTTTTATCAACTTCAATTTTTATTTCAATATTAGTTGCCTTTGCAACCACTGAGTTTTGCACAATATCAAGGATATGCAACGATAGGTCCTTCATTATTTAAGGCTTTTATGCTGATATAATTTCTTGAAAAAATTAATCTAAGGCAAGAATCGACTCTTTTAAATCCTTAAAAGTTAAACCACACATTGTAAGCATGGTTGAGATTGATCCAATCTGGTCAATCATATGAGCATCGGAACTCCTCACAAATCTCTTTTTTCTAACGAACGGGTTTGATGCCAAAAATTTTTCCTCTGTAGTAAATCGCGACAACTCAATAGCGTCATAGTTTAAATCGGGAGGAACAAAACCTAACTGGCTGGTAATGCTGTATTTGGGTCTATCGGCGTGTGCAGGAATAAAAATTCCACCAATACTATGAACAAATGCCTCAACCTCGTTGATACCCTTATTTAGCGCTCCGTGTAGCAAATAATCAATTTCCTGAACTATCTCCTCCTGCTCATTCACAACTACCTGGTAGCCAAAAATATCAACATTATTGGGGACTCGTTGAATGTTATCTTCAAGGAATTGCTGTAAAAGTTTGCGCTTGGGCTCATCCTCCACTAAGCATACACAATGCACCTCCTCGCGAGTAGTGACCTCTGCGCCATAAACAGCCAAAATTCCAACCCTTGAGGCAAGCTCTACTGTTAATGGGCAATGAAGAGTTGAGTTATGGTCGGTAACTGCTATAATATCTAAACCCAAAGCCTTTGCACGATTCACAATATTTACAGGGCTCATCTCCAAATCGGCACAGGGAGATAAGACACTGTGAATGTGCAAATCGGCACGGTATTGGTTCATTACTTATTCAGTAGCTGGTAAAGTTTACCAGTAATCTCAAAAGCCTGCAAATTGGTTCCAAGAATTGGAATACCCTCATTGTTGCTTTGCTGCAAAGTATTAGCCTCAGGCTCCAAACCCTTTACAAGAATAATTGCAGCTAATTCCTTAAGCGACGCAATTGCCATTACATTGATATGTGTTTGCAAGGTAATCCAAACCATACCAGCATCGGCATTGCCCATAACATCGCTCAACAAATCCGATGTGTAACCTCCAACTATTTCCTGATTTAATCCTTCATTTCCTGAAAAAACCTTTAAGTCTAAGGCTTTTACAATATCTGCAACTGTCATAAAAGTAAACTATTTATTTTGATTAGGCTTTTCGCAATCCTTTAGGAATCGATTATCGCCCCAAATTTTCTTCATAATCTTAAACGAGTGCTCAGGGTTCATCTTGGTCTGCTCCATCACTTTCTGAAGGAAAACGCAGTGCGAAATAGCACCTTCGCCCTGAACAATATCCTCGGCCAACGCCAAGCACGACGGCGCACCGCATACTCCACAGTCAATTCCAGGGAGATAACACATTATACGGTTTACGCGCTCCATCTTCTTCATTGCCTTAGCCATATCCTCGTCGAGTTTAACCATTGAGCGGGGCTCTACCCTACTCAAATCAATCCTTCCTACTAAAAACTGCTGATACTGCAGTAACTTTGATTGATTAACCTTACCGTGATTAAAATCAGCAAGGGCTTTAGCCCTTTTTCTAAGCAATTCTGCCGTTAAGAATCGATTACTTGCAGCCAGAATCCCTCCTGCACAGCTCTCATCGCACGACCTAAGTTCCAAGAAATCGACACCTGCAACCTCATCGTTTTCAATCTTATCGAGGAATTCCATAACATTGTGAATTCCATCGATGGCCATACAGCGGCCATTAATGTGCGAAGCCTCACCATTTGTCAGGGCCCAAGTTATACTCCGGGGAGTTAATTGAGTGTGAAAAGCATCCTGCTCTTTATTTACAACCTTCTTCTTAATTTCATGTAAAGTGCGATTGTAAATTAAGTCCATGTTGATTACACCCGTAATTTCGGACTTATCCTCTCCTACAGGGCTTTTTATTGCAGCAATTTTTGCAGCACAAGGCGTTACATAAAACACACCCACCTCCGATTCAGGAATACCTTGCTCCCTGTATTTCCCTCGGATATATGACGAAGTTAGGTCTAGCGGTGGACGTAAAAGCATAATATTACCTACTAACCAAGGAAACTTAACCTGAACAAGCCGAACTATGGCAGGGCAAAACGATGATACTATTGGTTTCTTATTCTGATTCTTAACGATGTAATCATTAATTTGAGGAATAAGATACTCAACAGAATCCTCAACCTCAACAACTTCGGTAAATCCAATATTCTGTAATGCATGTACAACCATTCCTGGAGTAACGTTGTCGGGGTATTGCCCTAGTAAAACAGAGGGGATAACCGCAACCCGATGGCTGTAATTGAAAATATCCTGAAAATCGTCCTGCTCAACAATTATAGCGCCAGTAGGACAAACCCTGTAGCACTCGCCACAATCGATACAACGATTGCTGTGCAAATGAGCTTTTCCACCACTCACCCGCAAGGCCTCAGTAGGACAAGCCCTCATACAGTGAGCACATCCAATACAAACATCGGTACGAATTTTTAGTGCGTGATGAAAACTAGCCTTTTCCACAGCTAAACTCCTTCCTGATTTACCTTTAAATTTACAAGAATTTCAAGACATGTACCTTTACCTACCTCACTTGTTATCTTAAATTCATCGGTATTGTCCTTTATATTAGGGAGCCCCATTCCTGCACCAAACCCCATTTCCCTAACAATAGGCGACGCTGTTGAATAGCCTGGCTGCATAGCCAAGTTTATATCAGGAATTCCGGGACCATTATCATCTAGCTTAATAATTATCCTCTCAGTATCAATATCAACATAGATTACTCCATTAAAAGCATGTGCAGCAATGTTAACCTCCCCTTCGTAAAGAGCCACAACAATTCTCTTGATAACGCTAGAGTCCACGTTAAGCTGCTTTAAAATCTTCTTAACCTGACTCGATGCGTTACCCGCTCTTACGAAATCGCCGCCCTGTACTTTAAACTCGAAATGCATTGCTACTAGTAAACAGCTTTAACACCTAAACTATAAAGCAAACCCGATACCCTGAACATGGTACCTGGATACTCAATCAAAACTATACAATTTTCCTGAGCCAACCTAATCATATCCTCACTTACTCGCTTATTGCGAACAAACACAATAGCTTGCAAGTCGGACATTTCGGCTGTACGAACTGCTTGAATATTAGCAAGGCCAGTTATTAGAAGTAACTTCTCACTTTTAACTGTTAGCACGTCGCTCATTAAATCTGAAGCAAACGCAAACTCAACCTCTCTGTCCAAGCACTCTTCACAGCATACAACACTTCCGCCTATGTACTCTACAAGTTCTTTTAACTTCATACGTAGTATATTACTTTATGGAATAATCTGAGAAATAATTGAATGCAAAATTAAGCCATGTTATTTATATAACAGTATAAATTTTGTTAAAATTTATACTTGTTATTTTACTAACAATTCAAAATTTTGTTACATAATCCGTCAATGTTGTAGCGAAACAAAAATATGTTTAAAAGCAACGTGAACTGATATTTAATGTAGTTAATTGATGGCAAATAAAAAAAAGGGCAAAATGCCCCTTTCTCAACTTATGAATAAAACTACTGACTAGTAGCGCTGACGCTCCTTGTAGTGAGTATGTAGCAATTCGTGCGATTTATGTCCATTAGGTTCGTGTAAGAACTCCTTGTAAATTGCAACTACCTCGGGGTTCTCGTGCGACTTACGAATCTTCATACCTGCATCCTCTCGGTATATAGCCTCGGCACGTTTCTGACGAATCTCGGCATTGGTTGGAATTGGCTGACCACCACCACCAATACATCCACCAGGGCAAGCCATAATCTCTATAAAATGCCAATCGCCTTTACCCGACTTAACTGCATCCATTACCTTCTTAGCATTGGTTAACCCGTGTGCTACAACAGTTTTAAGCACTGCACCTTCTAAAAACTTCCACTCAGGTACAGTATTTTCAATCTTGACAGAAGCTTCACGAACACCATCCATACCACGAACAGGTGTAATATTTAGTCCATCGAAAGGAACTTCGCGGCCTGTAACAACCTCGTAAGCAGTACGCAATGCAGCCTCCATTACACCACCTGTTGCACCGAAAATAACAGCAGCACCAGTGGAATCGCCCATAATACTATCGCAATGCGACTCGGAAAGAGCGTTGAACTCTATACCAGCCTGTTTAATCATAATAGCCAATTCGCGAGTTGTAAGAACGTAATCTACATCCTTATATCCACTTGAACGCATCTCAGGTCTATCTGCCTCAAACTTCTTAGCTGTACAAGGCATTATAGATACAGAAACAATCTTTGCTGGGTCTATGTTTCTTTTCTTGGCATAGTATGTTTTCACAAGCGCTCCAAACATCTGCTGAGGTGACTTACAGGTTGATAGATTATCGAGATATTCTGGGTATGTATGCTCAATGAATTTAATCCAACCTGGGGAACAACTAGTTGCCATAGGTAACTTAACACTTGTATCCTTGTCAACCAAAGCCTTTTTTAAACGACCAAGAAGTTCGAAACCTTCCTCCATAATGGTAAGGTCGGCAGTAAAGTCGGTATCAAGCACAGAGTCGAATCCAAGGCGACGAAGTGCAGAAACCATTTTACCAGTAACAATCTCACCTGGAGCTAATCCTAAATCCTCACCAAGGGCAACCCTAACGGCAGGAGCTGTTTGAACCACAACGTGTTTATCGGGGTTGTAAATAGCATCCCAAACCTCGTCGAGATAGTTACGCTCTATTAATGCTCCAGTGGGGCAGCGGTTTACACACTGACCGCAGTTGGTACAAACCACCTCGAACATTGGATTCTCAAAGAAAGTAGATATTTTCATTTTCTCACCCTTATAGGCAACGCCCAATGCGCTAACATGCTGAAGCTCCTCGCAGGTGCGAACGCAACGCTGACAACGGATACACTTACTATCATCCTTAATAATAGAAGGAGAGTAAGCATCCATTTGGTAGTTCTTATGAGGAACCAAATCGATAAACATAGGCTCAGATATCTTATACTCCGATGCTAAGTTCTGAAGTTCGCAATTGCCATTCTTGTAGCAAGTAGTACACTTAGCATTGTGCTCAGAAAGAAGCAAATCGATAATATGCTTACGAGCCGTACGCACCTTAATTGTATTTGTCATAACCTCCATACCTTCGGCCACTGGCATAGCACAAGAAGCGGGAAGTGTACGAGCACCCTTCATTTCAACAACGCAAACACGACAGTTACCGGCTATGCAAAGGTCGTCGTGATAGCAGAGTGTAGGAATGTGTATATTAAGCTGTTTTGCAGCTTGCAAAATGGTTGTACCCTCGTCAACTGTTACGGGAATACCATCTATGATGAGATTTATTTTTTTAGCCATTTTTCAAAATTTTAAGCAAATTAGTAAATCATCTCTTCCTTAAAGTTCTCAACAATTGAGAAGAACGAGTTTGCAACACTCTGACCAAGACCGCATTTAGCAGTTATTTTCATGGTTTGAGCCAATTTTTGCAACTGCTCAAGGTAGGCAGTATGACGCTCGCCTTTCTTAACAGCCTCAATACCAAGTTTAAGCTGCTGACAACCTACACGGCAAGGTGTACACTGGCCACAAGACTCTTCCTCGAAAAATTCAAGGTAATTCTTCAACACATTGTACATTGAACGAGAACTATTGAAAAGCATCATAGAGCCTCCAGTTGGAACACCCTCGAATCCAATAATGGTATCCTTGAACTTTTTGCGAGGTACGCAAAATCCGGAAGCACCTCCAACCTGAACGGCTTTGGTATCGCCATCGCCAAGCTCATCAACAAACTGTTCAACAGTCATACCTAGCTCCAACTCATAAATACCTGGCTTTGGAGTATCGCCAGAAATTGAGAACACCTTTGAACCACGTGAATCGGCTGTTCCAAGCTCTTTAAACTTACGTGCACCGTAGCGGAAAATCATGAATGAGTACACCAATGTTTCCACGTTGTTAATAACAGTAGGTTTCTTGCGGAAACCTGAAACTGTTGGGTAAGGAGGTTTGTTGCGGGGTTCACCACGGTCACCTTCCATTGACTCAAACAATGCGCTTTCCTCTCCACAGATGTATGCTCCGCTACCCATTATTATTCTTATCTTGAAATCGGAACCTACCTCCTTAAGAGTAGCATGGAAACTATCTAGTTGTTTCTCAAGTTCAGGCAATAAGAAACGGTACTCGCCACGAAGATAAAGGAAACCTTCCTTAGCATTGATAACCTTTGCACATATTGCCATTCCGCCAAAAACCTTGAGAGGAACTTTAAAAAGAATCTCTCTATCCTTAAAAGTGCCAGGTTCACCCTCATCAGCATTACATACAACATACTTATCGGGCTCGGGTTGTTCGCTAGTAAATTTCCATTTTAGGGCAGTAGGAAAACCTGCACCACCACGACCTTTAAGGCCAGACTCAAGTAATTCGTTGATAATTTCGTCGTTATTGCGTTGATAGGTCGATTTTAGAATGTCCTTTAGGTTACAATCTTGGTCGAAAATAAGGTCAACGCGACGTAAAAAGTTATTTGACATGGTATAATCTCCTATGCTTTACTTTTTCATGTATTCATTAATAATATCTCTAACCTTTTCAGGTGTTAACTCGGTGTATGCCTCATCGTTAATAAGCATAGCAGGCCCTTTGTGGCACCAGCCAAGACAGTTGGTTTCGAGAAGCGAGAACTTTCTGTTTTGAGTAGTTTCGCCCACTTTCACCTTAAGCATATCTTCCAATTCCTGAATAATAAGGTTCTTCCCTTTCATGGCACAGGAAATAGTTCTACAAATCCGAATAACATACTTACCACGTGGTTGAGTATCGAGGAAGCTGTAGAAAGTAGCGGTTCCATAAACCTTTGCAGCCGAAATATCGAGTTCGCGTGCGATTTCGGTCATTGCCTCACTAGAGATGTAGCGCTCCTCTTGCACAACACCTTGTAGGATTGGGATTAAACTCTCCCGAACTCTTCCGTGCTTGTCAGCAAGTTTTTTTACTAATTCTTTGGTCTCCGTCATAATTGCAATTTTTAAAAAAACGACATCTGTTATTTTTGTAACACTGTTATTTATTTAACAAATCAATATTTCGTAACAAATTGATTTTCTTGTATAAATATAAAAACAAGTTTTAATTAACAAAGTGATTTTTGTCAGTTTTTATTAGTATACGAGGCCAAAAAGATTAATTTAGAAACATTCAAATCTATTTTAGTTATTGATTGAAACCAAGTGTGTTTACTGTGAAATAATTAACTGTAAATCCGATAATTATGAACATTTCTTACAATAGTTGAATTTATTGGAATTACATGAGTGTGAATTGAACCAAACAAAGGAACTACTTTTTATCAGAATCACCTATCTGTGCAATTAATACATAATCAATAAATTACGCTCAAAAAAGATAAACCAAAAAATCTGATTAATATTATTGAAAAAATTTAGTTGTATAAAAATGAATTCTTCAGTTTTTCCCAAATTAAAAAAAGCCCGACATTAAATGTCGGGCTTGATAATTAATAGATTAACTTGCTAGTAAACTATATTCATCTCCTTTAAAAGATGTCCTGCGCCAGCAAACTTATCAATAACAAACAATGTATACCTAATATCAAGTGCAATATTACGACAGTAATTTGGGTCGAACATAACATCACTCATGGTGCTTTCCCAGCATCGGTCGAAGTTAATGCCAATTAAGTAGCCGTTGGAATCAATTACAGGACTACCCGAGTTCCCTCCAGTTGTATGATTTGTACCTATGAATGCTACAGGTACAGTACCATTAACAGCATACTGCCCAAAATCTTTCTTCTCGTAAAGTTCAACCAACTTTCTAGGAGGAACATAGTCTGGTACTCCAGCCTGGGTCGATTTTTCTATTATACCATCAATTGTAGTGTAGTAGTTGTAAACAACACCATCCTTAGGCTCAAATCCTTCAACTTTTCCATATGTAAAGCGGAGCGTAGAGTTTGCATCGGGGAAGAAGCGCTTGTCGGGTTGCATCTTCATCAGTCCATCAACATAGGTTCTGTAAAGAATATCCAAACTATCGTTTATTTCAGTTAAACGAGCCTCAACCTTATCCTTATATAGCAACTCAAATTGTGCATATACATTATAAATATTATCGGACTGGAAATGGCGAGCATTAACGCTATCCATCTCACTTAAAAGGGTGAATACCCTTACGCTATCAGAGAACACTGTTTGGCTGTATAGGTCGCCTGCCATTTGCATCCAATTGCCCTGATAATTTTGGTAAAGTTTGCCCAAGAAATCGGGATGATAGCTGGATGGAACCTGCTCGTAGTAGGATTTCATCATCGAGGCGAATACTTCAACATCAACATTAATCTCAAAATCCTTGTAGAAACCACGCGCATAGTTAATTAAACTATTTTTTGCTGCTTCAAACTTTTCTGCATCTCTAGGCGATTTTACAGCCTCAGCTATTACCTTATCGAAACGTGATGCGAAATTTACAAGTTCCACGGCATACACAGCCTCCGAACGATAGTCGGAAATTAGTGAAAGTGGCGTTAACTCATCGTAAAGCTTTTTAAATGTTGGCAACAAATCACCATACTGCTTTTGCAATTCGGGAGATTTATTTGCCCAAGCTGTGAACATATTTTCCAACTCACGTTTTTGAGAAACAGCATCGAGCCTACGCAATCCGATGGTCTCCCCTATCCATTTCTTCCAGGCATTAGCAACACCTGCGTGTTTACTTGCATACTGAATGCGTATAGTATCGTTGGCATCCATATAGTGGTTGAATATAGAGAGACGAGTATTCCTCAAGTTGATTTTATGAGGATTACTTTGATTGATTAGCAACTCCACAGCGTGCGAAGTAAGGAATTGTTGAGTACGACCAGGAAAGCCATAAACCAGCGTAAAGTCACCCTCATTTATCCCTTTCATAGAAATGGGAAGGTATCGCTTAGGCTTATAGGGAACATTCTCTGCAGAGTAAGCCGCAGGCTTATTATTCTTATCGGCGTAAATACGGAAAAGCGAAAAATCGCCGGTATGGCGTGGCCAAACCCAGTTATCGGTATCGCCACCAAACTTACCTATAGATTCAGGTGGTGCTCCAACTAAGCGAACATCGCTAAATTCCTCGTAAAGGAAAAGGTAATACTCGTTTCCGTAGTACATTGGACGAATAACTGCCACATATCCAACTCCCTCGGCTTCTACTTTTGTTGAAATTTCCTTAATACTAGCAGAAATAGTTTTACGACGTTCTGACTCTGTCATCTCTTTGGTAACTCCTGTTAGAACCTGAACTGTAACATCCTCCATCCTAACAAGGAAACGAACGGTAAGTCCAGGATTTGGAAGTTCTTCCTGCTTACTCATAGCCCAAAAACCATTCGAAAGGTAATCGTGCTCAACAGAAGAATGTGCTTGAATTCGGGAAAAACCGCAGTGGTGATTTGTAATTATTAAACCTTCAGCAGAAATTAATTCCGCAGTACAACCTCCACCGAACTGCACAATGGCATCCTTAAGGCTGGATTGGTTAACGCTGTAAATATCATCAGCAGTTAACTTGAAGCCCATTTTTTGCATCTCGTTTATGTTCTTGCCTACAAGCATTGGCAACCACATACCCTCATCGGCAACGCTATTGAACGCAACAAATACGGATAGCAGAAAAGTTATAGCAAATTTTCTCATCATATATGTTATTGATTATTATTTATAAAGTTGAGTAACTCATTATGCAATTTTTGAACAGGCAACCCCATTACATTAAAGTAAGAACCCTCAATTCGCTCAATGGCAACATACCCAATCCACTCCTGAATTCCATAGGCCCCAGCCTTGTCGTAAGGTTTATAACGTTCAATATAGTACTCTATCTCCTCATCCGTTAAATGTCTAAAATACACATCGGTAAAGGAACTGAAACAGGTTGATTTGTTCACAGTTGACAAGCAAACACCAGTTATTACAGTATGCTTATTTCCCGAAAGTTGCTTTAATATTGCAACTGCATCGGCTAAATCTACAGGTTTTCCCAACACTTTACCATTGCAAACCACAACGGTATCGCAAGTAATAAGGATTGTGTCGTTACTTAAACGTTCGGTAAAGAACGATGCTTTATGCTTGGCCAAGTAAGTGGAAACCTGCTCAACGGGTAAATCATCGGGATAGGATTCATCCTCGTGATTGGTAGACCAAATCTCAAAATCAACATCAAGCCCCTTAAGCAATTGCTGCCTACGAGGAGAGTTGGATGCGAGTATTAAACTTTTACCTTTTATTATATTGTGTAATAACATCAACTTAAATTATCAACCAACGAAAAACAAAAGTATAGAGCAACCCGAACAGCATTATGAACTTATTCATTCGGCTTGCTTTATGATAATCGTCTTTGTTCTGCGCCAAAAGCAACATCACAAAAAGCACGAAAATGGGAACCAAAATAAAAAGTACGAAATATATAAAGGTATAGTAATCGAATTTTCCTGATGGTAAAAAACGCATATAGCTGGCAAAAAGGAAAATCAATACAATAAGCGTAATCATCAATAGCGATGAGGCTATAATTTTTGATGCCTTAATTCCGAAATGCACAGGAATAGTGTTGCGACCGTAAACGGTATCGCCCTCAAAATCCTCAATATCCTTTACAATTTCGCGGACAAACGTTAGCAAAAATGCAAATAATGCATAACCTCCAACCCAGTACACCATTTTATATAGGTTGATATGGTAAAGGGCGATAACATCCCAGTAAATATCGAAAAGAGGATACTCAAATATCAACGGAATAAGCGGTACAAGTCCAGTAAGAGTTGCAACAACCAGATTTCCGATGATTAACTGGCGCTTATAGGTGGTTGAGTAAAACCAAAGTACGCCAGTTGCTAGAACAAAAAGTAACGAAAAAATTGGTCGACCAATTTTTATGGCCACAAGCAATCCTAAGAAAATTCCCAGTGCGCTTAAAACCATGTGAATAGCAATAGCCATTCGGCGACTAACCGATTTACCGACCACAACAGTTTGCGGACGGTTTACTAAATCGGTTCGAGTATCGAAATAATCGTTTATTACATACCCTGCAGCAGTAATACATACGGTAGCCATTACCAACATTGCAAACGACAATAGTCCCAACTGCAACTCAAAGCCAAAACTATGTAGAATTGGCTCCATTATAAAATACCGCACAAGAAGCATGGTTGCTGCAACTATCAGCAAATTCTTGTACCTTACTAATCGAAGTATTTCCATAACCAATTTGGGTTAACTACTGTAAACCGTTAGACGATGGTCCCCACTTTCCGTTTAATCGGAGTACCTGCTCAATTACATCGCGCACGCAACCCTTGCCTCCTGCATAGGATGAGATGTAGGCCGAAATCTGTTTAATTTCGGGAGCTGCATCGAGAGGACAGGTTGGAATTCCAACTTTTTGCAACACCTCATAATCGGGCAAATCGTCGCCCATATATAAAATCTGCGAAAGTTCAATTCCATACTTGAACCTAAAATCCTCCAAAGCGTCAACCTTATCGGTTGCACCTAAATATATATCGGTAACGCCTAAACCTTTGAAACGCTGCCTCACAGCTTCGGACTTTCCGCCAGAGATAATAGCAATAGGGAATCCACGCTCAACTGCAACGTGAACGGCGTAGCCGTCGCGGGTGTTGGATGTGCGTAAAAGTTCGCCTGAAGGATGGAGAATTACAGTGCCATCGGTAAAAACACCGTCGACATCAAAAACAAAGGCCTTTACATCGGCGAGTAGTTCTTTAAAGTTCTTTTTCATTGACAAGAAAAATATTAATAACCCTAATAATCATTCCATTACTTTTACTATCAACCTTACTTTTTCCATGATGAAAAAGTAAGAAAAAAATCTAGGCAAAACTATGCTTCCTCCCGCTCTAATGCAATCCAAAAATTACTGCAAAAATTAGGCAAGCCCCTTTTGCGTAATTTTAAGTCTTGCATTATTCACGCTCTGCTTGCTCGCAGTTTTGCCAGCCTAACGCACAAAAAAAACTAAAAACAAAACTTTATAGCTTACCCAATTTTTGAATGCTCAAAGATAATTCATTGTATATTCTTTGCAATTGCTCATCTAAATTGCCCAAAACCGCTGAATGCTTCTCCATTGTTACAATATCGTTACGGATAGCTGGACCTGTTTGAACATCCTTTGGATTTGTTGTAAACGCTTTTACAACTGTTTCCTCCACCAAAGGTTGCAAAACCTTAAAATCGATACCATTCTCAGTGGCTAAACGGTATGTCAAAGCCAAAATATGATTGGTAAAATTGCTTGCAAAAACTCCGCTCAAATGCAATAATAATCGTTTTTCGGAATTCAAGTAACTTACATTATGGCTTAGTTCCTTGCCAACAGCGGTTAGAAAATTCAAAACATCATCGGAGCCTGCTTCAACAAAGATTGGAACATTGCATAAATCGACAATTCTACTGCGCGAAAAGGTTTGGAAAGGATAGAAAACTCCAATACCTTTTGATTTCAATGTTGACAAAACTGATAGCGGTGTACTTCCGCTGGTATGTACCACAACGCCGTTGACGATAGGAATTGAATCGATAATCTCAGAAATGGAAGAATCGGGAACAGCGATAATGTAGAGGTCTGCAAACCTTTCAATTTCAGACAAATTACTAATAGCATTTGAGTTGTATAATTTAGCCAGAGTGGCGGCACTATCAATAGTTCTGGAATAAACCTGAACAATACTCCAACCAGCATTACTAAAAGCGGAAGCCAGTGATGTTGAAACATTTCCTGCACCTATAAAAATTACTTTTCTCACGAAATAGAAAATCTGATTACTCGCATAAAGTTAGTGCTTTAATTCGAAGTAAAAAAAGACATCCGGAACCACTTGTGAAGTCCCGGATGCCAACCCTCTAACCTATGTAAACCTAAACCAAAACCTAATTTCTTGAACTATATACGCTTATAAGCATTGAGCATAATTCATACTTTTCGTCCTGTGCATACTGCTCTATTAAATTTGCTGGCATACTAATGCTGTTGAACTTATAATCGTTTAAGTCAAAATCCATACCATAATTAATGTGTTTAGATTCCTCAATATTGCTATCAGCCTCATTGGAATTTATGCTACTGCTTTTCAAAAAATCATTACCTGTTGATAGTAAAAAACGTTCAGTGGCCTCATCAATCCAAAACCCACTACTTTCCTCAATCTTAAGCAATGTGGACTGATTCATATTTCTTAAAAATGAACGTAACCTAAGCTGAATCATTATATACTCACGGTTCTCAACCTGTAATCGTTTGTTCGACTCAACAAGTTCAGCAACACGCTCAGCACCTTTTAATAAACCAGAATCGGAAAATATGTACTCAATTTCCTTTTGATTATCGATAATAGCCTTAGTGTTTTGAGCAATTCTCTCGCCCAACTCAACTAGTAATGTATTGAATAACTCACTCATTGATAATCAAATTATTCTATTATTAAATTTACAACTTTAACAGTACAAAAGTCAAATTTGTTTCGCAAGTTTTGACCAACTTATAGTTAAACTTGATTAAACAATATTAAAAGATTGTTAAAGGATATATTGCTGATAATCTTTTTATTAATAAAGAATAGGGTTTCGAGTGTTTTCTTAGAAATACAAATTGAATTAACATTTATCGAATATGATACTGAAAAGTTGAAACCACCATGCTCAGAACAACTAAATGCAAAAAATCAATTCAATGTTGCTTAGTTAACACAACCTTATGTTTTTTGATAGACTCACCCCCTTGTCTGGCTGCGCCAGCCTTCCCCCCTCTCTTTTGAAAAGAGAGGGGGGAGGTTTCGCATTGCGAAACCAGGGGGTAAGTCAATGCTTTTTGAAATTTCTTAAAAATATCTCTAGAATTATACTTTATTCTAACCTTGCAGTTAAGTTTTTTGATGAGTGTTTATGGTAATTAGTCAATTTGGGTTAGATTTGTACGCTCGTTTTAAACCAGAAAATGCTAGGTGGAAAGCATTTAACTTATTGATATATTAACACATAGAATTAGTGAGGAAAAATAAATTTCGCTCGCTGAGAACTTTGTGTATTTTTGTAGTTATTTTATTTTCCAAAATAGCATTTAAGTGCTTATTTTTTAGATAGATACAGAAAAATATGTTTAACTAAATTAATATTTTGACGGATGAAAATTCTTGTTTGTATCAGCAACGTACCGGATACCACCACCAAGGTGAAATTTGTTGATGGTAACACCAAGTTGGATGTAAACGGTATTCAGTGGGTTATCAATCCTTGGGATGAACTTTCGCTTACCAGAGCATTGGAATTGAAGGATGACGCTAGCACTGGTGTAAAATCAGTTACTGTTGCTCACGTTGGTTTAGCAGCATCTGAACCTACAATCAGAAAAGCTCTTGCTATTGGTGCCGATGATGCTATCAGAGTAAACGCTGACCCAACCGATGCTTACCATGTTGCTGCTCAACTAGCGGAGGTTGTAAAAAAAGAACAGTTCGATATTATTATGTGCGGAATTGAGTCGAGCGATTTCAACAGCTCTGCTGTTGGTAGTATGCTTGCTGAATTTTTAGTTATGCCTTCGGTTTCCGCTGTTTCTAGTTTGAGAATTGAAAATGGCACCGCAGTTATTACTCGCGAAATTGATGGTGGAAAAGAGATTGTAACTGTTCCTGCACCATTCGTTGCAATTGTACAAAAAGGTATCGCTAAAGAACCAAGAATTGCAGCAATGCGCGGTATTATGATGGCACGTACAAAAGTTATCAAACTTTATGAGCCAGTTGCTATTGATGCTTTAACCGAAACTGCAAAGTTTGAAATGCCTGCTCCAAGAGCGGCCTGCAAGTTTGTTGATGCTGAAAATCCAAAGCAACTAATTGAGCTACTACAGGCTGAAACCAAATTAATTTAAGTTGAACCCTATTAATTCCGAAATAATATGTCAGTACTAGTATATACCGAAAACTGGGACGGAAAATTCAAGAAATCATCATTCGAGTTGGTATCTTACGCTAGTAAGGTAGCCGAAATGATGGGAACCAGTGCTGTTGCTGTTTCAATTGGTAATGTTGACGAAGCAGAACTAAAACAACTTGGAAACTACGGTGCACAAAAAGTTATCAGCGTAAATCAAGATAGCCTTAAAACATTAGATAGCCAAGCATACACTAGCGTTATTGCCACTGTTGCTGAGAAAATTGGGGCAAAAGTTATTGTTGTTGCAAACAACAACTCAGGTAAATCTATCGCTCCTCGCCTATCGGTTAAATTAAAAGCTGCGCTAGGTGCAGGTGTAAGCAAATTACCTGTTAGCACTAGTCCATTTACAGTTTACAAAAGAGCATTCTCTGGTGGTGCATACGCTGATGTTGTTCTAAAAACCGACGTAAAAGTTATCACCCTAGCACAAAACTCTTTCGATATTATCGAAACTGCTAAAAATGCAACTATCGAGAAGATGGATGTTAGCGTTGATGCTCCAAAAACTCAAGTTAAAGAGGTTCAAAAACAATCAGGAAAACTTTTATTAACCGATGCTGAAATCGTTGTATCGGGTGGTCGTGGTATGAAATCGGCTGACAATTGGTCTCCAATTATTGAATTGGCAGATTTATTAGGAGCAGCAACCGCTTGTTCTCGTCCAGTTTCTGACGAAGGATGGCGTCCTCACGATGAGCATACTGGTCAAACCGGTAAAATTATTGCTCCAAACCTTTACTTTGCAGTAGGTATTTCGGGTGCAACACAGCACATTGCTGGTGTTAGCTCATCAAAATATATTGTTGCAATCAATAACGACAAGAGCGCTCCTATTTTTGAGGTTGCTCAGTACGGTATTGTTGGCGATGCTCAAAAGGTGCTTCCTCAACTTGTTGCAGCAGTAAAAGAAATAAAAGGAAAGTAGCACATTATAAATGTAAAATGTAAAACTCTAAATTTTAAATGTGAAATTAATTTACAATGGATAACAATAGGAAATACGACCTAGAGGAACGCCTAATTAAATTTGCAATTAGAATGTTAGAGGTTTCCGAATTACTACCAAATACAAAGGCAGGGAGCCATATCGCAGGACAACTTGTTAGATGTGGAACTTCTCCTGCCTTTAATTATGGTGAGGCTCAATCGGCAGAATCGCTCAAAGATTTTGTCCACAAGATGGGAATATGCCTTAAAGAGTTAAGAGAGACAAGTATTTGCTTGAAGATTATTGTTCTTAAACCTCTTGTAAACAATCCGGAGCAACTAAAGGGTGATTTGACTGAGTGCGGCGAATTAATAGCAATATTTACTAAATCAATCAAAACTGCAAAATCGGATAAAAAGGAGTAAGTTAATTCTTTCACTTTTACATTCGTATATCAGCATTTTACATTTTACATTAAATCTATACAAACCAAAACAAACTAACTATGACCAAACAAATTGTTTTTGCTATTGCACTGCTATTAACATTTGCTGTTTTTGGCTACACTATAGCAAGAATTATCAAATTCTTCTCGCTTACCAAAAAGGGATTTCCAGTAAAAGACCTAGGTAAGCGTTTTATGATTATGACCGAAGTGGCCTTTGGTCAAACTAAAATTTTCCGTCGTCCTGTTCTAGGCTTCCTTCACGCGGTTGTATTCTGGGGATTCTGCGTAATCATTTTTGGAAGTATCGAAATGGTTATAGATGGTTTATTCGGAATAGAGAAATCGCTTAGTTTCCTAGGCTGGTTCTACGATTTCCTAATGGCAACTGGCGATATTTTTGCATTCCTTATTGCCATTGCAATTGTTGTATTCCTATTCCGCAGGGTATTCCTTCACGTAAAACGTTTCGAAGGAATTGAAATGAAAAAAATATCGCACATCGATGCAAACGTAGCATTAACAATTATTTTAGTTCTTATGCTATCGTTGCTAGGGATGAACGCTGCCTACGTTGGTCATACAATGGCTATTGGAGGAGAGCTTCACGGTGCTTATCCCGTTAGCAATTATCTTGCAGCAATATTCTCAGGTATGTCAGCAGAATCGGTACTTGTACAGTACGAAATTTACTGGTGGACTCACATCCTTTTGATTTTTGTATTTGCCAATATGCTCCCCTACTCTAAACACTTCCACGTGTTTATGTCGGTTCCTAACGTATTCCTTTCCAGACTGGAACCACTTGGTAAACTTACCAATATGGACAATGTAACCCGCGAGGTTAAACTAATGATGGACCCCAACGCAGCATTTGCTGCTCCTGCTACCGATGCTCCTATTGAGCGCTTCGGTGTGAAGGATGCTGAGGATGCTACATGGAAAAATTACTTCGACTCGCTGGCTTGCACCGAGTGCGGACGTTGTACATCGGTTTGTCCAGCAAATACAACTGGGAAAAAATTATCGCCACGTAAAATTATGATGGATTTACGTGCCCGTATGAAGGAAAAAGGACCTCAACTTCTAAAAAACAAAGATTTTAGCGATAATAAATCACTTGTTCGCGACTACGTAACTGAGGAGGAACTTTGGGCATGTACAACCTGTAACGCTTGTGCAAAAGAATGTCCTATCAATATAAATCACCCAACACTTATTGTTGATATGCGCCGCTACCTTGTAATGGAAGAAGGTTCTGCACCAGGTGAGATTAAGGCAATGTTCAACAATATTGAGAACAATGGCGCTCCTTGGCAGTACTCGCCTGAGGATAGGCTGTTATGGACAAAGGATTTGGAAATCAATGTAAAATAGACTGTTTTAACTGTTAAGGATAAATCCAGTACAGCAAGAACAACTATCAATAAAAATTATCAACGAGATATGGAAACACGTAAAATAGAAGTCCCTGTAATGGCCGATTTATTCGCCCGTGGCGAGAAACCTGAGTATCTTTTCTGGGTTGGTTGCGCAGGTGCTTACGACGACCGTTACAAAAAAGTAACACGTGCTTTTGCAAAAATACTTAGCCACCTAAATGTTAGCTACGCAGTGCTTGGGAAGGAGGAAACCTGTACTGGCGACCCAGCTCGTCGTGCAGGTAACGAAATGCTTTACCAAATGCAAGCGCTACAAAATATTGAACTTTTCAAGGCATACGAGATTACAAAAATCATCACCATTTGCCCTCACTGCTTCAATATTTTCAAGAATGAGTATCCTGATTTGGGTGGAAACTACGAGGTAATCAGCTATGTTGAACTACTCGACAAATTCATTCAGGACGGAAAACTTAAGGTAAATGCCGATACTTTCAAGAACTCACGCATCACCTACCACGACCCTTGCTACTTAGGTCGCGCTAACGATATGTACGATGAACCACGTAGAGTGATTAAATCGGTATCGGGCGATGTGGTTGAGATGGAGCGTAACAAGAGCTTTGCTCTATGCTGCGGTGCTGGTGGTGCTCAAATGTTCAAGGAGGCCGAAAAAGGCGATAAGGAAGTATTCCTTGAGCGTATGGACGATGTACTAAAGGCAAATCCTGATATCATTGCAACTGCTTGTCCCTTCTGTATGACAATGATGACCGATGGTATCAAGTACAAAAATCAGGAAGAGAAGATGAAGAATTACGATATTGCTGAGCTAATCGTAATGTCACTTGGATTATAACAAAACAAAATAACCTTTCAAACTAATGGAAAAAGTAAACCTTAAAAGTGGAGAATTCCTAGTAAAGGATGTTGATGCGAATAGTATCTTTATTCCAGAGGAATTCAATGAGGAGCAAAGAATGATTGCTCAAACCTGTAGAGATTTTCTAGAGGCTGAAGTTTACCCCAACTTGGATAAGACCGAAAAAGGCGATAGGGCTTTAATGAAAAGCATTCTACAAAAAGCTGGCGAACTTGGTATGCTTGGTATTGCAATCCCAGAACAATACAATGGTTTTGGTCAGGATTTCAAAACTCAAATGCTAGTTGCCGAAACAACTGGTGCTGGCTACTCTTTCTCGGTTGCCTATATGTGCCATTGCGGTATTGGAACAATGCCAATTATGTACTACGGAAACGAGGAGCAACGTCAAAAATACGTTACACGCCTTGCAACTGGCGAGTTAATTGGTGCTTACTGTTTAACTGAGCCAGGCGCTGGTAGCGATGCGAACTCAGGTAAAACCCAAGCTAAACTTAGCGAGGATGGTAAACACTATATCCTTAACGGACAAAAAATGTGGATTACCAACGGTGGTTTTTGCGATACACAGGTAGTTTTCGCTAAAATTGACAACGACCGTATTTTAAGTGCTTTCATTGTTGAGAGCAACTGGCCAGGTGTGGTAATTGGTCCTGATGAGCATAAATTGGGTATCAAAGGTTCATCAACTACTCAAATCTATTACAACGATGTAAAAGTACCTGTTGAGAATATGATTGGTGGTCGTGGCGAAGGTTTCCGTATTGCCCTAAGCATTCTACACATGGGCCGTATGAAACTTGGTGCTAACGTAATTGGTGCTGCAAAGCAAACCATTACCGATGCTGTTAGGTACTCAAATGAGCGTAAGCAATTTAACACACAGATATCAAACTTTGGCGCAATTAAGCACAAGCTTGGCCAAATGGCAATCAAGGCTTTTGCCCATGAATCGGCAATTTACCGTGTAAGTAAAGATGTTGATATTCTACTTGACCAGTATAAGGCAGAAGGTTGCGACTACGGCCGTGCAGCAATTGATGCAATCAGCCACTACGCTGTAGAGGATGCAGTTCTAAAAGTTTGGGGCTCAGAGATGTTGGATTACGTAGTTGACGAAGGTGTTCAAGTTCACGGAGGTATGGGTTACTCTGCCGAAATGAACATTGACAAAGGCTACCGCGATTCACGTATCAACCGTATTTTTGAAGGAACCAATGAAATTAACCGTCTACTTGTTGTAGAAAGTGCTACAAAGCGTGCGTTAAAAGGTGAATACGACCTATTTGGCCCAGCAGAAGAACTTTACAACAATATGGGTTCAATCACCGATAGCGCAAAGGCAGGCGAAAGCTACTACGAGGAGAAACTTCGCTATGTGAAGAACTTCAAGAAAGCAGTTATGCTTGCCGTTTACAGCACCAACAAGGCTCTAGGTAAGAAATTTATGAACGAGCAGGAAGTTGTAAACAACCTATCGAATATGATTATGGAACTTTACATTGCTGAATCGTTGGCGTTGAGAATTCAGAAACTTGAAGGATTAAAGGGTGTTAACCCAATCCACAGGGATATTTTGGATGTATTCGTTTACGACGCAGCAAATATTATCCGTAAGAATGCAAAAGATGCAATCTACTCAAGCATTGAGGGTGATGAGGCTGAGAGCCTAAATAAGGCTATCAAAACCTTAACTCACGTTAAGGGTATCAACACCAAAGATGCTCGTCGTAGAATTGCTGATAAGATGATTGAGAATAACGAGTATAAGTTCTAATACAGAGGTAAACTCAAGAAAATTGTGAAAGAGATACGGTAATTACCGTATCTCTTTTATTTTATAATGATGTTGAATACTTTGGTGAGTTAATTATATTTGCATAGTTTCAAACATTACATATTTATTATCGACATGGGAAAGAGAATTTTATGTATTTTGATAACGTTGTTACTTTCCACATCGGATGATTTACTGTCTCAAAATCGGAATATACCCGAATACAAATCCGATTCTATTGGAATTGAAAAGCAATTAGATTCCATTGAAAAATACATCAATTTTAATGAACACCAAACAGCCTATGCACTGACATTGGAGGGGCTGAATAAGTACTCGAGCACAACTTACAAAATTGGGAAGATTAAACTCCTGGAAAGAGCCGCATCAATAAACTGCCACTACGAGTACAAGCTCGACAGTAGCGTTTATTACCTCAACGAAATGCGCAAATTATCAGCAGAAGCTGGCTTTAAGAAAGGGTTGCTATGGTATGAAAATATACTAGGTAGAATATACTACCTTCAAAAAGACTTCTCGAATGCAAATAAATTTTTCAAAAGTGCATACACTCAATCTGTGGAACTAAACGATAGCGTTGGAATTGCCGACATCCTTGCAACATTATCGTATATACAAATCATAAACAAAGAATACGATAGTGCCAAACAATCGATACACAAGGCCTTAGATATTACCCAATATTACAGCATGGCCAGAACAGACATTATGCTTTACGATAGAATGGGCAGAATATTCCAAGAAACCAATCAATATGATAGTTCTATCCATTACTACAAAAAAGCACTTGAAACATCGGAGTCTATTCAAAGTCGACAGGGAATTTTAACATCGGAATTCAATATTGCTTATATCAACTACTTACAAAACCCCAAAGTTGATATCGAAAAACTGCTAAAGGAGATAATGCGAAAAACCAGAAATGAAGGTTTTTTAAGAATATATATAGGCGCAGGATATTTTCTTGCAGATGTATATGAAGAAAAAAAGGAATTCGAAAAAGCTTTAATCAGCTACAAAATGATTAGGGAGTTTGAGGACTCCCTGATTGGTAATGAAAGGGTTCGTGAGGTTGTTGAGCGTGAATCCTCTTTCTACCTTAACCAGAAGGAGGTTGAGAATCAACAACTCATGAAGGATGCCGAAATCAGGGAACTTGCCCTCCGAAACAGGAAAATTATCATCTACTTTACAGCCTTCACACTTATTATAAGCATATTATTCCTACGGAATATCTACAAGAAGTACAAGGTAATTAAGGATAACATTGAAACTATCAGGAATAAGGATAGGATTATCTTTGAGCAGGAAAAAGCCCTTATACAGAGCGAAAAGGAGATTATTGAGCAAAAATTGGAACTTCAAAACAAGGAACTCTCCAGCAAGTTGATGAAGATATATCAACACCAAGAAATTATTGAGAATATTACATCGGAACTAGTTGGACTTAAAAATGAGCTAAGTTCAAGCTTAAAAGGGAGTAAAGAGGCATCCAGCAAAGTTCAGAACATTATAAACCAGATTAACACATCGAACAACGAGCAACTTTGGAGTGAGTTTGAGGCTACATTTAATGAAACCAACCCCGATTACTTAAAGAGATTATCGGAGCGATTTCCTGATTTAACCCCAAACGACTTAAAACTCTGCATATTTCTAAATATGAATCTGCGCACCAAAGAAATATCTGTAATTACCCAGCAAAATATTAAAACTATTGAAGTTGCAAGAACTCGTCTCCGCAAAAAATTAGGGCTCGATAACACTAACACAAACATTACTGCATTCCTAAAACAAATATAAACTTCGTTTTTCTATCGAAGAAACATTAAAATAGCACTTTCTTAATCTTCGCCTTGATGTAGTGACCATAAATTCACTTACACATATAACTAACAACACATTAACTATCCATTGTAGTATTAATGTAGTGTTTTTTACGAACTCAAAACACCCGTAGTCAGGTAGTTTATGACCTTCTTTGTAGGCTCTAAAAATCAAAATGTTAAACCTAAAAACCAAGCTATGAAGAAGATTTACCTGCTTTGGGTATTCCTGTTCTTAGCAGTTGCAACCTTTGCACAAAAGGAAATACTGTTAGGCTCTGGAAAGATAACACTCAAAGAAAACGTTAACGAATTTATCTACGGGAAACAGAACCTTCCCGATAGTATTGTTTACAGAGACAATTACTATGTTGTAGTTCAACTAAGCTCTATCCCTACAAAAAAGGAAAAAGAGGCCTTAAAAACAAAGGGTATAGAGTTAAAGTCCTACATTCAGGACAGAACTTACTTTGCAACAATTAAAAAGGATAGCAAAAGCAGTGTTGGTAGTATTTTGAAATCAACAAACATAAAAAGTATCCTTCAAATTGAACCAGAATGGAAAATTGAAAACAAAGTCTACAATGGAGAGATTCCTGATTACGCAAAAGTAGGCAATGATATTGCAAAAATTGAGTTAATATACTTTGAGAACAGTGATGTTAACGAAATAAAAAGTTACTTAGCATTAAAAGGATATAGAACAATAAACTTTGCTGCAGAGTTTAATACAATAACAATTGAAATTCCTATTTACAAGGCTCAAGAACTTGCAAAACAGCCTTGGGTTAAATGGATTGAGTACATTGCTCCAGAAGCAGAACTTGAAAACGTTAGAGGTCGCAGCATGTCTCGCTCTAATATCCTAGGACAAACAGCCCTTGGCGGCAGAGGATTAACAGGAAAAGGAGTTAATGTTGGTATTTGGGATGGTAGCATTGAAGCACACCCTGACCTTGGCAACAGATTAATCACAAAAGAATTTGAGTACATAAGTGAACATGGTCAGCATACGTCTGGCACACTAACTGGTTCAGGTTTACTTGACCCAAAAGCAAAAGGCATGGCTCCTGAGGCAACGCTTTACGCTTGGAACTTCAACACACAACAAAACGGTTTATCTGCACAGCAGGAGATGCTTATCTCGGCTCGCGATTATGGTGTTGTTATTACATCGAACTCTTACGGTGTAAGCATGAACAATACAACATCGTGCGTAACACCACCTAACTATGGTGCTGGAGATTTGCAACTTGACCAACTGCAGAACCTATTCCCTTCGCTACTACACGTTTTTTCAGCAGGTAACGACCAAGGAAAGTGTACTACATCGGGTAACAGATATTTTACATCGACAAAACGCGCAAAAAACTCAATTCTTGTAGGTGCACTAGACCAATTAACAGGAATGACGGACTTTAGCAGTTGGGGCCCAATGAACGATGGCAGAATTCTGCCCCATATCACAGCATTCGGAGATTATGTTTACTCTACTGTTTACGACAACAAATACGCCGATGATATATGGAGCGGAACATCAATGGCCTGTCCAAATGTGTCGGGTACAGCAACACTACTTTACGAGCGTTACAAGCAAATATTTGGAGCGAATCCTGTTTCATCGTTAATCAAAGGAGCACTCCTAAACTCTGCTGAGGATAAAGGAAATCCAGGCCCCGACTACCAATTTGGCTACGGAGCAATGGACGGCGTACGTGCAGTGGAAATCATTGAGAAAAACAGATTTTTTGTTGGCTCTATTGAGAATGGCGAGGAGCAAACATATACCATAAACATACCTGCCGGTGCAAAAGAAGTAAAAGTAATGCTTGTTTGGAATGATATTCAAGGTACAAGTGCTTCAAAAGCTCTGATTAACGATTTGGATTTAACCCTCGAGAATGGTGGAACAACACACCTCCCATGGATTCTAAACCCAAACAACCCTTCGGCAAATGCAACAAAAGGAATTGATAGGCTCAATAACCAAGAGCAAATTACCCTTACAAACCCTGCTGCAGGTAGTTACACGATACGAGTAAAAGGATACGAAGTTCCAAGTGGCCCTCAACAGTACTCTGTTGTTTACGACTACTACATGCCAACCCTTATGCTTACCTACCCTAACGGAGGGGAGAGCTTTAACCCTGGCGACAAACCAGTTATTCGCTGGTCTTCAATTGGATACACAGGAACCTATACACTTCAGATTTCCACAGATAACGGTACAACATTCCAAACCATTGCAGCCAACATTCCAAATAATCAAAAAGATTATATTATTACCGTTCCTAACACCATTACTAACCAAGGTCTAATTAGGGTTATTCAGGATGGTACAATGGACGTTAACGACGCTCCATTCTCTATTATGAATGTTGCAAGCAATTTACAACTAGTACTCGCTACATGTGGAGCAAGTGGCTGGAAATTGAGTTGGAATGCTGTTACAGATGCCACTAAATATAAAGTGCTTAAAGCCAATGTTAACGAGGGAACCTACACTGAAATTGGCGAAACTACTAACACAACCTACGATTTACCTGCACTAAACACCGATAGAAATATCTACTCAGTAGCAGCGGTATCGGCCGATGGCGCAGTAAGCGAAAGAGCGTATGCCGTAATTGCAAATCCTTCGGTTGGAGTTGACCTACAAACCATTGGTTTGCCCTTTGAGGAAAAACTAATTGAGTTCCCTAGCAATTACGTTCAAGTTTCGTCGAGTATTGGCGTCAACACCTCGTATGTTCAAACTCTGTTTGAGTACAGCGGTGCGCATATTATTAAAATGCTGGGTAACGAAACTACCACCACCACATGGAACGCAACTGGCGATTTGTTTGCCAATAACCCCAATGATGTTGCATCGGCAAAAATATGCGACATAAATGCCACAAACATCAATGGTCAACTTTGGCTTAGACTTGCCGCTGTAATGGCAAACACTGCTGCGGATAATGCTCGTTTCCGAGTGTTAGCCGATGGAACACCTGTTGCCAACACAAACGGAGATGTCGAAATCTCGTCGATTGGAAGTGGACAAAATATTATGTACTGGGATTTAAGCAGTAAGGCTGGAAGCAAATTCTCGTTAGAGTTCCAGGCAGTGCTTCGCAATGCAAAAGATTCCCTAATGTTTGGTCATTTCCAGATATGGCAACCTAAGAACGATGTTAGCATAACCAAACTTACTGTACCAACTGCATCGGCTACACTAGGTGTTGGCGAGAATATTACTATTGATGTGCGCAACTATAGCGGTAACCAACTGGCCAATATACCTGTAAGCTACAACATTAATGGTGGCACTCCAGTGCAAGAGGTTATTGCTGGGCCAATTGCTCCATTTAAAACGGTAACATACACTTTTGCAAACAAGGCAAACCTTTCGGAGGTTGATGTAATTTTCAATGTTGAAGCCACTGTATTATACACAGGCGATGAAACGGCAAGCAACAACTCTCGCACCGCACAAACAACCCGTTTTGGCGATTACTTTGTTATGCCAAAAACAACAACGGGCAATACATTTACAGCAACTGCCACAACAAAACTATTTACCGATGATGGCGGAAAAGTTTTGAACTATGGTAATAGCGTTAGCGGAGCAGTTGTTATTAAACCAACAACTACAGGGAAAAAAGTGAAAGTAAAGCTCCTTGAGTTCGATGTTGAGAACATTTACGACAAGCTAACCATTCGCGACGGAAACTCCTCCACTTCGCCAGTTATAGTTACTCTTACAGGCAACTCCTACTCACTTCCTAAGGAGTTTGTATCGACTGTCACTTCAGGAGAACTTTACGTTGAGTTCAAGTCTGACTCCGAAGGCAATAGAACTGGATGGCTTGCCGAAATTAGCGAGGTTAGCGCCACAAACTCGGGCTCGGGTAATACGTTTGCCCTAACAAGCATATCGAACTATAACGGCAATTACAGTGTTCCCTCAACAATCAGCATAAATGTAAAAAACCAAGGCTCAACTTCAGCAAGCAACGTTCAGGTTCAGTACAGAATAAACAGCGGCACTTGGGTTAGCGAGCAAATTGCATCTATTGCTGCCGGGGCAACAGCATCGTACAACTTTACCCAAAAGGCTACCGTAAGTGAAGTTGGTAAGGATTTCACCATTACAGCAAGGGTTATTGATGTTGATGAGTATATGGACGACAACACCGCATCGAAAACAGTAAAGAACGATATTTACTGCTTCCCATACTCCAACTACTCTACAACAAGTCCATTCTTTATCAGTAAATTGGAGAAAAACGGAATAGCTAATGCTACCTCAACCACTGCATCACCTGGGGCTTACCCACAGTATTTCAGAAATATTGTATTCCCACTTTACAAGGATTTAAGTAACGAAACTTTCAGCGTTACCATTAACTCTCATCAAACCAATGGTAAACTGGGAATTTTTATTGACTGGAATAACGATGGCGATTTGACTGATGCAGGCGAAGGACCTTTTAGCGTGAGTACAACTTCGGGAACAAACGTGTATAACATACCAGTAACAATCCCCACCTCGGCAACTGCAGGCCAGTACTATATGCGTTTAAGAGCATCAACTAACACAGGCGCTGTTGACCCTTGTCGTTCCGAAACTAGCAACAATGGGGAAATTGAAGACTATAAAGTTGAACTATTCAACAACTTCCCAATTTCCAAGGATGTTGCAGTAACTGCTACAAACCTTGTAAGTGGTTCAAATTACACAACCACCGAAACAGTTAAGGCTACAATTAAAAACAACGCATCGGTAGCGGTTAGCAATTTTGACATTGCGTTCAAAGTTAATGATGGCACAGAGGTTAAGGAAACTGTAACCGAAACCATTAATGCCTTCGGCACTTACGAGTACACATTTGCAGGTAAAGCCAATCTATCGGCAGCAGGCTCATATGCCGTTGAAATTTACACTCTACTTGCCGATGACCAAACTCCAGAAAACAACAAGTTAACCACAACCATCTTTAACGAAGCACCTGCTACAGACGGATTCTTCGCGCTTAACTTCGACGGAGTTGATGATGTGGTAAATGCAGGTACATTAAACGGAATAGATATTCAAACATTTACCTACGAAGCGTGGATTAACCCAGCAAGTTATGGAGGATACGGTTCTATTGGCTTTGGAAATATATTCCGTGGCAAAAATGCTATAATTTTTATTACTGCAGGAAACAGTATATATCCAGCAGGTAGTATGATAATTAGTGGTATAGGCGGCTTTAAGGCCTTCTTTACACAGGAAAATACCATAGAACTAAACAAGTGGCAACACATATCTGTAACATACAATTCAACATCGAACCAACTTAAAGCCTACATAAATGGTGTTGAGCAAACACTTACAGAGTCAACCTCAGGAACGGTTGCTGCAGTGGCAAATAATGCTACCAGCAATTTATACATTGGTAATAGCGCCACTCTCGACCGCCAATTCAATGGAATGATTGACGAAGCCAGAGTTTGGAATGTTGTGAGAACTCAAGTGAATATCCAAACCGGTATGTATGCACACCAAACTGGCGAAACTGGTTTAGTGGCAGAGTTTAGGTTCGATGAAGGTTACTACAACAGCAAAGCATACTCTGGTACTATTCAGGCATCAATACTTAATGCAGATTTAAGCAACTCCGAAGGCAGCATTTGGACTGTTCCTACAGTTGAATTTGCATCGTACGGTTTTGCATCGCAAGTAATTGGATGGGAAAAGGTTTCCAACAACTACTACAAAACAGAGGTAGCAACCGGAACAGACCTAACAAACCTTGTTGCAAACTTTGCGGCTAACTACCCCAATGCCACTGTAAAGGTTGGAGCAACAAATCAGGTTAGCGGTTCTACTCCAAATAACTTTACCAACTCGGTAGCAGTACCTGTTCAGTACGACTTAGCAACAAGTATATTTGGTAAAAACATCACAAACTCTATTCAATTCAGCGTTAAGGAGGAGTTAAACAATGTAGCGACAATGAACACGTTCAGCATTTCTTCGTTATCGCTCAATGCTTCGCCAGTTACAATGAATATGGTATTTGATGTTAACGCATCAGCTGTTGTTACTGCATTAGTGCCAACATTTACACTATCGGCCGGTGCAAAAGCTTATGTAAATGGAGAGGAAGTAATTTCTGGCACATCGGCCATTAACTTTAGCAACCCTGTTGTTTTTACAGTAATTGCCGAGAATGGCAGAACTACTAGCCTCTATAACGTTTCAATCCGTAAATCGCAAACTATTAGTTGGACTCCAGCATCGTTAGCGAAAACTTACGGAGATAACGTGTTTACTCTTGAGGCAACAAGTTCTGCTGATGCTCCAATTGTTTATACATCAAATAATCCTGATGTTATTAGCGTTGTTCTTAACAAGGCCACAGTTAAAGGTATTGGTAATGCAACTATTACTGCTTACCAGTATGGTAGCAATACTTTAGCAGCAGCCACACCTGTTGAGAAAGCATTCATTGTTAACAAAAAGGAACTTACTGTAACTGCCGATAACAAAACAATCGACTACTCCGATGCAATTCCTGCATTAACCATGTCGTTCAACGGATTTGTTAACGGGGAAACTCAATCAGTAATTGATGTTATGCCTACAATCAGCACAACTGCAGTTCAGGGTAGCCCTGCTGGCACATATCCTATTACTCTTGCAGGTGGTACTGATAATAATTACTTTTTAACCCTTGTTAATGGCACTTTAACTATTAATGATGTAAGTGCTTACGATGTAACCTTTAATGTAACATACAACAGCAACCCAGAGCAAGATGCAATAATTACTATTAATGGATTAACTGCCATTACCAACGCTTCGGGAAGTGCAACTGTAAAACTTAAAGCGGGCACTTATACATACAATGTTACCAAAGCAGGAAGAGAAGATTATGCTGGAACAGTTACTGTTGTTAGTAGCAACATCACTGTAAACGTGGCACTCATTGCAACACTGCCAACCTACACAGTTTCATACCTAACCGATGGCAATGGAACTATTAGCGGAGCAGCAGCTCAAAGTGTTAAGCAGGGACAGGATGGAGCAGAGGTTACTGCCATGCCTAAATTTGGTTACAACTTCGATAAGTGGAGCGATAATATTACTACCGCTACACGTAAGGAAACAAATGTACAGAGCGACATTACTGTAACGGCTCAGTTTGTTCTAAAAACCTACACTTTAACATACTATGCTGGAACAAATGGAACTATAAGCGGAACTACAACTCAAACTGTTCAGCATGGTAGTAACGGCACTGCAGTTACTGTTATACCTAACTCTGGTTACTCGTTTGTTCAGTGGAGCGATGGTGTTAAGAGCAATCCTCGCACCGACGAAAATGTAATTATGGACAAAAATGTAACGGCAGAGTACTCTAAAATATACACTCTACCTTACACTCAAACTTTCGATGGAACAACGCTTCCTGAAGATTGGATGAATGTTGATAATGCTGGTTCTGGTGGTGTTTGGACATTTAAAGCGCAAGGGAAGTATCCAAGCGATAAATTAACTGGCTCAACGCCAAATATGGCTTTTCTTGACAGCGATACTTATGGTAGCGGAAAAGCCCAGAATGCAGACCTGGTTAGCCCGATGTTCGACCTTACTTCATACTCAACTGTAACCTTGAAGTTTAAGCACTACTACAAACATTTCTCTAACAGCTCGGCAACGCTATCGTATAGCATTAACGGTGGGGCTTGGGTTCAAATTCAGAAATGGACAGCCAGCACAACTAACCCCGAAGCATTTGAGCAACAAATAACCGCAGTGGCAGGACAAAACAATGTTCGTTTCAAATGGAACTATGTTGGTAGTTGGGCTTACTACTGGATTGTTGACGATATTGAGATTACGGGAACTGCTGCTGCAACAAATTACACCCTTACCTATAGGGCTGGCGCAAATGGTTCTATTACTGGCGCTACTGCAGGTGTTTTAACTCAAACGGTTGCTCACGGTTCAAACGGAACATCGGTAACGGCAGTTCCCGATGCAGGCTATGCATTCTACAATTGGAGCGATGGGGTTACTGCAAATCCACGTACCGACATAAATGTGGTTTCGAATATTGATGTTACTGCAATATTTGGAAGTAGTTGCACACCAATAAGCAGTTTGCCTTACATTGAAGATTTCAATGCTAAGAACACTGCACCCGATTGCTGGAGCGCTCCTGGTAGTACTCCTAGCAACTTCAAATGGGAATTTGGTACTTTGAACAGTTTTGGTGCTGATTATCCATTAGGAACTACGGGTAATAACGCGTACTTCAATAGTAGTGTAACAAACTACGGAACGCAGGAATCGGCCAACTTGGTATCTCCAACTTTCGATTTCAGCGGACAAGCCAATATTTACCTATCATTCAAGCATTTTCATTATTCATTCGGGAAGAACACCTCTACCCTATCGTACAGTATCGATGGTGGAGCAAACTGGACAACAATCCAAGCATGGAGTACAAGTTTTGACGATATGCAGTTCTTCAACCAGAAAATAGCGGCAGTAGCAGGTCAATCCAACGTGAAGTTCCGCTGGAACTCTACAGCAACTTGGGATTTTGGATGGATTATTGATGATATAGAGGTAAAAACAGTACCAAGTTACATGCTTACTTACTATGTAAACGATGACAGTTATGGTTATATCAACGGCCCAACAATCCAAATTGTTGATGCAAACGGCAATGGACAACAAGTATCAGCTGTAGCAAACTCAGGTTACAAATTCGTTAAGTGGAGCGATGGCTCAACTCAAAATCCACGTACCGATATCAATGTAAACGCCAACTTAACTGTTACTGCAGAGTTTGAAGCGGATGTTGCGCCTACTACTTATACTCTAACCTACACTGCAGGAGCTAATGGTTCAATTACAGGAGAGGCAACTCAAACTGTTGCAGAAGGTGGCAGTGGTACAGAGGTTGAGGCTGTTGCAAACACTGGTTACCATTTCGTGAAGTGGAGCGACGATGTTACCACCGCTAAGCGTACCGATATCAATGTTACTGCTAACATAAGCGTTACTGCGGAGTTTGCTATTAACACCTACACTTTAACTTACACTGCTGGGGCGAATGGTTCTATCACAGGTACACTATCGCAAACCGTAAACTATGGTGCTAGCGGTACTGAGGTGGAAGCGGTTGCGGCAACTGGTTATAAATTTGCCAAGTGGAGCGATGGTCTAACAACTGCTAAACGTACCGATTCAAATATCACTGCAAATATTGATGTTACTGCAGAGTTTGAGTTGAATACAGGTATCGACAACAATAACTTATCGAGCATTGTGGCATACCCAAATCCATTCAACAGTTACCTATACATCAATAACTCTGAGAATGTATCGCTTGTAATTATTACCGACTTAATTGGTCGTGAAGTTATGAGACAAACCAACAATGGACTTTCAAAAGTTACCATTGAAACGGCTTCGCTTAAATCGGGCATTTATCTAGTGACAATTATTACAAACACTAACAGCAAAACTGTTCGTAAGGTTGTAAAAGAATAGGTAAGATAGTTTAGTTTATTCAATGGAGTGTCAATATTCTTGGCACTCCATTTTTATTTAATAAACTTAATATCCATAAAGAATCTTTAATAATTTAGTATGACATTTCAATACTCTTAAACTTACATATCGTATTGCTTTTCAGGATAATAATGAATTTATGATAACATTTATAATCTCTATTTTAGCCTTAATTCTTGGCTATTTTACCTATGGGTTATTTATTGAACGCATTTTTGGTGCAGATTCAACCAAGCAAACACCCGCATACTCAATGCAGGATGGCATTGACTATATCCCGATGCCCTGGTGGAAAGCATTCCTAATCCAATTCTTAAATATTGCAGGTTTAGGGCCAATTGTTGGCGCAGTTCTCGGCGCAGCTTACGGTCCTATTGCATTTCTCTGGATTGTTGTAGGGAATATCCTTGCAGGTGCTGTTCACGATTATTTCTCAGGTATGATTTCAATTCGAATGGGAGGAATCAGCATTCCGGAAATTATTGGGAAATACCTAGGACTAAACGTTAAGCAGTTTATGCGCGGATTCACCCTCCTACTAATGATTCTAGTTGGTGCTGCATTTATTTCTGGCCCTGCCGCTTTGCTTGCAGCACTAACTCCCGAAGCCTTAACTAAGAACTTTTGGGTTTGGATAATTCTAATCTATTACGTACTAGCAACTCTACTTCCTATCGATAAAATTATTGGTCGTATTTATCCAGTTTTTGGCCTAGCTTTGCTAATAATGGCTGTAGGTATTGGAGGTGCAATTTTTTGGGGCGGATATGCTTTCGACATTCCTGAACTTACGCTCGGTAACTTCGAAAATATGAAAAGCAATGCCGATGCTTATCCCCTATTCCCAATGCTATTTGTAACAATATCGTGCGGGGCAATTAGTGGATTTCATGCAACCCAAAGTCCAATGATGGCACGATGCCTAAAAAACGAAAAACTAGGCCGACGAGTTTTCTACGGTGCAATGGTAACCGAAGGAGTTATTGCGTTGATTTGGGCTGCCATTGGAATGAGTTTTTACGGTGGAGTTCACGGCCTAAACGATGCCATTGCAGGCTACAAAGGCGAAGCAACAATAATTGTTAAGGAGATATCCAATACAACGCTTGGCTTTGTAGGAGGAATTCTTGCAATACTTGGCGTGGTTGCTGCACCAATTACCACTGGCGATACTGCATTCCGCAGTGCTCGACTTATTGTTGCTGATTTTCTTAAAATAGCCCAGAAAAAACTCTCAAACCGTATTTGGGTTAGCTTACCTTTGTTCATTATCGGATTTACTCTAACACAGGTGAAATTCGACATTATATGGCGATATATGTTCTGGAGCAACCAAGTACTGGCAATGGTTGTACTTTGGGCTATAACGGTCTATTTGGCCACAGAAAAGAAACTCTACATTATTACATTGATTCCTGCTCTGTTTATGACAGCCGTAACAATTAACTATATTATGATTGCCCCTGAAGGGTTTAAACTCCCACACGTAGTTGGCTACATTTTTGGAGGGTTATCGGTTATTGCAGGGATTGTGGGGTTTTGGTTATTCCTTAAAAAACAGAAAGTTTAAAAAGATTATCATTCGAACCTGCCTGACGGCAGGTAGGTAAAGAGAGAAATCTTTTCACTCTCAACTCTACAAAGAACAAAAAAAGCCCTCTTCTGAAGTGACCCCAAAAAGTTGGACGGATTAATATTAATTTATAATGGAATGGGTTCTGTATTTTACAGGGCTCATTCCTTTTAAGTTAGCCTTTATTCTATCGTTGTTATAATAATCAATATACTCTTTTACCTCCTGAT
>JAKQKB010000007.1 GCA_029560875.1 Bacteroidota bacterium | reverse complement strand
ATAACCGAACTAAAAGCTATTGATAAAAGTGAGAAAAAGCAAGATGTAGGCAAAGTAACTATTGAGGACTACTCAAAGATATTTGCTGTACTGAACAAAAACGGATATAAAGCTGATATAGATATGCCTGTGATAGACTTTATTCAGACAATGAAAGTTTACAAGCAAGAAGTAGAAAGCCACAACAAAGAAATGGAAAAACTTAAAAACAGAAGAAAATAATGGCAAAGTACGATATATTAGGGGATATTGTAAGTCCCGAAGCGTTAGCGCAACTAAAAGAACTTGAGAAGATAGCTAATAACATTGGTGGTAAACTAAAAGGTATTACTTTGGCAGGAATGTCTGACAAAGGAGAAGCAGCGTTTATTCAGAAATTAAATGCTGAAACTGCTTTGCTAATTAAGCAAGAAGAAAGGTTACAACAAACTATTGCTAAAGGAAATGCTGTAAAACAAGCTAAGGTTAAGCTCACACAACAAGAAGCTGTTACTCAGGCAGCATTGAACAATGTGTCAAAACTTAGAGCCGTGTTAGCTTCTCAGGAAACCTCCGCACTTCAAAAACTTGACGCACAAATACGATTAAACGTATTAGAAGCACAAAAATACGTTGCAGCAGGAGATACACAGAACGCTAATTACCTTAAACTTATTGCCAACACCAAGCAGCTATCAAACGAATACGATAGAATGGCTAAGGCGAGCGGTAGTAACATGGTTAAGACACAATCGATGTATGGAGCTACCTTTCAGCTTACTCAGGTAATGCGAGAGCTACCTAACTTTGCTATTGATGCTCGTATCGGTTTTATGTCACTTTCGAATAACTTGCCTATGCTTACAGACAGCTTTATGCGATTAAGCAAAGAGATTGATGTAAATACTGGCAAAATGTACGGATTTGGTGGCGCAGCAAAGCAGTTTGGAAAGTCTTTATTGTCAATGAATACGATAATGATTGTAGCAAGTACATTACTTGTGCTGTTTGGAGATGATTTAGTTGAAGTATTTACAGGTAAAATGTCTGTAGCAGAAAAAGCAAACGAAAACTTTATAAAATCACTTAAACAAGGAAATTCAGAGGTAAATTCTGCTGTAAAGAATTATAATGAAATGGGTGGCATATTAGAAGCTGCTACAAGAGGTTTTATATCACAATCAGATGCAATAGAAGAATATAATAAAAGATTTGGGGAAACAAACGGATATATAACTACATTTAGTGAATTACAATTAGCATATACTAACGAAACTGATAATTATGTTAAAGCAGTTTTAATGAGAGCGTATGCAAATACATTTCTTGAAGAATCTCTTAAAAACTATTCTGAGGCTGAATCATTAAGACGAGATAAAGAGGTTGATTTTTGGGATAAAGCAGGATATGTAATAAGAAACATATTTGATAACAACAGAAAAGTTTATGCTACACAATACGGTTATGAAAAAGCCATTTTAAAAGAACGTGAAGATAAAGCTAAAGAACAAGACAAGTTACTTGACGAAAACATTAAAAACTATAAAGAACAATACACTAATTTTGCTGAGTTTGCAAAGAAAAATGGTTTTGATTTTTGGGGTGATACTAAAAAACCTACAAGCAACAATGCCAAAACAGTTATAAGAGAAGTAGCAGCAGAGATGAAAAAATTAAGTGCTATTGACGTTGAAACATTAGCATTTAAAAACATACAAAGCCCTACAGCAAAAATGCCAAGTATAGGTGGAGATGTTGCACAAAGCATGAACACACAGTTATCTTCTTTAAATGAGCAG
>JAKQKB010000165.1 GCA_029560875.1 Bacteroidota bacterium | reverse complement strand
CGTTATAAGCCATTTTCAGCTTCGTAACGTTCAATAACCTTTTTGGCGTTTAAATAAGCCTTTTCGCTTACAGGTTTTTTTGGTACTTCAATTCGTTCCAAAAACTTAAGCTCAAACTTCCTAACCACAATCACATTGTTTCCTTCAATATCCTTCACATTATTATCAAGTTTAATTGCAAAGGTTGGATAACAGTCATTTTTAATCAAATGCTTGCTTACATAGGTATATCCACCACTACAAGTATGATAATAATGTTCATAGCCTTCGTTTTCCACAATTACTCCTGTAACTTTCTTAAGTTTTCTCCACTTAACTCTTGGACTAATTTCAACGGTTATTTCTCTAACCTGTACTTTAGCACCAATGTTTTTATTTATTCGTTTCATATTTTTGAAAAAAACGGCTTATAACAAAGTGTATAGTTAAAAAGCCAAGTTAATATTCGTTCATTTAATCAAGGTCTGTATGTTGGCTTTCAAACCATACACAAACCGTTATGCTCAATGGCACTTTTGCACCACTCTGCTTAACATTTTTTCCTTGTATTTCTGAACTCGCTCATTTAATTTACTTACTGCAAGTGCCACATAGCATAACATGCGGTATAGCAAATTATTTTTTCTTGCCAGTTCTTCGTAGTGCGCTCGCTCCATTTCTGCGTAGTGTTCAGCCTCCGCACGTTCGTACTCTTTTTGTCTTGGGTCGTGTTTAGGTTTGCTTTCTGCATAACATAAACTGCATGGGTAACTTTCACCCACCCACGGATGCACCTCACAGTGTCCGCTCGCTAAGTTGTTTCCATAAATATCGTAAGCCATATCTTTTAATTTAGTTTTGTGATAGAAAAAATAACTATGCCATACCGCCAGCCGTTAGCATCCACTCCGCAGCCGCTAACCATCTGTGTTTTTGATTGCGGCTAATTCTTTTAAATCGTCAAGTTTTACAATAATGGTATTTGCATATTCCTGCTTACCCCACATGATTGATATTGGATATGGGTCAACAAAACAGGTTGCAATAGAATTGTAAACCTTCTTAATTTTTACATCTTGTCCTGACGGCATATGTATATGAGTTGCATCTATCATAACTCGGTATTTTCTGCACATTCCTTACAAAGGATAATAGCTGACCCACGACTTATTTCAGCCTCGCAATACATACACCTTATTTCCTCGTCAAAAAGATTAAAATATAACCTTTTCTGTTCAGCCAACGCCTCCTTCAGTTCATCCCGCTGCCGAACAGCCTCATCGTACTTAGCCTTTTCTACATACCCCTCGCTGATGAGGGCGGTGAGCTTTTCAATGGCATCGTCAAGGTTATTGTCAATACAGTTTTGAAGATTACGCAAGTCGTCAAATCTTGTATTGCATTCGTGTGAATCGCCGTTACCAGTTTCCCATACACGCTCTATAAGGGTATATGCAAACTCTCTGAGTTTATCTGTGTTGCTCATGGCTTATTTTGTTGGTCACGTGGTGCAATGAAACCAGTATCCCCGTCTATGTATCTTATAGCATCCCACAGGTCGTCTATTACAATCGTCCCAAGCGGTAAAAGGTTGCCCTTCCCGTCTTTTACGCCCGATAGGTAAATAGCTAACTCTTTCAGCGACTTTGTGCCTATCAATTTCCGTTCTTGCATTGGTTCATTTTCATTCATTTCTCTCTGCTTTTAGTCCACATTAACATTTCATTTATGCAATCGTGATAGCCGTATGTAATTAATCTATCTGCCTCACTTAACATATCCATTGTCTTCTTTGTCGC
>JAKQKB010000232.1 GCA_029560875.1 Bacteroidota bacterium | reverse complement strand
GCGGCTACGGCGGCGGGGGACACCCCTTCCCATCCCGAACAGGGCCGTTAAGCCCGCCAGCGCCGATGGTACTGCGTCACAGCGGGAGAGTAGGTCGCCGCCCCACCTTCGCCCCGAGGAGCAATCCCTCGGGGCTTTTTTGTTTACTCCATTAATGGCATGAAAGAAAGCCCAAGAATTTTGTTCTTGGGCTTTCTTTTAAATGTTATTTTGTATGATTATTCAGCAATCACACCCGAACCAATAAGTTCTTCACCATCGTACCATGATGCAAACTGGCCTGCAGTTATTCCTCGTTGTGGTTCGTTAAACACGATATATATACCCTCGTCCTTACTGTAAAGCGTGGCTTTTTGGAGTGGTTGGCGGTATCGGATTCGAACCATCAGTTCAATGTGTTGGCCTATGGACAGTTTTAAATCGGGGCGTACCCAGTGGACTTCGTTGGAGTTAATGAAAAGCGCTTTGCGGAATAAGCCGGGATGGTTTTGCCCCATTCCTACATAAACAATGTTTTCTTGAATATCTGTCGATATTACAAATAATGGTTCAGCCTTTCCACCTACATTTAATCCTTTACGCTGGCCTATTGTGTAAAACTGTGCACCTTGATGCTCGCCAACCTTCTTACCTATACTTTTGTTGTAAACAAATGGTTTAGATAAACTGTCAAGGTCGGATTCATCTGAGTTTTTTATCGAGTTGTAGTATTCTGCTGTGATTTCAACAATACTTCCTTGTTGCGATTTTAGTTTTTGCTGAAGAAATACAGGTAAATCAACTTTGCCAACAAAACAAATACCCTGAGAATCCTTTCGTTCTGCAGTAGCAAGACCTAGTTCAGCAGCAATTCTTCTTACTTCGGGTTTTTGTAAATGACCAATAGGGAAAAGGGCTTTGGCCAGTTGTTTTTGGTTGAGCTGGCAAAGAAAGTAACTTTGGTCCTTATTGCCATCTAACCCTGCTAAAAGTTGATAGTATGTATGTCCATCAACGTTTATTTCTCCTTTACGGCAGTAATGGCCAGTTGCAACGTACTTTGCGTCTAACTTAAGCGCAGCATTCATAAACGCATCGAATTTAATTTCGCGGTTGCAAAGTACATCGGGGTTTGGGGTTCTGCCTTTGGAGTACTCATCGAACATGTAATCCACAACTCGCTTACGGTACTCATCGCTTAAATCCACAAATTCAAAAGGAATCTTAAGTTTACGGGCAACCATTTCGGCAAAGTTCTTATCGTCATCAAAAGGGCAATCGCCTTTAAGCACGCCAGTGGTATCGTGCCAGTTTTTCATAAACATACCAATAACCTCGTAGCCTTGCTGTTTAAGCAAATAAGCAGCAACACTAGAGTCAACTCCGCCCGATAAGCCTACAACTACTCTTTCCATTTAAATTTGTTTTCAGTTTGCAAAGGTACTAATTTCTGATATAATCGTTTTGCGAAGATTTTAAGAATAATAAAAATAAGGGATGACTTATGCCATCCCTTTGTTGTTAAACCTTTTTTAATTTCCATTTTCCTAGTTTAAAAACAAGTATTGCGGTTAAGGTCATTGTTGTTTCTGCAACTACAATGGCGTAGTAAACGCCATGCTCATTCAGACCAAACTTTATGGCAAGTAGGTATGCTAAAGGAATTTCCAGAAACCAGAAACAGAACAGGTTAATAATCATCGGGGTAAATGTGTCGCCTGCTCCATTCAATGAGTTAACCACAACCATTCCAAAACCATACGAAATAAATCCAATGCTTATTATTCGAAGACACTCCGCGCCTTTAGCAATAACCTCCGCATCACTTACGAGTAATTGGATAAACCATGTTGGCCAAATTATCAGCAATAATCCAATTATGCCAAGGAAAACTGCATTGGCAATTCCTGTTGTCCAAACCGATTTTTCGGCTTGATGAGGCTTTCCTGCGCCTAAATTCTGACCAACAAGTGTTGCCGCTGCGTTGCTTAGTCCAACCGATGGTAACAATGCAAATATAATAAGTCGAATTCCAATGGTGTAACCTGCCACCGATACGCTTCCGAACTCAGAAATTATTCGCACCATTACAACCCAGCTTGTTGTAGCAATAATTAGCTGCGATATTCCTGATAGCGAAAGTTTTATAAAACTCCATATTTGTTCCATGTCGGGTTTTAAGTCGTTAAGCATAAGTTGAATGCGGCTGCTTCCCTTTAAAAGGATGTATAGCTGGAATAGTACTCCAACTCCACGTCCAATATTAGTTGCAATGGCTGCTCCCTCAATTCCTAATTCAGGGAATGGTCCGTAGCCCATTATCAGCAAAGGGTCAAGTACTATATTTATTGAGTTTGAAACCAGTAAAACCCTTAAAGCAACGGCTGCATCGCCAGCGCCTCGGAATATTCCGTTGAAAAGGAATAGGAACATAATTGTTGCGTTACCTCCAAGCATCCATTTGGTATAACCTCCATACTTGGCTACCGACGAATCGCTTGCTCCCATCAAACGTAATAGTTCATCGCTGAATAGAAGTCCAATAATTGATATTACTACTGAGACAACAGATGCTACAAGTATTGATTGAAATGCTGCGTTGGCTGCTTTACGTGGTTCTTTTTCACCAATTCGGCGCGAGACTATTGCCGTTGCCGATATGGCAAACCCAATACCGAATGCGTAGAGTATGGATAGCATCGATTCGGTAAGACCAACAATGGATACTGCTTCGTGGCCTAGTTTTGAAACAAAGTAGATGTCTACAATGGTGAAAACTGACTCCATAGCCATTTCAAGAACCATTGGTATGGAGAGTAGGAGTAAGGCTTTGCGTAAATTAATTGCCGTGTAATCGGCGTCGGAACCAGCTATCGATTCCGAGATATCTCTTAAGAATGATTTGAATTTATTCTGATATATTTTGATACTATTACGGTTCATATCGTTTTCGTTTTCGATGTTTAACATATTGATTTTCGAATTGTTCTGTAGATGTTTTTGCAAAAAGTGTTTGCGCGCCAAACACGACAATTGACATTGAATCAAAAGTATTCATAGCGAATCCTCCAAAAATTAAGTTGTTAGTAAAATTGATTTGATAATAAAAAAAAGAAAAAGAGAAATTGCCGATGAATGCTTTAGCAGACTGCTATAGCCACTGTGGTAAATCGGTCGACAATTATAAGTTTCATCTGAGTAGATTTAATGATACAAAGATACGAAATTTTCGTAATAGGAAGCAAATTGCCTAGTAGGATTAACAAATCTATGATTAAGACTTTTCTTTTCTCTTATATATATAATATCCTACGGCAGATGTCAGTAAAAAAGCAATAATTATATATATCCACCAGTTAGGCGATTTTGCATCGGCTGGTTGGATTATATTGTTGTATAACTCGAATTTTTGTTCGTCGGAAAGTTTAAGGTAATTGCTGATAGTTGCTTTGGCTAACAATCGAAGAAGTTCGGGTAAGTATTCGTTGTATTTATCAGGATATGTCTTTTTAAATTTTTGAATTAACTCTTCAAAAGATTGAATTTTTGGATTATTTACCAATACCTCGGCAAGAAGACGACTTAGTTCTGGTGAAGCTGAATTAACTATTTGATTGTAGACATAATATAGGCTATTGCCAGCATTCCTATTTGATATGTTTTTTGAACGCTTGCTTGATGCATTAGAATGAGTTCCTAGTTTGTCGGATAAAGCAGCCAAGGAAATTAGAATAGCATCTTTTTCCTCAACACTCTCAAATGCTTGTGTAAACTCAATAATCTTTTCGTTAAGGCCTAGTTCCTCAAAAATCCATTCTCTTTTAAGCACTTTTGTGAGTAACGGTTGAGAACCACTTGGTGAAAGTATTAGAAGAATTTCAGACAACTTATTATAGTCGAAAGATGCTTTGTTGTCAATGTTTTGTTGATAGGTTGATTTTTGTGTATCAGGAATATTTGTTATACTTACTTTATTGGTATTGGTATCGCTAAACTGTTTTAGTAAATTTATTCGTTCCTGAATAGGTTCATTCATTAATGTGTCATCAATTTTGTGTTGACTAATTAACGATGTTGGAAGTTCAGTCTTTTTGACTTGTTCCGCTTTAACAAGATTTTTTTCAGCAAACTTGGGCTTTTCCTTTATGTCGAAACTTCTACCTTCAAAGAAAAGCTTATAGCGTTTATTTGGGTCAATTTTAAGAGGAATGTCGGAGTAGCTTATATCCATCAGAGCAACTCCACTGGAATTTATTGTGTCAACAACAATGCGCTTGTAATTATTGTTGGTTGTTTGTTCTGCAAAAGAGGTTGAAGAAACAATGTTCTTCATAAACCTAGGAATGAATAGTTCTAGTTGGCAGATGTCCTGCTCTCCAAAACCATCGTTGTCGAAAATCGATACTAAACCTTGTGAGCCATTGCCAATTGGAAAGTAAAATAAATTATCGTCAGTTGTATTTATTGGATAGCCCAAATTTATAGGAGTAGACCATTCTGCCTTTGAACTAAGTTGTGAGATAAAAATATCGTATCCCCCAATATTGTTATGGCCTTCGGAGCTGAAGTAAAGCATTGTTCCGTCGGTTGATAGGAAAGGAGTATTCTCATTCAAACTTGTATTGATGCTAGGACCTAGATTTCTGGGTACTCCCCAATCATCACCAGTGGTTCTTTCACTGACATAAATATCAAGGTCGCCATAACCACCTTTTCTATTGCTTGTAAAATAAAGATACTTGCCATCGGAACTAATACTGGCATGAGTCTCGTACGATTCTGAATTGATATTCTTGTTGAGTTTAACCATAGGAGACCATTTCCCACTCCTTAAACGAGAAACATAGATATTGCCATCGTGGTTATCATCCTTAAATAGGTAAAGTTCCGCTCCATCGTAGGATAGCGATAATGTGGAGCAGTTTCCATCAACTTGCAGGTCAAGGGTGATGTTCTTAGGTGTGCTCCAATCGCCATTACTGGTTTGGTTTGATATAAATACAGCTTGGTAAAAACGGCGTCTAGTAGTAAAAGCCATTGTTTTTCCATCACCCGATAGTACCGCATTGAAATTAGAAAACCTATCGTTAATGCTTTCGCCAAGGTTTACTTGAAGAAAGTTAACGGGGTTTTTTTGATGTATAGTCGAGTTTTTCGCAGCATTTATTTGATGAGTCAGGTAATCGAAGTTCCATTGCCCTGAGCCATTTGTCAGTTCAGCAAACCTTTTGTACTGATTTAGTGCATTTTCAATTTGATTATTAACAAAGTATGCATTGCCTAAGTAAAATATTGCATCTACAGGTGCTTTTGTTTCTAGAATAGACTCTTCTCTGTAGTTTCTTGTGGTATTTTGTGTTGCTTTTTTTAGATATTGTATTGATTTTTCTTTGCTACCAGGAATATTTAAGTAGCAGAATCCTACTTTATAGTTAAGGTTTGCATTGTCGGGTTGGGTTTTGTAAACCTGAAGGTATAATGCTAATGCTTCCTCGTAATCCTCAAAGTAGAAGTATGAGTTGGCGTCTTTGTAAGTTTCCTCAAGTTCCTTTTTTGTTTGAGCATTTAAACTTATAGCTGCCAAACAAAGTATAATAGCAAAGGAGTATTTAATTAATCTCATAAGGGAACTTATTGCTGCTTATTTTCTGAAAAATCAATTTTTACGTAAAATATATCTTCATCGCCTTCAATAGTCGATTTAGATAAATACCCTTGATTTCCATTTCCTATTGGGAATAAAAAGCTGTCGTCGTCGGGTGTGTTAAGAGGATAACCTAGGTTGATAGGTGCACTCCATGAAGAACCTTCTTTGTTTGAATACTGCAGGTCAAAACCTCCCATAGTTTTATGTCCTTTTGAACTGAAAAATAGTTTACTACTATTTTCCGTAACAAAAGGTGCAACTTCGTCGAAAGGAGTATTTATATTCTTCCCAAGGTTTACAGGGTTAGTCCATTCACCCAAGGCGGTTTTTGTTGACATATAGATATCGAAGCCGCCAAAGCCTCCTTCACGGTTACTGCTAAAATAAAGTGTGTCGCCATTGGCGGACAACGAACCAAAGTTTTCCCAACTCTTAGAGTTGATTTCTTTTGGAAATTTGGTTATGGGATTCCATTTATTCTTGGATTTATCGAATGTACTATAGTATAAGTTAGATGCGTCGTTGTCGTTTCGTGACAGGATAAGTATTGAGCCGTTAGACGATAGGCCTACGGTGTGTATTACACCATCAGCGTATAACTGTGAGTTTACGTTGAGAGGGTTGCTCCAAAAGCCTGTATCCTTCTGACTTATAAGAATTGCATTGTAAAAACGCTGAACAGATGTGTAAATAAGAATGTTGCCTGTACTATCGGTTAGTGGATTCTTTTCGGGAAATCGGGTTTTAACGTTTCTTCCAATGGCTTGAATTATGTGATTCTTCGGATTTGCGAGCATTTGCTGTGCAAAGCTTACCGACTCAATTTCCTTTTCAACAATGCGGAGTTCATCCATCTCATCGGCTCTAAGCATTCCTTTGTAAGAGCTAAATGCTTGTAGTGACTTTTCATAATCACCACTAAGCCTTAATGCCCTGCCGTAATAAAGGTAAGCCTCTCGGGGTGCTTTTGTTTCAGTAAAATACCCCTCTTGGTAATTGTTTGTAATGTTTCCTAAAACTCTTTCGAAATACTCCAAAGATTTATTTTTCTCATTCGGAATATTCAAATAGCAAAGCCCAATTCGGTATGCAAGATTGTAGTTAGATGGAAAAGCCTTATAAATTTCTTGGTAAAGCGGAAGCGCATCGCGGTATTCCTCATAAAGAAGGTAGTATTCAGCATCAACAAAAGCTCTTTTGAAGTAAGAACTTTTTTGACCAAATACGCCAGTAAAAGAAAAAAACAATAAAAATATTAGGAGTACTTTATTCTTCATTAAGTTTCTAATTACAACTTTTTTACCCTCGTTACTCCAAAATAAAAGCTTAAATAATCCTTATAAACCTTAAAATATCAGAATTTTATAACAAAGAAAATAAATAAAAGCATTATTCAAAAATATTTTAGACTTTTTTATTGTTCTAAAACACCAATGCACTTAATCCTTTGACTAAATTAGTAATACAATATACGAAAATTTTGTTCGGGGAGTTTCTTTTACGTTTAAATAATAAATGTCTGTAATTTTCCTCATTCATCATAAAAAAAAACAGACTTATGATTAGAATTTTTTTACTGATTCCAACCATAAATCTGTTTTATTGCTTTTTGTAAATTATAGCGGACGTTCTAAATTGAAATTCTCAATAGTATCCCTAAATGTTTTCATGAAGGTTCCTGCTAAAGCACCATCAACTATTCTGTGGTCATAGGATAAAGAAATTATACACATTTGTCTTATTCCTATTACATCACCAGCATTGGTTTCAATTACTACAGGTCGTTTTTTAATAGAGCCTATTGCAAGAATAGCCACTTGAGGTTGGTTAATAATTGGGGTTCCTGTAAGAGTGTCGAACATTCCAAGGTTTGTAATGGTGAAAGTTCCACCTTGAATTTCGTCGGGTTTTAGTTTGTTTTCGCGAGCTCTTGTTGCAAGGTCGTTAATGCTTTTTGCTAAACCAACCAAATTCAACCTATCAGAATTTTTAATAACAGGAACAATTAGGTTACCATTTGGCAATGCCGTAGCAATGGAAAGGTTGATATCTTTCTTTAGAATGATTTTATCGCCATCTACCGAAGAATTTATAAGAGGATGCTTCTTAATAGCTTGCACTGTTGCTTCAGCAAAAAGATGTGTAAGTGTTAGTTTTTCCCCTTCAGTTTTTTGGAAGTTATCCTTATTGCGGTTACGCCACTCAACCATATTGGTTACGTCAACCTCTATGAACGATGTAACGTGGGCCGATGTTTGTTTCGACATTACCATATGTTCTGCAATAAGTTTGCGCATACGGTCCATCGGGATAACCTCATGACGTGCACCAGTTTCTGTAGGCTGAGTTATCGTATTTTGGACAGCTTCCTGAACCGCCTTGGTTTCTATCTCATTTATTCTGCTATCACGCTTTTTGATGTATGCAAGTATATCATCCTTGTTTATTCTACCGTTTAAGCCAGACCCATTTATCTGTTTTAACTCCGCTGGAGTAATTCCTTCTTCCTTGGCAATTTTACGAACAAGGGGCGATAATCCAATAAGTAATTCGTCGTTATTGTCAGCAACAGGCTGAGTTTTATTTTCAGTGATAATTTTATTCGGAACTTTTTCCTCGGCTTTAGGTAGATTTTCTGACTCTATTTTGGTTGTCGGAAAATCTGCAGCACCTTCGGCAACAAGTGTCAATATGGGTTGTCCCACCTGAGGCGTGTCACCTTCTTTAAAAAGTAGTTCCTTTACTGTTCCTGCCGATATTGCAGGGACTTCAGAATCAACTTTATCAGTGGCAATTTCAACAATTGGTTGGTCTATTTCTACTTTATCGCCAACTTTTACTAACCAGCGTGTAATTCGTGCATCGGTGATACCTTCACCCATTGGGGGGAGTATGATTTTGATTTCCTTAGCCATAAAACATTTATTCTTTTGTGTACTTTAATCCTGTTGATATTTTCAACCTATTAACACACAAATTCTAAAAATGTTGAATGCTTTTTGAGTTTTGTGGTATTTGAACATAAAACCTTAAACTCGCTACTTCAGAATACTCTCCAAAAGTATTTTGAAATCCAATGCTAAATTGTAGTTTCGAGCGTAGAACAGGTTTTGGGTTGAATCTCCTTTTAGGCTACTTAGTTTGAAAGGAAATATCCCCTCCTTAATTTTTGGAAGATTATCTGTTTTATATTCGGTATTGTAACTAATCCATGTTTTTGAGCCTGCAAGAACCTTAAATGCATTTGCCCAGTTTTTAAGAGGGTTTTTAGCTATGAAAAGCAGTATAGGTATTAAAAGTATTAATAGTGATGAAATGGATAGGTCAAATAGCCTTTTATTGCGTTTGCTTGCTTGTGTTCCTATTGCTTTAATATCCAAAGTGTAAAGTTCTCCAGTGGATTCAATTGAGTTGCTACCAATTATAAATGAGCCTTCGTGTGGTGCAATTTTATACTCCTTACCCAAAGAACTAAGGAATAGCATAGCCGTAACAATATTCTGCATCGATATGCTTTGCGTACAAAATATTAATTCATCAACACTGTTAATTCTTACAAATTCCTCCAAGCGTTCAAAGGAGATGCTGTTTTGGTTTTCAGCCTCTTTTAATTCAAAATTTCCAACGTAAATATATTTTACCCCTGAATTATTTAGAATATCCTTTACCCTTTGTTCTTCGGAATTACTCCCAACAATGGCTATTTTTTTGATGAATTTATTGTTGATTATAGCCCTTGGGTTTAATTTTGACAGAAGAAAGCGAACTGATAGTGTAGATATTAAAGCCCAAAATCCTGTTAAAAGAATTATTGCCCGCGAAAAGCGTATTTCGTTGGGGAGTATTGAGTAAACTACAAGAATTAGAATGGAGCCCGTAAGTATACCTTTTATTGAATCTGTAAGTTTTTGAGGTTTGTCGTAAGCTCCATTAATCCATAGGGTCAAAAGCCACGCTATGATGTAAAAAGAGCCTAGGATTGCAACATACTCCGTGGGGTAAACATTTGAACTTTGAAAACGAAAATTTTCCCATATTGGTGTTATGGTTAATAATCCCAGAGCAATTAGCAGTGCGTCCAATGTAGGTAGCCAAAGCGTATTTATAATTCGTTTAATAATGGAGAGGAACGCTCTAAAGTAAATTGCAAAATTAATTAGGATGATAAAGGTGCTTGCCTTGTTGGATTTAAAGTGCTTTTTGGCAAAAATTATCATCGCTTTGTAGAATATAAGCACATAGTTTAAGCTGCCTTTCTTGGTACTTTCTCCTTTGTAATGGATTATTTGACACTCAGGGTAGTAGTAGTTCTTGTAGCCTGCTTGGGTAATTCTATACGATAGGTCGATGTCTTCGCCATACATAAAGAACTGCTCATCGAGCAAGCCTGATTTGTTTAGGGCTTCTTTTTTAATAAACATAAATGCACCAGGAAGAACGTCAATTTGGTTAGTTGCATTTTTATCGAGATGTCCTAGGTAGTAGCGAGCAAATATTTTTGATTTTGGGAATAGCGATGTTAGTCCAAATATCTTGAAGAACGAAACCCAAGGCGAAGGAAATCCCCGTTTCGATTCAGGTAGATAGTTTCCTTTCCCGTCAATCATTTTTACGGTAATGGCTCCTGCATCGCTATGACTATTCATGAATGCAATGCATTTAGTGAACGTATCTTCCTGAACAACGGTATCGGGGTTTAATAGTAGTATGTATTTCCCCTGCGACTGTGCTATAGCTTGATTATTAGCCTTGGAAAATCCTACGTTTTGGTAGTTTTCAATCAACTTTACGGTTGGAAACTTCTGTTTAACCATTGAACAGGAGTCATCGCTCGATGCATTGTCAACCACAAAAACTTCGGCATCAATGTCCTTAAGCGCAGAATGAACGCTCATAAGGCATTGCTCTAGAAAGTGCTTTACGTTATAGTTTACTATGATTACCGATAGCTCCATGGCCGATAAAGGTACTAAAAACAACTGGTACAACAAAAATAAGAAAGACGCTTCGGTTGAAGCGTCTTTCAGTTTATCGGTAAAGGATGAGTTATTTCATAAGTTTCTTAATTGCATTCGCTAAGCGCTTTACGCCTTCTTCGTTCATCTCTTTCGACATAAATGAGAAGTTAATGCGCAAGGTGTTTTTCCCACCGCCATCGCAGTAAAATACAGTTCCAGGAACGAAGGCTACATTTTCCTCTATGGCAACTTTGAATAGTTCTTCGGCATCCATATAATCAGGAAGTGTTACGAAAAGGAATAAACCACCCTCTGGTTCAGTCCACTTAACACCACTTGGCATATATTTATGGAATGCCGCAACCATTGTGTCGCGCTTCACTTTGTAGTTGCTGTTAATTGTGGCAAGGTTTTTATCGAAATACCCTTTTTCAAAATACTTAGCCGCAATTTTTTGCACAAACGATGATGTGCAAAGGTCGGTATTCTGCTTTGCAACTACTATTTTATCAATAATTTCCTCGTGCGCTAGCACCCAGCCAATACGGAAACCCGGAACAAATATTTTTGACATTGTTCCAAGTAAAACAACTTGTCCTGTTCCATCCAACTCGTACATTGTGCGTTGTGGTGTTCCGCTAAAACGAACCTCGCGGTAAGGGCTGTCCTCAATAATTAGGATATCATACTTTTTAGCAATGGCAATAATTTCCTTTCTACGCTCTTCGGGCATTGCTATCCCTGTTGGATTTTGAAAGTCGGGAATAACGTAGATGAATTTTGGTTTCTCGCCCTTTTGTTTCAGTTGCTCAAGATTTTTTTCGAGCAAGTCGGAGCGCATTCCTTTGTCGTCTAGTTCAATGCCAATTAAATCGGCACCGTAAACGGCAAACGATGCAATACCTCCAAGGTAGCTCGGTAGTCCGCAAATAACCTTATCGCCAGGGTTTACAAAAATTTTTGGAATAAGGTCAAGTGCTTGTTGCGAGGCAGTAGTTATTATAAGATTGTTGATGTTTACATTAATTCCAACTTTGAGGTAGCGTTCAACAAGAATTTCTCGCAACCTTTTATCGCCTTCAGTTTCTCCATACTGTAAAGCCTTAGCGCTATCGGTATCCAAAACTTCAACGGTGATGTCCTTGAGTTGCTCTACAGGAAAACTTTCAGGCGAGGGCAATCCTCCTGCAAATGAGATAAGTTCATGGCGCTGAGTCATTTTAAGCAACTCTCTGATTACCGAGCGCTTCATCCTTTTTGCGCTTTGCGATAAAATTTGGTCAAGGTCGTTTATCATAACGTTATAATTTTATGGAACTTTAAGTTATATTCTAGAAATAAAAGCCAATATTAAATTACAATTAGTAATTAAATGACGTTGCTAAGTTACGGAATGTAATTTTATTAGGCAATAAAATAATAAAAAAATAAAGGGTGGAATTTTCCACCCTTTACTGGTACTATCATTTAAATGTTTATTTACCACCGCATTCGGCAATAATCATTTTACAGGCATTAACATTATTCATTTTGCAAGCTTTGTGAAAATCGGTGCAGGCTTTTTGCTTTTCCGATAGCTTTAGATAGGTCATTCCTCTATTATAGTAGGTTAATCCAGAGTTTGGTTCCAAATCTAGCGCATTGTTATAGTCGTTAACAGCATCTAGGTAATAGCCTAGTTTAAAATTTACTAAACCACGGTAGTTGTATATGTTCGCATTGCGAGGCTCAATTTCAATGGCTTTATTGTAGTCTTCCAAAGCACTTGTAAAATCTTCCAATCTAATTTCCGCTGAAGCTTTGTTAAGCAATATTTGAAGTTGAATTTTTGATGAAGGGTTTAAGCCTAATGCCTTTGTAAACTGTTCTTGCGCTTTGATATGGTCACCATCCAAATTATAAAGTATACCTTGGCGCATAACAAGTTCTGCATCGTTAGGATTGTTTTGGAGGGCCTCATCAATAAGTTTTTGAGCACTCTTATAGTCGCTCAGCAAAGTGTATGATTTTATTAATCCGTTTAACGCAGCAGTATCATTTGCTTGAATTGAGTTGGCCTCCGAAAAATCTTTTATGGCATTTTTATAGTCTTTCTCCTTTAATTTTTGATTTCCCGAAGCAATAAGTTCATCGAAACGGTTTTGGGAAAATGTAAATCCCGAAATAAGCAGAAAGGCTAAGAGATATATTATTTTTTGTCCCATACTGTAAGGGTTTTCTATGTCAATATATAAACTATATCAAAATACGTGCAATTTTTTTATTGGTTTCACAACCCTAAATTTAATCATTTAAAGTTGAATCGAACCTAACCCTATTAATTAAAGCTCTTCCTAGCGTAATTTCATCGGTATATTCCAATTCATCGCCAAAAGCAACCCCTCTGGCTAGGGTAGAAACACTAATTGGGTACTGTTTTAATTTCTTAAAGATATAAAAATTTGTTGTATCTCCTTCCATTGTAGCACTTAATGCCATAATAACTTCTTTGATATCGCCCTTTTCAACCCTATCTATCAGATTATCAATATTTAAATCTGTAGGGCCAATTCCCTCCATAGGACTAATTACGCCGCCAAGTACGTGGTATAAGCCGTTAAACTGATGGGTGTTTTCTACCATCATTACATCCTTAATGTTTTCCACAACGCAAATTGTAGCTCTATCTCTATTTGGCGATGAGCAAATGCTACAAGTGTCAGTGTCGGAAATGTTGTGACAAACATTGCAGAATTTTACGTTATGCCTTAGGTTGGTTAATGCTAGGGTGAATTTATCCACCTCAACGCTATCCTGTCTAAGCATATGCAGAACCATTCGTAACGCAGAGCGTCGTCCTATTCCTGGAAGTTTCGAAAACTCCTCAACTGCCGATTCTAATAATTTTGAAGGATATGTTTGAACGTTCATTTCAATACTTGTCTTTGAGATTTACAAATCTACATGATTTATACAAAAAATACATATTAGGACGATTCAAAAGTTTTGTGCTGTAGTTGACATTAACCGTAAAAGAACTTATTGATAGTGCAATGCAATATTTGTTATGTGTGAATTTTTTCTTCTTCCTTATTTTTCATACAATTGCATTCACAAAAAAAATAACAAATGTCACCTACATTAATTGCTATTATAGTAGCCGTATATTTTTGTTTGTTACTGTTTATAACCTATTTAACATCGAGAGATGCTACAAGCCAAACTTTTTATTTAGGAAATAAAAGGTCGCCTTGGTATGTTGTTGCTTTTGGAATGATTGGGGCATCACTTTCGGGAGTAACTTTCATGTCGGTACCTGGTGATGTAATGAATAAGCAATTCACTTACATGATGATGGTATTTGGGTTTCTTGCCGGATACGCAGTAATAGCAACTGTTTTAATGCCTTTGTACTATAGATTAAATTTAACATCCATATACTCATACCTTGAAGAAAGGTTTGGACGCTCAACCTACAAAACAGGTGCTTCTTTTTTCCTTCTATCCAGAGTTATTGGTGCATCGCTTCGGATGTTTATTGTTGTTAACGTTCTTCAGATTTTTGTTTTTGATGCATGGAATATCCCCTTTTTCGTCACCATAATCATTTTTATAGCCTCAATACTGATATACACTTTCAAAGGAGGGATACGAACCATAATTTGGACAGATACCCTCCAGACTACCTTTATGCTTTTGGCTGTTGTGCTTTCAATTGTTTTTATTTCAAAGGAGTTACAACTGTCGTTTGGAGGAATAATTACCAAGGTATTTCAGAGTGAATACTCCCAGATGTTAGTTACGGATTGGAGTAGTAAACAATTTTTCCTTAAACAATTTCTTAGCGGAATGTTCATTGCCATTACAATGACTGGGTTGGACCAGGAAATGATGCAGAAAAATCTTAGTTGCCGTTCACTTAAGGATGCGCAAAAGAATATGTTTTCGTTCAGCATTGTCCTTGTATTTGTGAATATGATGTTTTTGATACTTGGAGCAATCCTTATTTTCTATGCAAATTCTCGTGGAATTAATGTGGCCAATACCGATGACCTTTTCCCAACAATAGCAATACATCATATGGCCCCAATTGCTGGTATCATTTTTATAATTGGATTAATTTCAGCAGCGTATCCTAGTGCCGATGGAGCACTTACATCGTTAACAACATCTTTTTGCATTGATATTTTGGGTTTAAACAAGTTCACTTTTTCCGAAGATAAAAAAACAAAAATCAGGTATTTGGTGCATTTATCATTTGCATTGATTTTAATGCTCAGTATATTTATAATACGGAGTATAAATGATGAGGCTATTATTCAGACTTTATATAAAATAGCCGGTTATACCTATGGGCCTTTATTGGGGTTGTATTCGTTTGGGATGTTTACCAAGTGGCAGGTAAAGGATAGATGGATTCCATTAGTTGCAATAGCCTCTCCGCTTTTATGCTATGTTTTAAGTGTCTATTCAACAACTCTTTTCTGGGGTTATAAATTCGGATTTGAACTTATAATAATGAATGGAGCACTTACGTTCTTAGGACTATTCCTGTTGAGAATAAAGAAAATATAGACAAAACGCAAATGGCTCTCATTCGAGAGCCATTTGCGTTTTGTCTTTAGTCGCCATTTTTTCCTAAGCCAAAAATCTCATCGATAACATTCTTGTAGGTTTCGTAAATAACCTTACGTTTGAGTTTTAGTGTTGGCGATAGTTCTCCAGTCTGTGGACTCCATTGCTCTGCCACTAATCGGTAACGCTTAATTTGCTCGTAATCGCTTAATTGTTTGTTTGTTGCGTTGATTTCTTTTTGATAACGAGCAATAACCTCAGGTAGAGTGATTAGTTCTTGGTTATTTTCAAAGTGGATTTTATGCCTGCTGCACCAGTCGTGAAGGAAACTGAAGTTGGGTGAAATTAATGTGCTTACAAACTTTTCGTTTTCCCCAATAACCATACATTGCTCAATAAAGAACGATTCTTTTAGTTTATTTTCGATAGCTTGAGGTGCAACGTATTTACCGTTTGATAGCTTAAAAATTTCCTTTTTTCTGTCGGTAATGGTTAAAAACTTACCGTCATCTAAATGTCCAATATCGCCAGTGTGGAACCAACCCTCCTCGTCAATTGCAACTGCAGTTAAATCTGGTGCTTTATAGTAGCCTTTCATTAGGCTTGGGCCTTTCATTAGAATTTCGCCATCTTCGGCTATTTTAACCTGTACGTTATTTACAACAGGACCAACAGAGCCAATTTTAACGTTGCCAGGTTGTGCGCCGTGGTTTACTGCAATTACTGGTGAGGTTTCGGTAAGGCCATAGCCCTCATAAACTGGAATGCCTGCAGCCCAGAAAATACGCATTAACCGGGGTTGTAATGCAGCTCCACCGCTGATGATGAAATTTAATTCACCACCAAGTCCTTTTTGCCATTTGCTAAAAACCAATTTGCGAGCAACCGCAAGTTTTTGATTGTAGAACCAATTATTCCCTTTCTCGTTATAGCGATAGCCTAGGTTTACAGCCCAGAAGAATATTTGTTTTTTAATACCTGTTAAGTCCTTACCTATTGATATAATCTTATCGTAGGTTTTTTCAAGCATTCGAGGAACCGTGATGAAAAGTTGAGGCTTAACATCCTTAATAGTGTCTGCTATTGTTGCTAGGCTTTCAGCATAGTATATTGAGACACCCTTTGATTGGTAGAAGTAGTTAACCATTCGCTCCAGAACATGACTTAGAGGTAGAAAACTAACTGCTTTTTCACCGGGTTTTAACTGGAATAGTGTAGAACAAGCATGTACATTGGAGAGAAAATTCGTGTGAGATAGCATAACTCCTTTAGATACTCCAGTTGTTCCTGATGTGTATATCATGGAAACAACATCATCGGGTTGAATGGAGTTTTTAATCCTGAATAGTTCATCGACATATTCGTGTGCTAAGGATTTTCCTTTTTCAGTAACTTCCTTCCAACTAGGAATTCCATCAATCTCTTGAAAGCAAAAGATACCTTTGAAGTCAACTAAGTTTTCAGTTAGTGGCTGAAGTTTTTGGTATAAACCTTTATCGCCAACAAAAATTACTTTTACCTCAGAGTGAGAAAGAATGTGCTTGTATTCATCTTGGCTGATTGTTGGATAAATTGGCACGTGTACCATACCAGCTTGGGATGTGCCCATATCAACAAAATTCCATTCCGGACGATTGCCGGAGATTGTAGCCACCTTATCGCCGGTTTTTAGCCCCATCGCCATTAAACCATAGCTAATGTTATGAGCAATTTGTGAGTACTTTTCTATGGTATACTCTTCCCAAACACCATTAGTTTTAATGGCTACTACAGGGCGGTTTTCATATAAATCACGTCCAGCTTCAAGAATATCAAAAGTTCTAGTAATATTCATTTTACTATCAAATGAGTTATTAATAATTGTAAATTTATAGAGCCTTTGAACAATGTTTACATTCAAAGGTTAAAATCCCAGAATGCGACAAATATAAAACAATAATTATGAAAATAATCACTTTTTGCTTAATCGTTTGTTTAAACGCTTTTGCTGGTTTCGCTCAAGAAAAACCTGCATACCTTATATTTACAGTTGACGGACAGCAGGTATCGTACTCTAAAATGATTGATGGAGTAAAGAATTCCGATATCACTTTTTTTGGAGAATTTCACGATAACCCAATTGCTCACTGGCTTGAGTTTGAGGTTACCAAGGACCTTTTTACCATAAAAGGAAAAAACTTGATGCTAGGCGCTGAGATGTTTGAGGCCGATAATCAGCTTATTATGGATGAATACCTTGCAGGGCTGATTCCACAGAAAAGGTTTGAGGAGGAAATTCGGCTTTGGAACAATTACAAGACCGATTACAAGCCATTAGTGGAGTTTGCTAAAAGTAATGGGTTGAAGTTTGTTGCTACAAATGTTCCTCGCAGGTATGCTTCGGCAGTTTCTGCTGGTGGTTTTGAGGCATTGGTGCCTTTTTCCGATGAGGCAAAAAGGTTTGTTGCTCCGCTACCAATAGAGTACGATGCCGAATTGCCTGGCTATAAAGCGATGCTGCAAATGGGTGGAATGCCCGGCAAGCCAAATGCCAATGCTCAGAATATGCCAAAGGCACAGGCTATAAAGGATGCTACAATGGCTCATTTTATTGTAAAAAATCTGAAGAGTGGTTTTTCGTTTATTCACTATAATGGCTCGTACCATTCAAATAACAAGGAGGGTATTATTTGGTATGTGAATAAGTACAATCCTAAGTTGAAAGTATCGACAATTACCACAGTTACTCAAACTGACCTGTCGAAACTTGATGATGAAAATAAAGGCCTTGCCGATTTTATTATAGTTATTCCTGAGTCGATGACTAGGACTTACTAAATCTGATTTTATTTTAATGAGTTAGGCGTTTTGCTGATATTATAACGTTTTCATTAATGAATTATACATTTACCTAACGAGCAACTCTGTCAGGGTTTTAAACCCTGACAGAGTTTGTGTAAATACATCATAAACTTAATATAAATGATGCCAGCGGCATCAAATGTTTATAGAAGTTCATCGTGAATAAAAATTATTCGACTCCAGCTGGAGTCGAATTTCTTAATATGCTCATTGCTATAAACATTCAAACCCTCTGGGTTTTTAACTATTCGCAGATTATCGCTTATACTTCTAATTCAAAAAAATGATTATGTCCTAAACCTGATGAAACATTAGTGGAAATTGTAAAAACAAGTCCATAAACCTTATTACCTTATTTAGTAATTATTAAACAATTACAGATGGTCATATTTCATCAAACTCTAGTTAATAAGATACTTCGTTGCGCTCAGTATGACAAAACTGTAAAACTTTTACTTCCCAAAATATTCTCCCCAACTTACCAGTTCAAGGTTTTCTACCTTTTTGTTGCTTATGGCAATTAGGAATGCTGCAGCAAGCCTTGCATTGGTTATTAATGGTATGTTGTAATCAACCGCCGCCCGGCGAATGGTGTAATCGTTATCGAGTTCCCTGCGCGATAGGTTTTTGGGTACGTTTATCACCATTTCAACCTGTCGGTTTTTTATTAACTCAACGCTGTTGGGCGAGTCTGCCTCATCGGGCCAAGCAACGGGTATGGCGTTTACGCCATTATCCTTTAGGAATGCAGCGGTTCCTTTGGTTGCATAGATTGTAAACTCTTGTTGCTGTAGCAAAAGCAATGGCTCTACCAGTGCAATCTTAGACCTTAAAGGACCAGAGGATACTAGTATGCTCTTGCTTGGTATTCTGTAACCCACGGAGAGCATCGCTTTAATCATAGCATCGTCGAAATCGATGCCCAAGCATCCAACCTCGCCAGTGGAGGCCATTTCCACACCAAGTATTGGGTCGGCCTTGGATAGTCGACTGAACGAGAATTGTGATGCTTTAATCCCAACGTGGTCAATCTCAAACATCGATGGTGGAAGGGCGTTTGGCATTCTGCCAAGCATATAACCTGTGGCAGTCTCAATAAAGTTGTAATCGAGCACTTTCGATACGAATGGGAAACTGCGACTTGCTCTAAGGTTGCACTCAATCACCTTTATGTCGTTGTTCTTTGCGAGCAGCTGCATGTTGAACGGCCCTGTAATTTTGAGTTCGCGGGCTATCTCCTTGGCTATCTTTCTAATTCGGCGGATAGTTTCGAAGTAGAGTTTCTGTGGAGGGAAAACTAGCGTAGCATCGCCAGAGTGTACTCCGGCAAACTCAACGTGTTCCGATATGGCGTCGAACATAACCTCGCCATTGTTGGCCACTGCATCGTACTCAATTTCCTTGGCTCCCTCAATAAACTCGCTAACCACAACTGGATGCGTTTTGGATACGTTGGCAGCAAGTTTAAGGTAATCCCTTAGTTCATCGGCGTTGGATACTACATTCATTGCAGAGCCCGATAGAACATAGGATGGACGAATAAGTACCGGGTAGCCAACCTCATCAACAAAATGCTCAACCTCCTCGAAGGTTGAAAGTTGCTTCCAGCGTGGCTGGTCAATTTCTAATCTGTCCAACATCTCCGAAAACTTTTGCCTGTCTTCCGCTTTATCAATGGAATCGGGCGAAGTGCCTAGTATTTTAACTCCAGCCTGGTGTAGTCGCATTGCTAAGTTGTTGGGAATCTGTCCGCCCACCGAAACAATCACTCCTATGGGTTTTTCCATATCAACAATGTCTAAAACCCGCTCAAACGTTAACTCGTCGAAGTAAAGTCGGTCGCACATATCGTAATCGGTGCTAACTGTTTCGGGGTTGTAGTTTATCATCACCGATTTGTAGCCAAGTTTGCGAATTTCGTTTACTGCACTTACGGTGCACCAGTCGAACTCAACCGAACTTCCTATGCGGTATGCCCCAGAACCAAGCACAATCACTGTTTTATCCTTGCTGTTATGCTTAATATCGTTCTCAATTCCGTGGTAAGTTGCATACAGGTAGGCTGTTTCCGAGGGGTACTCGGCTGCAAGTGTATCAATCTGCTTAATGCAAGGTTGTATTCCAACACTTTTTCGATGGTTCCTTACTCTTATTTGGTATTTCTCAATTTCTTTGGGTTCTGGGTTGAATATTATTCGGGCAATTTGAAAGTCCGAAAAGCCTTTCTTTTTGGCATCGAGCAAAAGCTCGTAATCCATCTCATTCAAAGATTTTATCGTTTCAATCTGGTTTTTCATCGATATGATATTCTGCATTTTATAGAGGAACCAGATGTCAATTTTTGTCAACTCGTGAATCTTTTCAATTGTCCAACCCTTTTCCATCGCTTCGGCAATCGCAAATATTCGCTGGTCGGTAGGGTGGGTGAGGGCTTCCTCCAAGTTAGGGAAACTCAACTTTGGGTTTGCCACCAAGCCGTGCATTCCCTGTCCAATCATTCTGAGCCCTTTCTGTATGGCCTCCTCGAATGTGCGACCTATCGCCATAACCTCGCCCACGCTTTTCATCGATGAGCCAATTTCGCGGGTAACACCCTGAAACTTGTTTAAATCCCAGCGGGGGATTTTTACAACGATGTAATCGAGTGCAGGCTCAAAGCAGGCAGTTGTGGTTTGTGTTACCGAGTTTTTAAGTTGATGCAATCCGTAGCCCAAGCCCAGTTTTGCTGCAACAAAGGCAAGTGGATATCCAGTGGCTTTCGATGCCAGTGCAGATGAGCGCGAAAGGCGTGCGTTTACCTCAATCACCCTGTAGTCTTCGCTGTTTGGGTCGAACGCATACTGAACGTTGCACTCGCCAACTACGCCCAAATGGCGGATTATTTTTATTGATAGCGCCCGCAATTTATGGTACTCGGAGTTAGTTAGCGTTTGCGATGGTGCCACCACAATGCTCTCGCCTGTATGGATTCCAAGTGGGTCGAAGTTCTCCATATTGCAAACCGTGATGCAGTTATCGAACCTATCGCGCACAACCTCGTACTCAACCTCTTTCCATCCTTTGAGCGACTCCTCCACCAGAATTTGCGGAGCGTAGGCAAATGCATTTACAGCGAGTGTTCTCAACTCATCCTCGTTGGAGCAGAATCCACTGCCTTGTCCGCCCAGTGTGAATGCAGCCCTTATAATTAACGGAAAACCAATCTTCCTTGCGGCATTCAGTGCTTCGTCAACACTTTCAACAGCAATGCTTTTGGGCGTTTTTACATCAATCTCGAGCAGTTTATTGGCGAATAGTTCTCTATCCTCGGTATTGATAATTGTTTCAACAGGAGTGCCAAGCACCTGGATGTTGTGCTTTGCAAGTATTCCGCTTTTGTAGAGTTGTGTTCCGCAATTCAGCGCGGTTTGCCCGCCAAACGACAGGAATATACCATCGGGATGTTCCTTCTCAATTACTTTCTCCACAAAGTACGGGGTAACTGGCAGGAAGTAAACCTTATCGGCTATTCCTTTGCTGGTTTGCACGGTGGCAATGTTTGGGTTGATAAGTATTGTGCTTATTCCTTCCTCCTTTAGTGCCTTTAATGCTTGCGAGCCGCTGTAGTCGAATTCGCCTGCCTCGCCTATTTTCAGCGCACCTGAGCCTAGAACTAGGACTTTCTTATATTGATTTTTCATTATTCGTTAAAGGTTAAACGTTAAAAGATTGATTTTCATTCTATCTTCAAAATTCTAGTTTCAGTTTTTTCAATCATCCCAATAAACTCATCAAACAAAAACTCAGTGTCGTTGGGACCGCCCGATGCCTCTGGGTGAAACTGCGCTGCGAATATTGGCTTGGTTTTATGTTTAATCCCCTCGCAGGTGCCATCGTTGGCATTCTCGAAGAGAATTTTCCAATCGTTGGGTAGGGTAGAGGTGTCAACCGCAAATCCGTGATTCTGCGATGTAATAAAGCATCGGTTTGTGTCTTTTAGTATTACAGGTTGGTTGTGGCTTCGGTGTCCGTAGGGTAGTTTGTAGGTGTTGGCTCCCGATGCCAAAGCAAGCAGCTGGTTTCCCAAGCAGATGCCCATTATGGGTTTGTCAATCTGCATTGCTTTTTTTAGGTGATTAATTGTTTCGATATTCATTTTTGGGTCGCCCGGTCCGTTGGAGATAAAGAGCCCGTCGTAATCTTCGTTTGTAAAATCGTAATTGTAAGGAACTCTAACTATTGTGGTATCCCTATTCAGAAGACACCTTATTATATTGTTCTTTACGCCACAATCGACCAGAACAATTTTGTGCTTACCGTTCCCGTAGGTGATTTTCTGCTTTATTGAAACCTGTTCAACCAGGTTTTGCTTGTTGGGGTCAATCCACTCCACATCGTTATCAACTATTATTTTTCCAAGCATACAGCCGTGTTCGCGGATTTTCTTTGTCAATGCTCTGGTATCGAGCCCCGATATTGCTGGGATTTTATGCTCAATAAGCCAGTCCGATAGACTTTTGCTGGCATTCCAGTGGCTGTAGGTTTCGCTATACTCCGTTACCACCAACCCCGATATATGTATTTTGTCCGATTCCCAGAATTTTTGGATGTTTCCATCGGTATCGCTATCGGGGACACCGTAGTTACCAATAAGCGGAAATGTGGCAACAAGTATTTGGCCGCGGTACGATGGGTCGGTCAAACTTTCGGGGTAGCCATTCATTGCAGTGTTAAAAACCGCTTCGCCAGCGGAGCTTCCGTGATACCCAAAGGAGTAGCCCGTGTATTCGCTGCCATCTTCCAGTACCAGTTTTGCTTTAATTTTCTCCATTGTTATGCTTGGTTAAGTGAAATAAAAAAGGGTTGACAATAGTCAACCCCAGTATGATAAGCTCTATGATTTGAATCAGATAATGGTCCTAGGTAGGCAAAAAAAAAGTCTGCCAATTTTGGCAGACTTAAATATTTAAACGATAGTAAACTTTCGAACCCTGTGTGCTTGTTGCTTAGTAATATTTCCTTTGATTGCGACATCAATGTTTTAATTACAGCACAAAGATAGCTATTGTTTTTTATATGTGGTGAAATTTTCTAAAAATTAAGTTGAGGAGTTTGGTGGTGATTGAAGATTTAACCACGAAGGCGCTTAAGGTATGGCACAAAGGCACACAAAGAAAATTTTGTGTCTTGTTTTTGTATTGAGCATTTGGCTATAATTCAATGATGCCAGCGGCATCAAATACTTATAGGAATTTTTTGTGATTAATAATTATTCGACTCCAGCTGGAGTCGAATTCCAAAACATGTGTTTGCTATAGATATTCAAACCCTTTGGGTTTGTAGTAGTATAACTAATATGCCAAATTCTAAACTATTATAGTTTCTAAAGTTTAAATTTTCTTCCAGCCCGAATCGCCATTCACCTCAAAAACCGATGCAAACTCAGGGCGTTGAGGGATATCGAGGAATGGATAGGTAACTTTTGTTAGGTAGAGCCCTTGTGGGTAAGCAATGGTAATTTCGCTGGGACGGTTTTTGCCGGAAAGAATTCCCTCAAATTCATCGATGCTTAGTTCGCCAGTTCCAATATCTAAGAGGCGTTTAACAATTATCCGAATCATTCCTTTGGTAAACCTATCGGCGGTTATTTGGAATCGAAGCCTTTCGGCGTTGGGGCTAGCAAACAAATCCACCGACCTTACATTGCAGATATTGCTATCGTTCTTCATCGGTGTTTTGCAGAACAACGAGAAATCGGTGTATTTAGGTATCAGGTTCATTGCTTTGCTCATCAGCTCAAGATTTAGGTCCGATAACTCGTAAAGCGAACTCAGCCCTTTTAGGAATGGATTTTTGTGCGTATGCACAAAGTAGTTGTAGGTACGCTCCACTGCATCGAACTGGGCGTGGGGGTAGCCATCCATCGGGATAATATCAAAAATGGCAATATCGTCGGGTAGTGCTTTGTTAAGGCGGAACTTGATATCGGAGTGGAGCTGCTCATAGTAGTCGAAGTGGAAGAAGTACTGCACGGCGTGCACCATAGCATCGGTGCGGCCACAGCCTATGCAGGTAATGGGCTTCTTAAAAGCTTCGCTAAACTTCTCCTGCAAAACCTCCTGTACTGTTACAACTCGGGCCTGCTTTTGCCAGCCGCGGTAGTTGTAACCATTAAAACCGATATGAACAAAGTATCGCAATGCTAAATAATTTTGGGCAAAACTACGCAAACTAGGTTGGTTTTGCAATTGTAGGCAGGGAGAATAGAAACTATATCTGTAAAGGCAAAGCAATACTATATTGAAGCAATTGTCACGGAAAGCATTTCCGCACCAGCAGAGGGTTTTTAATAATATTTTTCAATTCCTCCAAACCCTTTTATCATTTTGTTCTCCTTGGTTTTGTCGATAAAATTGTTCAAGCGTTTCTCAAATTCCTCTGGTCGGTTTCTTGCACTTTCAATATATGCAATTCTGATGCGTTTATATGGTTCAGACATTTTCTGAAAATTTTCCCAGGTGCTTTTATCCGTTTTCAATTTCTCTAAAATATCCTTTGGGAAATCAAATTTTTCTTTCATTACTTTTTCAATGTCTTCGAGCACCGACTTGTGAATTAGTCCATTCTCGAGCAACCATTTAAGCCGTTCCTTATTAGCTTGGGAATAGGATAGGTTGTTTCTTCTTTTACAAAAGCGTTGTACAGTTACCTCCTCATTGAGTGCTTTGACAGTAGTGTCAATCCACCCAAAGCACAGGGCTTCCTCAACGGCATCGTTGTACAATATCCTCTTTTTTCCTGTTTCTTTTTTGGGGTATTCCAACCAAATATCATCCTGTGTCTCAAAATTGCTTTCGAGCCATTTTCGCCAATCCTCTCTGTTTGTAAAATATTTGGTTTCTATTTTTTCCATTTTTTAAATTGATGCTAACGGTTCCGTGGTTACAACTGCTGGGGAGTTAACCGTCAGCGGCGTCATACCACGTTAAAAACTATACTAAAATACTAAAAACTTTCATATCTGCATCATCAGCCCCAGTAGGTGTAACCACGTGTTGTAGCCAGTGCTTTCTATATTTTCGTCATATCAATTTCGCATTCAAGCAACGAATATCCAATTATCCAGAAATAGATTTTAATGTCTTTCTCCAATTTGAATTTTATTTCAAATTTTCCTGTACAATCAATTTTTACTTTCTTTTCAATTTGCAGTTTTTTTTCAACTACGTTTTTCTTTCCTAAAAGTAATTGAATGTCACAAAAAGGTTCATTAGTAGATTTGTCAACAACGATTCCAAATAAACTTATTTCATTTTCTTGTCGTTGATATGAATAGTCATTTATTACAACCTTAAATGCATTCATGCCTCCATCAAAGTTTCCAAACGTGTTGTCCTTATTCAGAAAACCAAGGTCATTGAATTTAAAAATATTCTTTTCGTTCTGTGCAATTGTCATTTCACAGAACAAAGTTATCAAAGCGATAAATATTGTTTTCTTCATATTAGCATTGGTTACAACTCTTTTATCTATGTACCTCACTTACTTAAATCAATCTAACTTTTATGAATGATATACAACTCAAAGGTGTATTATATAAAAGAGTGTCTTATAAAAGTATAAAAAAGTTATTCAACCGCAAAAGAGAATTTGCGGTTAATGAGTTAAAATAAAGTTTGTTGCCTATTTGTGAGATGCTTCTCGGAGCTCAGCAAGACAAGAAGCCGTTGTTACTTTACAATGGCGTAAATCAGCTCATCGCAGAACTCGCCGTTCTTAAAGCAGGCCTTTTTTAGCGTGGCTTCAAGGGTATTTTCAGATTTAGATTTTTTCAATTAGTTCTGTTTTTAACCAATTAAAAGCCTCTTTCTGATTGTATTTAATTTCAGGCCTTAACAATGCTTCCATATCGCCAGTGAACTCTGCGCTATTCTCTTTTTCTTCGATATTAAGCAGGAACTCTTTTTTGCTTGGAGGGCGTTTTCCTGTTGCAAATGAGGTATATTCTTTAAAACAATTTACTATTTGCTCATAGTTCAAATCGATATTTTGCTGTGAATAATATAAATCAAATAAATCTCTTCCTTTGCTTCGTTGGTATAGCGCTCTGAGTTTTGTTCCTAAGAGTTCGTTTATATTGTATGTTCTTAATTCTGCTTTGCCCGAAAACCATTCGTTTTCAATTTCAAAGGGAAAATAAACCCAACCAAGTACATTGAAATGTTCCTTGCAGTTTATTTCCAATTTCAATCGCATTCGTATTTCTTCATATTCAGAAGTAAAACGATACAAGGCTTTTGCTCCGTGTCCACGAACTTGTGTTGTTCTTGTCTCCTCGAAAAAAGTTACCACTTCAGCAAGTCTTTCCATTATTGGCTTAATGGGGCCAGGTTTGATTTGAACTAAATCAATATCTTCAGAGTATCGTGTAGCTGGTTTAAGAAATAACTTATGTAATGCCGTTCCTCCTCTAAATGCTAGATTTTCTCTCAAATATTCATCGGAGAATATTTCAACCAAGGTTCTTGAAATAATTAAATCTTGTTCCACTTGGGAAAATTCTTTCCAAGGTGCATATTCTTGCCATTTAGCAATATATGGCCTTGGTATCATAAGTCACTTTCAAGTTTTACATTAACATCTACTTTCCACCTATTATCAACTGCGCCGGGCTTTTCTTTTGATTTTGGGCTTAACAAAACCGGAAAAAAGTTTTTTACTTTTAGTTCTGAATAAATCATTTCTCGAAACTCTTCTTCGGCTCCAAGTTCTTCAAGCAAAAAACCAAATCGTTGCAATGTACTTTTGTTTGGGTACCAGCTTAAAAGTTCAGCTAAGTCATGTTTTGTTAATTCTTCTGTCAATTCTTCAATTGTAGCAAGCACTCTGTTAATGCCACCCAGTTTTGTTTGATAATGAATTAAATCTACTATTGTTAAAGCAGGACTAGAGATTTTAAAAACTCCGGCATCTGATTTTTTTTGCTGAATATTTTTATCCGCCCAGTTTCTTGTAGTGAAAAATCGAATGTCTATATTCTTTTTTGATATATCGTTAAATTTTGGTTGCTCGGTTATCAAGTAATCTCGTTGAACCTGTTGATGACTAGCTCCGTGAAATTTAGCTGCGGAGAATAAACTTACATAATAATTCCTATTCAGATACTTAAATAATTTTTCACAATAAAGTTGAATTGGAAGTTTTTTTGCTGAAGAATATCTTGGTGTGATAATTAAATAAAAGCCTTTACGAAGATTTACTATTTCTCCTTTTTCTGACAGTCTAAGAAGTTCGAATTTTAAAGAATTACTGCTACCTGCTGTTTCTTTAGCAATTTCATCCAATGAAAATGAGTAATTTTCAATTGATAACAGATATCTTATATATTCTTTCGCATTCATGTTTAGTAAATATTCGATAAAAGTATCAAATTAATCTACTATTCTCAAATTATTACTATATTTTTTTAGTGAGTTTTTTTGTTGGTAAGAATTGCCATAGGTTTACTATCGTATTATAAGCAACACCTTAAGGCAAGAAAATTCAGTTACCTTACAATGGAGTAAATCAGCTCATCGCAGAACTCGCCGTTCTTAAAGCAGGCCTTTTTTAGCGTGGCTTCAAGCGTAAAGCCAGCCTTTTCCAAAACCCTTTGCGATTCCTTGTTAAAGCTGAACGGGCGGGCGTAAATTCGAACAATATCGAAAGTACGGAAACCGTAATTGACAATCTGCTTTATGGCTTCAGGTATAATCCCTTTTCCCCAGTATGGCTCTGCGAGCCAGTAGCCACACTCCGCCGATTTGCGGTGTATATCGGATTGTACAAAAATTCCAATGGAACCACAGGCCTCGCCATTAATTTCAATGGCAAAAATGGTGTATGGCTCGTTCTGAATGGCCATTGTAAGGAACTTTTTGGCATCGTCCAGGCCGTAAGGGTTTGGGAAGCCATCGGTGAGGTTTGCTGCAATTCTGGGGTTGTTGGCGTACTTGGCAATGCTCTCGGCATCGGATTCCCTGAATGGGCGGAGGATGAATTTTGGGGTAATTGAACTCATAGTCAGATTTCTTTATCCAATTTTATAAAATTTTCCGGTAACAAAAAAACGCCACCAAAAAATGGCGGCGTTCTATGGTTTGCATTAATGCTATTTACTTTATAATCTGTACTGCCTTAGCAATGGCCGATTCTAGTCCTGTTGGATTTTTACCACCTGCGGTTGCGTAGAATGCTTGTCCTCCGCCACCACCTTGTATTTCCTTAGCGGCTTCGCGTACAATATTCGATGCGTTTAGCTGGCGTGCCTCTACCAGTTTGTCGGAAATCATAATGGTTAGAACTGCTTTTCCGGCAATTTCGGCACCAAGTACTAGGTAAAGGTCGGCAACCTCGTTCTTTAGCTGGAAAGCTAAGTCCTTAATGGCATCGGCATTGCTAACTGTAACGCACTCGCTGATAATGTTGATACCATCGTGCTGCTGAACCTTTTGCTTTAAGGTCGATTTAATCTCCTTAAGCTTTTCTGCTTGGAACATCTCAATTTCCTTGCGTAGCGCTTCGTTCTCCTCAACCAACTTGTTGGCTGCTTGAGTTACGCTTGCTGGGTTGCCAAGTATGGTTTTAATCTCCTTGATTGTTTCAACCTGCGAGTAAACAAACTCCTCGGCTTTAACACCAGTGATGGCCTCAATTCTGCGTATCCCAGCTGCAATGGCACCTTCCGATGTTAACTTGAACATCCCAATTTGTCCGGTTGCGTGAACGTGAGTTCCACCGCAAAGCTCCACCGATTCGCCAAAGCGGATAACTCTTACAGAGTCGCCATACTTTTCGCCGAATAGCGCCATAGCACCCATTTGTTGAGCGTGCTCCATTGGAACATCGCGGTGCTCGTCCAGTGTAATATTCTGGCGAATAGCCCTATTAACAAGCTTTTCCACCTGACGGATTTCCTCGTCGGTCATCTTTTGGAAATGCGAGAAGTCAAAACGTAGGTAGTCTGGGCCAACCAACGAGCCTTTTTGCTCAACGTGTGTTCCAAGAACTTTACGCAGCGCATTGTGCAGTAGGTGAGTGGCAGAGTGGTTATTGGCGGTGCTAGTTCTGTTCTCTACATTAACCTTCGCAAAGAATTGTGCTTTTGGTTTGCTTGGTAGTCGGTCAACTAGGTGAATAATCAAGTTGTTTTCTTTGAATGTATTGATAACGTTGATAGGTTCACCATCGCCTTCAATTGTTCCGCTGTCGCCAACCTGTCCGCCCGACTCAGCGTAGAATGGAGTTTTATCCAGTACAATATGGTATTGCTCAGTTCCTTTAGTTTTTACGGTACGCATTTTTGCAATGCGAACATCGGCTTTTAGCGAGTCGTAACCAACAAACTCAACCTCGTCGATATCCAAAATTTCTTCCCAATCGTGAGCTTCTACAGCAGCATCGGCGCGCGAACGCTCCTTTTGTGTGGTCATTTCGGCATCAAACTCCTTGCGGTTAACGCCAAGGTCGTTTTCACGAAGAATTAACTCGGTTAAATCGAGTGGGAAACCGTAAGTATCGTAAAGCACAAATGCCTCTTTGCCCGAAATCTCCGAAAGTTTTTCCTTTTTAGCCTTTGCAATTTGCTGGTCTAAAAGACGAATACCTGTTTCAAGTGTGTGAAGGAATGCTGCTTCCTCCTTATTAATTACGTTGATAATTAAATCCTTTTGAGCCTTCAGCTCTGGGAAGTGGTTGCCCATTTGCTCCACCAAAACTGGCACAAGGCTATCGATAAATGGCTCTCTGAAATTTAGGAATGTATAGCCGTAACGTACAGCACGGCGTAAAATCCTGCGGATTACATAACCAGCCTTAACGTTCGATGGTAGTTGACCATCGGCAATTGAGAAGCTAATTGCACGTAGGTGGTCGGCAATAACACGCATTGCAACATCGGCCTTTTGGTCTTTGCCGTACTCAATTCCGCACATTTGTGATATGCGGTTGATTATTGGAGTGAATACATCGGTATCGTAGTTACTCTTTTTACCTTGGGTAACCATTGCCAAACGCTCAAATCCCATCCCTGTATCGACGTGTTTTGCTGGAAGTGGCTCAAGTGTACCGTTTGCTTTGCGGTTGTACTGAATAAACACAAGGTTCCAAATCTCAATTACTTGAGGGTGACCAGTGTTAACCATTTTGTGTCCGGGGATTGCCTTGCGTTCCTCGTCGCTACGAATATCAACGTGGATTTCGGTGCAAGGGCCACAAGGACCTGTATCGCCCATTTCCCAGAAGTTATCCTTTTTGTTGCCAAGCAGAATGCGTTCCTCTGGTAAATATTTTTTCCAGCGGTCTTTTGCCTCGGAGTCCATCTCAACACCTTCGTTAGGGCTACCCTCAAAAACTGTTGCGTAAACTCTCTCTTTATCAATTTTAAGAACATCAATTAAAAATTCCCAACCCCAGTCAATGGCTTCGTTCTTGAAATAATCGCCAAACGACCAGTTCCCCAACATCTCAAACATTGTGTGGTGGTATGTGTCGTGTCCAACCTCCTCAAGGTCGTTATGCTTACCCGAAACGCGTAAACATTTTTGCGAATTTGCTATTCTTGGGTACTTTACAGGAGAGTTTCCAAGGAAAATATCTTTAAACTGATTCATCCCTGCATTAGTAAACATCAGGGTTGGATCATTCTTAATTACCATAGGAGCAGATGGAACAATCTGATGCGATTTGCTCTTAAAAAATTCCAAAAATGCAGTTCTAAGTTCTATTGAGTTCATAAATATCTTGGTTTGAAACTGTTAATTTTAATTATTTAATCATTTTGATAAAAAAAATTATATTTTAGCTTTGCAAAATTATAATTTTACGTTAGTTTTGTTGCCGTTAGTCAAAATGGAATAATTATCAATAACTTAGCAGGAGTAGCCGATGGCCAAAATAAAATATCAGTTCAACCCTCATACTTTGTCCTTTGATATAATAAGGATTCCATTCTACAAAAGGTTAGCAAAGATACTAATTCATCTTGGATTTTACCTCGCAATTTTCTTTGTTTTAGGGTATGGATTTTCGATTTTTGTAGATACACCCATTGAGCAAGGGCTTAAAAGAACCAATTCCGAGTACCTTTTAAAGTATGAGTTAACCATAAAGCAGTTAAATGAGTTGAATATTATGCTGGCTCAAATGGAGTCGCGCGATAATAATATTTACCGCTCAATATTCGAAACCGATTCCATACCTTTATCTATTCGTCGTGGTGGTTACGGTGGGGCTGAAAAGTATGCCAGTTTGTATGGCAATACAAATTCTGCAATGCTGATTAAAACGTATAAGATGCTCGATGAAATATCGTGGCGTTCATACATTCAGTCGCGTTCGTTCGATGAGGTTTCCGAAATGGCAAAGAATAAGGAACGAATGATTGAGTGTGTACCTGCCATTCAGCCAATATCTGTAAAAAACCTTGTTCGAATATCCGATTTTTATGGCTATAGAAAGGATCCCATGAATAGGGTTCGTACAATGCACCACGGAATTGATTTCGCAGGCCCCATTGGAACACCGGTGTATTCAACTGGCGATGGCATTGTAGTAGAAGCTGATTATTCGTTTAGTGGTTATGGTAATCAGGTAATTGTTGACCACGGTTTTGGCTACAAAACTCGCTATGCGCACTTACACAAAATTACTGTAAAGGCTGGTGATAAGATAGAACGGGCTGAAATGGTTGGCACTCTTGGTAGTTCTGGAAAAAGCACGGGTCCTCATTTGCATTACGAGGTATTGGTGAGGAATAGCTCTGTAAACCCTCTTAACTATTTTAACGATATGACTGAGGAGGATTACGAGTCGATGCTGAAAAACTACTCTAGCGAACTTATGGATTAGTTTATTATTTTTGCGATCAGAAAAAATAACACACAATGGCTAGGCACAAATATAAATTTCATCCAGAGCAGTTGATTTTCGTGAAAGTAAGAGCTTCGGTTCGGGAGAAGTTTTTTTGGATAATGAAGTATGTTGTTGCAGCCATCGTTGTTTCAATAATTTCTTACTTAGTTTTTCCTTTTTTTATTGATACCCCAGAGGTTCGCAAACTTCGCCGTGAAAATCAGGAATTGCTTCTGAACTTCGATTTAATTAATAAACGTATTGATCAACTTAGAGCAGTTCTTGAAGATTTACAAAAGCGTGACGATAATATTTACAGGATTATCTTTGAGGCAGAGCCAGTACATACCTCTGTTCGTGAAGCAGGAATGGGTGGAGTTGATAGATATTCCTACTTAGAAGGTTTGAACAATAGCAAAATTATTATTGAAACCACAAAGAAGTTAGATAAGTTAAGTAAAAAGGCATACATCCAGAGTAAATCTTTTGATGAAATCACAATGTTGGCTAAACGCAAGGATGATATGGTACGCAGTATCCCTGCAATAATGCCAATTAGCAATAAGGATTTAACAAGGGTTGCTTCATCGTTTGGTATGCGGATACACCCTTTCTACAAAGTGCTTAAAATGCATACAGGTATGGATTTTACTGCACCAACAGGAACGGAGATTTACTCAACAGGCGATGGTATTGTGAAAAGGACTGAGTACGCACAGCGTGGTTATGGTTATAATACAATTGTTGATCACGGGTTTGGATACGAAACCCTTTATGCTCATATGAGCGAAATTATTGTTCGTCTAGGGCAGAAGGTTAAACGAGGAAGTGTAATTGGATATGTTGGAAATACAGGAACATCTGTAGCACCTCATCTTCACTATGAAGTTTTAAGAAATGGCTCTCCAGTAAATCCAATCAATTACTACTTTAATGATTTGACTCCTGAGCAATACAATAAATTAATTGAGATTGCTTCGCAGCCAACACAAAGTTTCGATTAAACCTTAATAAAAACCCTAAGACCTAATTCCAATGCCCTACAAGGAGAAAAAAGTTGAGAAGTTGTACTATTCAATAGGCGAGGTTGCCGATATGTTGAAAGTTAATACATCTCTAATCCGTTTCTGGGAGAAAAATTTTGATATTATTAAACCCCATAAGAATAAAAAGGGCAATAGGTATTTTACAAAAGAGGATATTGAGAATTTAAAGTTAATATACCATTTGGTTAAGGAGCAAAGAATGACCCTTGAAGGAGCTCAAAAGAAATTGAGTGAAAATAAGCAATCTGTTTCCGATAACTATAAAATTATTGAGAGTTTAACCAGTATTAAACAGATGCTTTTGGAAATTAAGGATCAACTGGAGTAGTTGCACTAATGAAGGTAGGCGATATTGTTATTTTTTTTGAACAACTAGCCCCATTATCATATCAAGAAAGTTACGATAATTCTGGACTGATAATAGGTGATAGGCAGATGGAAGTTAAATCTGTTCTATTAACACTGGATATTACCCCAAATGTAGTTAACGAAGCTATTCAGGTTGGAGCCAATGTTATTGTGGCTCATCATCCAATTATTTTTTCTGGTTTAAAACGAATTACTGGTAGCAACTACGTTGAGCAATCAGTTATTCTTGCTATCAAGAACGATATTGCCATTTATGCAGCACATACAAACTTTGATAGTATTAAGAATGGTGTGAACTTTGCCATTGCCAATAAACTAGGCGTTAAAAACCCTCAAATACTTCAGCCTTTGGCAAATGAACTTGTAAAGTTGGTAACATTTGTTCCAAAAGATCATGCAGATAAAGTAAGGTTTGCAATTTTTGATGCAGGTGCAGGGCATATTGGCAATTACGATTGCTGCTCATATAATGTTGATGGGTTTGGAACCTTTAGGGGTAATAATTCTACTAATCCTTTTGTGGGTGAGAAAGGTAAAATTCATCGGGAGCCTGAGGTTAGGCTTGAAACTATAATGCCAAAATCTATTCAAGCAAAAGTGTTGGATGCATTATTTACAAGCCATCCCTACGAGGAAGTTGCATACGATTTATACCCTTTAAATAATAGGTATAACGAGGTGGGTTTGGGTATGGTTGGCGATATGGAAAGCGCCATGGCACCTATGGATTTCCTTCGATTTGTAAAATCTGCATTTAATGCAGGTTGTGTTCGATACACAGAATTACCCAGTAAAAATATTGAGAGAGTTGCATTTTGTGGGGGCTCTGGCGCTAGTTTCTTAAAGGCAGCAATGGCTGCAAAGGCCGATGTATTTGTTACAGGCGATTTTAAGTACCATCAGTTTTTTGATGCTGAAGGGAAGATTTTAATTGCTGATATTGGCCATTATGAGAGCGAGCAATTTACAATAGATTTATTTTATGATTATCTCTCGAAAAAATTCCCTAACTTTGCAGTTTTGAAATCAAAAGTAACGACTAATCCAATTAATTATTTATAATAAGGTATGGCAGCAGAAAAGAACAAACCAGCTGAGCAAGTTGCTGAGCTTTCAGTTGAGGAAAAGTTACGAATCCTTTTTCAGTTACAGCTGGTAGATTCTAAAATCGACAGAATTAAGATGCTTAGAGGAGAACTTCCTTTGGAGGTTCAAGACCTTGAGGACGAAATTGAGGGTCTTGAGACAAGAATGGAAAACCTTAAGCAGGAGATAGAAAGCTTTGAGGCTCTGGTTACAAAGAAGAAACAAGAGATTAAAGATGCTGAGACTTTAATTAAGAAATACGAAGAGCAGCAAAAAAATGTTAGAAACAATCGCGAGTTCGACTCTTTAACTAAGGAGATTGAATATCAAACTCTAGAGATTGAACTTTGCGAGAAACGTATAAAAGAATACACTCAGCAAGTTAAGGACAAAAAGCAGTCTATCGACCAATCTAAGAAACAACTTGAGGATAGGACTCACGATTTAGGATTAAAGAAAACTGAGTTGGATAATATCATCAATGAAACTCAAAAGGAAGAGGATGATTTGGTGAAAAAATCTGAGGAGTACGCAAATATTATTGAGTCCAGGTTGTACACTGCTTACCGTCGTATTAGGGGAAATGCACGTAATGGTCTGGCAGTTGTTACTGTTCAACGTGATGCTTGCGGAGGTTGTTTCAATAAAATTCCACCACAACGCCAACTCGATATTAAAATACGTAAGAAAGTGATTGTTTGCGAGTACTGCGGTCGAATTTTGGTTGACGATACTATTGCTGAAGAGAATTAGTAGTTAATCTCGATATAAGAAAAGCCCCTAAATGAACTGCACCCCAAAAGTTAGACATAACATTTGGGGTGTTTTTTATGAAAAAGAAAACAAGAAACAAATTTTCAATTAAAGAAAAAGAACGCATAGTTCTTTCGTTTTTAGAGGAAGGTTCTGATTCGTACCACTCAA
>JAKQKB010000159.1 GCA_029560875.1 Bacteroidota bacterium | reverse complement strand
ATCAGGAGGTAAAAGAGTATATTGATTATTATAACAACGATAGAATAAAGGCTAACTTAAAAGGAATGAGCCCTGTAAAATACAGAACCCATTCCATTATAAATTAATATTAATCCGTCCAACTTTTTGGGGTCACTTCAGTATCCCTTGGCTTCTTTTTACTACACCTTTATCACATAATGTTTTAGGGCATTTCAATATAATAAATTCTCAATATTCTTTATTTTTGTGACACTGACAAAACCTAATCTGCTATATGTCCCGTAAACTCCAAAAATCAGAAATCTGCCAAAACTGCAACTTACCGCTTAGACCCGAAGATAACTACTGCCCAAACTGCGGACAGGAAAACAACATTAGAAATTTAAAGGTTCGTTATTTAATAGTCGAATTTTTCGATGGTCTTTACTGTTTCGATACAAAGATTTGGAACACCATAAAGGCATCTATCATTAAACCCGGACGAATGACCGCAGAATACCTTGAGGGAAAAAGGGTACGGTATGTACCTCCGCTTAAGCTCTATCTGTTCATAAGTTTTGTATTTTTTCTATTCCTTGGAAAATTAAGCGATAATGCAATTGACTCAAGCAATATCAACGGTAATATTTTAACCAACGACGATTTGGGCACAATGAGCTTATCCATAAACGAACTACTCGGAAATAAGAAGAAGTACTACAGCAACGATAGTACTGATGTTAGTACAATTGAATTCGACTTCCGTTCCAAGGATAGCTTGCTGCAAGTGCTAGCAAACTTGCAAATTGCTCACGATACAGTTCTAAACAAACTGCTTCTGCACGAGGATATCGACACAAACACTATCACCCGGGAAAATCTCCGGAAAGCACTGGCCTTGATACCATTAACAAATGCTGCGCTAGACTCCATAAAGCCCAAATATGAGGTTTACAACAAGGTTAAATTCGACACCAAGGAGGAGTACCTTGCCTTTAAGCAGAAGGTACCAAACTTTAACAACGAACAACTCGACTCGGTGCTAACCGCTTATGGCGAAAATGCAAGCTGGTTTAACCGTCAAATGCTCCGTAAAATGGCCATTTACGACTTTAAGAGCAAGGATAGCATTAAACTACTAACCCAAGCCATCCTTAAAAGCATATCCTTAACTATGTTTATAATGATGCCACTTACAGCAATACTGCTTCTATTGATATTCTACCGAAAAAAATACTACTACGAGCATCTTATATTCTCAATTCATCAGCACACCATATTCTTCATTATTTTCAGTTTAATCCTTGTAATTCAGATTTACATTAGCGAATCGTTTGGACAGAAACTTTGGGGATGGTCGTTCCTGCTGTGTATGATTTACCTTATCATCTCGCTAAAAAACAACTACAAACAGTCGTGGGGAAAAACAATTGCAAAATTTATTTTGATGTCAATCCCCTATGGTATAATTGCTCTAACGCTAACACTTTTTGCAGTGGTTTATGGCTTCCTAGCATAAAGACGAATTGTAAGTAATTAAATATTTACATATATTTACTGTTTAATGTAAAAAAGTTGATATGGATAAAGTACAAATATTTGCCGATTGGCAGGAAGGAATGGCCTTTGAGGCTGAAGTAAACGGACATAAACTTATGCTCGATGCCGACGAAAAAGTTGGCGGAACAAACAAAGGGCCACGCCCAAAACCCCTAATGCTAGTTGCATTGGCTGGCTGTACAGGAATGGATGTTATATCAATACTTAAGAAGATGAAGGTTGATGTAAAAAAATTCCGTGTTTGGGTTGAAGCAGAACAAACCGAGGAGCACCCTAAGCACTACACTGCAATGAAGGTGATATACGAGTTTTGGGGTAAAAACCTACCACTTGAAAGCATCAACAAAGCAATTGGTTTATCGGAGGAAAAGTACTGTGGGGTTAGCGCTGCTTACCGTAAAGGAATGACCATAACCCACGAAGTGCGGATTAATGAAGAATAACTCATAGTTGATGGTTGTTCGTTGATGGTTGATAGTGTTTTCTAAATTCTAACATAGAAATTCTTTATGATACTTCCAATCACAAAGGATATTCAGATTGAAGATTTGATTGAGATATTGCCTCAGGCTGTCTCATATCTAAGAGAAAAAGGAATTGTTTGCGTTGTTTGTGGCGAACCTGTTTGGGGTAGCTTGAACGACTTGGCTACTCAAAAAGAATTATCGAACGAAAGCATCGAGGTAATTATCAAAGAACTTAACGAAATGTTACTGAAAAATAAGCATACAACTATTTGATTTTTATAACAAATAGCATATCTTGCAACGACAAATGGAACAAATGACATCATTATTCAACAATAACTCAAATTTCAACTCTAACAATAATTACTTGTTGGAACTGGAAGGTTATTGCTGATAAAAAATAGATACAATAAAAGCAAGGCTTTCCTAAATTGGGAAAGCCTTTTTTAGTTTAATAAAATCGACATATGACTTACAACTTAAATAATAACAATAATAATCGACCTCCACCCCGGGGATTGGATTTGCTACGCTTATGCCCTTCCTGGATTCCGCGAAGGGCTTTTTGTTTTATAAACACTTATTAAAAACACATAAAAACTATGGAAACAACCGCAACAAAACATTACCAAGCACTCCTAGATGTGCATCAAACCGAAGAGGGAATTGCCTTGATAAAGGAAATATTCACCCGAAAACTATCGCAGAACCTCGACCTAAAAAGAGTTACAGCACCAATGATTGTCCAAGCAGGACTTGGAATTAACGATGACCTTAACGGAGTGGAACAACCGGTAAACTTCACAGCTAAAGGAATCGACTCTCACCGAATTGAGATTGTGCAATCGCTGGCAAAATGGAAGAGGATGACACTTTGGAAGCACAGCATTGCCGAGGGCAAAGGAATTTTTACGGATATGAACGCTCTGCGTCCCGACGAAACACCCGATGCAACACACTCAATTTATGTTGACCAATGGGATTGGGAGAAAACAATATCGAAGGAGATGCGAACTGTTGATTACTTTCACCAAACAGTAAAATCAATCTACCAGGCAATTCAACAAACCGAGGCCGCAGTTTGCCAAACCTTTGCGCCAATCAACCCAATACTTCCGGACAGGATTCACTTTATTCATACCGAGGAGTTGGAGAAAATGTATCCGCTACTTACCGTGAAGCAACGAGAACGGGAAGTTTGTAAGCATTTTGGCGCAGTTTGCATTGAAGGGATAGGTTATCCTCTCGCAAACGGAAAACCATCCGATGGTCGTGCGCCAGATTACGATGACTGGTCCACCCTCCGCCCCGATGGCTACCGTGGATTAAATGGAGATATTCTGGTTTGGCATCCAACCCTTAACGATGCGCTAGAACTTTCGTCGATGGGAATCAGAGTTGATAAAACTGCTCTCGAACTGCAATTAAAACTCCATGACATGGAGCACCGCAAGGAACTCTACTTTCACAAAACTTTACTTGAAGGGAAACTCCCACTAAGTATTGGCGGAGGTATTGGACAATCGCGCCTATGTATGTTTTTGCTCCGTAAGGCTCATATTGGGGAAGTGCAATCGTCGGTTTGGCCAAAAGAGATAAAAGATTATTGCAAATTGCAAGGCATCCCATTACTTTAAAATCAAATAAACCTTTCGGGAATATTACCCGGAAGGTTTATTTTTGCCTTATATTTGCCCAAAATACCAACTCTATGCCCCGATTTAAACTTACGATTGAGTACGATGGCTCGCACTACCGCGGGTGGCAATTCCAACGCGAGGTTCCCTCAGTTATGGGAAAACTCATGGATGCCGTAAAGGAGGTTTTCAAAAAAAACGACTATGAGCTATACGGCTCAGGCAGAACCGATGCAGGAGTACATGCCCTTGCGCAAGTTGCACACCTCGATATTGACTCGGCAATGCCCCCTTACATTGCACTTACCCGGCTAAACGAATTACTACCAGCATCAATAAACATCCTCAATGTTGAAAAGGTACAGCCACGCTTTCATGCGCGTTACAGTGCCACCGCCCGAAGTTACGTTTACCATATTTCCAAGCGCAAATCGGCATTTGGAAAGGATTTTACTTGGTGGGTAAAAGATTCGCTAGATGTAAAGGCCATGGCCGATGCAACAGTACATTTTGTTGGGATGAAAGATTTTAAATCGTTTGGAACAACCGAGAAGGAGGGCGATTCAACATTGGTAAAGTTGGAACAGCTAAAGATATTTGAGATTGACGACTCTATTCTAATACACATTGTTGGCTCTCACTTCCTCTGGAAAATGGTTCGGAGAATTGTAGGAACTTTAGTGGAAGTGGGCAAAGGCAAATTAAGCGATGAAGATATCGATTTATTTTTCCGCCAATACTCCGATATTCCATCAAAATTTACAGCACCACCATCAGGGCTTTACCTCGAAAGGGTTTACTACCCTGGCGATACGATTGAGGAAGAACCTGTTTGGCTTATGAATATTACCAGCCACTAAAATGCGGCATATAAAAGCCCCCCTGAACTTCACAACCATTCTATGAAAATTGCAATAAGTACTGGCATAGCATGCTGTATAATTACCTTAGCCAATATGGATTTATTGGGACAAAATAAACCGAATGCCGAGAGGGATGAATTGGGCATTACCTCAAATGTAAAAACCGTACGAAAATTGCTAAAAACCGAGAGCCATGAGTACGACAAAGGCTTTACAACATTCGACAAATACGGAAATATTGTTTCCAAACTCAACATTGCAGACGATGGTACATCGTTCTACATTTATTACTTATACGAGGAGAATAGGCTAAAAGCCTCCATAATTAATACTGAAATAAGTGTTTACGAGTACAACAATAGCGGAGAGTTAATAAAACGTACTGCATACGACACGGGGCATTACTATCACTTCAACAGTAATGGAACGCTAACATCGAACTATTACGGAACGGAGCATGAGCTCTCGGATATTATCGGCAACACTTCTCCGGGATGGCAGATACACTACAGATACAACAGAAAAGGACAACTAATAAAGGAAACGCAGCAAAGCTATATCCCCGCGTTCTCAAGGCTTTTCTTCTATGGTAGGAGAAGCGGGAAGATAACTACACGCTACAAATACAACTCCAAGGGGCTGTTTATTAAAGAAGTTTGCAACTCGCCACATTCCTCGGGGGTTACAAAATCGATAGTACGCAACACATACGACTCGTTGGGCAATTTGGTTTTTCGTGAAACCAAGTCGAAATCTGACGAGTTTGACGACAACCTTGAACATCATTTTTTCTTTTACAACAGCAACAAGCAGATAACCAGACAGTATTTATACAACCCTGCAAAAATTGGTTCGGGCATTTCGTTCTATGAGTATGAATACAACGAGATGAATAAGCTAGCAAAAAAATGGCATTACCGGCTCGAAAAGGTGGAAGATATAAACTACAACATCGATATTTGTGTTGATGAGAAATGGATCACCTTAAATATAGGTCAACCACGCAGTCTTGCCAACCAGCTCGACCGCGCTCGCCAATTGAATGCCAACTATGTGAGCATTCCTGAACGGGGATTCCACAATACCGTCATCCAGACTAATCAGTTGATATACAACAATGAGGAATGTTATATGATATGGACATCCTCCCGTTCAACAAACTTCCACTATGTTGAATACACATACAATTCGCACGGCGATATCGAAACGGAAGATGTGTATCCCTTAAGTTTTAATCAGAGTAATTTAAACTGCAACATAAAAGATATCAATAAGGATTACTTTGTACCCCTAAAGCAAAACTTCAAGATAAAATATTCATACGAATACTTTGAGTGATATTTGCGCATAATTGCTTAACTTGTTTTTGCAATATGCTAACCAATGATTGCCAAATACTACACAACTAACGACGATAATTCAATAATCTGTGAACTATGTCCGCATAATTGCCATATCAAACCAGATAAAATGGGAATTTGTGGCGTGCGTCGTAATGTTAATGGCAACATCGAAATACTGAATTCAGGAATAATTGCCTCATCGGGCTTGGACCCCATTGAGAAAAAACCTCTTTATCACTTTTATCCCGGACATAAAATATACTCCATTGGTGGATATGGCTGTAACCTAAAGTGTACATTCTGCCAGAATCACGAAATTTCGCAGAACGTTCCGGAACGGAGTAATGGTTTTAGGCATAACCAACCGGCCGACTTGGTTGCAAAAGCAAAATTCCTACCCGAAAATATTGGAATTGCGTACACCTACAACGAGCCCGCAATGTTCTTCGAATTTATGGTTCAAACTGCCGAGTTGGCAAAAACTGAAGGGCTTAAAAACGTTATGGTCTCCAATGGCTTTATCAACCTAAAACCACTCGATGAACTTACTGAGCTAATAGATGCTTTTAATATCGACCTAAAATCGTTCTCGGACAACTTTTACAGAGAACTCACTGGCGGACGGTTAAATCCCGTACTAAACACACTTTCGCGGATTAAGGAATCGGGCAAGCATCTAGAAATATCATTCTTGGTCATACCCACAAAGAACGATAATATTGATGATGCTTCGGCAATATATAGCTGGATTGCCACAAACCTTGGCGAAGATACTATTCTACACATCAACAAGTACTATCCTGCTTACAAAATGCAAATTCCACCAACCTCAACCTCAACACTGATTGAACTTTACGAACTAGCCAAAACAAAACTTAAGTTTGTTTACATGGGGAACTTACACTGTGAGGAGATTGGATGCAATACGCAATGCCCTTCCTGCTCAGCAACCGTTATTAAACGCTCAGGCTATCACACATCACTTTCCGCACTCGACAGCAAAGGATACTGTAAAATTTGCGGGTACGGGCCAATCGCGATTCTGGACTAACCAACAATTAATTCATCCAAATCGCGTTTGGGGACATGATGTACACCCTGTGAATCACGCCAGTAAACCACGCTTCCATTGTCAGGCATTTGCTCAATAACAACCTCCTCCTTTGGGTAGCCCAATGCCAGTACAAGTACAACCTTTAAATGCTCTGGTAAGTTAAGAGCCCTACTCAAATCCTCCTTGCGTACCGAAGCAATTATACATCCTCCCAGATTTTTCTCAGCAGCACCAAGCATAATTGTTTGAGCCATTATACCCTGATCCCATTGAGTTGATGTAGATATTCGCTGATCCTCCAAAACTACTATGTATGCCGAGGGTCTCTCCCCGTCCACTGGTCCATCCCAATCCTTCAAATAGCCTGCCCATGCAAGGCTAGGGTATATTTTTTCGTTCAATAATTCATCAGTGGAAATGAAGTACTTTAATGGCTGAAGGTTTCTTCCTGTTGGACAAAGCCTTGCTAAACCAACCAGCTCGACCAACTCCGTTCTGGCAATAGTTTTATTTTGATAAAACCGCCTATAACTTCTATTTCTCTTAACAATATCACTTAACATAAGCATAAATTTTGTTCAACTATGACTACCAAAAAACCCGATGCGTTTAATTCATCGGGTTAATTTAAACTATCCTAAGCGTTCCTCAATAACCTTCCAGTCCAGAATTTCCCAAAATTTCTGAAGATAGTCAGCCCTTCGGTTTTGGTAATCCAAATAGTAAGCATGCTCCCACACATCGCAGGTAAGCATGGGCTTTAGCCCTTTCCTTAGTGGATTGCCAGCATTCGACTCCTGACTTATCTCTAAATGCCCTTGATTATTCAACGATAACCAAGCCCAACCTGAACCGAAAAGAGTTAAGGCTGCCTTATTGAATTTTTCTTTAAACTCAGATAAAGTTCCGTAATCCGACTCAATTAATCGCAATAAACGACCAGTAGGTGCAGTTTTGGGATTAGGTGAAAATGATTCAAAGTAAAAAGTATGATTCCAAACCTGAGCACCGTTGTTGAATATTCCTCCATCTGACTCTTTAATAATTGTTTCGAGGGTTGCATTCTCGAAAGGTGTCCCAACTATCAAGTTATTTAAGTTATTAACGTATGCCTGATGATGTTTTCCATAATGAAAATCAAATGTTTGTGACGAAATAACATTCTTCAAGTCATCAGTAGCGTAGGGTAACTTTGGTAATTCGTGTGTCATATTTACTATGTTTTGGTTAATTTTTTTAGGATAATCTAACTCCCATCACAAGAATATCATCGGTTTGGTTTTCCGTTTCACCCTTCCACTTTTCCAAGGAAGTCCAGATGACCTGTTTTTGCTGGTTAAGCGGTAATCCCTTTACTGAATTTAGTAGTGCTCTGAATGCAGTATGACCAAATTTTTTGCTCATCTCGCCACCAAACTGATCCATAAATCCATCGGAAAACATATAAATTGTGTCGCCAGAATTCAATCTAAAACTGATTTCATTGAAGGAATCCATCTTGTCAAAATATGAAATTGGCATCCTGTCGGGTTTGAGTTCTATCAATCCATCAAAGTGGGTAACAATTCTTTCGTGGGGCTCAAAGGTTGCATTTGTACTAATAATAATTGGAATATTGGCTCCAGCATAGGTTAAAACTTGGGTATTTTTATCGTAGGTACATAATGCTATATCCATTCCATCGTGGCTATCATCCTCGCCACCCTTTTGCCCAAGGGCATTAATAACATTTTGACGTAGTGCACCTAGAATTGTTGCGGGCGTATGCACCGATTCTCGTGTAATCATATCGTTAATCATCGATATTCCTAGCATACTCATAAAACCGCCAGGAACGCCATGCCCAGTAGAATCGGCCGCAGCAAAGCCAATCTGATTTCCGCAACTGCCCACCCAATAAAAATCGCCACCAACGGATTCTTTAGGTTGATAAATAATAAAGAAATCTGCAAAGAACTGTTTTAGTGTAGCGGATGTAGGAAGGATTGCCTGTTGTATCTTTTTAGCATAATCAATGGATTCTCCCAAATCGGTAAGCATATTGATAATCCTATCGCGTTGGTATATCACCAAATTCTTCTGAATTTCCAACTCATCGCGCTGCTCAATTAGAACCTGCTTTTGACGCTCTACTTCTAACTGCTGATGCCCAAGTTCATTATTAACTCTTTGTTTATTTCGTAAAGTGTATAAGAATAATCCCAGCACAACTAATGTTAGCCCAAATGCTCCCATGAAAAAGTATGCTAACCGAGTTTTACTTCTCCGCTCTTTCTCTACCTCAATCAGTTCAGAATCCTTTAAATCTGAGTGTTTTTGCATAAGCGCATCGTACTCTGCTTTAAGTTGTATGGTTAACATCTTTTTAAGGTTACTCTGTCCCAAAATACTATCATGTACAGCAACATATTGCCTATAATAATAAAGGCTTTTTTGGCAATCACTCTGCTTATCGTAAAACTCATAAAGGTTTTTGTATATCTGGTCTTTAATATCGATCATCTGAGAGTTTAATGCTATTTTCTCAGCGTCGCCCATCAGTTCAAAAGCCTTATCCTTTTGACCGATATCAAAATAAGTGATGGCCAATTGCACCAACGACTCCACTTGTCCTCGGGGCTCGTTAATATCCTTATAGTTAAGATATGCGCTGTTTAAAAAAGCCAAAGACTTATCGTGCAACCTTAATTTCCTGTACGCTTCGCCTTTGAATCTATTGACATTTGCAAATCCTCCTCTATCCTTAATCTGTTCTTTAATTACTCCGGCTTGGTCCAAATAGATCAACGCACTATCGAGTTTATTCTGAATTAGAAAAACCGAACCGATATTCATTAAGGAATTAGAAATACCTCGCCTATCATTTAACTGTATCTTAATTGCCCACGATTTCTTCATATGAAAAATCGCTTTATCGTATTCCTTGATATCTCTGTATACTAATCCAATATTATTATGCTGATATGAGATTCCCTGCAAATCATTCACTTCAATCCTAAGTGGTAATGCCCGAAGAAAGAAATCTAACGCATTGCTATAATCTCCTTGATACCAGAATAACACACCGATACTATTTAAGACAGAAGAGGTTCCTGCCCTATCCTTCATTTCCTCTTTTATGCTAAGCGCTTTAATATAGTGCTCCATTGCCTCGGAATATTTTCCTAACTGAGACAAAGTAGCTCCTACACCATAGATTGATTCCGCAATTCCTAAAGAATCCTTAATTGTCTCGGCTAGGGAAATCGCTTGCTGATAAAATGCAATAGAACTATCGTTACTATCTGTTCTTCGGTAATAGTTTCCAAGTTGACAATAGGCTTGCACCTCGGCATGCTTATCGGAAATCTTTTTAAACCCAGATAGCGATTCATTAAGGTAATGAACCGCAGAATCCATTGAGGAAGTTTCATAGTAAGCTCGTCCAAGATAAAAATTGCCCCAAGCAACCCCTTTTTCATAATTCGTTTTTAAAGACCATCCAATAACATCTCTCGATAACTTTTGAGCGGCATTGAATTCTCTAGAATCAATTAGGGTTTTTATTGCAGCAATGTTTCCATTAATCTTGCTTGTATCCGAAGAACCATAAATAAATTGCGAATTGGCTACCGTAAAGAAGCATGCAAGAAGAAAGAATTTATGTGAGAAAATAATTCGACTCATTTATTGTGATTCTTAAATTAAAAAACCGCACACAACTATTACGTCAAAAAAAGTAAAAATAATTTACAATTTAATGAAAATTTAAGGTATGTGTAAAGATTCCAATAGAAATTATCAAAAAATAATATTTACACCCGAGCATATTTTTCGTTAATAAAAAAACGGTCGGAACCTAAGTTCCGACCGCAAACCAAAACATAAACCAAACCAAACTAAACAAATATATTTAACTACAATTTCGATTCAAACCTGTTTTCCACTGTTTTCCAGTCTATAACATTCCAAAAGTTCTGAATATACTCTGGTCTTCTATTTTGATACTTTAAGTAGTATGCATGCTCCCAAACATCTAAGCCTAACAATGGAAAACCTTTTACCTCGGAAACATCCATTAGAGGATTATCCTGATTAGGTGTAGAAAATACTTTAAGTTCACCATTATCAATAACCAACCATGCCCATCCAGAGCCAAAACGTGTTGCTGCTGTAGCCGAAAACTTCTCCTTGAATTCTCCGAAAGAACCAAAAGTTTTTTGTATTTGTTTCAGGAGCTCTCCCGAAGGTTCACCTCCTCCGTTGGGAGACATAAGTTCCCAAAATAGGTTGTGATTGTAGTAACCACCTCCATTGTTTCTGACCGCAGGAGAATGCTTTGAAATATCTTTTAGAATTTCCTCAATGGGTAAAGTCGCTATAGACGTACCGTCTATTGCGGCATTAAGATTATTTGTATAAGCGCCATGATGCTTGGTGTGATGAATTTCCATTGTAAGAGCATCAATATAAGGCTCCAATGCCTTATATTCGTATTTTAATGTTGGTAATTGAAAAGACATAACTCAAATTTTTAAATTATTATTTATAATCATTACAAATAAAACCTACAGAAACAGAAAATGTTCATTTTTAAACATAAAAAAATGCAAGCTATAGGCTTGCATTTTTTTATGAACTCTTAATTCTATTTACTTTCTATCCTCGTTATTTCCATTTGTATATTTTACGACTTCTTTTTTGTAGGTATACACCTCTATGCCCATAAAAAAGTACCTAACAATCCAAAACTCCACGTACCATTTTTCATCTAAAGAATGAATTCTATCTATTATTTGACGAGTTCTTCCAAAAAAAGGCTTTTTAATATTCTCCATCTGATAGTTATAAAGTCCACTATATCCTTCGTTATTTATCATAAAATTAACATTTAGTTAATAATATAAACTATCCCCTTGGAAGTTTTTTTAAAGTAAACTATTTATAATGGAATTTGTTTCTTGAATTTCAGAGTTTTAACCAACAAAAAAATTACTTACGTCAAAATCATGGCTTAACCTATCGGATGATTTAAGTAATTCAATAACTGCTAATTTGCCATTCCTACCTAAATCCAAAGAATATTTATTTACATACAAATCAATATGTTTTTGCATAATATCCCTATCCATTTCCTGTGCATATTGAGTAACATAGCCCATTATCTCCTTTGGATTATTAAACGCATATTCAATACTCTCTTTAACTAATTGATTCAATGTGGTTTTTAATTCATCAGAGAAATTCCTTCGCACAAGAATTCCGCCAAGCGGAGTAGGTAGACCTGTCTTAGTCTCCCAAAAATCACCCAAATCTGCAATCTTAAGCAAGCCTTTTTTTTCGTAGGTAAAACGTGATTCATGAATAATAACACCAACATCGGCAGCGTTGCTTAAAACAACATCCATAATATCAGAGAAAAGATAGAATTTTTTATCGGGAACATTCGGATAGGCTAAGTTAAAAAGAAGATGAGCGGTGGTATGATCGCCTGGTAAAGCAATTCGGGCAAAAGGAATTTCATCGGGGTAAATTTTCCTTTTACTTACCACTAATGGTCCAACACCATTACCCAATGCACTTCCCGAGGTAAGCAATTGATAATTATTTGCAACAAACGGAACCGCTCCATAACTCAGCTTAGAGATATCAGGAATTCCCTGCTCTGCACTTTTATTAAGTTCATCAATATCGGCTAAATGAACATCAAACTGTAATCCTTTTGTATCAATTTTACCCAGAACCAACGCCCCGAACATAAATGTGTCGTTAGGACAGGTAGAAAAATTTAATTTGAGTCGCATCATTCAAATTTTTCAAATTATTTCAATTCTACTGGATATAAATTTAATTACCTCAGTATTCAAATTATCAAGAGCCTCTTTTATTCGCCACTTGCTTTTATCCCTTAACTCAACAAAATTTGAAATAGCCCTAAGGCAAATAAACGGTTTGTTTAAAAGTAAACAAACATAAAACACCGCAGCACTCTCCATTGTTTCAATATCGGGATTCCAAAGTTGTTTTTTCGTTCCAATACTTTGCTCAGAACCACTAACAGTCCCAAGTGTAATGCCTCTAACTTTAACTAAGTATTCAGGAATATCGATTTTTTTGAGCCAAGGGTTTGATAAACTATTAACATTGGAAGATGCATTAGCAAACCCTGCTTCACTTAAAGAGATAAAGTGACCATTATTGTCGATACCATAATCGCCAAAGCAATCCCAATCCACAACAACAACTTGACCAATGCTGATATTTGAACTGTAACTCCCAGCAATGCCAACATTTATAATGAAATCATAATCCTCAACAAAACGAGCCAAACAAAAAGCTGTGGGAACAGCACCTACACCTGTAATTAAGACATCAACCGAATTTTCTGACACATCAAACAGCCTATGAGGTACACCTGTTTCAGCAGGTTCTTTCAATAATCCTTTGACCTCTAACTCCGTAGCCGCAACAACTAGTATTTTCAAGTTTAATCTCTTTTAACGGATTTCATAGGTACGAAAGATATAGTTTTTTTTATCTTTAACCGAAATTTTATGCGTACATTATACTAAAATTAAAGGAAAATGCCCATTGCTTACATTACACGCAGGGAGCGATTTAGTGCTGCTCACAGATTGTACAGAGAAGAGTTTACCGAACAAGAAAACATTGAAAATTTTGGACACTGTTCGCACAAAAACTGGCACGGGCACAACTTTGAACTATACGTCACAATTAAAGGTGAAATAAATCCAAAATTAGGTTTTGTGGCTAACCTAAAGTCTGTTAGCAAAATTATTAAGGAGCATATTATTGATAAGCTAGACCATAAGAACATTAATATTGATGTAGATTTTATGAGTGGAAAACTTGCATCAACCGAGAATCTTGCCGTGGCTATATGGGATGAACTTGAGACTCCTATTCAGAAACTTGGAGCAAATTTGCATTGTATAAAAATTCAGGAAACTGAAAATAATTTTGTAGAGTACTTTGGAGATAAGTAATTAAAATATAATTCAATGGAAATAATTAATAGCGGAGCAGGAATAAACGAAAACGAAGGCTACTCCAGAATTGACAAATGGAATCCTGAAACTACAGCAAAACTAGCAGAACACTATAAGGCTATTCTTGAGATTTTAGGTGAAGACGTTAACCGTGAAGGTTTACAACGGACACCATTAAGAGTTGCAAAGGCAATACAATTTCTTACGCATGGCTATAACCTTGACCCATTTGAGATTGTTCGCTCCACAAAGTTCAAGGAGGATTATCCACAAATGGTTATTGTTAAGGATATTGAACTTTACTCGATGTGTGAGCACCACATGATTCCGTTTTACGGAAAAGCTCATGTTGCCTATATTCCCAACGGATATATTACTGGATTAAGCAAAATAGCCAGAGTAGTCGAAGCGTATGCACGAAGGCTTCAGGTTCAGGAACGCTTAACCATGCAAATTCGTGATTGCATTCAAGAAACACTTAACCCAATGGGTGTTGCAGTGGTAATTGAGGCAGCCCATATGTGTATGCAAATGCGTGGCGTTCAAAAACAAAACTCAGTTACAACCACTTCAGCTTTTACCGGAGCATTCCTTTCTGACATTAAAACCCGCGAAGAGTTTATACATCTTATAGGAATTAGGTTACACTAAAAAAAGCCGGCTTTCGCCGGCTTTTTTTAGTGCTTAACCAGTTTTTTCACAAACTGTCCATTTTTAGTAAAACCTTTGACTAAGTAAACGCCATTCTTGTATCCTTGCAAAGGCAAAGAGTACTGTTCTTGCCCAGGAGTGTATTCATCAATAATCCTCCCTGTAATATCAAATATTGCAATCCTATCAATCCTTTCGGCACACTGAACTATCACGTTATCCGACGCAGGGTTTGGAAATAGGTCTACATTCTTGCTAATATCAATTGGCTTAATGCTTAGCACTGTTTGAAGGTCAGAATAAACCGCAGTTTGATATATTGCATTAGTACTAGTATTTTGCACAAAAAGCACAAGTTTAGCATCAATAATCTCTGCTGAATTATCAAAACTAATGCTTATATCCTGATTTCGGGTTTGACCTGATAGCCAATTTGCAGTGGACAAAGGCACACCGCTAGGGCTAGGATAAAACTTACGAAGCACATTGTAAAAATACTCACCTCCATTGGAAATAATACTATCCTTAACCAATGCACAGTAAAGTACAAGATTCTCGCCATCGATATCCCTATTAGCCGTTAAATCAACACGAATATTTCCGACATTCCCTGTAATTTGGGTTATATTTAGAATTGGGTCAACAAGGGTTTTCTCATCCACCACTCTTATGTATTCTTTTATAGTTTCGGATGTTGAAATGCTTGAAGGATTTTTACCATTTGAGTAAACATAAGGTGCATTTGCAGCTCCATAGTAAAATCCGCGCGACATTGTTCCAGCAGAATAGTAATTGTAAAATGGATCGTCAACTGGGATAGAAGTATGATAATGGATAGAAACAATATCTTTCTGTTTCTGCTTCTCGAAATCTTTCAAAAATAGATTTACAGCATCGAACTGGTTGTCCACATTGGTGAACGCTTCGGTTAACACCATCTGCTGCCTTTCCCCAATCCAAAAATCGTCGAATGCAAATCCGTTAAACGGTGAAATGTTAATTGCGTCGTTGGCATATACAATTCTAAACCTTACATTGGACGAATCCTTTATAATATCCAGATTATGGCGCGCGGATTTCCATCCTTCCTGAGGGTTGGATCCGCTCCACCCTGCAGATTGTCCTAAAGGCTTACTACTAACATTAACCGGATCATACCAATTAATCCCCTCATTCGCAGCGCCCACAATTGCACTGTTCAACCAAGTCTTTCCACCATCAATAGAGTACTGAAGGACTGCACCATCACGACCATTCTCAGGGGCCGACCAAATATTCAACTTAACCATTGGCTTTTCTAAGCCTCGTAAATCAAAGCAAGGGCTAAGCACTTGCGAGGATTCTTTAATTTGATTTGCAAGGCCAGTATTGGTATACCACGATGTTATTCCAGATGCAGCAGAATTAAAGTATGTGCCCGAGGGTGTTCCATAAGTCCAACTAGAATAATCGGAGTCAGCAAGCCCTTTAGCAATCCAATCCTGAGTTGCACCTTCAAAATTATCAAGGTAAACCTTGCTTGAGTTAAAATCAATAAACTTCTGAATAGCAATTTCTTTTGTAATTGAATCCTTACAGCCCTCCGCTGTTTCAATTAATAGCTCTATGGAATAAGTTCCAATTCCAGGGAATTTATGTTTAAACGAAAATTTATTGGATAAGGTATCACCTAATTCATCCCTCCATAGCGAAGATACCACAGCTCCTCCCGACGAGTTATCAGAAAACAGGATAGAATCACCAGTAAAACATTCTCTATCCCATTTAAAGTCAGCATTCGCACTGTAACCAATAGTAACAGGCAGCGAAGCAACTGTTTCACATTGCCCCGTTTCTGTAGTGGCAGTTAGTACAACTGTCTTTAGCCCTGCTGTTTTAAACGCATAAATTGGATTTTTCTCAGTACTAACATTGTCTTCGAAAGTCCATTTCCAAGTCACAGCATCTCCTGCAGGCTCATTACTATTATTAACAAACTGAATACCTTCATTGATATTCGGACAAGTTCCAATTACTTCAAAGGTAGCCACTGATACAGGATTAATTTGAATACCTTTTGTAATTTCCTTATAACAACCCTTTTCCGAGGTGAATTTATAGTTTAGATTGTAACTGCCCGGATTTTCAAGTTTTGGCGATAAACTTGCATAAATTGCGTTACTCTGAAATGCACCAAGAGCACCTGTGTAGGAATAATCATTTGTCCCATTCATAACCCTATGCTGACCAATAATTATTATAGGATCATCGTCATTACAATATTTTGGATCAATCTCAAAATCAATATTCCCTATAGAATCTACAAATACTGCTTTTGCAATCTCATAGGGAGTACTATTAATTTTATACCGATACCAAACAGTATCAACACCTTCCCCTGCCAATGCCAGACTATACTGAGCAGTATGGTCGTTTATCTGCGTTAATGCATTCTTTTTACTGCTAAATGTAAAATCACTACCAACCCCTGGATCACACGTAATATTAAAGTTAATATCATCGTAACAGTATACAGAACTTAGATTGTTGATAGGAGCATCGGCTTTATAAACTTTGGTTTGAACAACAGAACTTCCTACACAACCAGTAGTAGTATTAGTAAAAGAATATGTAATGTCAATATTCTGTCCAATACGGGACTGATTAATCAGCGAGGGCTTTAGCGTTTTATTCAATTCAATTATTTCACCAAAGAAATTTCCTCCGGCAGGATCTCCAGTAAGAACAATAGGAGTTTCATCAAAGTTATAGTTATCTCTAAGGGTAAAGGAAACGCTAGGTACCGAATTTACCATTGAGGGTTTGGTTATTGTTGGAGAAATACATCCTTCCTTAGTTTCAAAAAAGTAAGAAATACTAAAGTCTTGGTCCTTAGGTGCGGCCGTAGGTGTTAATGTTGCCAAACTAGAGTTTGTTGCAGAATTGAAACCCGATATTGGCCCCGAAAAATGTCCCTTAACCGCTTCAGGGTAGTTATTCTCAGCAATTAACAACACCTCTGCATCGTTACTACAGTATGCCAATTTTAGAACATTAAAATCTACAGGATTAGATATGCGAACTATATCAAAATTATCGGTAACTGTAAAAGTTTTATCATTCTCGGTATAGCTATATGTTACGATATGGTTACCTGTTGATATCAACTTTGGATCGATCTGATAACGATGTCCTCCAAGGCTTGTCCACTCCACACCTGGCGTGGTACCTGAAATATCAAAACTCTCCCAAGTAATAGTCCCTAAACCTTCAATACTAATAACCGATACAGGAGCTGTTGCTGAGGCACAGTAAAAACTAGCCAAATCCTTAATGTAAACCGATTCATTTCTTACAATAACATCGTAAGCAACAGTATCCTTACATCCAAACCCATTGGTGTAGGCATACTTTAAATTACAGGTTACAGCACCTCCTGAAACATCAATAAGCGAAGGGTAAAAATAACCATCAGTACCAACACCAGAACCCCAGAATGTTCCACCAGTTGGACTTACATACTTAGAGAGTTCATCTTTCCCTTCAGTGGAATTGTATGGAGATGCCGTAACGTTAAATATTGGGGTAGTTACTGGGTTTATTGTGATTGTGGCATTTTCCAAGGCAGCATTTGTGGTGTTACCAGTTTGGTCAGTTAGGTTAACCAAAGTATACGTGCCACTCACAACATCAATAACATAAGTATCGGCATTGTGGTTGTTGACTGTATAATTCGATGTCCCATCATTATATGTAAATGTATAGGGCTTAACTCCAGTAAAAGTAAACGTAATAGGCACCTTTTGCCAAGGATAATCGCATTTAGAGGTTGAGCCAGTTATACGAACGGTAGGCTTTGTATTTATTGATAAAGTTCCTCCCGACACTGTAGCACTCGTTGTACTTGTAGTATTGCCAGCATTATCCTTTAGTGTGATGCTTATGGGCAAATTTGAAACCGCATTTCTATTTACGCTCGAAGCACCAACGGTATAGAATACTTTATATGTATTATCGCCCATATTTGCAAAAACAGCCGACTCCCCGTTTACAGTTACAGCACCATCGGTAATGTAACTATTTGCATCGGCTGTAATGGTTACAGGAATAACACTGCCAATACCGTAACTACCTGAAGGAACTAAAGCTGATGAGATAACAGGGGGAACAGCATCTACAAATACACCAGAAGTACTTGCTACATTGTTTAGCGTTAGGTCTGCATTATTTGTGTTGTATTTGAGCGTTCCGGAGTTGCGGACAATTGTTGTTCCAAGAACAATCCCATCAAGATCCAAATTCCCCGAAACTACTGTATAGCTAAACGTCAGGTACATAGTTGTTGAACCACCTGAATAGTAAGCCCTAACAGTACCTCCGGTATTTAAAGTAACATTAATATAAGGTGTACCACTAGTAGTACTAACTGTGATTACTTTGTCATACTTAACAGTAAAAATTAAATTTTGTCCTGTTTTATAGTAGCCATTAGAGGGGACTGTAACATTTTCAACTACAGGAGCATTACCATCAACCCAAACAGAGGATGTACTTCCAATATTACTTAGCGAAGTACTTGCATTATTCCCTGCTAAATCTTTAATAGTTCCACTACTAAGAGCAATAGTGTTATCAACATTAATACCATTATTATCATAATCGCCAGCTTGAACAGTATAACTAAATACAATAGAACTGGTCCCCGTTCCTCCCGAATAATATGCAGGTTTATTATTACCTGAATTAAAGTCAATAGTTATATAAGGGGTTCCTCCCGTGGTATTAACGTACACATTCTCATTATAATTTACGGTAAAGTTCATTACTTCCGATTCAGTATATATTCCGTTAATGGGAACACTAACCGAGGAAACAGTTGGAGCGTTAGAATCGTATGTTATACTAAGAGGCGTAGCAGCCGTATTGCCATTACTTGCATTATCCTGAACTACATTGGCGTTTACATTAACAACAACAGCCCCTTGAGCAGATGGGGTAATATTTGCAGTGTAGGTTGTTCCACTCCCACTAAGACTACCCGCCGTTCCATTAGTAACTGATATATCGCCAACCAAAAATCCCGTTACAGATTTGCTGAAAGTAATAGTAATTGGAATTGGCGACACATTGGTTGGATTATTTGCCGTAGTTGTAATACTGACAGATGGACCTGCGTTGTCAAAATCAATTGAGAATTGCGTTGCCGCAGTATTATCATTGCCAGCAGCATCGGTTACTATACCTGCAGCAATATCAACCTTAACCGTTCCTATTCCTGCAGGAGTAATATCGGCAGTATAGTTAGCACCGCTACCACTAAGATTGCTTGCTGAACCATTCGTTACTGTGATATCACCAATTGCAAAACCAGAAACGGATTCATTAAAGGTTATACTTACTGGAATTGGGTTTGCATTTGTAGGGCTTGTCTCCGCTGATGTTATTGCAACAGTAGGGCTTTGACTATCAAATGTAATTGAAAAGGTTGTTGCGGCTGAATTTCCATTACCGGCATCATCGGTTGCAACTCCCGCTGAAATATCAACAGAAACAGTTCCTTGACCGCTTGGGGTTATATCGGCAGTGTAGCTAGCACCACTCCCACTAAGATTGCCTGCTGAACCATTAGTTACAGTGATATCATCAATTGCAAAACCAGAAACGGATTCATTAAAGGTTATACTTACTGGAATTGGGTTTGCATTCGTAGGACTTGTCTCCGTTGATGTTATTGCAACTGTAGGGCTTTGACTATCGTAGGTAACAGAGAAAGTTGTAGCAGCTAGATTACTTGCACCACCTGTTGTTGCAGTACAAACTGCTGCAGGAACATCTACCTTTAACAATCCATCACTTGTTGGCGTTACACTTACAGTAAACACAGGGTTTGCTGTGGAGTTAAAACTTGATAATGTACAATTATCCACAACAATATCTCCTACCTCAAAGCCATCAACAGATTCGTTGAAAGTTATTGTAACTGTAAAAGAAGTTGCATTGGTTGGGTTTGAGACCCCACTTGTTATTCCCACAGTTGGTTGTGCCCAAAGGGATGAATACTTTATTACAGTTAGTAAAATAAGTATTATAACACTATTTGCTTTCATAACAATTGTTGCTTAATTTTTGAGCATAAAGTAATCCTTATCAGTTTTAATCAACTGAATTGTTTTGCCAAAGGTTGAAGCTGTTGTTCCAACCAGAATTAGTCCATCATCGTTAGTTTTTAGAACTTTGCCTACATTGCCTTGGAAAGTTCTGAATACATCGTTTCCATAGTAAACCTCCCCATTATTATCAACCTTAATAAAATTAATATATGTAGTACCCTCAAGGGTATTTTCGCCAGCAATAATAATTGTTCCATCGTTTTTCAAGGCAACCGACTTGGCAACAATACTATTAATATCATCGGTTCGCCATACTTGACTTAAACCTGTATTAAGGTTTTCCAAAGCAGAACTGTTTACTCCGTTATTAAGCAGAACTAATAACTGACTGCCATAAAAGCATGCATCACCGGCAACTTCACTACTATTACCAGCTACCGCTGATGAGTTTATTCCAAAATGAGTTTTAGGCGTTAAGAATATTGATGCCTTCCCAGTTGTTCCATCAGTTCCAACAAGTATGAGCTCATCGTTATTAGAAAATACTCTTTGAAATGAACTATTCAAACTAATCTGAAAGTGCTTATCCCAAATTTTATTCCCAGAAGTATCTAACTTGGATACATAATAGTCTGTTTTGTTAGCCAACAAAGTATCAGAACTACCCGCAAGGTAAATGCTAGTGCCTTCTACAACAATATCGTTTACACTAATATCACAATCCTGTTTACCCACAAACTTTGTCCACCGAACATCACCATACTGATTTATTTTCATTAAAAAAGAATGAACTAAGCCACCCGTTTCAACCGATGTTCCACTTATAATAAAACCATCAGATACTTCCTTTACTGTTTTACCTTCGTCCTTTAAAGCTCCATCGCCATAGGTGTTGCTCCAAATCAAGTTACCATCGGCATCAATTTTACAAGCGTAAATCTGATAATCGGTACTATTAACCAAATCAGAACCAACTACCAAATATCCGCCTCCTGTAAGTTCTATAACATCGTTCCCTTTACTTTCGTTACCACTTCCAAAAAACTTCACAAAGTTCTTCGATTGAAAATCCGATATTGATTTCTCGCACGAAAATAGAATACTCGTAAATAGGATTATATAATATACTTTCTTCATACTACTTAATTTTCTTGGGTTTATACACTGGTCGGATGTACGAAACTGAAATATGCGATTGATTCAAGAGCAAATCGTCCTGTACAAAATAGTACTTATTAAATAGCGTTGGATTTGAGTAACGTTTCTGGTCATTGGCCTGAATCATAGTGCTAAACTTAATACCTCCCGACACGTTTAGCCATCCATCCCAGAGTTTGAAAGAAACCCCAATGGAGAGCAATGGTCTTATGTCAATTTTATTCTCACTTCCAAGCAAATCCTCGGTACCTGTAAAAGGTTCCTGTCGGCCAATAATATTGTCCTGCCTTGTTAAACTCACACTCGACTTAACCAGATAAACGGGCTCAACGCCTAGTTTTGCAAATAGGTTAATTCCTTTAAAAACATAGTTATATCTTGCCGCAATGGGTAACCCCACATGCCAACTTGAGAAAGAACCCGAAACACTAGAGTAATCTGTAGGGTTATTGGAATAATCGAAGTTGGATATGGTTAAAGAAACCCCAATGCTATAATCGAAGGATTTGTACAAGGAATTAAGGTAGTTGAACTCTAGGTTATACCCAATTTTTGGCTTATAAGTAGGGGTTATAGTTTTAATATCACTTACACCGTATTGCTCAATAATTGTTGGCATACAGAAGGTAAGTCCACCCTTAAGTTCCAACTTAAATATTGGCTTAGTTCTATATGTTCCATAAAGATTAACAAACTCTTTGGGGTCGTTTGTAGCCAATGAGTAACTAGGAAAATCGTTCAAGAATTTAAGCATCACCTCATCGGCTTGCTGATAGCGCTCATTAAAAAGGTATGTTTGAATGAGTAGTTTGTAAGCCCGAGCCTTTTCCTCCTTTGTAAAACCATCCTTCATACAAGTTTCAAGCATTTTTGGAATCTCGTCGAGTTTTCCCTCGTCGAATTTTCTTTCGGCCTCTTTTAACGTTTCTGCACAAATCGATGTGTTCTGAGCATTAATCAGATTAACTGATAATACAAAAAGAAGTATGGGTAAATATTTTTTCATTTAATAACTATTTGCATTTATAGGGTTTATAGTCTATATCCTCTCCAACATAATTCTTCCATTCATCCTCAGTTAAGTCACGTTTTAGAAAATCGCAATATCCCTGTAAGAAATTCTCAATATTTAATGGGTATTTCCTAATCAAACCTTGTTTATCGCCAGTGTAAACAAACTTACTATCGTTAGAGAAAATAACTGTAGTGGCCCAATTATCATGGTCGCTAAGCACTATAGGCAAAGTATTAAGGTCGGACATATTCCATAACCGAACAGAACCATCAAAACTCGACGATGCCATATAGTTTCCGTCAGGTGAAAAAGTTATGGATGATATCTTTGCTGTATGTCCACGTAACACCCTCAATTGTTGTCCAGCTTTTGTATCCCATAAATAAATAGTTCCCTCATTACTGCCCAACCCTGCTGCTAAAATTTTCCTTTTGGAATTGTAGGCTATATCACCCCAGTTTGCCTGAGCAATAGTAGCAAGTGTTTTGGAGGTTGGACTCTCGGCCATTACATCGCTCCAAAAGACAATGCTACCGTCCAAATTTGCAACAAATAGAAGATTGTCCTGCTTACTGTACTTTACAGCGTTAATCCTAGAGTTAGAACGGTATAACTCACGCCCCTTCATCCTATAGTTTGATGTAATATTGATGGATTGATTGTAAACCACCAATAAACTATCATTTGGTAAAATGTAAAACTCCTTAATTTCATTGGGTTGTATTGTGTACAAATCCGATGACTTGGTGTTTAAATCATAAGTAAAAAATCTATTATCGGTAACTCCGTAAAGCAAATTATCGTTCACTAATATTTTCTTAACAATCGATAAACCCGAGTTCATTACAGTGGGGGATTTTGAATCGATATCCCAAGTTATTAATTGGCCATCGCTACCAGCAGAGTAAAGTAAATTGTCGACCTGTAAAATTGTACGGACAAAACTTGTATGTCCACTATAAACATTAAATAAATCGCCCTTAAAAAGTTTTATTGATGAATACATTGCCTTGTAAACATCGGGGTCGTACGAAACACCATCAAAGTCCTTATTAAAGCTGAATGCTTGATACGCCAACAATCCTTTCAATAGAGTATCGGCAGTTAATTGTTCACTTTTAACAGCCATGGACTGTGCGATGGAAAGCATACGTCTGCGTTCAGCCTCTCTACTGGCCTGCTCGGCCCGCTTCTGCTCCTCAAGTGCCTTTTGGGCATTCTGCTCAGCCCTTTTCTGCTGCTCCTGAGCCTCGTTCGATTTTTGTAAAGCAATCGCCCTTTGCTTATCGGCCTCCTGTAAGTTTCTGTTTGCAATTATGGTTTGTTGAACCGCCAGTTTCCTCTGTATCTCTGCACTATCTTTTTGGATTGTAGCCAACCGTTCATTCTCTAACGCTCTTTCTCTCTCTGTTTGAGCCTCTTCTGCATTCTTTGTTGCAATCTCTTTTTGGGCAACAGCCTCATCCTGTGCCTTCAAAGCATCCTGACGTTGAACTAAGGCTAAGATTCCAAGACCAATGGAGATAATTGCTGCGGTACCTAATACTACCGCTACTATTCTTGAACGGCGGATAGCCCTTTTTTGCAAACGTATTTTATTCTCCTCCTCGGCAATGTACTCCTCCTCGCTTGTTTTGAGGTAAACCATAGTACGCTCAAATGCAGGGTTATACCGAACAGCCCAAGCCAGGTTAGGCTTTTGCTTTTCGCGCCAATTCAGCGCAAGTTGCAAATCGGGTGGTCCCCAAAGCGATGTTTCGCCCCTATCGTAAAGTTCAGCCGATTCGGCAAGCCGTAAGTACATTTTAACAGCCGCAGCCTCATCCTCAACCCATGTTTTAAGTTTATCCCAAACACGCATCAAACTCTCGTGGGATATATCAATATAGGAGTTCTCGTTTAATTCAACATTTGGACCAGGAGTTAAAAAAGTTCTTCCTTTCTTACGGAAAATATCAACAATTCTAATCACCTCGGAGGGTGTACTCTCCGAAATTACGGCTAATTCACTAACCGCAGTTGGTCTACGAATTCCCCTATTGTCTGCACCCTTTTCGGTAAGCGATTTAAAAATAACCTCGCAAACCTTTTTTTGCTCAAACGATATCTCATCGTAAGCCTCATTTGCATGAACTGAGAGCGCCTTCTCCATTCTGCCAACTGCCTCGTATTCATTAATTCCTATTGGATGCTCGTGATTTGTATTATTAATCCAGTACTCCCAAGTTCTCATTAATGCATGCTGGAGAATTGGCAATTCGTCAGGGTTATTGCCCATTTCGTTAAGAAGCAGCTGAACCAACTGGTCAGTTATTTTAGCCCCCCCCAACAGCAACAGGTCCTGTTATTGCCTTACGAAAATCTTCGCGGGTCATCCTTGGAATCAAGTAGTGACTATCATTAATTGCCTTGGTCAATCCTTGATATGGGGAGCAATCGCCAATAAAATCCGAACGCATTGTGATTACAACATATATTGGCAATTCCGATTGCTTGACCGCACTTAAAAGAAGGTTTACGAAATGCTCCGACTGATTAATTGAAGTGGAATCCTTACTCGAGTATTGATAACGAAATAGTTCCTCGAACTGGTCAACAAGAATCAGGATATTCTCATCGTTATTTATTCCGTATTGCTTAATTACATTCTGAATACCTGCCGATGAACGCCTAAGTAATGCTTGGTCGATAAAAGCATCTGTTTTCTGATTTGCAACATCAGCATTATTTCCCATTACCTGAGAGATGGACTCTGCAAGATTTCCAATAGGATTTAACCCTGGTCGAGTAATTACAATCTTCCACTTGGATTTTCCGTTATGTAAAAAACCTCCATAAAGCGTTGGAAGTAATCCACAATAAATAAGGGACGATTTACCTGTTCCAGATGCGCCAAGCACTGCCACAAATTTATTCTGCGATAGGTTGGTAAGCACCTCCTCGCTCTGACCCTCGCGGCCAAAGAACAAATGGGCTTCGCTGGTATGGAAAGGTCTTAACCCTGGAAATGGATTTAACAGATTGTTTGTTACAACACCTTTTTTGGTTAATGTAACCATATGGCTTAGTTATTATATTGTTCTACAGTATGTTTAACTTTATTTCATCCGCCTCAACAACACGTACCTCATTGAAATAATCTTCAAAAAAGCTTGTATCCAAATCCTTGGAACTCTTCACCAACACTAACTTCTTGTTTGGTTTGGAAGTCTCAAGTCCTGGAGATTTAAGAATATCGTGAACCTTAACATTTATCCACTGCTGATTTTCCAAAGTGTAATTCACAACAACAACCTGGGCATTAGCCAAATATCGCAAATGTTCGTTGTACGTTATACCATGGAAGTTAATTCCGAATTTTAACCCAGCGGAATTAGCCTCTTTATCAATAATGTTTGAAATTGAATCGTTTTGTTTGTCGGCAATAACATACAAATCGGGCAAGGTTTCCCTCTCCTGTACTATCGAACTCTCTCCCGATAATAACTTACGGTATATCTTTTTTAAATCCTCAAGGTTAACTTTTAAAACCAAGGTGTTGCTCGACAAATCAAAATCGCGTTGAATTCTTTCCAAGAATATTTGGTTTTTTTCGTCAATAACATCGTATTCGGAAGGAATCCATATTATCCTATTTATCTTCCTATTAGCACCATTGGCAATAAATTTTGCTGACAAATTACACTGATGCTCAACCAATGAAATCTCCTTATTCACAAAATACTCTGAATATACCGATGGTATAGGATGAATAATCAGTGTAGATTTATTTAAAGCATCGTTAATCTCCTGAATAGACTCATCGAAATTATTAGTAATTGGATTTTCGGGTACAATGCTATAGCCCAAATCCAGCAAATCTCTCTTTATATTATCCCTATCCTGATTCTGCGACTCGTGGGTTTGAGCAAGGTATATTGCACCCAGCTTTGGCTTACCGCTCTGATGCTCCATAATTTCGGAAACAATATCAATTAATCGTTCCCAGTATAGATGCTGAGTAGAATTATCGGTTTTTACAAAATATCGCGTTTCGCCTGTTTCAACAACCTTATCCCAAAAGTTATAGGAATGAGCCCTAAACAATGCAGATGAAATCCCATATTTTGTAGGCTCAAGGCTAACCACATAACTCTTGGCATTTTGAGATAATGTATGATTCGCAGAATCTAAAAATGATGTATTGTTTAAATCGGCCGATGCTACAACTATTAAATTAACCCCCGATTGATTCTCGGAATTGTTATTTTCACTCAATTGTGCCAGTACCTTGAATCGCTTAAAACAGTATGCCAAATCGTCCCTGAGCAATGCAACAAAAGCCTCCGTGCTTTTCGAGGTAGCATTATAAACCAGGTTAATATTTACTGTATTTGCCATAATGGTTATACTCTAATTCCAATTACCAGAATATCGTCGAGCTGACTCTCATACTTCATCCAATCAAACAACACCTCTTCCATTTTATTCTTTTGCTCATTAACAGGTAGTTGATGCACATCCATAAGTAATTTCCGGAAATTACTCATTAGGAATTTTCGACTATCGTCGCCACCGAACTGATCGGTATAGCCATCGGAGAATACATAAATCATATCGCCTTTCTGCACATCCATCTCCTGATGGGTGTAGCCAGCAGCAGCCCTACGGGAGAATGCTCCAATAGGACACTTATCGCCTTTAAGTTGAATTAACTCCCCGTTCCGTATAATTAACGCAGGATTGTAAGCTCCTGCAAACTCTAGTTTCATTGTTGTATAGTCAACGCAACATAGCGCTATATCCATACCATCCTTAACCGCATTATCCTCGTCCTTTTCCTTGAATGTGGTTGTTACACCTCTATTTAATGCTTCAAGGATATCGACCGGCCTATCGAGTTTCAAATCTTTTAGCGCATAGTCGAGCCAGTTATGACCAACCATGGATACCAACGCTCCTGGCACACCATGTCCAGTACAATCTATTGCCGAAAAGAATCTTTTATTACCCTGCTTATAGAACCAGTATATATCGCCACTTACAATATCCTTAGGGTGGAAAAGTATAAACGATTCGGGAAACAGTTCTTTCACAAACTCATCAGTAGGAAGAATTGCGTACTGCAAGCGTTTTGCGTACAGAATACTATCCATAATATGCTTCTGCTGTTCCGCCAGTTTGTCGCGTTGACTCTCCAGTTCATCTTTTTGAGCCTCTATCTCCTCTTTCTGGGCAACAACCTCGGCGGTTCGCTCCTTAACTTTCTTATCCAAATCGGTATAAAGTTCCTCTAATTGCTCAATCATCACATTGAATTTCTTTGAAAGGGTTGTTATCTCATTGTTTCCAACAACCTCAGCCCTTTCGCTTAAATTACCATCGGCAATTAGGTTTACTTTTGAAACAAGCTTCTTGATTGGATCTGTTACCATTCTTGTTTTCTGGAAAATAAGGAAACTGATGGTGAATAGCACCAAAATAAAAATTACAATGAAACTGATAAGCCTATAGTACTCATCATAAATCTCCTTGGTTCTATCCGATACTATTCTAATCACAGAGCCCTTGTAAAGTTCAGAATTCTTAGACTCCATAAATATGTACTGAAGCGAAAGATGCTTACCATCAACCTTTTTATCTACCAGAACTGTATCCATTTTGGCAAACCGTTGTCTAATAAACTCTTTTTCAACTGCCCCAATTTCCTCTGTCTTTGTTAGAGAGAAGGGGTCGTCAGCATTCATAAACAGCTCCGCCGAGACAATGGATTTTTCCTTTACACTAAAATCATTTAGGGTAGATTTTATTAGGTTGATAATCTCGTCGGCAGTGTTGGAACGAACACCGAGCTCTACAATATAAAGTCCATCCAAAGTAGGTTCGTAGGTGTATTTTTTTAGTCGACGCGTGGTAGCTTCAATAGTAAATTTCTCGCTTCTAAAAACTCCTTCTCTAAAAATTCTCTTTATTAGAGACTTGTGCTCCTCACCAAACGAAAAGAAATTTAAACCCATATCGGGTTTAAATGTTGTGTTCACTACTATTCCATTGGTGTCTATTACGTATAAATCGTAAAAATTGGGGTCTAGCCCTAACTGCTCACGAATCTGCTTTAAATCAGCCTCCTTAATTTTTTGCGTCGATTTAAAGTATTCCATAACCAATTTACTGCTGACACTCTCCAGCTTGGGGTTAATGTTTTCTTCAAGAATAGAAAGGGTAATGTCCTGAAATCTAAGCACTTGAGTTAACTCGTTGGATATAAGATTATTTCTAGTGCTATTGCTCTCTTTCAGTATATTTCTTGTATTCCTAAAATTTATTACTCCAAGCACAATTAAAGCGATAACAACAGGAAACACAATGTTGTATATCAATTGTCTAAAAATTGTTGTTTGTTGTTGCTTCATAAATTCTAGATCCATTAATTCTATTTGTTAAGTGAATAATTTTGAATATCGGCCATGTACTGAACTAAATAGTCATTATCGTACATACTGCTATATATTTTATCTAAATCAATAAAATGCAATAACGTTTTACCAACAACTCTTAATGAGTCCACGCTGTAATCCGATGTGTTCAAAATTGAGCCAGCTGTAAACTCTAAAGATTCGCCCCTACTGTTTGAGGCCAATATTTTACCATTCTCAATAAAAAGTAGCATTCGTTTCCCGTAAAAAACATCAACTTCGTTAACATCAACATCATTTAAAACCACCATGGAAGAGTTGTAAAGAATAAAAAGTAACGAATCGGCATCAGTATTTTCAGGATGAACTTGCTTTAGAAAACTAATTCTATCCACAACTGAACTTTCAGTGGATTTGGAAATATCCATCAATCTATCCAATTCAACCCTGAGTTTATCGGGTAAGCGTCTCTTGCAGTTTAAGAATTCATTTAGATTTATTCCCTCAATAATTTTTGCCGAAATTTGGCGTAAATACTTATCGGTATTGAACATTTGGGCTACCAAATCGGGATTCAACTCATTGGCTCCATTATACTCAAAACCATTAAGCGCATAAATCTTGGCCTCTTTTCCTATCAAATTATTATCGCGACTGAGTATCGCTTTTAGTAACTCATCAGAAGTGTAATGCCTTAAAGGATAGTAGTTCTCAAGTGCCCAGAGTTTATTGCCAGTGCTGGAATCCTCTAACAAAGGAATGATATATGGCTTTAATTCTTCGTCAAGGAATGTATCAATTAATTCCACTGCAAACGAAATACTTTGACCCGTTCCCGCTTCAAGATTCTCAATTACCTTTTCAATTGAGTTCTTATCGTAAACCAGCTTCAACAAATCAAATAAAGCACGTAAGCTTGAATGGTATTCCTTTTCGAGCTCGTCCTTTAATTGAGGGTATAAATTATTGCTTGGGCAATGGTAAAATGCGTTTAAGTTCCATACGCAAATACCTACCTGTTCAATAATCATTTTTCGTAAGTACAATCGCTCCTTATCGTCTGCTTCGAAATTAAGAGAGATTAAACCCTCAACTACAATTGGGCGTAATTTAGATTTAACCGACAAGTGGTTGAAAAGCACATTGGAGGCTATTCTACTCCCTGTTTCAGGGATTAGCCTAAGTATTCGCTCCTTGAACTTGGCCGAGGTATTTGTTCTTTGCAATGCCAACTCAAGCATCTCCAAACCTGTTTCGCCTGTATTAATTAATGCAGTATGGGCATAAGGAGCGTACTGGTCTTTATCCAAGAAATCTATCAAGAATGTAATCAACTCTTTAGAGCGAGAGCCTTTTGCGGCTCTTATAGCCTGAATTTTAACCGAAGGAACTAAATCGCGAAACAAAAATGTAAGGTTATTCCTCATTTCATTTTTACGAGTTGCACCAAGCAGCTTAGCTGCATAAATGCGCTCCTCAAAATTTTTGGAAACTAAAAACTGATTAATTTTTTCAGAACTAGCGGAATCCTGTACAATTTGCTTAAGGAAGGCAATAGTTTTAGCAACTATTTCATTATTTTGATGTTTACTAATTCTCTCAAGACTCTCTACAAAATCGACATCACCCAAATCTTCTATCTTACTTAATAGAACAGCCAAATCATCGCCTTCCACATTAAAAAGTTTTTCTGCAATAAACTCTTTCAAAAGCCAAGGTTTAGATAATTCAATTATGGATATTTGCTCCCGCAAATTATATCCCTTCAATAAATCAACAATGGAGGTTGATACGGATTGCTTTACCTCATCTAAAACGGACTTAGTAAGAGTCTCTTCTAGGCTACGCCTATAGCCCCTATATAGCCTAAACGTAACAACAAACCAAACAAGAATAATCCCTATTAAGAAGTAGGTATAATGTATTAGATGAATAAAGCTAATAACACTCAGCGCAGTAAGAAATACCCCCGATGCAAGTGCTGCAATCTCATTAATTGTACCGTCAACACGCGCCTGAACCTCATATCGAATGGAGGGGTCGAGCGACTGATATATCATTTTTAACGAAGGCCCCTCTATTGAATCCTTTAGGGCTTTCTGAAATAGTTTTGCTAGCGATATCAACAAAAAGAAAAATGTAAATGCTGCCGAGGCAATTGTGTAACCAAATAATGAACCAACCAACGCAGCTCCAATAGTTACCAATGAAACAATTATTGGCGAAACCAAGAGGCTGATTTTTAGGCCATAATTCTTCATCAAAGGGCCATACACAAAGGTTTTAATTAGTATGCTGACAAACGTTAGCGTACCCGTCAGACCTCCAAGGAACTTTGCCAACTCCTCGTTACTTTCAAAACGACTATCGGCAACTGCAAGGAAAAGGTAGTGAACAAAAAAAGCCACCAGCATTGAACAAACAACAAAAAATGCCATTGTTCTAACATATGGAATCTTAATTGTATCAAAAAAGCGGCTCTTTCTTTGAGCGGATGATATTTTTGCCTTAAGCTGAGCGGTAAAGTGTGAATTAATAAAAATTTGTATGACAAAGGCCGTTAAGGCTGAAGCTGCACTTATGTAGATAAGGTTAATTGCGCTAAAACCTTTTGCAACCATAAAGGGAACAGCCCAACTGCTAAGAATAACACCTATTACTTGGCCTGTATCGATAATACCAAACAAGCGCTTACCCTGTCGTAAATCAAAAATTCTACTTACAGTTCCCCAAAAACCTACCAGTGCAATAATATTAAGTGGTCCCATTAAAACAAATAGCGCAAAAGCCAACCATTTTGTATCAGTAAAGAAATAACCCGCCCTTAATAGAAAAGTAAAAACAAAAACTACCAAAAGGTTAATAACAGCAAGGTTTGAGAAAATTATACGGTTCTGAAAATAGGAATATAACGAGGTTAATAAGATGCCCGTGATACCAGAAATCACAATTGCCTTAGGAATCATAGTTTGGTCGAAAGCCTGAAGGAAAAGTGTGTTTGCTCCAACATCGAAAGTTCCAAGGAATGTTCCCAGAAAAAAAGATTGAAAGACAAAAAGCAAGACTGCTAAATACTCATCCTTCCTAATATTTAAGGCCTCATACAGTTTCATTAACTATAAATCTTTTACATCACCTAATTACTTGTAACTTATAAAAATACAATAAAAAAATAAACCTGTATAAAAAAACTGTAACAAATTGAAACATTTTTTCAACTTAGTATTTGAATGGATGAACTAAAAAAAAATATCGATAAACACGCATTTCCTGTAGACTAACAAAAATTATTTTCCAATTCTTTTATGCCTTGCTTTTTCATTTTTGATTATCAACCACTTGCTTGATTCGTTTATTTTTATAACTTTGGTTATCATTTTCTCAAAATTCTGATAAATGGAACATATACAAGATGATATTCCAAAAAAGCACACGCTATTTATTGTACTTTCTACACTTTTTATTACCAATGCACTTATTGCAGAGGTTATTGGAGCAAAAATTCTTTCAGTTGAAAAAATTCTTAATATTCCTGCGCTAGCACTACCTTTCATTGGCGATTCCAAGTTAAACCTTGAAATGAGCGTTGGCGTTCTCATATGGCCAATTGTATTTATCCTTTCCGATATTATAAACGAGTATTTTGGAAAGAGCGGGGTAAAGCGCATCAGCATTATTGGAGCAGCAATGATTGCCTATGCTTTCTTTATAGTTTTCTTATCGACAAAAACTCCCCCAGCCGATTTCTGGCTACAAAACAACGCATTGGACCCCGATGGCAATTCGGTTAACATCAATCATGCCTATACTACTATTTTTAGACAAGGCTTAGGAATTATAATAGGTTCAATTACCGCCTTTTTGGTTGGACAACTTGTCGACGCATATACATTTCATTACCTTAGGGTTTTAACCCAACATAAGTGGTTATGGCTCAGAGCCACAGGCTCAACAGTTGTATCGCAATTGGTAGATAGTTTCTTAATTTTATTTATAGCCTTCTATTTGCTGGGCAACTGGTCTATGAACCAAGTTATAGCCGTAGGGTTAATACAATACTTATATAAAATCATATTAGCAATAATTCTTACGCCAGTTATATACTTAATGCACTCAATTATCGATAAGTACCTGGGTAGGAAAGCCTCACTTAAACTAATTGCTGAGGCCAAAGATTTATAACGCAACAATCAAAAATAATAAAAAGCCGCTAAATAGCGACTTTTTTAATTAAGTGCAGTGTTATCTCTACTCAACTTTTAGGCCTTTTGCCCTACTTGTACCTTCGGTAGTTTCATCAGTGGTCTTTTTTGAGGATTTATTCTTCTTTAATCTAAAGAATAAATCAACTAAATCATACTTATAAGTTAAAGCAAACCCAAATGAACGACTCCTTGTCTTGTAAGTATCTCCAGTGTCATCGTGCAAATCAACCATACCCAAATTATAACGAATATCCAATGCCCAAATACCATACTGAGTTGGGTACTCTGCACCGGCACCAAAACTAAATCCCCAATCGTACTTTTTAAACCCATCACCAAGTTCAAAAGTATCTCCTCCTTCATAGTAAAACTCACCTTTAGTTCTCACATCTGCATAGGTTCCACCCATTGCATAAAATTTTGTAATTCCCAATGCCTTAAACGAGTATTTTGCCAGAAGTGGGATCCCTATGTAATTCATTTTAATTCCGCCATCAATATCTGCATATTTTGCTCCTCGTGAATAAAATAATAGTTCAGTTTGCACAGAAAATTTTGACGTAAACCCAAACTCCCCTACAGCTCCAACCTGATAACCAAACCGACTTTCAGTCTTTCCAAAAGATTCAGAAGCATTCGATATATTCGAAAGCGCCCCGCCTATTTTTGGTCCAACATAAACAAATCCTACATCGTGTCCAAAGACATTGAAAAGTTGAGCCTCAGAGTTGGTAAACATCAATAAAAACGGCATCAATAACAGTAATCGTCTCATCTCTATCTATTTGTTAATTAATAAATTTTTGTTTGTACAAATTTACAACAAATTAGATAGTTCAAAAAACAATTCCAACAATAGTTTAAACAACTGTTGATAACTATTTCACTGATTATCTTAGCCTTAAATTACAAATAATTCAACATTTCTGCGCCAAAAAGCGCTACAACTTTAACAATTTAAATGTTGACTTAAGTTGCTTTTTTTACATATAATTGCAACTAGTTGAATTACATATGGAAAATATATGAAACCAGACGAAAAAAACAAAAAACTTCTTGACAGGCTTATAGCCAAAGTAAATTGTACATTTGGTTCTCATATAATCAGTCTCAAAAACTGTTCACTCCAAGAATTTGAGTTAAGTTTTTATTCCAACATTAGGTTATACCGTATTTGCGACTGTAGTTTTACCCCACTGGTTCAGTACCATATACTAGACAACGGAACTGATACAATATACCTTAATGGTACTTTGCAGAGTTGGAATATTGCTAATCAAATTGAAAAACCAAAACTATCCGTTACGAATATCCTTGAATACTTAAAAGTTGTTCTTAGCACTCTTTCTTTGTGCAATCAAAAATATAGCATAGTTGTTTCAATTGAGGATATCGACTTTTACCAGATGCCTTCCAATGAACTTTTCGAAAAAATTGAGTCAGTTATTAAACCACCTGTAGTTTCACTCCGCAATCAGCAATTTACAGTTCTTATTTGCTTACTTGTTGGAAATAAACTTTACGACAGTTTAGTTACTATAAATACCCTAGGGCAAATTGAGATTACGGACAAGAACGAAATCCTGGACAATATTCCTGTTGATGAATTAGTTTGGGATTAAAGTACAACCCATTGGACAATTAACTCAATTGACTATTCTCCTTAAATGTTATTAAAAGGAAAATTCCATTCCCAATAGAAGGTATTGAAAATTGGCGTACATTTGCCCTGCTAAATCATTAACCAATTAATTATGAAAGCATACGTATTCCCAGGTCAAGGAGCACAATTTGTAGGTATGGGTAAAGACCTATACGAAAATTCACCTCTTGCCAAGGAGATGTTCGAGAAAGCCAATCAAATTCTTAGTTTCCGTATTACTGATTTAATGTTTGCAGGTACCGACGAGGATTTGAAGCAAACAAAGGTTACCCAACCTGCAATATTTTTACATTCAGTAATCCTATCGAAAGTTTTAGGAAACAATTTCAAACCCGAAATGGTGGCTGGTCACTCTTTGGGTGAGTTTTCTGCATTAGTTGCAGCGGGTGCATTAAGTTTTGAGGATGGATTAAAACTTGTTTCTGCACGCGCAATGGCCATGCAAAAAGCTTGCGAAAAAGAACCTTCAACCATGGCTGCTGTTCTTGGACTAGAAGATGAGAAAGTAGAAGAGATTTGCAACTCAATTAATGAAGTTGTTGTTGCTGCAAACTATAACTGCCCTGGCCAACTTGTTATTTCTGGATCAATAAAAGGGATTGACATTGCTTGTCAAAAACTTACTGAGGCTGGAGCAAAACGCGCCTTAAAACTTGCTGTGGGTGGAGCATTCCACTCTCCACTGATGGAGCCAGCACGTCAAGAACTGGAGGCAGCTATCAACTCAACACCTTTTAACAGGCCTATTTGTCCAATCTACCAAAACGTTGATGCCAAGCCAACCAGCGACCCAGAGGTAATTAAGAAAAATTTGATTGCGCAACTAACCGCGCCTGTACGCTGGACACAAACCGCTAAGAATATGCTTGCCGATGGTGCAACTTCATTTGTTGAACTTGGCCCAGGCAACGTGCTTCAAGGTTTAATTAAGAAAGTTGATAGAAATGTTGCTGCTGAAAGCAAGCAAACGCTATAATCAGAAATATTGGCAATAAAAAAAAACGGGCATTGCCCGTTTTTTTTTATTCTCCATAATGAAAATTAATTATTTGCTTCAAATCAGAATGCAAACTCTGCGCCACTGGGCACTCCTTTGCTGCTAACTCAATAATTTTCTTCTCTTTAGCGGAGTAGTTATTGTGAGGAAAATACAAATCAATTACAATCTCAACCACCCTGCGGGGATTAGTACCCATAATTTTTTGAACACTAATTTTTGTGCCATCAATATTAAACCCATGGGTTTTGGCTGACATACCCATTATTGTTACCATACAAGCGCCTAACGATGTGGCTAATAAATCCGTTGGCGAAAAGAACTCCCCTTTACCATTGTTATCAACAGGAGCATCGGTAATTAACTTGTTCCCTGACCTTACATGCTCAGCCTCGGTACGCAAATCGCCTAAATAAATAATCCTTGACGTTTCCATTTATAAAAAAGATATTTTGCATTTCTAAATTTACTCCTTAACAACCTTACTTACAAGCGACTCTCTAATCATCCGTCTTATTTCCATTTGTCTTTTTTGTAGCAGATTTCTTGAAACTGGACGATTCAAATCTTCATATTTACATTTAGTCGGTCTAATTTTCAAATCTTCCATATTACCAGACACATTAACGCACAATTTAACAGGCAAAGGACTCTCAAGAAGAGAAATATTATAGTTAAAACTCATATCCAAATTATGCCGGCCTGCAACTACTGCTTTATATCTATTCATCACAATCATAAACGGATAAATATCAATTTGATCCTTGAAAATAGTGAACTCAGTCGACAAACTATCCACCTTATTCTCTGCACCTTTGGTAAATTTTAATGTTTTAGCTATCTCAGTAAAAGTTTGCCCATCCATCAAAACAAGATTATTCCCTCTAATTGATGATGTTGCTCTAAGAGTAGCAACCTTTGGTTTGTACGTTGAATCTAAATAGGTTTCAGCAGCAAGATGGTACTCCGCATTTCCCTTGAACGACTTAAGCATTGGCATTATAGAATCCAAGTCGGGAACCATTTTCAGCAAGTCCTCAATTTTTATATCCAACATATGGTAATGAAATCCTGCATAAATATGGTTTTTTCTTGGCGTACGGTACATCGCCGTTAACTGCATTTTAGATGCGGGCGTTGTAAACAGTAAATTGTCGAGGACTAATAATCCATCCTTTACTCTAACCTCTCCGCTAATATCCCTAGCTATTTCAGTACCAAAGAAAGCTTTATCAATTTTTGTCCTTAATGTAAAATCTACACCTTTAGGAACCATGTAGGGCCCAGTGGAAACGGTTGAATCAGCAACTGTTTTAGCAGAGGAGTCTGCGTCCTCATTACCAATCCCACTTGTAAGACTCATCAGCTGTAGCACATCCGTTTGCTTGGATACAAAAGTAAAATCGCCTTTAAGAAGAGAATCGCCTTTGTAATATGCTAACATATTTGTTAAACTCCCTGAGAGGCTAAAATCAGAGCTATCAATCCTTAGTTTGCTTTCCTTTATATTTAAAAGTTCAGGTGAAAAATCCATTTTTATTGAGGGTATTTCCAATGCACTGTTCAACATCGATGTTTTGATATACCCTTTATCTAAACTAATGAAACCTTTTGGCATCCATTGCAGAAGTGTATCCTTTTGTGATAAATCGTTTACAATATCAGCAACAATTTTAAATTTGCCCATATCAACAGAATTGCCATCCATTTCGGCCTTAAAACTTTCCGCATTACAATCGAGTTTTATTTTAGGCTCTTTTAAATAATTAATAACATTGGCACTAAGGTCAGCCCTACCAATAGATACTCTACTTTCGCCAGCATTTCCAGCTATTGCATTACTACTATAGCTGAGAGTAACCTCATCCTGCTTATTTAGTCCCTTTTCGGAAAGCATTACCAATTTACCATTAGGGTTCGATATCTCAATGTTAATAGTATCGGCAGAGGCCACAAGTTTATCTACTTCAAACACACAGGTAACATCAGGTAATTTGGTAGAGTCCATAACATCGGATGTTTCCAATGCTATTGTTCCATTATTAATAACAGCCCTATAACCATCAATAGTTCCAGCATCAAGGTTTTTGGTTTGAATTTTTGTATAGAGATATGGTGAAAATTTGTTTCCCTTATTGGGATTGGGTAAGGAAAATTCAACCTTGGATTTGTCAGTTTTCATATAAATGCTATCGTATAGCACATCAAAATCCGAGAGATTAACTGAACCAGAAATCTTCATTTTATCAATCAGTAGTTTGTCCATCTGCGACATCGAAAAAGCTGTCCTCACCTTTCCAGCAAGATTGCCTTTCAGAGAGACCTTCATATCGCTTGGGATAAATGGCAGCACCTCTACCATATTAAACCCTTGAGTTTCAGAGGTTAAATCGATATAAATATCAGAGAAGAGGTTGTTTATTTTACCGCTAGTGCTAAACGATGACTTTGGTGTGTTGGCACTGAATTTATTAATACGGAAATAAGTAATATCATCGTTAGTTAAGTCGGAGTAGAAAACAAAATCGCCTTGAGCATTGCTTAACGGCCAAGGAAGAGCGTTGTAAGCGATGTTTCCATCTTTATAAACAACATGAATATCCATTAAGGGCATCCCCGATGCAGAGTAAGAACCTGAAATTCTACCATCGGAAGTGGCCATTCCTTCCAAGGTCATACCCTCAACATAAGATTGGAATGAAGGTGGTATTAATGCTATTAAAGTTGGCACAGAGAATTGATTGGTTCTATACTCAATGTTTGTATTAATCCGCTTATTAATTGAATCGTCCTCAATGGTACCCTTAAAAAATAAATCGATATCGTTAATTGAGAATTCCGAATCGCCAAACTCAACTAAACTCTTAGAAAGCACAACTGTAGATGGGATTTTCAACTTTATTTTAGCATCATTTAGATAAGGTTCCTTATCCATAATAAATGTAACTATACTATTAGTAACTCTTAGGTTTGAAGTAAGATTCACAGAGTCCATAGTTCCAGATAACTGCGCATTCAAGTCCTTTAACTCTGCAAGCATTTTGCTTTGCATATCGATATAGGATAAACTAATACCATCTAAAACAACATTCTCGATATTCAACTTAAATGCTTGCTGAGTTGAAGCAGTATCAACAGGCAAGGTATCAGGAGGCGTTATGTCGAAATTTGTTTTTCCCAAACTATCGATAAAAGCATTAACAACCCCATTACGAACAATTAACTCATTAAGCACTATATCGTTATGTTTCCAGTAAGCTTTTACATCAACAACACCAATAAGTTCATCAACAAAAACCAGTGTATCCGATTTAGCATTAGGCACTGGATTAATAAGCGCAAACTGATTTACCTTTAAACCAAAACGAGGAAATGTACTAAAAAAAGTAAGTTCCACACTTCCTACCTCCGACTTGCAGGTTATAAATTGCGCTGCTTGCTTTCGGACTATTGGGGTTAATCGCTCAGGAGTAAAAACAAACCACAAAGCAACACCAATTATCAATAAAACAACAGATAACAATATTACAATTGCAATAGCAACTTTTTTTAGAACCTTTTTCATTGTTGAAGTGTATTAAAAACTATGCTATCTAATATTATTTACTTTTGTATATGAATATTTGACCACAGAATTCGGTAATCTCTCCTCATATTTCAAAGAAGTAGATGTAAGTTCAGTAACGGTATAAACTTTTGTTACATTAGTACCACCGCTTAATTCAAATAAATGTATCTGGGTCAAGTCTGATTTATCCAAAGTCCAATTAAACGCTTGCCCATCTTCCTCTGTCATATCTGCACTCTTATCCCACATTAAACCCGTATGATTTCCCATATACTTATAGTGCATTTCGTGATCCTCGTCAAGTATACGTTCTATACCTTTCCATTCTCCTATTAACAATGATTCATCAAAAGACTCTTCTTTTTCACAAGAAGTAAACATTAATGCGATTGACAAACAAGCAATCAAGCAAAGTATTAGTTTTTTCATATAACAAGTTTTTATTTTGATTATACATTAGAATTACTTAATCATACTCCAGTGTAACGCATTAACCTGCTTAGCCAAAGAATCCTCTGGTTCCCTGTAGTTAGTAAAATAACCATTAATCATTGGTTTTAAGAGGTATGCAGGTTTAGGATAGTTAACCTTTAGTAGGGTTGAGTATATTTTTTCGCGAATATCCGTTGAACGATTTTTAACCTCTTCTAAAATCCAAATTGTATGGGTAACTTTATTTCTAGCATTAAGTTTGTTAAATGCATTTAAAATATCATCGCAACATTGCTTATTTAAATCCTCATAAGCAACTATTTTGAAGTAACCTTTTATATCTATCTCTTTACCAGACAGAATTATATCGCGTACGCCACATTCTTTATACAAAGTATCAGAAATAGATTTAGATTTACCCTCACACTCCTGCGAAAATAAATTAAGTGGAAAAAATATTGATAAAAACAATAATCGGATTATCATACTCATAATCAACCATTAATTGAATAATTCTATAAATTCACTCCGAAAGTTACGGGTTTATAACTAAATACTCTATTAAAACCGATACTTTTTTGGAGTCAAAACTTGTACCAGAATATTCTTATGGCTAAAAACACTACTTCGTTATAACTGAAATAGTTTTTTAATAAGTAGCATGATTGAGATAAAATTGAAAAAATAAATGAGGTTAAACCGTAAAACCGAGCACCAAAATATCGTCAATTTGTTCAGCACCTCCATTAACGGGGTATGAATTTTGCCAATTCTCTATTGTGCTTTCAAGTACTTCCTTTTGCTCCGCAAATGGTTTGCTGCTGATTGCAACGAGGAGGTCTCTAAGATTCTTACGCATAAACTTTCGTCCATCGGGGCCACCCATTTGATCCTGAAAACCATCGGAGAAAAGATAAACACAATCGCCTTTTTTGAGCTGATACTTTTCGTGGGTAAAATCGTCCATTTTGATGTGTAAACCCACGGGCATCCGGTCGGCTTTAAGTTCCACAGCCTCATTATTTTCAACTATTATGGCAGGATTATAAGCTCCAGAAAATGTAAGTTCAAGTGTGTCGAGATTTATTATGCAAAGTGCCATATCCATTCCATCCTTGGTGGTACCCTCGTAATTACCCTGCTTAAGCGATGTAATAACATTGGCACGCATATGATTCAGAATTTGCTCGGGCAAATTAACCTTAAGCTCATTAACAATTTTATTCATAAAACTAATTCCGAGCATGCTCATAAAAGCACCGGGCACGCCATGCCCCGTACAATCGGCTGCTGCAACAACTAAATAATTATCACTTTTGCCAATCCAGTAAAAATCGCCGCTGACTATATCGCGGGGTTTGTAAAGAATAAAGCAATCGCTTGTATTCTCCGACAAAATTTCAAAGTTGGGTAATACAGCCTGCTGAATTCTACGGGCATAGGTTATGCTTGCCGTAATTTCCTCTTTCTGCTCCTCAATATGTTCCTTTTGAGCAACAACCTCAGCTGTGCGCTCTTTTACAACCTGCTCTAAGTATTCCTTTTCCTTCCTCAGTTTACGTTCGCGGTACCGAATAAAAAATATCAGCACTACTATAAATCCAATAACGCAAACAATATAGAACCAAAGTGTTTTCCGGAATGGGGGTGAAACGGTTAACTTATAGGTGATTGGTGCAGACCAATTAACACCATCCGAACTGGCACTTATATAAAATGTGTATTTTCCATCGTTCAACCCAGGATAAGTAACGCTTTTGCTATTACTAGCCGGCGACCAGTTTTTTTCGAAAGGTTCAAGTTTATATCTGAACTTTACTTTCTCTGGGTTCAACAAATAAATTCCATCAAAATCAAAGGTTATATGATTCTGAAAATACTTCAACTTCAGTTTTTCAGGAATGTTGTACCAATTGGATAGCAATTGATCCTTTGAAGTCCAATCAACATTTTCGAACGAAAGTCGGATTTCAGTAATATGAACAACGGGAGTTTCCCTTATTGTATCTTCAAGTTCTGACTGATAACGGGTTAAGCCGCTTACAGTTCCAAACCAAATATTATTACCATTATCCTTGCAAATAGCATTTAATTTGGTTTCACTAAACTTGAATCCATTGGATTTATCGTAACTAACTACTTTTATAGGATTTCCGAAATCTTTATCGAAGAAAACTTTATTAAAACCCAGAGTTGTTCCGGCAATAAGAACTGTATCGTTATAAAAAATAAGGGAATTAATAGTTTTAGCATTTAATTCACTACTCAATAGGGGAACAATTGTATCGGCCTTTGCATTATACCTAAAAATTCCACTGGTGGTACCAATGTAAATTTGATTGAGTTTATCTACAGCTAGAGCATGAATTCGTAAATCAGTTAAACCTTCGGCTTCGTTAAAGTCGCGATAATTCCAAGTAATTGGATGAAAACTGGCTAAACCACCAAGAGTACCCATCCAAATATTACCCTTTAAATCGGAAATAACCGTTTGAACTTCAGGATGAATTAAACCATTTGCCTCGTTAATTGTATAAATTTTATCACTTTTAATTTCGTTGTACCCCACATCTGTTCCTGCATATATTGAACCAAAATTATTCCAATACACACAGTTGATATTATCGTCGGCTAAGCCATCGTAACTGGAGAGGTACTTAAATTTACCCGTTTGTTTAATTGCAATTCCGTCGCCATGGGTACCAAGTATGAGGTTGCCAAAATTATCCACATCAACAGAAGTTACCTGTGTGCTAATAAAACCGGTATTTGGACCAAAAAATTGGGAGGTCATTTTATTATTCTGTACGCTAACTTTTGCCAACCCCTTTCCATCGCCACCAACCCAGAGAGAGTTATCTGCGTTGGCTTTTAATGCAAGCACTTGCTTGCCGGGCAATCCATCGTCGAGGGTGAAATGCACTAGGTGAAAACCCTGAAATAGCGATAAACCATTCATTGACCCTATCCAAAGATTTCTATTTTTATCGCGATTAATGCTCAAAACAAGATTTCCGGGTAATCCATTTCTGGTTGATATATTGATAACGGTATTGTTTTTTAAATGATACAGGCCATTATCGTTAGTGCCAAACCATACCTGATTATCTACATCGCAGTATATATCCCAAATTCGTGAATCGACAATTCCCTTTTGCTCACCATAAGGTGTAACTGAAAATCTATTATTCTTCTTGGATAGAAGAAAAGCGCCTGCATCTAAAGTTCCTAACCAGATATCACCTTTTTTATCCTCGGCAATACACGAAAAAAGATTACTGGGGATTGATGCAATTGATTCGAGGTTCTGAATTTTAGGTTTGCCATCCACGAATGTTATAATACTAGCACCACCAATCATTGCAACCCAGGTAGAACCATCGGAACTATGCAGAATATCGAGAACAAAGTTTGCCGCTAAACCATTCCTTTCGTTTATATAATCAATTAGAGTACTATCTGCCCGAAGAGTAATAATATTTATACCCGAATCGCTGGTGGCAACCCACATCTTTCCATCCTTATCCTTTACCAGTTTTGTAACGGCGCTACCCTTTAAACCATCCTTTGCAGTAATCGTTTTCCATACTTTACCATTGAAAACGCCAATACCTTTATCGGTACCAACCCAGATGTTGCCATCGGTACCCTCAACAATGGTTCGAGTTATGTTTCCAGGTAAACCAGAACTTTTATCGAAAACCTGAAACTGGCCGCCGTTAAAACGAGCCACCCCACTTTCTGTTCCTACCCACAAATACCCTCTACTATCCAAACAAGTTGAGAAAACAGTAGATTGTGGAAGGCCTTGCTCTAACCCATAATTGGTAAAATTATAGAGCTGACCATACGATCTGTTTCCAGTGAAAAAAAATGAGAGAAGTAATAAAACAAGTAAGTAGCGTTTCACAATTACCTATTGATTTTGTTTACGAACAAAAATAAACTGTCCGCCCTCATCGCCTGTATTCACAATTGGACTAAACATTGGTGTTTGGTTGGAATTATTTACCACGGCAATCTTTAAATCGTTGTAAAGCTGACTAGCATCGAAAAACTGATTCTGATTAGTGGTTAACGACTTGAGCAGATAGTATGTAAATACAGAGTGACCATCCTTTCCACCATCCATAACCGGTTCAACTCCGCCAGAGGTTAGTGCGGTTCTTGAAGGCTTTGAATAAATCTGGTTGTAGTACTTAAACGAGTTTTCGTATGGAATTGTAAGGGTTTTACCCCTAAAAATATCGCCACTGAAGCAAGCATCGGCAATTAGGAATGTATGTTTAGATTTAATTCCGCTTAGGAATGCCTGTATATCGGTATTTGAAATTAACCCAGAAATGGAACTACTTGTGGCATCAACAGGCACCCAAAATCCTTTTTGTATGGTTTCATTGTAATCGCCGTGACCTGAATAGAAAATTAGCAGATTGTCATTCTCCCTTACATTTGCCATTAACCACTCGTATTCTTTCAAGATATTAGTGCGGGTTGCTTGCTCGTTATAAAGAGTCCTGACAGACTGAAACTCATACCTGTTGCTAAGTTGCTCTGCAACTGCCTTTGCATCGTTAACTGCATTGCGTAAAGGTTTCCAATCGCCAGTATAACTATCAATTCCAATAATCAACGCAAAGTATCGTCCAATTGAAACTTCCTGAATTGCTTTTGATGCCTTGAGTCCCTTAAGTGGATCGTTACTTCCTCGATACAACGAGTAATCCTCTACATTTTGAACCTCGGCAATTTGCACTGGCTTATTGAGCGATGCGGTAAAAGACTTAACGCTATCCCCATCAAGTTGAACACCTTCAACCTTCATTTTTAATGTTAAGTCGGTTAACTCAACACCCTTATTGATGTAGAATAACAATTCAATATCCTTTTGTTCACCCGCTTTTACTTGCAAGTTGGTTTGGCTCTCCAGAAGTAAAACATTTGCAGGAAGGCTATATATCAACTTGATGTTATTTGCATCCTCTTTGGATTTATTCAGTACTGAAAAGTTCAACTTTACAGACTCACCTGGTGCTATAGTGCCCGATTTCGATATAAAGTTTTCGTTTTTAATTTCGATACTTGGTAACTGAACATTACTATCGGAAGTAAGTTTCCATACTTTCAGGTAATCAATTTGCACCGATGATTTTTCGGCAACCTGAAAGCCAATACCATTCCCAAAGAATGGCTCAAATGGCATTGTATGGACTAACTGTTGGTTTAAAAAGAAATAGTACTTTGCTCCTACTTTGCGAACGGTTAATGTGTTATATGTGTAATTATTGATAAGTTTTGTTGATTTTGTAGGGACAAAATCGGTAAATGTACCATTCACAAACTTATCGATGGTGAACTGCCCTTGACCGTTAAAGAAAAAGTCGAACTGCTTATTCTCAATAGTTGACTTCCCCCACTGCAAACCATTAAACTTATTCTGAATACCCTTATCGAGGCGAATTTTTAATTCAATTTCAAAATCCTTACTCTGATCTATAAAAACCTCCTTAAAATCCTCCTTGGGGACATCCTCGTATGATTGAAAAAACAAAGTGCCTTCCTGTAAATTTTGGAACCACACATTCTCCTTTATTCCCAAATACCAACTATTCTTGTTGTTGGTAAACTCCTCGTCGAAAAGCACAACCCTGTTTTTAGCAGAATATGCGTTGTAAACCTCAGGAATAGTCATACTCTGACAGAATGCACTGCTCGAAATCAAACTTACAATAACAAAGCACGCCAAAAACTTAACAATTCTATCTAATTTCATTTTTTCAATAATTTGAAGCTTCTTCAAAAAGCTATTTATGGTAAAGCAAATTAGGTGATGTTTTACCAAATTATCTTTATCAATTCGTACAAAAAAGTTCGCAAATCGACAAAATTCGCTCTCAAAAATTCCTAAATCTAACCTTAGATTAAATAAAAACGAATACCACTATCATCTTATCTCTTGTAAAATATTGAATATCTATACTTTAATCAAGCAAAAAAAATACACAATATGAGTTGATTATTGGTCAAAAAATCGTTGTTTTTTTATAACCTCTTGATTATATTAGCAAAGTAGATATGCTAATTTATGTTTGCAGGCTTTATGGTTTCGAATTTTCACTTTTTGTCAAACTCTCTTTTTGCTTTGGTTTGCCTTTTAATGGGAACTTCGTTTCTTTCTTTCCATATTCCTCGAAAAGAAGGCCTACACAACTACCGAATATCACTGAAAGTTTTATCGAGTGCATATTTTGCCATAGGGCTTCTTACATTATCTGTACTTGTTTTTAAACTAGCCGATAACTCCCGTGAGTATTTTACTTTTATTAGCATTTTAATATCCTCAACACAAGCATTACTATTTGCTTTTACTTTAATTACTCTGATTAACCCAACCTTCGTAAAACTCAAGAATATTATACGCCACACAGTCCCTTATGCAGTATTCTTAGCGCTTTACACTACATCCGTGCTGATTTACGGTGAACCACAACTAACATCAATCAGCGAAGTTTTGGATCACGCTCACAATCCAACACTATGGATTCGACTAATATTCTTAGCGTACTACCTATTTCAACTAATTTACTACACCCATCTTTTTTTAAGAGAAGTTAGAAATTACGATAATGAATTATTGAATTATTTTTCCGATGTATATCAGCTAAAACTGGGCTGGGTACGTATAGCATTTTACTCCGCATTACTCGTAGGAACTATTGCACTTATCTCCAGTTTCCTCCCAATGCGATACGATTGGATTGTAACAATAATATATTCCTTATTCTACTTTGGATTTGCACAGGAGTACATTAAGTACAATAAGGTTTTTAGCATTATTGAGCCTGCAATAACTCCGGCAATGCAGGAGGAAGCCAAAATCAACAATAAAATAAAAACCAAAACAGATTGGCAAAACTACAAGCAACAAATATTTGTCAATAAATACTACCGCGAAACAGGTATTACAATTGAAGATTTGGCTTTAAAACTTCAAATCGGAAGAACTACTCTATCGAATTTCATTAATCGGGAGGAAGGCATAAACTTCAACACCTGGATTAACCGAATGCGCATTGAAGATGCAAAACAGCTACTAATTGATAACCCCGATTATTCCATAGTCATTGTCTCCGAAATGGTAGGTTATACCGAACAAGCCAACTTTAGTCGCCAATTTAAACTAATTACTGGCGAATCACCCTTGGTTTGGAGAAAGAAATCGGCCTCCTAGATTCTATTATACTTTATGATTTTATCAATTCATACATCACTTTGTATGTATTGATAAAAAGTATTGTACGCCAGACTCTACCTTTATATCTTATTAATTGGCTTTCGAAAATATTCAAAATATATTCATTATGAATAAATTACATCATCATTTGTCATCTACTTATAGCAGGTTTGTAACTGCATTTAAAGTTCAAATACTAGCGGCGTTAATTTTTCTAGTAAATCCAAGCATAAATGCTCAAAATAACTGCCTCAATTTTGATGGTTCCAACGACCATGTTAACCTAGGCACCCTAGCCCCTACTGGCAATTTTACAACTGGCTTTACATATATGGGTTGGGTGAAATGGGGAGCGTTCAACAACTGGTCAAGACTATTTGATTTTGGCACCGGAGAGGGTGTTAACAATATCTTGTTAGCGTGCAATGCTACAAGTAATTCTCTTACACTTTCAAATTACCTGAATACAACTCCTTACCAGTTGACTTCAGGCAACATAGCTCAACTTAATCAGTGGATACATATTGCTGCAACAATTTCAAATACGGGCACCGCTAAAATATACGTAAATGGATTGGTTGTAGCATCGGGGAATATACAACCACCTGCGAACATTGCACGTAATCTCTGCTATTTAGGAAGAAGTAACTGGGCTGCCGATGCTTATTTTAATGGACGCATGGATGAGGTAAGCATATGGACACATGAACTGACCTCAACAGAAATAAACAACAGCATGTTTAACCCTCTAGTTGGAAACGAAAGCGGCCTTTATATCTACTATAAATTTGACCTAGGGACTGCCGGTGGAACAAATACTTCGATTACAACGTTAAACGATATAACATCTAATGCAAAACACGGAACGTTAACAGGTTTCACTTTATCTGGCGTTTCTTCAAACTTTGTTGAAAGTACAGTACCTTCAACCATTCAAAACAACTGCCTATCATTTGATGGCTCTAACGATTATGTTGCCTTGCCAGCACTAGGGAGCAATCTTTCACAGTTTACCATTGAAACGTGGTTTAATGCCAATTCTTTCCCATCTGCTGGAAATTTAACCAGTATTTTTAACACAAACACATGGGCTGCAGGTGACATTCATTATCAATTTGTTAATACTGGGGGTACACCCCAAATTCAATTGGCTGTTAACAATTCAACTATTGTTAATATTAATTATTCATTTTCAACCAATACATGGTATCATCTGGCCGCAACCTATAATGCAACAACCAAAATCATCAAATTATTTGTAAATGGTTCTTTAGTTCTATCAGTTCCAATTGCAACTGCTGCAAATGCTAATTTCACAGCCTCTCAGATAGGTGCATGGACAACTCAACGTTATTTTGCAGGCAGATTCGACGATTACAGGATATGGAGCACCGAGCGTACTGCTTCCGAAATTTCCACTAATATGTTTTCCTCACTAACAGGCAACGAAACGGGGCTTTTGGTATGCTACAAATTCAACCAGGGCGTTGCTGGAGGTACAAATACCAACTTAACTACAGCAATAAATGCAACAGGGACAAACCATGGAACGTTAATAAATTTTGCGTTAACAGGCTCGTCATCGAACTGGGTGAGTGGGATAAAAGATGCTCCAACAAATCATGTTACCGGCTTTGCAGGTTCACTTGTAAGTAATAAAATGACACTAACATGGACCGACGTGTCCTCTGCACCCGAACCCGACGGCTATTACATTTATGCCTCAACGGAAAACTCCTTTTCAAATCCTATTAACGGAAACGAACCTGCGGTTGATAACGATTTGAGCGATGGAACTGGAGTGATTAAGGTTTTAAATAGTATTCAGACATATAACGGCTGGGTTAACGAGTCAATAGGAACCATTTATTATTTTCGTATTTATCCTTTTACCAATTCAGGCAGTTACATAAAGTTCAATACCACTTCCCCTATTCCTGAAGCCCAGCTAACTTCCAAACCTCTATTTAGCTATGGCAGTGCAACATTATCTGTATTAGCCAATAAGCATACTTGGGGTGATTTTAATAACGATGGGTATCTGGACTTTCTAATTAATATTGGTGGTGAAAAGTGGGTAGGTAGTACTTGGGATGGTGACTATTCTTATTTATATGTTAATAATAAAAACAATACATTTACCAAGCATTCAAGTTTTAATTATCCTTCGCATGAGAGTTATCTAAAATGGCTCGATTTCGATAATGATAACGATTTGGATGTAATTGCATCAGAGCGAATTTATTTTAATAATGGCGGATCTTTCACCCGCTCAGACGCTTCAACCTTTGGACTGAATACTTTTCGCGGTACTTGGATTGACTTTGATAACGATGGTGATCTCGATTTCATTACCAATAATTGCGATAATAATGCCGTTAAGTTATATCGAAAAACCAATAATTACTTTTACGAAGTTTATAGTACAAACTTTCAGCCCTTTATAGGCGACATTGCAGCCATTGATTACAACTGTGACGGATTTAAAGTTATGGCACATAATATGACATTCCTAGTAGAAGTTGCTAGATGATAAAAAGATAACTAATTAAAGAATCTGACATAAATGAAGTTCAATATGAAACCGATTTTTTGGATTGGGAAAAAGTATCTTGAAGAACAAATTCAACAGGAAACTAAAGAACTGAAAGACAAGGTGTATGTTTTGGAAAAAAACAATATTTCTTTAAATCATTGCGTTTCAGACCACAAAGAAAGAATTGCTAAACTTGAAGAAAGAATAAGAGAATTTGAAATAAAAATAACAGCTGTTGAGACAGCATTTTCCGTAGTTGGTATGCTTAATGGCAAAAGTAATTCTTTTTCTCTCCCATTAGATAACGAAAGGAGGTCTATCAATGGATAAGTTAATTGTAAGAGAGTTAGAATATCTAACGAAAAAAATCGAGAATAATCAAGCAAATTTGAACGATTATCAAAAATATGAAGAAATTCTCCTCAAAGGAGGTTTACCTAAATCAATCATTGAAAATAATTTAAGAAAAGCCGGTTTTAATACGTGGTCTGAGTTTGTAAACGCTAGAAATGATAAACAGAAAGAAAAAAACATTGAATCTGGTGTTATAGGAGGAATAATAGGATTAGGTCTTGGTTTACTTTTAGTTTCTTTATTCAATAAAGATTAAAATTACATGCCATAACAGGTGGTTTAGCCTACTGGGGCTGATGATGCAGATACGAAAGTTTTTAGTAATTTAGTATGGTTTTAACGTGGGATGACGCCGCTGGCCATTAACTCCCCAGCAGCCCAAACCACCGACCGATATAATTACTACAGGAGTAAATTCTGTAACCAACAAAAGTGAGAATAGGCTTTATAAAAACGATGGAAACGGGAAGTTTACCCTTCAAAAAACCACTTCAGGTAGGGTATATTCGGGATTTGGCGATTACAATGCTGATGGACTGATTGACATTCTAGCATATAGTTACCCTGACGATGAGAAAATCTTATATGTTGAATTATTAACAAATATTGACGGTGAAAATTTTATTTCTCAAATAATTGATAGCACTACATTCTCTATAAATTCTGAATTAATATTCACCATCGCTGATTTAGACAATGATGGTTGGGCCGATCTAATGTATACCCTTCCAAGTAATGTCGATCAATGTGAACTTAAAGTAATGAAAAACAATCAGAATGGTAAATTCACCAATATCCATTCCCATTCATTTAGTAAGGATTATTCCATTAGCATTACTGACATAAACAAGAATGGCAAAATAGATTACGTAATTTCAAACTATGATTCGCATTACACATTTTTTAATATCAGTACCATAACAAATAATGCACCTGATAAAATAACTAATGCAACGGCTACTTTAAAAGGAAACGGAGTTGTTCTTAACTGGCATGCCACTGACGATAAAACACCACAAAACGGTTTAACTTATAATCTGCGTATAGGAACGTTATCGGGAGCCAGTAATATTTTAGCACCAAATTCAACCAACACAGGCCAACGCAAATTGCTTGAACCTGGAAATATGGGTGCCGATACTTCAGTATTTTTCAATCTACTTCCGGGCACATACTATTGGAATGTCCAGGCTGTCGACAATTCATATCAGGGCGGAGCCTTTATGGATGCGGATAAAACGTTTACCATTGTTGATGTGCAAGCTTCGAATTTAGAGGCTACAATTGTCGATAAAACCAGTTTAAACCTCCGCTGGTCCAATGGCAATGGAACCAGAAGAGTAGTTTTTGCCAAAATTGGCACATCTGGAACAGCCGCTCCAGCAAATAGCACCTCATATATAGCATCATCTGAATTTGGCTCAGGCGATCAAATTGGCACAACAGGTTGGTTTTGTGTATTTAACAGCACAACCAATAATGTTACGATAAGTAATTTATCCGCAGATTACTCCTATATTTTCCAGGTTTTTGAATATAGAGGAAATGCTGGAAGCGAAACCTATATAACCAAATCGGGTCAGGGCAATCCTGGCACATTTAGCACTGCCGTATTTAGTTTGCAACCCCCCATAGGTAATGCATATGAATTTACAGTAAATAGTCAAATTAAGATGGGCGACTTTAATAATGATAATTATCTCGATTTTTTATTTTATAATTCACATACGAGTTCAATGCTATTATATCTGAATCAATCAGATAATACTTTTACAAAAGATAGTATTCCGTTAGTTTCTAAATTAAATTATGCATCATTCCATGTTTTTGATTACAACAGTGATGGCTTACTGGATTTTATTTATACAGGTTCTTTTTATGAAAGTTGGAACAGGGAATTTTCAAGAGCATATATCTATACAAACAATGGGGATAATACATTCACAGGGGTTTTATCCGATTCAATTCTCGGAACACAAACTTCTTCAATAACTTGCGGCGATTTTAATAATGATGGAAATATTGATCTGTTTGTTGGGGGATTAAAATCAAATATAATTCCAGATCCCTTTTATGGATCGATTACTGAATTTAATCCAATTTCCTATTTGTATAAAAATCTTGGTTCATCAGAAAATTATAAATTTTCCACTGTCAATTCTCAGTTTAAAGCATTAAAGGACGGAGGCTCCTGTTTTGGAGATTTTAATAATGATGGGTGGGATGATTTGATCATATCCGGAAATACGCCCGATGATTACTCGTACATTTACCTTTACCTCAATAATCAGGATGGTACATTTGATGAACAAGAATTATTGGTATCACAGGGTCAAAATTATTCTAAAATGGTTTGTGCTGACTATAATAAGGATGGATATCTTGATTTTATTTGTGGAGCTATATATTTTATAAATAAAGGCGATGCCACATTTGAACTAAACTACAATTCATTCAGCATCCAAAATTCCAACAACGGATTTACAATATCTGATTTTAATAATGATGGTACAATCGATATTCTATTCAATAGTTCAAAATATCCCCATTTTAAAAAGCTATATCTTAATAATTATCCAGAAAATAACTTCTCAATTCAATCCGATTTTAATTCAGAAGATGGTATTGGCATATCTTCAGGGGACTATGATAACGATGGAGATGCAGATTTTACTCTTGCAGCCTCCTCCTCTAGCGATAAAATAAATATTTTCAGAAATACATTAATTATGAAATCTGGCGTCTATAATCAAAATCAAAAGCCAGAAAAACCTCAAAATATCCAATTCAATCAGAGTCCAAATAAATTGACCATCACTTGGGATGCCGTTATCACTGATGAATCGCCCTATTTAAGCTACAATGTGTCGTTAAAAAAGGACACCATATTATTCAACTCGCCCAATAGCGATTACCTAACCGGAAAAAGACAGGTTCCCGAAATAGGTAATAGCGGGTTAAACACCTTTGCACTATTCAAAAATTTAGAGCCTGGAACTTACGAGGTTAAGGTGCAAGCTGTTGACGGGGCATACTGTGGCGGCGAATGGTCAACCCCAACAACAGTAGATGTTAAGGATTTACAGACATTTTATTCTTTTGATGAAGTGTGTCGTGGTGCCGAAACACAATTTACAGATCAATCTAGCCCTCAAGATAAAATTACATGGCTATGGCGCTTTGATGATGGAACAACAAGCACTGAGCAAAACCCAAAGCATAAGTTTGTTGCATCAGGAGCGCATCAAGTTTGGTTAATTATTACTAGCACAGAGTTAACAGATGCTAATGGTAGTTTCCTTAAGGATTCGGTTATGCATACTGTAAACGTAAAGCCAAATCCAAAGGCAGCATTTACAGCCCCCAATGCTTGCCAGGGTACTGAAACTAAGTTCACGAATAACACCAATATGGATGGTGCAGAAGCCAAATCATGGAAATGGGACTATGGTAACAGTGACTTATCTACAGATTCTATCCCGTTAAATAAAATTTACGGCATCGCCAAAACTTATAACACCAAGTTGGTTGTTGTGGCAACTAACAATTGTGCAGATTCAATACAGGTGAATACAACTGTAGTTCCAATGCCAAGCGCAGTTATCAGTGTAACTCAAAACAGTAAGTTTTCGTTCTGCAAGGACTCCGATGATAGTGCGATTCTTTCATTGGCAACTCAAGACAATTGCAACTACCAGTGGGAAAACTACTCAGTTGTATTAACTGATAAAACCAATAATCAACTGGCCATAACTGGTAGTGATAATGTAGGAATATATTCCATTACTGCAACTGTTACCAGCAAACTTGTTTCAGAAGGTTGCGTTGCAAGATCAACCAATCCTGTAGTTATAACAATTAACCCAAAAGCAAGCAAGCCGATAATTGAGGAAAAAACAAACAATACGCTCTTCTGCCCAGGCACAGAAGTTGAGCTAAACGTTAAAAACTACTCAAATACAGTAAATTATCAGTGGAAATACTATGGAGTAGTAATAGATGGAGCAAACAATCAGGTTTACAAGGGAAAACTTGCCGCAGGAGATTACTCCGTTGAAGCAGAACCCGGAAGCTGTGCAACTGAATCGGATAAAATAACTCTTAAGCATAAGCTGGCTCTTTCAAAACCAACGATTCTTGGCCATGGTCCAACAGTTTGGATTCTTGCCTGCGACAATATGACCGCAACCAACTATAGATGGTACTACAACAACAACTTAATTCCGGGAGCAAACAAGTACCAGTATGTTGCCAACAAAAACTATGGCGATTACTACGTAACCGTTAACGATGGCGGAGAGTGCTGGACACCTAGCGATGTGTTTAAAGTTGATCTAACTAATGGAATCGATGATTTAGCAAACGATAACATAAAAATTTACCCTAACCCATCGAAGGGAATAATTAATATATCTATTGATAAAGACATTATTGAAAATGTAACCATCGAAATATTTGATGTGCTAGGAAAAACTATTCATACTAAACAAGCTGAAGGTACATCTTATTTCAAGGTTAATCTTTCAGGATACGCAAATGGTGTTTATTATTTAAGGATAAAAGTTAAAAATGAAATTATTGTGAAGAGAATAGTTAAACAGTAGGTTAAACATAGCATGGTGAATCAGGAACTTGCCAAAATGTTCTTTAATATGATATACAAGGCAAACTTTGTCTCCATTAATTATTTATCAAATTACATTGTTTTTGTCGATTTGCATATCAGATTGTATGGATTGATAAAAGGAGATGTGATTCAAAATCTAATTTTGTTACCCTAAAATTAATCTGCACAAATCACAATAACAATATGCTACAGTTGAGTTCAATTATCCGCCGTGTAGGGTTTATGTTGCTACTAACCCTTCAACTCTCGGCTTTTTCGCAAAGCAATTATACGTTTACGCCTTCTACTGGAACATACTCCTCAATTACTGGAACTATTGTTAACCTAGATGGTAATTATCCAACTGTAAACATCGGTTTTACTTTTAATTTCAATGGAGTAAACTATACTCAAGTCATTCCAAGTCAATGGGGCTGGTTGTCATTTCGAACTGGCATTACGGTGTCTGAAGGGGATGCTTTAAAGGATGGGAATTTAAGCGGATCCTTAGGTCGTCCATTAATTGGAGTGTTATATGCTCATAACAAAACAGCAACCGGTTATAAATCTAGGTATTTGGTATCAGGCACTGCTCCCAACCGTGTTTTCACCTTTGAATGGTACAATTGGACATGGCAATGGTACACAAACAACGACATCTGTTTTCAGGTTAAACTATATGAGACTTCGAATAAAATTGAATTTATTTACCATCCTGTTAACTCATATTTCAATTGGTATGACTGGATTCCCACTTCTATAGGCCTTGCTTTTGCAAATCAAGGTGATTTTCTCTCGGTAAGCGATTTCGGTACTTCACCAACGGTTAGCACCTCAACTGAGAGTCATGCAATTAACAACATGCCTGCAGATGGTCAGAAATATACATTTGAACTAAACACGCCTAAAGCAGAACCAACCAATCAATGTACAAATTTAACTGCATCAGTTGCTGCCGATAATTTATCTGTAACATGGACAGATGCTGAAGGAACTGTTACACCCGACGGCTATTTATTGATGGTTTCAAAAACCAACTCATTCACAGATCCTGTTGATGGAATAAGTGTTGCTAATGATCTTAATTTATCTGATGGGGTTGGCATTACAAAAGTATTACAAGGACTACAATCGTTCTATGGTTGGTCTGGGCTTGAATCATCAACAAATTATTACTTCAAAGTTTTTTCATACACAAATAGCAGTGGATTAATAAATTACAAAACCGTTTCAGCGCCAACAGCACAGGTGTACATGCTCAAATCGCAACCTCAAAAACACGTTACAAGCTTTAGTGCAAAAAACGTTGCTAATGTTTTAACATTTGAGTGGAACGATATTTTGAAATTCGGAAATAGTTTGAGATCCGATGGTGAAAATACATGTAACATTGATTGTGGCAACTCAAGTTCTCTTAATATTTCGGGAAATGCCATTACACTTGAAGCTTGGGTTAACATGAACCAAGTATATGCAGATATTTTTCAAAAAGAAAATAGCACTTTGGATGGTGGATATCGTATGTATGGCAATTCCTTAGGACAATTGTGCTTTGGATTGTATATAAATGGTTCATGGAGCGAAGTGAAATCGCCAGTAAATTCATTAACTGCGCTAACTTGGACTCATATATGTGGCACGTATGATGGTACTTCACAAAACATTTATATCAATGGCTATTTAGCAGCCAGTAAAGCAACAACAGGCAACATTACGCCATCATCATCAAACCTAGTTTTAGGGAAGTCTCATACATCAACAATAAAATACTTTGATGGCAAATTGGATGAGATAGCTATTTGGTCGGTCGGAAGAACCCAGTCTGAGGTTTTAAAGGATATGAATCTACAACTAAACGGAACAGAACCGGGCTTATCGGCATACTATAATTGTAACCAAGGAATAGCCGATGGTGATAATACTGCAATGCCACACATCTTAACTGATGCTACTTCAAATGCAAACCATGCAACCTTAAACATGTTTTACTTAGGTTATTCCTCTGCAAATTTTACAACCTCAAATACAGCAGTCGAAAACGATGGCTATTTAATTTTAGCATCTGAATCAACAACTTTTCCAAGTGTTACAAATGGAACTGACTTTGCTGCCGACAACAATTTAGCTGATGGAGTTGGTGCTGTTAAAGTCGCGCAAGGTGTGAAAAGCTACACTGGTTGGACTAATCTAAATCCTTCAAAAACCTACAATTTTAGGATATATCCTTATTCAAATACTGGCTCTAATATCGTTTTTAATACTAACCCCACAATCCCAGAGATTACAATAAAGCCAAAACCCACAAACCATGTAACTGCATTCACTGCCAGTAGTTCAAATGGCAATATTCTATTAAACTGGACAGATGCAATAGGCACTCAACTCCCCGAAGGCTATATAATATTGGCTTCAACATTACCAACTATAACTCCACCAGTCGTTGGTTCTGAAATCGGTATTGATAGTGATTTATCGGATGGTATTGGAGCTGTAAAAGTATTACCTGGAGTACAAACCTACTCTGGTTTTACAGGTTTTACTATAAACACAAACTACTATTTCAATATTTATCCATACACAAATAGCAGTAAAATAATAAATTACAAAACCGATGGAACAGTTCCCCAAACAAACGGGAAAATTACAATATATGCAGAGCCAACACTTCATGCTACTGGTTTCACGGCTAGCAACAATGATCTATTAACGTTAAGCTGGACCGATGCTACAGGCATGCCAAGTTTATTATCAAATGCTTTAAACTTCGATGGTTCAAATGATTTAATTACTTGTTCAGGTTCACAAAACCCATCAGTATTTACAGCCGAAGTATGGTACACTACCTCTTCAGCTGCAGATGAGGCAATGGTTTCAACTTTGAGCGAAGGAGCCGGAACTGGTTTTGAAATCCATTCTTACCAAGGGAAGCCTGTTGTTACCTTACGTAATGCAGCCAACTGGCTCGATATAGTTTCACCAACCCCTGTTGCAGCTAATTCGTGGAACCATATAGCACTAACATACGATGGTGTTACTGCTAAATTATATGTCAATGGCGAATTAATGAATTCAGCAGCCTTACCATCTTCATCATACCTTCCAGGCAATGCGGCACTTACAATTGGTCGTAGGTCTTTAGGAGGCTTGTATTTCAATGGCTCAATCGATGAGGTGAGAATTTGGAATGTTGCCCGTTCACAAGCGGATATTCAAAACAACATGTACAATGAATTAGCTGGTACAGAAATCGGTTTGATCTCTTACTACAAGTTTAACCAAGGAACAGCAGGAGGAACAAATACAAGCGTTACAACGCTAACCGATGCAACAACAAATGCCTTTAATGGAACATTAAGCGGTTTTACTTTAACAGGTACAACATCTAACTGGATTAATCCAGGTCAGGCACCTTCTGGATATCTAATTAAAGCCTCAACTACAAACTCGTTTGTCGACCCAGTAGATGGGACAGAAATTGTAACAGACAATGACATAGCAGATGGTACAGCGGTGATTAAAGTTTCACAGGGAACACAAATTTATTCAAGTTTTACTGGAATAAAAGGTGGTACAACCTATTACTTTAAAATTTGGCCATATACCAACTCAGGTAGTTATATTAACTATAAAACAGCAGTAACAGTACCAACGGCATCAATATTGTTTACCAAACCAAGACCATTAACTCATGTTACAGGCTTAACAGCTAATAATAACAATAAGGTTATCAATTTAAAATGGACAGATGCTAAAGCAGTAAATATGGGCAACGCCATAGCGCTTGATGGAGTAAATGATTACATATCAGTACCCGATGGCAGTATCGACAATGGAGGGAATACAGCGTTTACAATCGAAACATGGGTAAAATGGACTCCAGCATCCGCATCAAATGTTCAGTTTATTTGTGGTAAAGGACCTGAACAAATGGAGATACACACTGCTGGTGATGCAGGAGCTAATGGCCTCCGTTTTATCCCAACAACGGGCGTTTACCTTGATGCTTACAATGTATTACCTCTTAACACTTGGACCCATGTGGCTGTGGTATATGACGCCACAAACCGGTTTTATAAAATGTACATAAACGGAGCAGAAGTACCATTAGTTAAACAAGGGCCAGGAGCTATAGGTACAGCCCTGCAAAACACAACTAGTGCTTTTGAATTGGGTAGACGCCCCGCAATTTCATCGTTATACTTTAACGGATCTTTAGACGAATTCAGGGTTTGGAACAAAGTACGCACTCAGGCCGAGATTGCAGCCAATATGCTCAATGAATTATCAGCTAATGAAACGGGATTATTGGCATACTATAAATTCAACCAGGGTATTGAATACAGCGCTAACCCAGGTTTAACATTGGTTACTGATGCCAGCAGCGCTGCCAACAATGGCATTTTAGCCAATTCCGCACTCATTGGAAACGCCTCCAACTGGGTTGGTTTCAAAGTCGATGCCCCAGAAGGCTATTTAATTAAATCCTCAAAAACAAATAACATTACCGCACCAGTAAATGGAACGGTTGTAACTGATGATAATAACCTCTCAGATGGAATTGGAGCAGTTAATATTTTAGCGGGTGTTCAAACCTATAATGGCTGGATAAATTTTACCGACACGACGTCCTATTATTATAAGGTTTACCCTTACTCAAACTCAGGAACATCCATTGTTTACAATACTATGGCAACAGTTCCTTGGGTAAAAGATTCAGTGGAGATTGATGAGTTTAAGGATGTGTCTTCATTTTTAGAACTAACTCAAGGCTCCTCTGCTTGGGCCGACTACAACAATGATGGACTTATGGATTTATTGTTAACTGGAGGAAATAGTTACAACGCACAAAAACAACTAATAAACAGTATAACCAGACTTTATCAGCAGAATGCTGACCACTCATTCTCAATCGTAGATAAAGGATTCCCTCAAGTTTCAAAAGGTAGTGTAGCTTGGGCCGACTACAATAATGATGGTTTATTAGATTTGATTATTTCAGGAGCGACTGGCTATTATCCTCTTAATGGAAATGTTGCAGGAATTATCACTCGTTTATACAAACAAAACAGCGATAATAGCTTTACCTATGTTTCGTCGGCTAATTTCCCCAATGTTTACAAAAGTTCAATTGCTTGGATTGATTACAATAATGATGGAGACCTTGATCTATTGATTTCAGGCTATCAAAATGTTGCCCCATTTTATATAACAAAAATTTACAAGAATATGGGCAACGATACTTTCAAAGAACAAACTGAAATTCTTTTTGACAATGTAATAGAGGGTTCTGTTGCAGTTGGAGATTATAATAAAGATGGTTTTGATGATGTATTAATTTCTGGCTATGGAGATAGAGTTGGAAATGTAACAAAACTATATAAAAACAATGGTGAGGGTTTGTTATTAGAACAGGAAAATCTGTCGCTTCCTGTTTCAAATTCCCCATCTGTAAATTTCATGGATTACAACAATGATGGTTATCCAGATATTTTAATTGACGACAAAATTTGCAAGAATAACCAGAATGGTGGTTTCGAAGAAATTAATATGGATTCAACTTTAGAATACGATTATGTTTCTAATGACATAGGAGATTTCAACAATGACGGATTGCCGGATATATTAATAACAGGTGATGATGCGAATAGAGTTTCACAGGAATGGGTATATTCTTATTTGTATAAACAACTGCCCAATCAAACTTTCTCGCGTTCCGATTTTAGTTTTATAAATATGGTATATGGCGATGCTAAATTTATCGACTATGATAACGATGGTAATTTAGATGTGTTTTTAAGCGGCGAATCTTACTCGCAAGCCTGTCAATTATGTGATTTAATTTATACTGTACAAACAAAACTTTATAAAAATACTGAATTTAAAAAAAATCAAAAGCCAAGTATACCCACAAATTTAAAATATGAATTGGGCCAATCTGTCAAATTTAGTTGGAATCCTTCAAATGATCTTGAAACACCTTCAGCAGCATTGACTTATAACATAAAGATTGGAACTACGAAAAATGGAGGAGAAATTGTGAATCCAACTGCATCAGCAAATAATGGTTACAAATCACTACCTGGAATAGGAAATTGTGGCTCTAATACATTTGCAACATACAAATTGAAAGTGGGGCAAAAATACTATTGGAGCGTACAATCTGTGGATAACGGATATTCCGGCAGTAATTTCTCCTATATTGACTCTCTGGTTTACGACTCTATTCCTTCTTCAAATTTATCATTAAGAGTTCAAAATAATACTTCAGTTTTAGCATCGTGGAAAAGAGGTAATGGAAACCGCAGTGCTGTCTTTGTCAAAATGAAGTACAAGGATGCAACACTGGAAACCTCATCTCCGATTCAGGGGACAACATACCTTGGTGTTAGCCGCTTTCTTTCGGGTCCAAAAATTGAAAACACAAGTTGGTATTGCGTCTATAATGGAATTGAAGATAGTGTTTTAATAACAAATTTAGACCCATATAGCCTTTATGCCATCCATATTGTAGAATATATTGAAGATTCAGGAACCCCAAGGTATTTTAGAGTAAATAGTGCAATGAAGGACAATTACGGCATATTTAACACCAATGACTACTTAAGGAATACAACTGGTTTTAATGAAACTTGCTTTGCTGATTTTAATAATGACGGATATCTTGACATCCTCAACGTAGAACCTAACGGGGGAATTATCGAAGGCTTTTTATGGAAAAATGAAGGGGATAATGATTTTACATCATCAAGTCTGGCATTTCAAACATCATTAAATAGTAATATAAAGCAAATAAACAAACCAGTTGTTGCTGATTTTAACAATGATGGCCTAATGGATTTTGTAGTATGTGGATCACGTGACACTTCTCTTAATTCTACAGAAATATCATTTACAAATCTTTATAAAAACAATGGGGATGGAACATTTACCCTTCAAATTGGAGCATTTTCAAAAGAAGTTTGTATGGGTTCTGTTTCGTGGGGTGATTTTAACAATGATAGTAAAGTAGATTTACTTATGTGCGGTAACCCTTGGGGATCCAAATTAACAGATTCTTCAATTACTTGTATATTTGTTAACAACTCAACATTAGCGCATACCCAATTTGATCTATTAACAAATACTAATTTCGCAGGTATTCAAGATGGTTCGGCAGCTTGGGCCGATTTCAATAATGATGGGTACCTTGATTTTGCAATTTCAGGTTCTGAAAACGATTCATATCCGGCCGATGGAATTCTTGATATTGCTCGCCTATATCGAAACAATAAAAACGAAACTTTTACCGAAATTGTGCTTAACAAGGGAAAGTCAAAAAGAGGATATTTAGATGAAACATGCTTTTGGAACGATTTTGACAATGATGGCGATTTAGATTTAAAAATTGAAGGAGATGATGGATTTTTTATTGTTACTAATAATTTCCCAGATACCACATTCTTTGAAGGTTCGTTAGCTGAATCGTTTTTCAATTACAGCAACAAAGCTGATTACGATAATGATGGCGATTTAGATGAGGTTACCGGAAGCATTCAACGAAACAATTTCAAATACTACCCTGGCAATTTTGCTAGCAATAAAAAGCCTGCTACACCTATAAGTTTGGAGTATGTTAATCTTCCGGGGTATGTACAACTTATGTGGGATAACATAAGTTCAGACGAAACACCCTCATCACAAATCTCATACAATATTCGTTTACGCAAAGAAGGCAGCAGTCAATGGCTTTGTGCTCCACAAACGATGGACGATGGCTCAAGATTGATTCCAAACTTTGGAAATTCACCATTTAGACCCAATGGTCTTAACAATTTTGCAAGGTATAATCTTCCCGAAGGGAATTATGAATGGCAAGTACAAGCGATTGATGGTGTATTCTCCGGTAGTGAGTGGTCTGAAATAAAACAATTCACAGTGAAGGCAGCACTTGCAAGTTTTACCGCAGAACCAGTTTGCTTGGGTGACACAACAATATTTATTGATAACTCATTTTCTTTTGTAGGGATTAAAGAATGGAGATGGGATTTTGGTGATATCCCCACTGTTACAGGGAAAATGCAAAAACACGTTTTCCAAACTACTGGTGACCATACTGTAAGGCTAATTATTACAAACAACAATTTGCAGAATGACACTGTTTATGGAATTGCACATGTAGAACCAATTCCAACGGTTTCATTCACTGCCGATGATGTTTGCGAAGGGTTAACAGCAACAATAGTAAATCCTGCTAATACGAATGGTTTGATTGATTGGATATGGGATTTTGGCGATGGAAGCACTTCAAACTACTTCAACCCCGGCACCCATACTTATGCTGAAAAGAAAAATTACACCATAAAGTTTAAAGTTACTGGCGAGAATAATTGCTCAAATACAGCAACAAAAACAATAGCAATTAAAGAAAGACCTGCCAAACCAACAATTTCCGAATCAACAAACAATTTCTGTCCAGGTACTGAGGTAAAGTTGGAGGTAACTTCTACCACAAATGGATTAAACTTCCAATGGAAACGCAATGGCGACATAATAGATGGGGCGACAAACAGTATTTATACAGGTAAGTTAACTGCTGCCGATTACTCTGTGGTAGTAGAACCAGGTAGTTGTTCGTCGGAATCAAATAAACTAACAATTGTTACGAAGCCCGCACCTCCTAAGCCTACAATTCTTGGACATGGACCAAACGTTTGGATTCTGGCCTGCGATAACATGAATGCAACTAACTACAAGTGGTACTACAACAATAACCTGATACCAGGAGCAAACAATTACCAATATGTTGCCAACAAAAACTATGGAGATTACTATGTAAGCGTTAATGAAGGTGGTGAATGCTGGACTCCCAGCGATGTCTTTAAAGTTGAATTACCAAATGAAATAGACGATTTATCGTTCGAAAACGTAAAGGTATTTCCTAATCCATCCAAAGGGATATTCAACATATCATTAGGATCAAATATCACTGGCGAGGTCAATGTTCGGGTTGTTAATGTTTTGGGCAAAGTTGTTTTAAGCCAAATAAATAGTGCATCTGAATTTCCAATTGACATTTCACACCTCACAAACGGAATCTACTATATCAGTTTAATGCATAAAAATGAAGTAATAATCAAGAAAGTTGTAAAGCAGTAAACAATGAGAGAATTAAAAAATAAAATCTTTATGAAAAGATTTATCACACTTACGATTCTTATATTTTTTGTGTTTAATGGCCTTGCACAAAATTTCAACGATAAGCAGAAGGCTATTATATACAACGAGGCCATTAAACTCCTTAAAAATTACGAGATGTACTCGAACCAAATGGCCGATGAGGTTGTAAACATTGACGAGTTAAATAAAACAAGCCAAAAACTAATCGATCAGTTTGTTAGTCGCAAAGCAATTATATATAATGATTTAGACCCATCGCATATGCTAAGTCAAGTATATGAGTTAGAAACATATGTTGCAAATATTCTGCTTTGGTATCCTGATGGAATGAAGATTTACCTAGATTACAACAACCTTAAAGCAGGGAATATCATAGCCCATGGTAATGATATCTACACCGTTGATATTATGACCAATAAGCGTATTAAAGGAAACTATCTTAACAAACAAAACAACACCAATACCGAAGAGTTGCTATTCAGGATTGCTTTTTTCGAAAATAATGGAACATTCGAAAACTATAAAATTGCAGGTATTAGGAACAGTAAATTAATTACCGTTTCCGACGATTCAAGAATGCTTGCCGAGGTAAAAAGCGTTACATTCTCCGAAAAGGATATGCAGCTAATTAAAGATCAAACCAAAACATTACTTAACGACTACATCAACTTTCTAAACTTGCTTGCCGATCCGAAGGAGTTAACGGAGGACAAAAGCTTCTACAAAATCTCATTCATAGGATTATTCAAAGATTCAACACTTAACGTTGCAAACGATATTGAACCAGAGCCTCAAAACCGATGGATTAATATATCAGAATATCAAAACAAAATTACCGCTGATTATCCGGAGGGCATAAGGAATCTTGGACTCAACCTCGACTCAGCACAGTTCAGCAAAGTGGTATCTGAGGGTAATGAGAAGTATTACATCAATGGGTATATCGATAAATTCTTTTCAGGAAAGTATAAGGCAAAAACTGTTTATCGCGATAACTCCAAGTTCGATTTTAAAGTGTCGTTCGAACGCGACGAAAACACTTTTAAGAATTTTAAACTTTCAAGTATCGATAAGTTTGGCGTAAACCTATATAGCCAAACGTCTAACACCTCTCAAGAACTTCCAAACCAGCCAATTTCTAGTTTAAAAAGGAGTGGTTTGTTCTTTGGTTTCTCGGTAGGCGGAGGACTTACATCCTACAAAAATTCAAACTTATCAAGTAGTTCATTGCTCAACTGGAATCAACAAGGAAAAACCGCAATAGATGCCGAAATTCATACTACTTGGTACTTTAATAATAGAATTGGGCTAAAGCTTGGATTGGGATTCAACCGCTACCTGGCAAACTCAAACCTTAGCGGAAAATTTCAAAACACAAATTACTCTACCGATATCAATGGGGACACATACCTGCTGAACATCACAGCGAACTACGATTCGCTTTTTACCCTGAATTACATCACAATCCCCATAACATTGGTACTACACAGCAACAATAACCCCGAAAAATGGGGCTTATATGCCGAAACTGGCATAATCGCCGCTATCAATATCGGATCAAACTATAAAACTACAGGAGACTATGCTACCAGTGGTTTTTACGAACAATACGATACCCCTTTACAGAATGTTGATGATCCCATATTAGGATTCTATTCGCGTACGAATATTAACAGTAAAGGCAAAATTAATTCGGCCACAACCTATTTTGCATTAAAAACATCATTGGGTATAACTTGGCCCATAAATTACTTCACAAGCATTTATGCCGGACCTGAGATTATCTGGGGATTAACTAACATCTCAAAGGATAAAGATTATACGGATGCTTTTGGTGCAACATCTTCGGCAAAAAAAGTTGGAATATCAAAATATGGTGTTAAGTTTGGAGTAAGCTATAAGTTCTAGTTTAAGTATATGAAATATGAAGAAGAGATATTTATTGACATTATTAACGGTTGGATTGCTCGTTTCAGTAAGTGCTCAGGAGCCAACTAAAACTGCCGCAAGCAGCAAAGAGGCAAAAATTGTTGATGAGATTAACCTCTCCGATTCCGACATTGATGTGTTCAAGGAGCAGACCAAGCAAAAAGTAGAGGAATTCCAGCAACATATTGTTACCATTGGTAGCAAGGATCAGCCCGCTGAAAAAAGGAATATGGCAGAGAAGGAGGCTCTAAAGCTTTTCTTCAAGGGTGCCGAAATGCAAACATCTGTGATTATGCCCGATGGCTCGGTTACCATACAATCGCGCCCTATGGAGAAGTACTTAGCCAGACTAAAGTCGCTCCCATACACTGCAGTAGTTATAAAATTTTACGATCTTGTGTATATATCAAGTTTCACTAAGGGTCCAGACGGCAGATACTACTCTTCCGCAACGGTAATTCAAGAATTCACAGGGTTTACTGGGGATAATCTTGTTTACAAGGATGTTACAAAAAAAGAAATTGAGATTGTTATTGACCTTGTAGAAGATAAGTTCTTTAATGAGAAGAAATGGAGAGTGTTCTTAGGTAATATAAAAGCAACAGAAACAAAGAAGGCGTAATGAGAAAGTCCAAACTCTGTCTGTTTTTAATATTTTCCATAACATTCCAGTTTGCTTCAAACGGACAAAGCAACATCCCTGAAATTGATAAACTTCAAACACCAAGGGAATACTACTTACAGGTTAAACAGTTCGGGGAATTTATTGATAGGTTTAACTATAAAACCGATTGGAGAGGTAATTTAATCACCGAAGAATTCTCCCAAAAAGTTCCCCGTGATTCATATCTTTTTTATCTAATTAACCAGGAAGATCAACGTTTGACAAATCCCAACGACTCGTCGTACAGAGTGGTTTGTGGAGAGTTTATTTCCTTTATTGTGAATCCCTCACACCCAAAAGAAATAAAACTTTATAGTGGACATGTAAAGGCCGAAGCACTTGTAAACATTGTTTGCTTTGGGAAAGACGCCCAAATTACCGTTGAGATGATTCCCGATGCTCTGCCCGACCGTTCGGCACGATGGGTAATCAATGGCGTTGAGTCGAGTTTATTTGCTTCGAATGCCGATAGTGTCAAAAAACATTTTATTGCACCCAATAGTCACGAGACAAGCTTTATCAATCTTAAAAAACTAAACGAAGCCGATAATGCGATTTACTATCTTTCAAATCCAATAGCAAATACTATGGTTTTCATAAAAGGCCTCGAACAAAAAAAGATTCAGATCAAGAGTATCGAAAAGGTAACTTATTCAATATCCTTTTCTAATTGGGAAATAACCGTGGAGGAGTTCAATAGAACTTCCAGTAATTCTGGATGGTTAATCAGCAATATCCAAAAACTATAGAAATTTCTACACAAAAAAAGGAGCCTTTCATGGCTCCTTTTTCATATCTATTAATTAAAAATTAAAGAGGGCCAAGATCAACCATTGCGTTGGCAACCTTCATGAAACCTGCAATGTTTGCACCATTAACATAGTTGATGTAACCATCTTTCTGAGTACCGTGCTCAACACATGCAGAGTGGATGTTCTCCATAATTTGTTTTAAACGCATATCAACCTCTTCGCGAGTCCAGTTCATCTTAAGACTGTTTTGGCTCATTTCAAGACCAGAAGTAGCAACACCACCAGCGTTTACTGCTTTACCAGGAGCGTAAAGAATCTTATTCTTAATGAATAGTTCAATAGCCTCGGGAGTACAACCCATATTTGAGATTTCACCTACGCAAGTAACACCATTCTTTATTAGAAGAGCAGCATCCTCGCCGTTAAGCTCGTTTTGGATAGCGCAAGGAAGAGCAATGTCAACCTTCACTTCCCAAAGTTTTTTACCAGCAATGAACTTAGCACCAGGGAATTTCTTAGCGTAAGGAGAAACGATATCTTGGTTAGAGTTACGTAACTCTAGCATATAGTCAATTTTCTCACCGCTAACACCAGCCTCATCGTAGATATAACCATCAGGACCAGAAATAGCAACCACTTTAGCACCTAGTTCAGTAGCTTTAAGAGCAGCACCCCAAGCTACGTTACCAAAACCAGATACAGATACGGTTTTACCCTTAATGCTGATACCGCGAGTTTTTAACATGTGGTCAACAAAATAGATACCACCAAAACCAGTAGCCTCAGGACGAATTAACGAACCACCCCAGTTCATACCTTTACCAGTAAGAACACCAGTGTGCTCGCAAGCAAGTTTTTTGTACATACCGTACATATAACCTATTTCACGACCACCAACTCCTATATCACCAGCAGGTACGTCGGTTTCTGGGCCAATGAACTTCCAAAGTTCAAGCATGAAAGCATGGCAGAAACGCATAATCTCAGCATCGCTACGACCTTTTGGGTTGAAATCAGAACCACCTTTACCACCACCCATAGGAAGTGTTGTAAGTGCATTCTTGAAAGTTTGCTCAAAACCTAAGAACTTAAGAGTTGAAAGTGTAACGCTTGGGTGGAAACGTAAGCCACCTTTGTATGGTCCAATAGCACCGTTGAACTGTACTCTATAACCAAGGTTGGTTTGTACGTTACCTTCGTCGTCAGTCCAAGTTACTCTGAAAGTAAAGATACGATCGGGCTCTACAATACGCTCAATAATTTTTGCAGACTCGAATTTTGGGTTCTTGTCGTAAACTTCTTTTACAGATTCAAGAACTTCGTGTACAGCCTGAAGATACTCTTTTTCACCTGGGTGTTTTCTCTCCAGTTCGGCCATTAATTTATTTACATCCATTGCTTAATTATTTTAAATTAGTAAAACACAATGTTTATTTTTAACGGGTTTTATTCCCCTAAAAACTTGCTCAAATTTGATTCTTAATAATGACATTTCAAAAGAAAAAGATGACTTAAAAATATGATGTTAAACAGTTTTTTGCAATATGTTTAAATCTTTTAACCTAAATGGCTTATTATGCTTTCAGAATGATACCAACATTATTTTTTCCATCTACCTGAATTGTCAGGGGTTTTGCAAATGTTACACATCTAATAAAATCTGTTTCGAAAGAAGGTTGAATTGAATTCAGAAATTCGACATTAAACACCCCATCTTTCATGTAAGGATTCACTGTAAGATAAGCTACGCCAAATGATGTAAGGTTCTGAAAGAAATGCGTGCCCTGACTTGGTTCAACCCTAAAGTTCTCAAGCCCGGCCTCAACAATTACCCTTGCCTCCGATATTTGCGACCACTTAATAGGAATTCCCAACCAAGGATCACTGCTACCCCATCGGCCAGGACCAACAAGCACATAGTTTTTTTTGAGATCTAAAAACCGATTATTAACAACTTCTACCTGTTTAGCAATTTCTAGCGTTTTTGCTGGATCGAACATTTCGGGCTTGACATAAACAAAATCATATATGTCCGGAATTACACCATGTCCAAGCGCAGACTTTGAATGTACTATTGCCTTTGAATAATCCACTTCATCCCAACTTATAACCTCATCCTGAATTCCTTCAACTATTGGCCTAATCTGTAACAAATTGAACATTTTAGGCATACGTTCAGGAGTGTTAAGATTTAAGGCAAATTCAATTTCAATATGAGAATTCATCTCCTTTTTTCCAATCTCAAGCAAATTTGTAAGAATTTTGCTTAAAGGGAACGTATTATGCTTAAGAATACCCGAGAACGTAACAAGCTTTATTCCCTCATTGGAATATCCATCGTTTAAAACTCCATTCAGATGATCGTATGTTGATACAACCATTTTTAGATCCGGTATTCCGTATGCCTCTTTGATATCAAGATTAATTAAGTTTGTACCATCATCGACTTGTGGTGAAAATGTAGCAGGATCGGTATTCAGCGCATAAAAATTCTTCTGCGTTTGTTTCAACGCCATCTCTGGCGAAGATAGTTGAAGTATTTTCTTTGGATATTTGGGCGAAAACCTAAGCGCGACTCCACCATCCACAATCAGTTTTCCCAAACCAAAACCAATGCTTGCTATTCCATCCTCTGGCTTTTCGGAGCCAATTGGATAAAAATTGATACTGCGGGCTACACCTGAAAGCGTTGGCAAGTACATATTTCCATACTCATTACCACATATCTCCTGAATTACAATTCCCATTTTCTCCTCGTCAATCACATTTTGGGTTGCATTCATATAGGCTTTGCTGGCCTTAAAAAACACCGATGCATAAACAGCCTTAATGGCGCTACTAAGCATTCGTAGCATCTGTTCTGAATCCTGAGAGCGAGGAACCATATAGGTTGAGTAAATTCCGGCAAACGGTTGGTAATGGGAGTCTTCGAGTTTACTGGAAGAGCGAACCGCCAACGGACGTTTAAAAACAGAAATAACTCTACGCAGATCTACCTTGAGCCGTTCTGGAAGTTTAGCCGCAAGAAATGCATTCAGCACGGTATCGTTTTCCACATCGCGAAGAGCAATATCGTATAAATTATTTGTCTCCATGAACTCATCGAACAAGTCTGTACTAATAACCACAGTGCGGGGTATGCTAATAATAGCATTGTCGAACTTATTGAACAACCCGTATTCCTTAATAATTTGGTTAATAAATGCTAAACCGCGGGCTTTGCCTCCTATTGATCCATCGCCTATTCGGGAAAAGAATTTGTACTCATCAAACGTATTTATATCAAACTTTGCAATTATGCTCCTACCCTTGCTTAACCGGTACGCCGATATTGCATAGAAAAGAAACTTGCGGGCATCATCGGTAGTTTTAAAGTCTTTTAGGGTCATCGGTTTAAATAGCTGCGCAATAGAGAATATGGCACGAGCATTGAGCCACTTGGAAATATCGTTTCTACTCGTATGGTACACCAACGACCTATCTGGGATTTTCATTATGAGTTGCTGCAATTGGCTAAGGTCTGCAGCGCGGCCAATCTCAGCAATGGTCTCAGGATCGCGGAATACAAAATCGCCAAAGCCAAAATTGTTGATAATGTAATCGCGAATTTCAATATTACAGGTTTTAGAATACTTGTGGACAAAGCCAACGTTCAACTCATCGGCAAAGACCTTATTCGACAGCTCCGACGATTGCAATAGGAATGGGATGTTGGGATCGTCGGTGCGAATAAGTTTACACAGCTGCACACCAGCCTTTGTAACATGATCGCGACGGTTATCCACCTTGTAGCTGATGTCCGATATAACACCAAGTATGTTGTTCCTGTATTTATTATAAATTGCTAAGGCATCCTCGTAGGTAGTGGCCATTAAAATTTTAGGACGCCCCCGCATACGCAGCATTCGGTGATGCTCATTCAGAGCCTCGGTCATAAAACTCCGGGCCTGTCTAAATACAATCTTATAGATATTCGGCAAAAAAGACGAGTAGTAACGCACTGAGTCCTCCACAAGAATTATTGCCTGAACGCCAACCTCTAAAATATCATGATCGGCATTCATTTTATCCTCAATCAGTTTAATAATTGCAAGCAACAAATCGGCATTACCTAGCCAGCAAAAAACATAATCGATTGCCGATAAATCCTCTCGTTGAAGACGTATTGACACCTCGCGAGAAAAAGGGGTAAGCACAACAATTGGTATTTCGGGATGCCTTGCTTTCAGCATCTTTGCCAAATTGAAGGTATCAATCTCACCCACATTAAGCATCGATATAATAAGGTCGATGCGCTCCTCCTGAAGAACTTTCAACACCTCGCGCGCCGTATGTGCTTGAATAAATACGGGGGGATATCTTAGATTAAGCGAAACGTACTCGTTAAAAATCTGCTCATCTATACGTCCGTCTTCTTCCAGCATAAATGCATCGTAACTACTACAAATAAGCAACACCTTATAAATACGTTTCTGCATCAACTTATCGAAAGAGGTATCGTAAATATCAAGTTGATATGAATTCAGGTAGGATTGGTCGGCAACTAGGTTAAGCATATTTGTATTTTTAACTTTTGCTAATTTATGGAAAAATGTTAAAAGTTTTGGTTCATATTTCTGAGTAACAAAAATAATAAAGGGGAGTAAAAACTCCCCTTCAAAATATATTGCGATACTTAATTAAACATCCCAGGTTTCACCGCTATTGAGCAGGTCATCAACGCTTTTAATTTTTGCATCCTTCATTACCTCAAGCACTTGGTCGCGAACATTATCGTCGTAAGTAGTATCCTTTACATTACGAATAACGCCCATAGCAACAGGATACTCGGGATACTCCATGTTTGCAAGCATCATGTGAACTCCAGGGTTTGGATTGAATGCATCGTGAACAAGGATATCGTCCATGCTAAATCCGCCTTGTCCAATGGTAACAACCTTTAAACTAAGACCGCTTAGGATTAAACCTTTATCGCGGTTTTTACCAAAAACCATCTTTTCGCCATGACGAAGAGTAATAACTCTATCCTCGCGATACTCTCTGTCGGTCAGGAAATCGTAAGCGTTATCGTTGAAAATAACGCAGTTCTGAAGAATCTCAACAACCGATGTTCCATCGTGCTTAGCAGCCTCAAGCATAACCTCGGTGGTTAGCTTAACATCCACATCGAGTGAGCGGGCAAAGAATTTACCTTGCGCGCCAATTACTAGTTCACCTGGACGGAAAGGATGCTCTACTGTTCCGAAAGGAGAAGTTTTTGTAATCTTACCTAGTGGCGATGTTGGTGAATACTGTCCTTTTGTTAAACCATAAATTTGGTTGTTAAAAAGTAGTATGTTGATATCGATGTTACGACGTACAGCATGAATAAAGTGGTTACCACCAATTGCCAACGCATCGCCATCGCCAGTGATTTGCCACACACTAAGGGTTGGATTTGCAACCTTAACCCCTGTTGCAATGGCCGAAGCACGACCATGAATACCATGGAACCCAAAGGTATCAACATAGTAAGGGAAACGGCTCGAGCATCCAATACCCGATACAAAAACATAACGCTCAAGGTTATACTTTAAAACTTTGGAAACCTCAGGCAAGCCTTTTTGAACAGCACTCAAAATTGCGTGGTCACCGCAACCGGGACACCAGCGTACTTCCTGGTCGCTCTTAAAATCTTGCTGGCTATATTGTAAGTATTTTTCTTCCATGACTATTTGCCCTCCAAAATATTGTTAAACTTATCAACCAATTCAACCACAGTGAAAGGAAGACCTTGAACCTTATTGAACTGTATATAATTGAACTCCTGGAAGTTCGTACGTAAATAGTTGGCAAACTGCCCCATGTTCAACTCGCAAACAACCAATTTCTTGTAACGTTTGAATACTTCGCTGGTATTTTTTGGAAGTGGGTTGATATAGTTAAACTGACACAATGAAACACTCTTACCGGCAGCGCGCATTTCCTGTACAGCAGTTAGAAGATGTCCGTGAGTTCCACCCCAGCCAATTACAAGCAAATCGCCCTCCTTATCGCCAAAAACCTCTTGTTCTGGAATAAACTCCTCAACGCGTTTTACCTTTGCAGCACGGATATCAGTCATACGTTGGTGGTTCATTGGGTCGTGAGATACAGAACCTTTAATGAAATCCTTCTCCAAACCACCTACACGGTGAGCAATACCTTTTTTACCAGGGAAGGCCCAACCACGAGCCAAACGCTTCTCGTCGCGCGCATAAGGCATAAAGTTCTCAGTTCCTTCTGGAACAATTGGAGGATTAATTGCAGGGTAATCCTTCATGCTTGGGATACGCCAAGGCTCAGAACCATTTGCAATAAAACCGTCGGTAAGAAGGATTACAGGGGTCATATGCTCCATGGCAATCTTCCCTGCCTGAAATGCAAAATCGAAGCAGTTACTTGGAGTGCTAGCAGCAATAATCACCATTGGAGCCTCGCCATTACGTCCATATAAAGCTTGATTTAAATCTGATTGTTCAGTTTTAGTTGGCAAACCAGTTGAAGGGCCTCCACGTTGCACGTTAACAATTACCATAGGTAGTTCGGTCATTACAGCTAAACCTAAAGCCTCTGCTTTTAGTGATAGACCAGGTCCCGATGTTGATGTTACTGCAAAGTTTCCGGCATAAGCAGCACCAATAGTGGTACAAATACCGGCAATTTCGTCCTCAGCCTGCAATGTTTTAACGCCTAAATCCTTACGTTTAGCAAGTTCTATTAAAACATCGGTAGCAGGGGTAATTGGGTATGAACCGCAGAATAATGGAAGATTAGCCTTTTCCGCTGCTGCAATAAGTCCCCATGCAGTTGCGGTATTACCGTTTATTGTTCTATACTTACCTTTTGCAAGTGTTGTAGCAGGTTTGATGGAGTAAGTATTCGGAATAGCCTGAATATTGGCTGCGTAGTTGAATCCATCACGTAAAACCTTTTTATTGGCCTCAACAATCTCTGGTTTCTTTTTAAACTTAATCTCGTAGTATTTCTCAGTGAAGTTTAATGGACGGTCGAAAATGTAATAAACCATACCAAGCGAGAACATATTCTTACTACGAACAATGCTCTTATTATCCAAACCACTATCCTTTAAACTTTCCTTTGTTAAGGTTGTGATTGGAGCGTAAATTACTTTATAATCCTGAAGGTTTAACTCGGTAACAGCATCAAGAGTTTTGTAACCAGCACGCTGATAACCCTTCTCATTGAACTGGTCGACATCGGCAATAATCATCCCACCTTTTTTAACCCACTTAACATTCGCTTTAAGAGCGGCAGGATTCATTGCTACAAGCACATCACAAAAATCGCCAGGAGTATTAACCTTTTGGCTACCTAGATGTACCTGAAAACCAGACACTCCACCAACAGTTCCTTGTGGTGCGCGAATTTCCGATGGATAATCGGGGAATGTGTTTACACCATTACCAAACAATGCAGATGCATCGGCAAATAGTGTTCCTGTAAGCTGCATTCCATCTCCGGAGTCACCGGAAAATCGAACAACTACATCGTCCAGTTCCTGGACACTTTTTTGTTTATCCATAAAAAGATAAATTAGATTTTTTGTTGTGCCGATTTCAGTAATGCAAAACATAAAATATTTGCACATCACTGAAAATCAGCATTTCAATTAACTCAAATATTTTATTTAATGATGCAAAATTAGGCATTTTTAAACACAGCAATCCATTTAAAACATATTTTACGACATATTTACATAAATATGCTTTTTAGCTAATTATCGACAAAAACCTATTATTTTTGCCAGAAATTGGAGTATTATGCCTATTATTAAATCGCTACGAGGATTTACTCCCAAAATAGGGACAAACTGTTTTATTGCGGAAACTGCCGTAATTATTGGCGATGTTGAAATTGGAAACGATTGTAGCATATGGTACGGTGCAGTTATCCGTGGCGATGTTAATTCAATCCGAATCGGAAATAGGGTGAATATTCAGGATAACGCCGTTCTGCACACAACATATCAGAAAACTACAATCAAAATGGGCGATGATGTTTCCGTAGGGCACAACGTAATTGTTCATGGTGCTGAAGTGCATAACGGAGCGTTACTGGGAATGGGTTCTACCATTATGGATAACTCTGTGATTGGCGAAGGCGCTATTGTTGCAGCAAACGCATTGGTTCTCGAAAACACAAAAGTTGAAGCAGGTACAATATACGCAGGCGTCCCCGCTAAGTTTGTGAAGAAAGTTGACCCTGCACTAAGTCGCGATATGAATGAGCGAATTGCCCGGAACTACCTGTTTTATTCGGGTTGGTATAAGGAGGAAAAGTAGGAAGTAGGAAGTAAAAAAATAGCTACTCTGTAGTTTATTTTCTCAAATTCAAATGGCTTATCTACAAATATTTTGCCGCTATGCGGCTTCTAATTAGCAGCAGAGCTGCGCTATATTTATAGATTGTAAACACCTACAAAAGCAAGCTCCAGAGGAGCGAAATATAATTCTAAACTATTGGAATAATAACTTTAGAGCTCGCAAATGATTTTACCAGACAACATTGAAAATAAATATAGACAAAACAACAACAAATATTTATTCCCTTCGAATTCCTTTGTGACTTTACTTAGTATGCCTTTGGGGTTAAATAATTATTGGTAACTAATTATTTTCCACAATCATTTCATATGCTTCCTTAAATACTCCGAGGTATAGCCACAGTTTGCTTTGATTACCTGCTCGGGAGTTCCAGTACAAACAATTTTACCGCCTGCACCACCGCCCTCGGGGCCTAAGTCGATAATATAATCGGCAACCTTTATTACATCGAGGTTGTGCTCAATTACAATCACCGTATTCCCTTTTTCGACAAGCTTATTGAGCACATCGAGAAGAACACGCACATCCTCAAAGTGAAGTCCTGTTGTAGGTTCATCCAGAATATAAAGGGTTTTACCGGTATCGCGCTTGGCCAGCTCTGTTGATAGTTTTACACGCTGCGCCTCACCTCCAGATAATGTTGTTGACGCCTGCCCAAGTGTAATATAACCGAGCCCAACATCCTGCAAGGTTTTTACTTTCTGGAAGATTTGAGGGATACTCTCGAAGAATTCTACGGCCTGATTAATGGTCATATCCAGCACCTCGCTGATATTCTTCCCCTTATACTTAACCTCCAATGTTTCGCGGTTGTAGCGGCGACCATAGCAATCGGGACACTTCACGTAAACATCGGGCAGAAAATTCATTTCGATAGTTTGTAATCCAGCGCCCTTACAGGTTTCGCATCGTCCACCCTTTACGTTGAAAGAGAATCGTCCAGCCTTGTAACCACGAATCTTGGCATCGGGAGTTAACTCGAATAATTTCCGAATATCGGTAAATACGCCAGTATAGGTTGCAGGATTGGAGCGAGGAGTGCGTCCAATGGGCGATTGGTCAACCTCAACAACCTTGTCGATATTTTCGATACCCTCAATTTTATCAAAATCGAGTGGTTGCTTATAGGAATTGTATACATAACGGCTTAACAAAGGCTGTAGCGTTTCGTTTATTAGTGTTGATTTTCCGCTACCCGACACACCTGTAACGCAAATCATCATTCCCAATGGGAACTCAGCATCTACATTCTTAAGATTGTTGCCCTTTGCACCTATCAGTTTTAAAAATTTCCCGTTTCCTTTTCTTCGTTCCTTTGGCACCTCAATGGATAAAGCTCCGTTCAGATATTTGGCCGTTAAAGTATCGGTCTTCATCAACTCATCTGGAGTACCTTTTGCAACAACCTTTCCGCCGTGTCGGCCAGCCTTTGGGCCTATATCTACTACATAATCGGCAGCAAGAATCATCTCCTCATCATGCTCAACCACAATTACCGAGTTACCTGTATCGCGAAGTTTTTTGAGCGAATCAATCAACTTGATATTATCGCGCTGATGTAGCCCTATGCTGGGTTCATCGAGAATATAGAGTACGTTTACCAGTTTGGAGCCAATTTGCGTAGCAAGACGGATACGCTGACTCTCTCCTCCCGAAAGAGTTACAGAACCTCGACTTAACGACAGATAACTCAAGCCAACATCGAGCAAGAACCGAACACGCTCACGAATCTCCTTTAAAATCTCGGTTGCAATGGCACGCTTGCGCCTATCCATTCTATCATCAAGCTCTTGTAGCCACTCCCAAAGATTCTCAATATCCATAGCCGATACATCGGCAATGCTCTTGCCATCAATCCTGAACCAAAGCGATTCATCACGAAGCCTTGAGCCCTTACAATGTGGACAGGTAACCTGACGGATAAACTGGTTAGCCCACTTCTCCCCTTTCCCTGTGAGTTCTTCGTTGGTTTGGTGGTTCTGTATAAAACTAACCACGCCCTCGAAGCTCAAAAAGTAACTCGATGTTAACCCAAGGTTCGGGTGCTTCAACTTGAATTGCTCCTCGGAACCATTCAGAATTACATTCAACGCTTCCTCGGGTATCGATTCAATTGGGTCGTTAATGGAAAACTCGTATTTCGATGCAATGGCCTCAATCTGCCAGAATATCAATGAACTTTTATATGGTCCAAGCGGTTGAATTCCACCTTTTTTAATACTTAACTTTGGGTCTGGAATAATCTTTTCGATATCCACCTCGGTTACGTAACCCAAACCATTACAATGATTACAAGCCCCTTTCGGTGAGTTGAAAGAGAAAGAGTATGGTTCAGGTTCATCGTAGGAAATTCCGGTGGTTGGACACATCAGGTTCCGACTGTAGTAGCGCGATTGACCACTTTCCATATCGAGCACCATTATGATACCCTTTCCAAGTGACATTGCGGTATTTACCGACTGCGAAACCCGCTTTCTATCGGACTCATCCACAACAATTTTATCAACAACCAACTCAATATGATGAGTTTTGTAACGGTCGACTTTCATTGCAGGGCGCATCTCGGTTATCTCGCCGTTTATTCTTGCATACAAATAACCTTTGCGACGTAACTGTTCAAATAGTTCCTTATAATGACCTTTGCGCCCCCTAACAACTGGCGCAAGAATACCTGTTTTCTTACCTTTAAAATTCTCAACAATAAGATTGATGATTTGGTCGTCGGTATAGCGCACCATCTCCTCGCCAGTATTGTGTGAGTAAGCAGTTGATGCCCTTGCATAAAGCAAACGGAGAAAATCGTAAATCTCGGTTGTTGTGCCAACTGTAGAACGAGGATTATGGCTGGTGGTTTTCTGCTCAATGGAAATCACAGGGCTTAAACCCGATATCTTATCCACATCGGGACGCTCCAACGAACCAAGGAACTGACGGGCGTAAGCCGACATTGTTTCGATATACCTACGCTGACCCTCAGCGTAAATGGTATCGAAGGCAAGCGATGATTTACCGCTGCCGCTAAGACCTGTTATCACCGTAAGTTTATTTCGTGGAATTGTTATATCAAGGTTCTTTAGGTTGTGCACCCTCGCACCTTCCACCACAATTTCCTCGGCTTCGCCTTTTAGAATTTCCATTATATCAGTTGTTCGTTGCTCGTTGTTCGAAATAAAAATCGGACTATAAATTAATAAGCAGTTTCTCTAAAACCTTTCTCGGGAATTTTTATTGAGTATGTTTTGCGTGATTTGTTTGTAAGATAATTCTCCCGTAACCAAGGATTCAACATCTTGATTAACTTATAGTTTGAGTCGAATTGTCGAGCAAACTGGGCAATACTGGTAATAGCGGTATCAACTTTTACCTCGGTAAATTGGTACGGTGGATACAAATCCCTTTTATCGAGGAAAAATCCGTAACGCTCAGGATTCTCGAATATCACCTTAATTGCCAAAATGCGAAAAACATAACGGCCTGTTTCTTCGCCCAAAACCATATCGTAGTATGAATCGTTCTCCTGTCTATCCATTTGCTTGCTAATCCCATTCGACCCAAAATTATATGATGCTGCCGCCATTGTCCAGTTTCCGTACTTCTGGAAACTCTTTAGTAAATACCTACAAGCCACCTCGGTAGATTTCTCAATATGGTATCGCTCATCAACCTCGCTGTTAACCTCTAAACCATAATCCTTTGCGGTTCCCTCCAGTATTTGCCAAAAACCCACAGCCTTAGAGGGTGATACTGCCTGCGATAAACCACTCTCCGCTACAGCCAAGTACTTAAAATCGTCAGGGATACCATTTTTCTTAAGAATAGGCTCAATAACAGAAAAAAAACGATTGGCCTTTTTCAACAATATCACCGTTTGCGAATGCCAGAAAGTGTTCACCTGTAGCTCCCTATCCAAACTCTCGCGAACATCAAAATACTTTAAGGGAACATCCTCGCCAGCAAAAGTTAATTTCTCGGGTATTGGTATTGGAATAATATACGAACTCTGAAAAACTGTATCGGGAATTTGGATTTGCCTTCTGCACGAGCCTCCGTCGGTATTTTTAAACGATGAAAAAGCAAATACGCTTACCACAAGCATTAAAACGGCTGCAACTCCAACCACAACGCTAACCTTACCCTTTGCTGACATAGAAGATTTTTTTATTAAATAACAAATAGCGAAACCGATTAGTTTTATGAACCGACAAATTTACTATATCCGTTTTATTTTGAAGAATGATTTTACTTATTTAATTGTTGATAGTGTATAACTTGCACATAGGTATTTATTTTGGCCTAACCAAACAGTTATTGCTTCTAAATTATACATCCAACACTACCTAATCTTCCTAAACACATAAATCGAAATAGCAAAATCACACAAAAAGGATTACTGTAATCAGAAAAAACCACCTAAACACAACCTAAAATATCTATATTTTCCAACACTTAACAATTTCTTAACATTAAATCAAAATCCTTAACGTCCACTTAACTTTAAAAAAATATTTTTGCAACGATTTTTTAACCTCACATAAACCGGAATAATGAGAAAGCATTTATCGTTAGCTATAACCCTAATAACACTAGGCTCCTTAAATGTATCGGGACAAACTTTGGCGGACTCGATTTACCAACAAAACCAAAAAATTCTAAAAATTCTAGAAAGCAGTTCTGTTTCCACTCAAATATTCTTAGGATATAGATATTTTATGGAAGGTAACGACCATTTTAATGAATTTGCAGTAAAACGCGGCTATATTACTTTCCAAAAATCTCTCAACAACCACATCTCTGGTAGAATAACACCTGATTTGACCGTTGACCAGGAAGGCGACGGCGAAGGTGATTTAGAAATGCGGTTGAAATATTGTTATATGGAACTTAAAGATGATGGAAACTATTGGATATTCTCAAACCCTAGAATCGTTGTTGGCGAGGTTTTTACTCCTTGGATTGATTTTGAGGAAAAGATAAACTCTTTCAGAGTGGTTGGCAGTCAATTTATGGATAAAACAACAATTGTAAGTTCTGCCGATTTTGGCTTTACTACTACAGCATTACTTGGAGGAATGGTTAATAAAACCTATCAAAACCAAGTAAGTAAAGCTTACCCCGGGAAGTATGGTTCCTTGGCATTTGGTGTTTATAATGGAGGCGGCTACCATGCACTCGAAAAAAATAACAATAAAGTTCTTCAGTGGAGATTATCTATTCGTCCATTACCCGAGGTTTTAACTGGACTCCAGTTAACATACACTGGCGCTCACGGTAAGGGCAATACGGACCTATATCCAACTTGGAATTTGAATGCAGGAATTTTATCCTATGAACATAGATACTTTACCCTTACTGGTCAATACTTTAAGGGAATTGGAAATCACACTGGAGAATTTGCCGATATTAATGGAAAATCCTACGATGTTTCCGGCTATAGCACTTTTGCAGAGATTAAGTTTTTTAATAAAAAATTTAGTTTATTTGGTCGGTACGATTATATGAATACTGACAAGGTGACTGATAAAGTAAAATCGATACAGCAGATTATTGGTATTTCTTATCATATTTATGGAAGAAACCAGATTGTTTTGGATTTTAATCGCAATACCAAGGCAGATAAAACTGTTGATGTAGTTGAATTAATGATAGAACTAGCTTTGTAACAATAAAAAATGCCTGACAGGCTTTGAAACCCTGTCAGGCATTAATTTTATTCCATTAGAATAATCCGGTAATTACGCCATTATTATCCACATCAATTCTTTCGGCAGCGGGCTCATCGGGTAAGCCAGGCATACGCATAATTTGACCCGTAATTGGAACTATAAATCCAGCCCCTGCAGCAATCTCAATTTCACGCACTGTAACCACAAAATCTTTCGGACGACCAAGTAAATCGGGATTATCCGATAGTGATTTTTGAGTTTTTGCCATACAGATTGGGAGTTTATCTAAGCCTAGTTTGTAAACCTTCTGCAAATCGGTTTTAGCCTGAGCTGTAAAATCGATAGCTGCGGCTCCGTATAGTTTTTTTGCAATAGTCTCAATTTTTAACTCGGGAGTCCATTCCCATTCGTAAAGAGGGTTAATTTGGTTTGTGCAACTGGTTGCAATTTTGTCAACCAAGTTTGCCAGTTCAATTGCGCCGCCGCCACCTTTTCCCCAAACATCCACTTCGGAAACAGGCACATCCATTTCCTTGCAAACGCTCTTAATATAATCAACCTCCTCGTTGGTATCAGTTGTAAAGCGGTTAATGGCAACAACAGGGCAAACTCCAAATTGCTTCATGTTCTCGATATGCTTTTGCAAATTACCAATACCATTTTTAAGAGCATTAACATCTGGCTCCTTAATTTCTTTCAAATCCTTGCCTCCGTGATATTTCAACGCACGAATTGTAGCAACCAGAACAACAGCATTAGGTCTTAATCCAGCATATTTACATTTTATATCGATAAACTTTTCTGCACCCAAGTCGAATCCAAAACCTGCCTCAGTTACAACATACTCGCTCAACGAAAGGCCCATTTTTGTTGCAAGAACCGAGTTTGTACCTTGTGCAATATTGGCAAACGGGCCACCGTGAATAATTGCAGGTGTACCCTCAATGGTTTGCACTAGGTTTGGCATAATGGCATCGCGTAACAATGCAGCCATTGCGCCCTCGGCCTTTAAATCACGGGCATAAATTGGCTTTTTATCGTAAGTATAACCTATGAAAATATTACCCAAACGACGTTTTAAATCCTCCATATCCTCGGCCAAGCAAAGTATAGCCATAACCTCCGATGCAGCTGTAATATCGAATCCAGTTTCGCGAGGAATACCGTGGGTTGTACCGCCCAAACCAACAATCATGTGACGTAAAGAACGGTCATTCATATCCATTACCCGTTTCCAACTTACTGTTCTTGGGTCGATACCTAAAGACTTTTTCTTACTCTGAATATTATTATCGATAAGCGCCGATAACAAATTGTGAGCACGTTCAACGGCGTTAAAATCGCCAGTAAAGTGTAGGTTGATATCCTCCATTGGTAAAACCTGTGAGTATCCACCACCTGTTGCGCCACCCTTTATACCGAAAACAGGGCCTAACGATGGTTCACGTAAAACTACAGTAGTTTGTTTTCCAATTCGGTTAAGACCCTGAGTTAGTCCAATGGAAACAGTTGTTTTACCCTCACCTGCTGGTGTTGGCGAAATTGCCGAAACAAGAATCAGCTTATTCTTCTCGTACTTTTGCTTGTTGATGTACTTTAGGGGAACTTTGGCCTTGAACTTGCCGTAAGGAATAAGGTCTTCCCTATCAATTCCAAGTATATCGGCTATCTCACCGATAGGTTTCATCTTAATTTCGTGAGCAATTTCAATATCTGTTTTCATATTTATAATGATTTAAAAGGTTATCACAACGAATAAAATATGTTCATATGTTAATACAAAACAACATATCTAACAAGTTACATAAATTTTTGTTTAGACTTACTTTTATTTGAACCTTTTAATTATGTTTCTAAACTTTCAATTACCAATGCTAAGGCTTATAGCGTGCCATATTAAGCACTTTCTGGTAATCCTTAATGTTCATCAACTCCTCAAGGCTCATCTGCTCGTTGCGCTGCATCAGCGATTCAACTATTCTGTATCCAATCCAAACTGCAGCACGACCAGGACTTTCCTGCGGAAAACCAGATGTAAAAGGCGCATCGTTAATAAATTTGTTTATTTCAAGAGTATTTGTGGTAAAAAGCAATTTATTCTCAATAAGATGAGTCCACATATCGGCCTCGTTCTTCTCACACCATTTAAGTTGTTCCTCACTAAAACCATGTATTAGATGCTCAGGCTCATTAGGTAAAAGATGTCTCGTAATGTAGATTAACTCGCCCTCGTAAATCATATTCGATAGCAAATTGTCAACGGAGTCGTTATAGGCAAATTCTCCGTAAAGCCAAGCTCTTACAATATCGGAGGGTATCTTCTCGGGTATCATTTTGTTGGCCATATACCTAGGTATGCCCAATAATTTATACTGAGGTGTTTCGCTTCCCAAGTACCTATCGAGCCCAACTGCAACAACGTTTTCATCGATAGCCACCGATAAGTTGTAACCCGATACGTACGAAATAACTGCTGGTATTTTCCTAGTTGGAAAATGGTAATTATATCGCTTAAAAGCATCAGTTAAATCAAAATTGAAATCATCAAAATTGGTAAACGTGGATTGTGTCTTACGGTACGAGTTGTTTACCATAGTATCGGTAAGGAAACTTCGGAGAAATTGGAAGTACTGGGGATTCTCGGGCTTTCCTATTCGAATAATACCCTCAAAAAATAAATCGGCAAACTGTCCATACTTTTCCTTTAAAGTAGAAAGCTGAACCTCAATGCTATCGGGGTTTATGGCGAATAAATCATTATCGAAACGCTGCACTTCAACTTTCACATCAATTTTCGATATATCAATATCATCCAACCTATTCTTTTTGCAAGAAATTAGAGTTGTTCCTAGCAGTATAATAATTATTCCTTTCCTAAACATAGCGCAATCAGTTTTCAAACACTAGCAAATATAGTAAACCATGTTCTAAGAATAGAACTATTGCCCCAATTTCGCCCAAAGAATAACAACTTTTAACGCTTTTCTGGCCTGTTAATAACTTGTTAGCAAGCCAATAAATTTTGTGCAAAAACATATAGGGTTAACTAAGGAAAAACTAATCTCGAAGTTTAACTTTGCATCCTAATTTTAAAGAAATGGCCGAAAAACGAACATATAACAAGCAATACAAGCCTAAACCAATTGGAGCAGAGTTGGGTAAGATTCCACCCCAGGCACTCGATTTGGAAGAAGCCGTTCTTGGTGCAATAATGGTTGAAAAAGACGCTATTATTGCAGTAAGCGAGGTTTTAAAGCCAGAGTGTTTTTACAAGGAATCGCACCAGACTATTTTTAAAGCGATTCAGGATTTATCGTCACGTCTTGAACCTATTGACCTACTAACTGTAAGCGAAGAACTCCGGAAAAAGGAGAAACTCGATGAAATTGGCGGCGCTCCATTCCTTGCACAACTAACCACAAAAGTTGGTTCGGCAGCTCACTTGGAGTATCACTCCAAAATTATTGCCCAAAAGTATATCCAACGAGAACTAATAAGAGTAGCAACCGATATCCAAAACAAGTCGTTCGACGAGGATGTTGATGTTGATGAATTGCTGGATTACTCTGAAATGGAACTCTTCAAGGTTGCCGAGGGTAATATTAAAAGTGACACACAGCCTATCAGCAATATTGTAATGAAGGCCATTAAGCAAATTGAAGAGGCTGGAAAACGCGAGGATGGCTTAAGTGGTGTTCCTTCTGGTTTTACCGATTTGGATAGGCTTACTTCGGGCTGGCAACGCTCCGACCTTATTATTGTGGCCGCACGTCCGTCGATGGGTAAAACAGCGTTTGTGCTGTCTATGGCTCGCAATATGGCAGTTGACCATAAAGTGCCAGTTGCATTTTTCTCGCTTGAGATGTCGAACATTCAGCTGGTGAACCGTTTAATTGTTAGCGAATCGGGTCTTTCGTCGGAAAAAATCCGTAATGGGAAAATTACCCAGGATGAGTGGACTCAACTCACCGTAAAGATTAAAAACCTCTCCGAGGCAAAAATATTTATTGACGACACCCCTGCCCTATCAATCTTTGAATTTAGAGCAAAGTGTAGAAGATTAAAAGCGCAGCACAATATTGGAGTTGTGGTTATTGACTACTTACAACTTATGACTGGCCCTGCTGAAACTAAAGGCAACCGTGAACAGGAGGTAAGTACAATTTCACGTTCATTAAAAGCCATTGCAAAGGAATTAAACGTACCAATTTTAGCGTTATCGCAGCTAAACCGTTCGGTTGAAACACGTGGTGGAAATAAGCGTCCGCAACTTTCGGACCTTCGTGAATCGGGAGCTATTGAGCAGGATGCCGACGTTGTAACATTCATCCACAGACCTGAGTACTATGGACTGCTCGAGGATGAGGATGGTAACTCAACGCAGGGCGTTGCCGAAATTATTGTGGCTAAGCACCGTAACGGAGCTGTTGAGGATGTAAAACTACGATTTCAAAAGGAAATGGCCCGTTTCTCGGATTTGGACGATACGGACTACTCCGGCATGCAACCAGCAGCATCGGCTTCGTTCACAGCATCGATGCCTGTTACCTATTCGTCAAAAATGAACGATGACTCATTTGGCGAAAGCGATTTCGATTTCCGTCCAAGCAAGGGAATCGATAACAGCAATATTCCGTTCTAAGAAAAATTAAAGAATCGTCATAATATCGCGAAGCGATTGAACCTCGTAAGTTGCTTTAAACTTACGGGGTTTATTTTCGGGGTTAAAGTAAATTTGGTCCATGCCAAACTTTTTGGCACCCTCAACATCCTTTTCAAAATCGTCGCCAACCATTATGCTCTCTTCCTTCTTAGCATTTGCTTTCGATAGCGAATGTCCAAAAACACGAGGGTCGGGCTTATGGTATCCTGCATCCTCGGATGTTACAACCCACTCAAAGTAATGCTCAATATGGCAACGCTCTAATTTGGGGAATTGTACCTCGTTAAAACCATTACTAATGATATGCAACTTATATTTTTCACTTAGATACTCTAGTAATTCTCTAGTGCCAGGCACCAGAGCGGTTTTCAAGGGCATTATCTTAAGATATTCCTCTCCTAAAGTTTTGGCAAGCCGAGTATTGTTTAAACCGTAATCAAGTAAAGTTACTTCGAACCTTTTATACCTAAGTACATCCTTGGTTAACTCGCCCTTCAGGTACTTTTCCCAGAGGTAATCGTTATGCTTTGTGAAAGTATCTATAAACGTAACTACGTTTGGAAATACAGTGTCTAACTGGTAATCAAAGAAAATATCGCGGAGAGCGTCCTCCTTATTCTGCTCAAAGTCCCACAAGGTTCTATCTAAATCGAAAAATATATGCTTGTATGTACGTTGCTTCTTGGAGAAAATATCTAGAATCATAAAAAATATTTAGGTTTCAAATATAATGGCTTTTAGCATCACTAAAAAGTCAACTCATACTATAACGCAAAACTTTTAAAAAGGTTAATATTTTGATTTTCATTAATTTCAAATTCCACGCCTTGCAATCGACCCAATAATATTTACCTTTGCACACAATTAATAAAATAACCATACTTTGAATTTCAACGATTTTAAATTACACCCCGATATTCTTGAAGGGATTAACTCAATGGGTTTTGAGAACCCTACGCCTATTCAGGAGCAAGCAATACCCGTTATTCTTGAAGGAAAAGATTTGATAGCCTGTGCGCAAACAGGAACTGGGAAAACAGGAGCTTTTGTTTTACCTATTCTTAGCATAAATGCCAACAAAACATCGAACCACAGCAAAGTTAGCACTCTTGTAATTGTTCCAACGCGTGAGTTGGCCTTACAAATTGACCAACAGATTGAGGGTTTTGCCTACTTCTCGCCAATTGGCTCAATTGCTGTGTACGGTGGAAACGATGGAGGCAACTGGGATAGGCAACGTGCCGCGCTTGAGGGTGGCGCCGATTTAGTTATTGCAACACCAGGCCGATTAATTCAACATATCCAGATGGGCTATGTAAAACTTGATACCGTAGAGCATTTAATTCTTGATGAGGCAGATAGAATGCTGGACATGGGATTTTATGACGATATCATGTCCATTATCAAGTTACTTCCCGAAAAGCGCCAAACCCTGATGTTTTCAGCAACCATGCCACAAAATATCCGGAAATTGGCAAAAACAATCCTTCATAATCCTGTTGAGATAAGCTTATCTGTATCGAAACCTGCTGAGAATATACTTCAAGCGGTTTATATGTTGGAAAACGACCAAAAACTAGAACTTTTGGATTCACTTGTAAAGGAAAAGGATTACGTACAAAGTGTACTAGTTTTTGCCTCAACTAAAGCCGAAGTTAAAAGCATTGAGCGTAAATTAATACAAAGCAACATAAGAGCCAAGGCAATTCACTCCGATTTGGAGCAACGCGAGCGAGAGGATGTTCTACGTGAGTTTAAGAATAGAAAAATTCAGATTCTGGTCGCAACCGATATAATTTCACGTGGAATCGACATTGAAGATATCGACCTAGTTGTAAACTACGATGTACCCAACGACCCCGAGGATTACGTTCACAGAATTGGTCGAACAGCCCGTGCCCAAAGCGATGGAGTGGCCATTACATTTGTAAATAAAAAACAGAAAATTCTGTTCGACAAAATCGAAAAATTTCTGGGTACAACCATTTTCAAAATAAGAAATCCCCTTGATAGTTAAATTGTTTGAAATAGAAATCCATTAATCTTTTTGGTTTAAAATTTGTTTAGTTTTAAGTCAAAAAAATAGAATATGTTAATTATAAAAAATTACTATTGGCTTGGATTACTATCACTACTAATTTCTACCAATCTAAAACTAACAGCACAATCGCTTCAAGGAAAAGTTCTTGACGAAAACAAAGAACCTATAGCTTACGCATCAATCTTTGTAAAGGAAGCAAAGCAAGGTACAACATCCAACTCCGATGGGATGTACTTAATAAATCTTCCTAAGGGAAAATATAGCATTACTTTCCGTTGCCTTGGTTTTGAAACCATTGAGAAGCAGATTGAAGTTAAGGAAGGCAAAAACACTTACGACATTACATTACCCGTAAAACCCTATCAAATAGCCCCTGTAACAATAGGTTCAAAGGGCGAAGACCCCGCTTACAGCATTATTCGCAAAGCCATCGGGATGGCTCCTTACTACCAAAATCAAATTAAGGAGTTCAACGCCGAGGTTTACATGAAGGGAACACTAAAAATTAAGAAACTATCGTGGCTGGTTAAAAAAGCAATGGGAAACTCCGATGATGTTCCCAAGGAAGGTCAATTCTATCTTCAGGAATCGGTCAACAATATTAAATTTACTGCGCCTGACAAGTATGACCAAAAGGTTAAGATGATACGCTCCAACATTCCTGGAGGAAGTGGCGGCACCGATGATGTAATGCGATTCTTGAATGCCAGCTTTTATCAACCTCAAATTGGCGAAATCATTCTACCACTTGCACCTTACGCTTTAAATCACTACAACTTTAAGTACGACAGTTACTCAATTCAGGATAACAGGGTTATAAACAGAATAAAGGTAATACCCAAACGAAAAAGCAAACAGTTAGTGTCAGGCTATATCTACATTGCCGATGATTACTGGAACATTCATGAGATTGACCTCACAAACGAATCAATTATTGGTACAATAAGAATTAAGCAAACATTCGGAGAAATAGAGAACGATGTTTGGATGCCCATAAGTCATCATTACGTAGTAAACGGTAAGTTTATGGGAAGCGAAGGCGATATAACCTATATATCCTCCGTAAAGTACTCGAATGTTAAGGTTAATACAACCATCAAAACACCCGTTAATATTGCTCAAAGGCAAAACCAGCAAAAGACCGAAGAGCCTAAACCCAAATCTCCTCAAAAGAAAGTTAGCGCAAAACAACAAGCTAAGGAACAAAAAAACGCTGAGAAATTAGAGAAACTAATGAGCAAGGAAGCCCTGAGCAATAAGGAGATGTATAAATTAGCGAAACTGATTGATAAGCAGGTGAAGCAAGCCGATACTTCGGCCAAAACATTGGAAGTTGTTGACCCTATTACCGTTACCATTGACTCAATGGCTCGGAAAGCGGATTCAACAATGTGGCAGGAGATGCGTCCAGTTATTCTTACCGCCGATGAAATAAAGGTTGACGAAGCATTGAACAAAAAACTTCAGCAAAAAATCGATTCAACTGAAAACGATTCGCTAAAACAGAAAAACCAAAGTTTATTCAGTACAATTACCTTCGGGAAAACATGGCGAAATACTGATAAAAAGCAAACTATTCGTTTCTCAGGAATATTTAGCCCTAACGAATTTCGCTTTAATACCGTAGATGGCTTTGTGGTTGGCTCAACATTCAGCTACCGAAAAGACTTTACAAACAATTCCTTCTATATAAGACCTTCAGTTTCGTATGCTTTTGCAAGAAAAGTTCCAATGGGAACCGTGTCCAGTTCCCTAACATATGCAGGTATGAAAAGGGGAACCGTTTGGCTAAACTTCGGCTATGCAAGCATGGACTTTAACCAAAATGTAGGTGTATCCAACATAACCAACACAGTAGCATCGTTAGGCTTTGGGCGCAACTACATGAAACTTTTCGAAAATAGATATATCAGCATACATAACAGAATAGACCTGCTAAATGGGCTTGAACTATATACAGGGGCAACTTTTTCCAACCGCAAGATGCTCGATAATAATACTGATTTTATTTTTATCAGTAGAAATAGGGGTTGGTACACCCCAAATATTCCTGAAAACCACCTGTTAAATACCGATAACTATGGCAATAATAAAGCATTTATAGGAACCGTAAGGCTTAGCTATACTCCATTCTACCACTACAGAATTAGCGACAACCGAAAAAGGATGCTATACTCCAAATACCCAACATTTAGGATAAATGGCAAGTTTGGGATTCCTGGGGTTTTGGAATCAAACTCCAACTTTATCAACCTAGAAACATCTATCTCGCAAACAATAAATTTTGGCCCAGGGAATAGATTTTCATACAATTTGATTTATGGCGATTTTATTACAAAAGATAAACTCTACTTCAACGACTTTGCCCATTTCAACACTCAAATAACACCTGTAACCGCTCGCTCTTTCAACAATAGTTACCAAAACATCGATTACTACGAGAGGAGCACAAACTCCCGATACGGACAGGTTATGGTAAACTACAACACCCCATATTTAGCCTTAAAGTATTTGCCATTCCTAAGCAACCGTATGTGGGAAGAAAATTTACACTTCTCATCGCTATTTACAAAAGACTTTAAACCTTACTACGAGGTTGGATACTCAATGAGTCAAATTGGAGCGCTTGCCAGCGTTGGTGTTTTTGCCGGTTTTGAGGGACAAAAATTCTACAGTATAAATGTAAAACTATCACTACTGCTTATTGGATTTGACATGTAAAGGGTAAATAACTTATTTAAAAACATAACCTATAAACTAACAATCCTCATATAATAATTCTGAAAGGAATTATACCTTTGTAACGTTTTTCTTCGGGGCAGGGCGTAATTCCCTACCGGCGGTTAAAGTCCGCGACTCCTTGTTAACCTAAGGACTGATTTGGTGAAACTCCAAAACCGACAGTAAAGTCTGGATGAGAGAAGAAAATTAAATTACATCCGAGCGTTATCCTTAAAACAAGGAATGCTCTTGCCCTGAAGTATTACTATTAACTACTAATGTTCAAGGGCAAAATGAAAACAATTCAGCAATTTGGCATCGATTTCAAAGCACGCATCGAAAATGCCATTCAAAAACTGCAAAACGGACAAGGAATTCTACTCGTTGATGATGAGGACAGAGAAAATGAAGGCGATATAATTTATGCCGCAAAAAGTATGTCCGTTAAGGATATGGCCTTAATGATAAGAGAATGTAGCGGAATTGTTTGCTTGTGCCTAACCCCCGAGAAAGCAGCAAAACTGCAACTTAGGCCAATGGTGGAAAACAACGGAAGCAAAAATCAAACAGCATTCACAATCTCCATTGAGGCAAAAGAAGGTGTTACTACAGGCGTTTCGGCAAAAGACAGAATATGTACAATTAGAACCGCCATTGCCGATAATGCAAAAGCATCGGATTTAGTTCATCCTGGGCATGTATTCCCTTTGGTAGCAAAAAGCGGAGGAGTTATTGAACGTAGAGGACATACCGAAGGCAGCATTGACATTGTAAAGCTAGCAGGTTTGGGCGATTCAGCTATACTTTGCGAATTAACCAACGAAGATGGAACAATGGCTAGACTTCCTGAAATAATTGAGTTCGCAGAAAAGCATAGCATGACAGTTGTTACAATTGAGGATATTTACCAATACCGAAAAATGCTGGCCGAATAGGAAAAAACTAATCCTCCTCGTCCTCATCCGCAGGTTTTGATTTGCCTTTTCCTTCAACAACCACAACAATCTCGCCTTTAACTCCCTTCTTCTCGAAATACTGGGCAACCTCAACGGATGTTCCCCTTGCCGTTTCCTCGTGGAGTTTGGTTAGTTCCCTCGACACGCTTACCTTCCTCTCTTCGCCAAATATTTCAGTAATTTGGTTTAATAGTTTAACCAATCGAAAAGGCGATTCGTAGAACACAATCGTTCTTTCTTCTTCCTTTAACGCCTCAAGGCGTTTATTTCTACCTTTCTTTTGGGGTAAGAAACCTTCAAAAATAAATCTATCCGATGGCAAACCGCTTGCCACTAATGCTGGTACAAAAGCCGTTGCACCGGGCAAACATTCCACCTCAATATCCTGCTCAACGCAAGTTCTAACCAATAAAAAACCAGGGTCCGAAATGCCAGGTGTCCCGGCATCAGAAATTAATGCAACAGTTTCGCCTGCCTTAATTCGCTCGGCAATAAATTCGACAGTTTTATGCTCGTTAAATTTATGGTGCGATTTAAGTGGAGTATCAATCTGAAAATGCTTCAGTAGAAAACTACTTGTTCGCGTATCCTCGGCCAGAATAAATGATGCTGATTTAAGCACCTCTAAGGCTCTTAAAGTGATATCATTTAAATTACCAATTGGCGTTGGAACTATGTAAAGCTTTGACATATAAGTTGATGATTGTTCGTTAATAGCTGGTTGAGAGATTTATTGTCTATAGTCTGCCCCTATAACTTACTCGTTACACTGTCACTCTCGTCACTTGTCTCAAACTAAATAAACTTTCTCCTAACCAAATCAATAAACTTGGCAGCATACTCATTGCTCTCAGCCCACTCAAAGTTATCCTGAAGGTAGATAATTGCATCGTTTAAATCTGCAAATGAATTTAGGTGACTTATTGTCTCGGAGTATCTTGCAGAATCGCCATTAAACAGTTCTTTAATGAAAAGAAACTTATCATTAATCCCTATGGCCTTGGTTAAGTCTCCAATAGGCTTATTCTGCAATTTGGTCGACATATCCAACTTTGTAGTGTGCTCGGCAATAATTTCGTTGCGAAATTTCTGTTTTCCTTGAAACTTTTCAGCCAAAATCTCGCCTTGCGTATGGTCAATCGGTTCTGACTTATGAACTTCCTCCTGTTTTACGCTGGGAACAACAGTTGTCTTCTGTGGCTCAGGCTTTGGTTTCTCAACCAGGACTTCCTCCTTTTTTTCAGAGATAGTTGGTTTCTCTATTTTTTCAGATTCCACCTCTATCACTGTATCAATCTTTGGCTGTTTGCGTTCAACTACGGGTTCAATATTTTTAGCAACGCTTTTAACTGACTCTGAGTGTTTAATTTCAACGTTAACCAACTGACCTGTAAGCAAACAATCGTAAGCCTTTGCCAACTTATCCAGAATAATATCACGCTCAATTGTTGATAACTTTTCTAGTCCAATTGCCCTGCCAATTAACTCGTTTGCCTCGTCAATACGGGCTTTTGCGTTTTTTAGATAATCCATAGCGTTTGCTGTAAATATTCCACATCAAAAATAAGTTTTATTACTTTTGTATGTATAACAAACGTAAATAATTCATATTTCTTCTGATGCCTTTTCTCGAAAATTCAGTAAGCGGAAAGCGTAAAGGGTGGATTGAGGTTGTTGCTGGCTCAATGTTCTCCGGCAAAACCGAAGAGTTAATCCGTAGGCTCAAACGTGCAAAATACGCCAAGCAACGTGTGGAGATATTTAAACCACAAATAGATACGCGTTACTCGGAGCAAGAAGTCGTTTCGCACGATTCAAATTCCATTCATTCTACACCAGTATCATCGTCGGGGAATATTCTTTTGCTGGCGCATAATGTTGATGTGGTTGGAATTGACGAGGCTCAATTCTTCGATATGAATCTACCCAACGTTTGTAACCAACTTGCCGACCAAGGGATACGCGTTATTGTTGCAGGACTCGATATGGATTTCCGTGGAAAACCCTTTGGTCCAATGCCAAACCTATTGGCAATTGCCGAGTATGTAACCAAGGTACACGCAATTTGCGTTCACTGTGGCGATTTAGCACACTACTCGCACCGTACCACCGATGCAGAAAAACTTGTTCTGCTAGGAGAAACAGATGTTTATGAGCCTCTATGCAGGCTTTGTTACAATAAGGTTTTGGCGGAGAGTAAGAAGGTTAAAGAGTGAGGAAGCGGGAAATAGAAAGAAAATCTAATTACTAATTTTTGCGTCTTCGAGTCTTAGCGTTAAAATAAGAGACTATGCCCAAGGAGATAAGTTTCAAAATAAGCAAATTACAGTTTTGGGCTGTTACATTGCTTATTTTACTGTTTCCTCTATCATCAAAATATAAACTTATAATTTGGGGCGAAAAAACAGTTGGAACGGTTGTTGACCACAAAAAAGTGGGTTTTGGTCGACTGAGCGAATACGATACCTATTCAGTTATTCAATTCAATGCTGACTCTAAAACCTTAAGGATGTATGGCCCTGAGAACACTATATACGAATTAGGCGATTCTATTACAGTTTACTACAATAAAAATAACCCTCAGAATTGTATGATTTTTTCCTTCACATACATTTATACTGGCCGAAGCGCTATTATTCCGTTTGTTTTGTTGCTAGTTTGGATTGCTTTTTATAATGCTTTTAAGGATAAGAAAGTAGATAAAGCCTCCACTCAAAAAGAGCAAGAATTACCTCTGCAATAGAACGCCTGTAATCATCAATTTAAACTATATACTATTAATGCCTCTTGGCATAAATGTTACACAATTTAACTTTCCAATCTCACTTCTTATAACTACTTTTGCACGCTCAAAACCAAAACAAAAAACCGAAAAAACCTCTTTTATTGTATTGAAAACCAATCTATTTTCATCTCAATTTAGTATAAAAATTACAACTCCAAATAATGATTACAGTTTCTGATCTTGCCATTCAGTTCGGCAAAAATGTGCTATTTCAAGATGTAAACCTGAAGTTTACCCCAGGCAACTGCTACGGCATAATTGGTGCAAATGGTGCAGGCAAATCCACTCTGCTTAAAATGATTTGTGGCGACATGGACGCTACCCGTGGCTCTGTGTCCTTTGGACCAGGTGAACGTCTTTCGGTTCTTCGTCAGAATCACTTCCAGTTCGATGAGTACGATGTGTTAACCACAGTACTTATGGGACATACCCAACTATGGGGTATAATGAAAGAGAAGGATGCGCTTTACGCTAAAACAGACTTTACCGATGCCGATGGTATTCGCGCATCGGAACTGGAGGCACGATTTGCAGAGATGGACGGTTGGAACGCAGAAAGCGATGCAGCCAGCCTTTTAAGCGGCTTGGGAATTACCGAGGATTTGCATAGCAAACAAATGAAAGACCTTAGCGGAAAACAGAAGGTAAAGGTACTTCTTGCGCAAGCACTTTTCGGAAGACCAGACAACCTGCTGCTCGATGAGCCCACCAACGACCTCGACCTCGAAACTGTGAACTGGCTAGAGGGATACCTCTCTAATTTCGATAACACGGTGCTTGTAGTATCGCACGACCGCCACTTCCTCGATTCTATCTGCACTCACATTGTGGATATCGACTTTGGTAAAGTGCAACTTTTTTCTGGCAACTACAGTTTCTGGTATGAGAGCAGTCAACTTGCTGCCCGTCAGCTACAAAACCAAAACCGCAAGGCCGAGGAGAAGCGCAAGGAATTGCTTGAGTTTATTGCACGTTTCAGCGCAAACGTATCCAAAAGCAAGCAAACTACCAGCCGCAAAAAGATGATTGAGAAACTTAATATTGAGGAAATTAAACCTTCGAACAGACGCTACCCCGGTATTATTTTCACACCCGACCGTGAGCCAGGAAATAGCATTCTGGAGGTTAAAGGTCTCACAAAAAGCATCGATGGCGATTTACTTTTCAAAGACCTCTCGTTTACCGTTGAGAAAAACGATAAAATTGTATTCCTTTCGCACGATACAAGGGCAATGACCGCCCTTTTTAAAATACTTAAGGGACACATAGAACCTGATGCTGGTACATTTGAGTGGGGACAAACCATAACCAAGGTTTACCTACCTCTGGAAAACGAGCATCTTTTCGAAAAGCCCATTACACTTGTGGATTGGCTTGCGCAATACTCTTCCGACACTAGCGAATTGTACCTAAGAGGCTATCTGGGCAAAATGCTATTCTCTGGCGAGGATATCTACAAAAAAGTAAATGTACTGTCGGGTGGCGAGCGTATGCGCTGTATGATTGCCCGTATGATGATTCGCAACGCCAACGTAATGATTCTGGACACCCCAACCAATCACCTCGATTTGGAGTCCATTCAGGCATTCAATAATACGCTGATTAAGTTCAAGGGAAACATACTTATGTCGTCGCACGACCACGAGTTTATTCAAACAGTTTGTAACCGTATAATCGAAATTGGTCCTAAAGGCTCCATTGACAAGAAAATGGATTACGACGATTATATCCTCGATGAGAAACTAAAGGAACAAAGAAAACTATTGTATTTCTAGTATTCGCAAATATAACAATACCCAAAAATGTGTATTTGACTACACGTTTTTGGGTATTTGCTTTTAATTAAAAGACAATATTAAGATTAGTAAATATACTTAGTCAACTAACTTCTTTATTTTATTTTCCAATTGAATTAGTACATTTCTTTTTGAGAGAATTCTAATTACTCCTAGTTCATTACAAATTACAATATCTTCTCTAAGGAAGAAATTAAAAACCCTGGCTATTTTTGTTTTTTTAGTATAAATAGTCTCATTATCACTTTTTCTGATGGAAATGTATCCCTTTGATATAACAATCTCATCTAAGTGATTATTACATTTACTTAAATACTCACTATCTGTAATCATCAGTTCACCTTTTCTATTAATTGATGCCTGAGTTATGGGCATAATAAGCACATAGATGACAAATATTATCCATTGCTTTTCAATAAAGGATAAAAAAGGCTTACCCATCATTAAACTCATTATGTATATAAGAACTACATACAGAATAAGTGAAAACAATGATAACAGAAGAAAATCTCCCACTGAAAATTTAAATAATCTTTTGTTCATATAGCACTAACTTGGCAACTACATCATCTTTTAATAAAATAGATGTTTTATTAGGAATTGAATTAATTTAAAAAGTATTTCTCAATTAAACCAAACATTACTCCTGCTCCATAAGATACCCAATACAAAGCAAAAAGCACAGATAGCGTAATAAGTATGTTTTTAATAAGTTTGATATCCTTTTTAAGAGCAGTGTTCTCACTTTTTAAAATTTCAAACTGTTTGGTAATTTCTTCGAATTGATTTGGTTCCATTGCTTTTGTTATTATATGGTTCTTAAATTCAAATATAGTAATTATTGGAAATTATTGCTAATGCTCTTGGTTTAATTCTGTAAAAGCCTATATCCTTGAATAATACAATACCTTGCTGCCACAGGAGAGGACTCTTGCGGTAGCAAGGTTGGAAAGAAAAAAATAGAGGATACGACAAAGTGTTTTACTTAATTAAATAGACGCGGTAGTAACCAATAAAGTAATGTCCAAATTGAAATAATTAAAATAATTATAAGAGTTTCGAAAACAATCTTTCCTCTGTCTCTTTTTTTTAATGCTGCAAATAGAAATTTCATTCTAACTATTAAAGATAAAAGAGCAACAACATGAAGAATTATATTACTTATTTGCATATATAACTATTTTTTAAATTTCAACGCCTCCCATACAAAATCCAAAATCAACGACAGCAATTGCCACACCAACTGGGCCTAACATTCTTTTTGCAACAGATTTAAACGCTGTTTTTATTGCTGCAGTACTCCAAACCGTTGCGCCAGACATCCCAACGGAAAATAAAATATCAACACCTAGTGCATGTAACCCACAACGTCCGACTTCTGACCAATCTACATTTGCATTTGCAGTATTAATTGAAAAAAGGTTAAGTTGATTTTGAGCAACCAACAATCCATTCTCAGACTGAGTTACTACCATTACAAGAGCAATCAAATCTGTTTCTGGAGCCTTCTCATCGGCAAGCATTTTCTGAATATCTTGTTCGGAAAATCCCTTAGAATAAAGGTATTGCTTTGATTCTTGGACTAATGGATTTAAACTGTTCGTTATAGTCTCTAATGGCAGGGTAATTTGATATTCGGAATTAGTCGGATTAGGAGCATACTGTAATATTGCACCATCATTATCAATCAAACTTGCTAATTCTTGGATTGTATTAGTGTTTTGAAATAAAGTTTCTGTTTCTGGTGTTACTCCACAAGGAAATTGCATATACACTACTAATTCCTCAGAGGCAAGGGTTGTGGGATTAGATTTTGTATTTTGACAACCTTTTTGGATAAATGAAATTTCTGCGATAGATTTTCTAGTTTCCTTTATTTTTTTTTCAAATCTAAAATTTGCCTTTTGAGCATCGCTTCCTTCATATACTGCTTTTTCGCATGAGTTAACAATAAAAATACACAAAACAACAATTACGTTTTGAATATCCGTAATTTGTCATATTTGATTTAAAAGGCTATATTTGAAGCAAATGCTAGGAGTATGAATCTATTTAGTTTTACAGCACATTTTGGTAACGAGGAAACCTGCCGGCTTCACTTTAAGGGGGAGCGGGACAA
>JAKQKB010000155.1 GCA_029560875.1 Bacteroidota bacterium | reverse complement strand
GCTTTTGTGCAAATTGATAAACTGGCAGATGGATGGTCACGAAACAAAATTATGGAAGAAATTAACTCTCTAGGCATACCGTGCGGTGTCGGTTCTTGTAGTGAAATATACCTTGAAAAAGCCTTTACTGATTTAGGATATTCTCCAGTTTCTCGGTTGGAAAATGCTAAAAAACTTGGAGAAGTTTCACTAATGTTTCAAGTTCATCCAACTTTAAATAGTGACCATATGAATCAAGCTGTTAAAATTGTGAAACAAGTGATGAACTTAGCCACTAACAATAAAGTGAACGTTTAGTTGTTTTAAAGCGTTGGTGGCGTTATTAATGAGAAAATTAAAAAAAAATGAATAAATCTGAAGATGTTGTAATGAAGGTTGCTGAGAATCAATTTAATGATGAATTAAGCTTGATTGATATAGTCGCATTTGTTAAACGCAATTTTTATACTTTACTAGCTGGTATATTATTTGGCGGTATTGTAGGGCTAGTCATTGCATTTGCTATTCCTGCGCAGTGGGAAGCAACGGCCTTACTTAGAGTTGGACAATTAGGGAGTACAGGGAGTACAGGGAGTACAGGGAGTACAGGGAGTACAGGGAGTACAGGGAGTACAGGGAGTGCTGTTGAGCCTTCTTTACAAGTTGTAGACCGTATTAAGAATAGGTCTTTTCAGAACGATGTGTTGAAGAGTCTAGGCCTATCATCTAGCGAAGATGACCGCGCGGCTAATAACATTCGTGACACTATTAAAGTGAAGTTGGAAAAATCTGATCTGATTAACTTAGCTGTCAGGGGGCCTTCGCCCGAATTTGCCAAGCAATACATGAATGCAATTGTAAATGAGGTCATAACGATTCATACCAAAATATCAGAGCCAACTATTAATCGTTGGCAACAAGAGTTGTCATCTATTCAACAGGAGTTAAATCAGGCAAAATTGGAAACCGAGCGTTTGGTGAAATCTTTAAATGGGCGAACAGATTCATTAAGTGAGAAAAATTTTTCTCAAGCTGCTTTACTGAGCAATATTCTTATTGCTCGTGAGGTAGAGCTAAAAAACTCACATGACCGTAAACGTGTGTTAGAGGAACAATTAAGTCCAGCGCGAACATTCCCAACCAAGGAAATTGGTAGAATTGAAGTTTTGGATAAACCTATTTATCCGAAAAAATCGCTCTTTGGTCTATCTGGTTTGTTTTTTGGGCTCATCTTAGGTATTCTGTGGTGCATGCTGAGGTCACGTCGTTCTAATGAAAGTATGTAAATTAGGCGTTATTGCCTCACTAAAGCTAACAAAATCTATATGGTTTATTGTTATGCGTGGAATCACCTAGTTCTATAAGTTAAAGCTAATTATAATGCTCTCATTCAATCATAAAAATAAATCGTTGCCATTTGTTGATAGGCGTTCAACAAATTGGCGAAGATTTGCTGCATTGTTTCATGATTTTTCTGTTTCGATGTTTGCTTGGTTCGTTGCATACCTGCTGCGTTTCAATTTCAAAATCCCTTCAGAAATTATGCCTAGTCTCTGGCAGGTCGCCATGTTAGTCATTCCTCTACAAGTGTTATTTTTCATTCAATTTGGACTGTATAAGGGCGTTTGGCGGTTTGCTAGCATTCCTGATTTAAAACGAATTTTGAAGGCAATTGCGCTAGCAGCAATCACAACTGTAACGCTGTTATATATGTTTAAGCCTGATTATCTAGTTGTTCCCAGATCGGTTTTGGTTCTGAATCCGCTGTTGTTAATGCTGTTGATGGGAGGAAGCCGCTTTATTTATCGTTCTTGGAAAGAGCATCAACTCTATGGGGCTAATCAAATTAGTGGTGAACCAGTATTGGTGCTAGGAGCGGGAGA
>JAKQKB010000203.1 GCA_029560875.1 Bacteroidota bacterium | reverse complement strand
CCCAAAAAGCCCCTTAACCTGAGGGTAGCTGAACATTACATCGCACATGGGTGTTGAAGGCCCCAGCATGTAAACATTGGTGCTTGCTGGCGTATTGACGATGAGGCCGTTAAAAGTTCCGTTAGAAATGCTGGTTGAGCTTCCATTCCTTTTCATGGAGCAAGGGGGTCAATTATCCGAAATACCTAAGTAGCATGCCCGAGAATATCCCTAAATTTAAGTATTAAAATTTGCTTTGAAAATCGTAAGTTGGGTTCAGTTTCAACCAAGCAATTACTGTGGAAGAGTGCATGGCGCATCCAAATTGTTATTGTCTGGTAAAATTGGAAAAATACCCATCAATCTCTGGTCTTAATTCAATTCCAGCAATTTCAAAGCAATCTAATAGGTCGTTATAAGCGTCATCTCCTCCGAGAAAGTTCCAAAATTCCTCACCTACCATTAACTCGTACTTATCGTCGAGCATGCCCTTAATAGTCCATCGCTCGTAGGGTTTAGGCTCGTATGGGTTGTAGGGAATTGCAATTAGCGTGTTTACATCTGCATTGCTATTGCTAGTATAGATAATGCCAGCCCATTCCAAAAGAGTTCTTTTAAAATCTTTAAAATTACTGATATTCGGCTTAGCAGTTTTTAGGTCGAATAGGTATTGTTCTCCGTTTCGGTCCTCAAGGAATAAGTCAACCTTTACAGTCTTAATTTTTACAAGATTACCAGCCAAAGCAGCATTCCTTATGGCTTCAAGTTCTTCGGGCTTGCAAGGGGATTTCTCCGTTGACAAGCTATTCATTATGGTTTGGATTGCCTGCTGACAACCCTGGCTAATAGTGTTTCCAACAGAGTATTGTGCACGAACCTTAGTAAATTTATCCTGTGCTAAAGCAACAGCAACCGGTTCAAAAATTGAGGTTCCGAAAGTTGTGTTGAGTGATTGGATAAAAGAGTAAAGCGCCATTCTATCCTTACCTAATAGCCTGTAATGAAAGGGCATACTTAGGGTTTCGGGTTTGTAGTGCTTAAATTTACTACGGATGCTTTCTTTAATAATATTCTTAATTTCTTCTTTTTTCTGATTATTGATGGCCATTATATTTTTTTTAAGTGAAAAATTGTTTCAGAGTATGGGTTCTTATCCTTTTCAGTTCTATTTAAAACTGGACGTTTATAGGTGTTTACAATTCTCATTCCTGCGTTTTGTGCAATTTGTGGGTAGAGGTTATACTTGTCATTGGCAACCAGGAAAACGTTAAAGTCATCAACCATGAATCGTTTTGCATTGTTGAGAACTTCCGAAATTCCACTAACGTAGTTATCCTTGGCATCTTTGCCTTGGCCTTTATACAATGGACCAATTTCCAACTCGTCTCTACGCTTAAAACCAAACAAATCGTATGCATAGGCATGCTGCTCATGGTAATCAATTAATCCCACGTAGGGGGGTGATGAAAAAATTCCACTAATTTTTTGAGTGGCAACCTGATGGGCAAAGTCCCTATTCTTTTTGCTCAACTCCTCAGTAATATCTATTGACCTACTATCGCCTGTAAGGCATGTCTGAATGGTTGGGGTCCTTAGCTTGTCAAACTCCACCAAACGCTTAACAGTATCCTTGGTATAGGTTTGCCACCATTTAAGAATGGAGAAAAGTGGTTTACATATTTTACCGTGCTTTGCACAGTAGTATGTTGTAGTTACTGGCTCCAGCAATGTTGCCAAATCGGCATGTGTTGTGGCCCTACAACTACGCATTGTTCTGCTAAGTATTATGGAAATTATTTTTTTTGTGTCCCTGTTTTGAATTTTTTTAATTTCATTAAAAACAAGTTCTATTTCATTTCTAATGTGCTGGGAAAACCACTTATCAAGAAAAGTGTCCTCTTTATCCTGTCGCAATATAATTCCATAATCTTTTACTAGCTTTTCGTAATAAGGCATAAACTCAACTTCCTTTTCCTTTCCATACTTTTGCTCATCTACTTCTCCTTTTCTTAACTTCAACTTAAATTCTGGAACTGGAAAATACAGGTTGTTAAAATCCTTTAGTGCTTCCAGTAATTTTTCTTCAAACTCAATTGTTTTGGAATTTTGTAGAAACCCCATTAAAACACTTGTAATTCTGTTTATTTCAATTTGAACATCGGGCAAATTATACTTGGTTACCTTACAGTTAGCTATAAGTGAATTAAATTCAGAAATATCTATACCAATGGCATGCATTCCCAACTCATTACACTCTACCATTGTGGTTCCGCTCCCAGAAAATGGGTCGAGAATAATATCTCCCTTTTTAAAAAAAACTTCCCTTTTGAAGTTATCTGTATGGCTATCAAGGAAATACTCAACAAGCTGGGGTATAAATTTCCCTTTATACGGATGTAACCTATGCACGTGCTTTGTTGTTTCGGCTTCTTTATACTGATCGAATGAAAGTGCCCAGTTTAAATCATCGCCTAACTCACTTTTCCATGAAATTTGGCGTTTACCATTAAAAGAGTTATAGTAATCAGCTAAATCCTTTTTTGAAATCCTGGCTGCTCCATTATCACCAATTTTAGCAATTCTACCATATTGAATTAGATAGGAAATGTTTGAAGTGGTAACTTTTTTCCCTAGGTGTTCTGACGCCCATTCACTAGCCTCTTTTATTGAGATATACTCCTCCTCCATCGCATAAACATTTAGGCAAATTTAATTTATTTCCGTAAAATAATCTGGCTGGCTTACTCATGCCTCAACCTGTAAACCTTCCTCATGCAGGTTTTGAACTGGCGAGTGCCGCCTCCGGCAGCAATAATTTGAATGGTTTTTTGGTCATGGGGCTCAAAAACCGACCCAAAAAGCCCCTTAACCTGAGGGTAGCTGAACATTACATCGCACATGGGTGTTGAAGGCCCCAGCATGTAAACA
>JAKQKB010000190.1 GCA_029560875.1 Bacteroidota bacterium | reverse complement strand
ATGGAGATGGAAGAAATGAATATTTCCATATAGAAGGTTTAGATTGTTTTTCTAATAATACTGTCGAAATCTACAACCGTTGGGGAGTATTAGTTTTTGAAACTAGTAAATACAATAATGTAGATAATGTTTTCGAAGGATTTTCAAGAGGACGAACAACCATTAGTCAGTCCGAAGGATTGCCAGACGGTACTTATTATTACGTACTTAAGTATCTTGACTTTAATGGTAATGGGGTGCAAAAAGCAGGTTATTTATATTTAAATAGAAAACACTAAAATAAATGAGCAACAGTAGCAATGCTGTTGCTCTTAAAATAAAAGATTATGAAGACAAGAATACTAATATTCGCTTTGCTGTTTACTGGAATGCTAAGTTATGGTCAACAAGACGCACAATTTACGCAGTATATGTACAACACAATCAATGTCAATCCTGCTTATGCGGGGTCGCGCGGAGCCTTGAGTATGTTTGCCCTGTACCGTACCCAATGGGTTGGACTCGATGGAGCTCCCGTTACCAGTACAGTATCTATGAACACGCCACTGAACGAATCTAATTTAGGTTTAGGAGTTTCCTTAATCAATGATAAAATAGGACCTACCACAGAAAATACTATTTCTGCCGATTTGTCTTATACCATCCCAACCTCAGAAACTTGGAAGTTGTCATTTGGTATCAAAGCCACCGCCAATCTATTCGATTTGGATGCAACCAAATTAAATCCAGTAGATGGCACAGACCCAAGTTTGCAAAATTACAACACCTTTTCTCCAAACATTGGAGCAGGTGTGTATTGGCATTCTGACAAGGCTTATGTAGGTTTTTCGATTCCAAACTTTATCGAAACCAACCGCTATGACGATAACGAAGTAGCCATTTTCAAAGAAAGAATTAGCTACTACCTCATAGGAGGTTATGTGTTTGATTTGAGTGATACCGTTAAATTCAAACCCGCCTTTTTGACCAAAATGGTAGAAGGTGCTCCCCTACAAGTGGATCTTTCAGGAAACTTTATGTTTTTTGACAAATTTATGTTGGGCGCATCCTACCGATGGAGTGCTGCTATGAGTG
>JAKQKB010000136.1 GCA_029560875.1 Bacteroidota bacterium | reverse complement strand
GATTTTTATTTTTTTGGAATTAAAGACTTCTATTGAAAAAGGTCGTTAGTTACAACGACCTTTTTTATTATATGCGTTGACAATTTATTCTACAACCATATTGTGGAAAACGTTTGTAACATCCTCGTCCTCCTCAATTTTCTCAATAAGTTTTTCTACCTCGGCTTGCTGTTCTGCTGTTAACTGCTTGGTATCGTTTGGAATACGCTCAAATTGGAAGTTTAGGATGTTCAATCCCTTTTCCTCAAGGAATCGTTGAATTGGGCCAAACTGGGTGAATTCAGCAAAAATCATCATGTTATTTTCCTCGGCAAAAACCTCCTCAACACCAAAGTCTATTAGCTCTAGTTCCAGGTCTTCAAGCGAAATACCATCCTTCATCTCAACACGGAATGAGCACTTGCGCTCAAAAATGAAGTCAAGCATACCAGTTGTGCCTAATGAACCACCGTACTTATTAAAGTAGCTACGAACATTTGCTACTGTTCTTGTAGGGTTATCGGTTGCTGTTTCAACAAGAATAGCAATTCCGTGCGGACCGTAGCCTTCATAAACTACATCTTTGTAATCCTTAGAATCTTTTTCAGTAGCACGTTTAATAGCCCTTTCAACGTTCTCCTTGGGCATATTTTCCGACTTTGCATTCTGAATAAGTAGTCGGAGTTTTGGGTTTGTTTCTGGATCGGCACCCGTTTTGGCTGCCATGGTAATTTCTTTGCCAAGTCTTGTAAATACTCGAGCCATATTGCCCCAACGTTTCATTTTGCGGGCTTTTCTATATTCAAACGCTCTTCCCATTTTGGTATTGTTTTACATAAATTTAGAGTGCAAACCTACATCTTTTTAAAATTTTAAGCAACCAATTATTCAATTGAATTGTTATTGATGTTCATCAATGTTAATGTTGATGTAATTTTTTCAACTAATTTTGGGTGCAATTTCACTAATAAATTTTTACATGGACATTAAACATCAAGGTTTATCGGCAGAACAGGTTTTAGAGAGCAGGCGTTTACATGGCGAGAATATTTTAACTCCACCTCCACGTGACCCATGGTGGAAATTATTTCTCGAAAAGTTTAACGACCCAATCATACGAATACTCTCCATTGCGGCATCAATTGCTATTGGTGTTGGTATATTTAATGGACATTACCTTGAGGGTGTTGGAATTGTGCTTGCCATTTTTCTGGCCACCTTTATGTCGTTTATTAACGAGTTTAGAGCAGGGAAGGAGTTCGATATACTTAATCAGGTTAACGACGAAATGCCTGTTAAGGTTATTCGCGATGGCAATGTTACCAGTGTTCCTAAGCGCGATTTAGTTGTTGGCGATATTGTTATTATCGACAGGGGCGATGAAATACCAACCGATGGAATTTTGTTGGAATCGGTGGCTTTATCGGTGAATGAATCATCGCTAACTGGAGAGCCAATCGCTCGTAAAAGTCACGATACCTCTAGCGATGATGGTTCACATACGTATCCTGTCAATAAGGTTCTTAAGAGCACTGCTGTTGTTGAGGGGCATGGAATTGTTGAAACAACTGCTGTGGGCGATAAAACTGAGATTGGTACCACCGCACGCGAAGCAACAATTCGCATTGATGCTCCAACCCCGTTAACTATTCAACTCCATAAGTTAAGCGACTTTATAAGTTCATCCGCATTTTTGTTAGCTATTCTGATTTTTGCAATACTTGCATTTATTGATATTTCTAGCTCAAGTTTTGCCTTGGATTCTCATCAAAAGTTCGTTTTTGGAGCTATTGTACTTACCATTGTTGGGTTGCTCACTAAGTTTTGGTTACCTTCAATTAATTACCTGCTCAATCAGGCTGGTTTAAAGTTTGCAATACCCGATATTTTCCAGAAAATTAAAGTTAATGCAGTAATAGTATCACTTGCTATTGGTATATTGGTTCTTGCTGTTTCTGCAATTATTGGCTCGTTTTTCGGAGTCGATTTTTTCCTTGCTCAAAATTGGTTTTCAGTTGATGTGCTTAGTAGTTTACTCAACTACTTTATGGTTTCAATGACCTTAATTGTAGTTGCAGTACCCGAGGGTTTGGCAATGAGCGTAACGCTTAGTTTGGCCTACAGTATGCGTAAAATGACAGCGGCAAATAATCTTGTTCGTCGGATGCAGGCAACCGAAACAATGGGTGCGGCAACGGTTATTTGTACCGATAAAACAGGCACGCTTACCCAGAATCAGATGACAGTTCTTGAGTGGCATTTTATTGGCAATGTTGATATTAAAGAAAATACAGTAGAATCGGATGTGCTAAAGTATTCCATGGCTGTTAACTCGTCGGCTCATCTGGATTTTAGTGATGAAAAAACAAAAACAGTTGGAAATCCGACCGATGCTGCGCTTTTGCTTTGGTTGAATAATAATAGCATTAATTATAGGTCTTTAAGGGAGGATTTTAAGGTTGAGTACCAATTGCCATTTTCTTCGGAGAAGAAGTACATGTTTACAATTGGGACAGACAAACAGGGCAAACGATTCCTGCTTGTTAAAGGTGCTCCCGAAATTGTGCTTTCGATTTCGAAAACCGATGAATCTGTCGCAAAACTATCAAAGCAAATTATTGAGGAGTACCAGAGCAAATCGCTTAGGTCTATTGCTTTTGCATACAGAGAGTTGGGTGCTGAGAATTATAATTACGAAGATACCCCTTCAAATCTAATTTTTGTAGGATTTGTTGGTATTGCCGACCCAGTTCGTGCTGATGTAGCGCACGCTGTGGCAAGTTGCCATACTGCTGGGATTGATGTGAAAATGATTACTGGCGATAATGTTGTTACAGCATCGTCTATTGGTAAGCAAATTAATATCTATGCCGATAACTCGAGTCATATTGCTATTTCAGGACCCGATTTTGAGGCATTATCCGATGCTGAAGCTTCAAAAATTATTGGTAATTTGAAGATTATGTACCGGGCACGTCCTTCGGATAAGTTAAAGTTGGTTCGTTTGCTTCAGGAGCAAGGTCAGGTGGTTGCTGTAACTGGCGATGGTACCAACGATGCCCCATCGCTCAACAGAGCGAATGTTGGCTTGGCAATGGGGACAGGAACTCAGGTGGCCAAGGAGGCTAGCGATATAATTTTGCTCGACGATTCTTTTGCAAGTATTGTGAATGCTGTTCGTTGGGGAAGGACTTTGTTTCAGAATATTCAGAAATTCCTATTCTTTCAGTTAACCATAAACCTACTTGCTGTTGCAATTGTGCTTACAGGGCCTTTTACTGGAATAACTTTGCCGTTAACAGTTACTCAAATGCTATGGGTGAATCTGATTATGGACACTTTTGCAGCACTAGCATTGGCCACAGAACCACCCCATGCTGGAGTTATGAAACAGCATCCTCGTAAAACCAACGACTTTATTATTAGTAAGTCAATTCGTAATGGAATAGTTTACACAGCAGGAGCCTTCTTTGTTGCTCTGATAGCCATGTTACAGTATTTGAAAAGTGATGGAGAGGTTACTAACTATGAGTTAACCTTATTTTTCAATGTGTTTGTTATGCTTCAGTTCTGGAATTTATTTAATGCCCGTGTTTACGGACAAAATGTTTCTGCATTCAAAGGTTTATTTAAGAATAAAAGTTTTCTGCTAATCGCGCTACTTATAGTAGTTGGCCAAGTATTTATTATTCAGTTTGGAGGTACATTTTTTAGAACTGTTCCGTTAAAAGTATACGATTGGTTTTTAGTTGTTTTATCTACTTCACTTATCCTTTGGATATCGGAATTGATTAAATTTATACGCAGTAAATTAACTTAAAACCTATAATCTTTAATATGAAGTCGAGAAGCGATTTAACTAAAGCTGATATTGAGTCAATAATTAACGGAACAGAGGTTTGTCATGTATCTATGATTGATAACGACGGAAAGCCTTACGTTTTACCCTTTAACTTTGGCTATCGCGATGGTAAACTCTATATACATAGCGGTCCAGAAGGAAAGAAAATTGATATTTGGAAGAATAATCCGAATGTTTGTGTTGCTTTCAGCAATGGCTACCAAATGCGAATTCAGAACGAGAGCGTGGCCTGTTCATACTCCATGCGTTACCGAAGCGCACTTATTCATGGCAAGATTATCCAGATAGATGATATTGAAGAAAAGAAAAGAGTCTTGAACATTGTGATGGCCAAGTATAGTGGCAAGGAGGATTTTACCTATAGTTTACCAGCTATTACCAATGTAAAAGTATTCGAAATTATTATCGATAAAATGGAAGGACGTGCTTACGGGTACTAGTGTGTAATTAATTATCAAGAATATTTTAAAGTTCGTTGGCTAATCCCATCGAACTTTTTTTATGATGATTTTTATCAAAAAAAAGTTAAAAAAAATGATTGCTAGCTGACACTATATTGAAAATAGTTTATATTTATTGGAAAATTAGTTTGTTGGTTAATTCGAAAATAAGAGCAATAATATCATGCCCAATATCAGAGATTTAAAGAAGGACATTAAGTCAATGGTAAAGCATTTCTTAGATGAGTGCTATACTCAACTAACATTTTCTCCTCATCTGAATCAGGAGAACGTGTTGGATATTATTTCTGATGTAATGGAGCTTGAGAAAGAGGTAATTGCCAAGTTAGCTTACAAATCGCGTCAGCGAGGTGTTAAAACCACGGTTGATTACCAGTCTATTGCCAACGATTTCTACAATCGCATAGTGGACTTAACCGAAAGGCTTAATTCTCTCGACTACTAGAAGTATTAAGGGGCAATTCCGTAAGTGTAATGCCCAATTATCTTAAAGGAAAATAAGCAATCTTCCAAAACTTGTCCAGCACCAATGTTGTGTACAATTAAGTACCGATTTCCATCGGTAGTTCTTTTGTTTACAACAATGCCAATATGCGTTATTCCACCACTAAGATTCCAACAAACAATATCGCCTGGTTTATAGTCGTTGGGGTTTTGGGTAATTGATTTAACCATTCCAAACCGTTTAAAGTAAACCATTAGGTTTGGAACACGGCGGTGGTCAATATTGGTATCGGGTTTCTTAAGTCCCCAGTTTTTTTGGTATAAATGAAAGTTTTTGGCCATATCCTCGTGAACCTCTTTCTGAAGGTCTATACCGAGTTTGCGGTATGCTCTAATAATTACATCGGTGCAAACACCTTTGTTTGCAGGAACATCGCCGTTTGGATAAGCAATTCTGATATAACCGGGATAGTATTCAACCTTTTGTTTTGTGAGTTCAAGAGCAGCATTCGATAGTTGCTCCGCAGTGATGTTTTGCGCAGAGAGGGTGTTAACCTTTAGTAATATGAGCAGTAGAACTGTTATGCGCATATTAAATTCTTGTACTATACTTTTTAACTTCCTTTGCAAGTTGTTTGGCTCTTCCATCGGTAACTCTATTGAGTAGTTCCCAGAATTTTGGACCATGATTTTTTTGTACTGTATGGCAAAGTTCATGGAGCAGAATATAGTCAATTAACTCATCGGGAAGTTTCATAAGATGAAGGCTGAGGCTAATATTGTTTTTAGATGAGCAGCTCCCCCAGCGGGTTACCGAATTGCGTATGGTTAGTTTACCATACTTAAAACCTTTTAATGTAGCCATACTATCAAGCCTTTGAGGTAAATACTCCTTGGCTTCAATTCTGTAGGCTAACTCTATAGCCTTCTTTGCGGCAGTTTGCGTACTGTTATGCTCGATATTAATGGATTTAGGATAAAGAATATCAATGTATGGTTTATTATACTTTACTTTTATGATATTGTAGTCTCCTTGAATAAATTTTAGGGAATGGTAACGTGTATTGTATCCGTTTTGGATAATTGGTTGTTTTTGGGTCTCAATTTCCTCCAATTTCTCAACAATCCAACTTGCTTTGGACAGTACAAAGTTTTCGGCGGCATTGAATGAGAGCACACTTGGGATTGTAACTTTTACTTCGCCTGTATTTTTAATTCTGATACTAAGTCGTTTAGCCTTTAGGTTGCGTTTGTACAATACCTTTCCAATGTTGGGGTATACGTTTATATGCTCCTTGGGACTCATTACTGTTTTAAAATCCAAATGCTTGGGAATTTTTGGGTTAACTTGCTTTTTTCCTGATTTGCTTTTTCCTTCGTTGGGAATGAGCCCACAGTAACATAGTTTTTGCCATTAGGAAGCGTAAGCACCTCCGACTTATACCCTGCGGTTTTAAGTTCCTTCGCATACTTCTCAGCGTTCAGTTTATCCTTAAAACTCCCTGCAATTAGATGGAATTGTTCTGTTGCAGGCTGTTTAATTGCAGCATTCTCAATAACCGATTTTTCAATCTGAGTTTCAATGTTACTCTCTGCGCTCTCTGATGCATCATCTGTAGTCATTTCATCGAAAGCCTTGTCAATTTCATCCTTTGGGATTTCTTTTTCGGGAACTACAGTTTCAGTTTCGTTTTTTTCAACCTTTTCTTTAACAACATTGCTTGGTCTGTTGCTTTCCCTAATCTCATTATTAAATGCTATTTCTCTAATGATAAAAGCGAATATAAGAATGGCCGAAAGCGATATTCCTAGGTATATAAGTATAAGAGTTAATTTCGATTTTTTCTTAGTCTTTGCCATATCGTTATTTTCTTCTTGATTGTATGGGTTTTCGGTATTGATGTTGGTTGACAATATAGGTTGGTTTTGCTCCGTAGCAGGTTCTTTTAATTCCTCTTCAATCTCAATAATACTTTCATTGACAAATACTTGTTCTTCGAAAGTCTGACTCTCTGAGAGTTCTTCGTTAATTGGTTCTTGGGTGTCAATTTCTAAAACAATATCTTCCTGACTAGGTTCTTGTTTACTTTCAGGTTGTTCATTTATATCAACATTAGATATTTCTTCCAAAATTTTCTTCGACTTTTTTTGAGGCTTATTTGCAACAGGCTTAACGGTATCGGTAGGAGAGATGCTTTTACCTGATGCTGTAAATATTATTGCTCCGCGGCCATCACGCATTAATCTACCAATGCCAGGAATATCGAAATAACCCTGGGCTTTTATTGTTTCCTTTAGGCTTTCGATAAAGGCTTTTGTTTGTTTTATGGCTTCGTCCTTGGGTACTTCCTTGTACTTTGCGTAGTACTCCTCTAGAACATTATCGTTGTATTTAAGGAAAGGGCTAAAAGTAAGATTTTCGGGTTTAAATATTCCGTTGCCGCTATCCTTTAAAAGGAACGCGCCAAAATCGGGGAGAATTATTCGTGTATGATTCTCAATTATATGGGCAAGGTCTTTACTATCCATCGCTATAATTGTTTAACGAAATTTACTTCAAAAATAATATCAATTGGACGATAATTACTAAACGGTTACTTAAATTAAGCTTAGGATCACCAAAATATGGGAAAAAATAAGGGTGTCTAGATTTTATAGACACCCTATAAGTTATATGTTAAAACATTAAGCTTTGCTTGGGCAAACCTCATGAATGGCTTTTGTGATTTTGTCTATGGAGTATGGTTTTGTCATTAAGTAGTCGAATCCGGCATCATGAAAATCCTCGAAAAAATTGGCTGGATTATGTGCAGTAAGTGCAATAACCGGAGTAAACCTTAACGGTGAAGGAAGTTTCTCTCGAATATACTTGGTGGTCTCAAGTCCATTCATCACTGGCATTTCAATATCCATAAAAACTAAATCAACTTTTTCCCTCTTAATAATATCTATAGCCTCTTTCCCGTTTTGAGCCTCGAAGCACTGGCTACAAATATTTTTTACAACCTCTTTGAGTAAAAGTCTGTTTACAAAAATGTCGTCAACAATAAGAATTCTGTGCATAGGTGGTTAGTTTAAGTGTTTATCCAAGTCTGCTTAGGGTTTTAAGGATGTCGGTACTTATTATTTTGATGTTATGTCGGTCCATTTCAATAATCCTATCGTGGTTGAACTCCGAAAGGGTTCTAATTAAGCTCTCCTTAGTTGTTCCACAAATTTCAGCCAATTCTTGACGGGTTAACGGAAATTTGAATGCAGAGTTATGGTAAATCATTTCGGAGAAGTACAGTATTAAATCGGCAACTCTGCCTGGTAGTTGCTTGTAAAGCAATCCTGATAAACGATTGATGTTGAATATTGTATTTTTACTTATCTGCTTGGAGATTTCTATGCCTAGCGAGCCATTTTTTTCCAGAATTGATGTGAAAATATCGACATCAATATAAATTGCAGTACAAGGTTCTATGGCCGATACTGTGAAATCGTAAACTTCGCCTCCCAGAATAGATGATAAGCCAACAAAGTTCCCTGCGCCTTCAATTTTTAGAATTAAGTTCTTACCCTTTCTCAACTCTCTAGAGATTTTTACCAAACCAGATGAGAGGTATATTATATGTGATGTTCTGGAGTTCTGTTTTACAATGATGTCCCTTCTATTATAATCAACTATATTGATATTTTCAGCTATACGCTCTTTCTCACACTCACTCAACAATATATTAATTGGTAGGGTGCATCTACCAAATAGGATATCGAAGGAAGAATAGGTTTTTGTTAGCATTCTGCTTAATTTAGAGGAACTTATAATTAAATCGGGTTTCTTAAAATTAGTTAAATTTTTATTAAAAACAAACATCGATACTTAAAAATGGTGATTTAAATCATTAAATTAGGGTAATCAAACTCATACATTTTTGTGCAAAAGAATTTATTAAACCGTTTAATTTTGAAATGATTTGTATTAGTAGGTATTATGAGCAAATTAGACGATTACATTTTAGTTATTGACGATTCTACCACCAATCAGGTTTTAATGGAGGCCTTACTGCAGGAGGAGGGGTTTTCTACACAATCGGCATCTAATGCAGCAGAAGCATACACCTTAATTCAACGGAGAAAGCCACGCTTAATTCTTTTGGATTTGCTTATGCCCCAGGTTAGTGGTATTGAGTGTCTAAAGCAATTTAAATTGAGTGCTGAAACAAAAGATATACCCATTATTGTTGTTACAGCAGTAAATTCCACAGAATATAAGGATGCTTGTATGAAGTTAGGGGCTTTGGATTATTATACAAAACCCATTGATATACCCTTGTTTGTAAAGCATATTGGAAATATCTTGACCGGTAAACCTTAAGTATATTAAACGGGAATGGAATGGCTAGGGATTTGAAAAATATTACAAGTAAGTTTACTCAGATTGATACCAAAATCATTGAGTTACTACAATGTTCTTCTGATGATTTTTTGGGATTAAATGCGGATTTTAAGGAGCTGTACCGCTCATCGTCGGCAATTTCGAAAAGTGCTACTGATATTTTTGAGATTCTGTCGGATAGCGATACCCGCAAAATGATGACTGATTTGGAGGAACTATATAAGTTACTTCGTATGCAGCATAGTCCTATTCTTGCTACGGCAAATAAGGGGATAAACGTTAGCAAGGAGATGCTGGAGATGTCTGCTGATTTACACCTTCAAGTTAAAAATCTTAACCAAAATCTACTTACTCTTAAGTTCTTACTGGCAAATCTTAAAATTACAGGAACCGATTCGCTTGAGCAGGCATCACCAGCAATAGAGGAAATAACTGGTAACTACAATAAGCATATAAATCAGCAAAAACTCAGGGAATACCATAATGATAAGAATCTGGAAAAACTTCAGGAACTTATCAATAGTAGTATAGTTAAGATTGAGAAGTATAATAATCAGCTCAACCAACAGGTTAACCTAATTCTGGACCAAGTACACACCGCCATAGTGCTTTTTGCCGATAAGCAGCAGGAGGTTACTAGGAGGTTGCCATCTTTAAAAACTATAACCGACCAAATATCAGAAAGTATTGCTAATATTATTACGAATTTGCAATATCACGATATTATTAGGCAGAAGATAGAACATGTTCAAACATCACATCGTAGTTTGTTGCAGAATCTAGCCGATTTCGACCCCGACAACGAGAGTCAGCATCTAGATTACTTATCGCGAATACGTGATTTAGCCAACATTCAAGCTGCCTTGCTGGTAAGAGCCAATAAGGAGTACCAGCGTGCAATAGAGTTAATCACGGAAAAGTTCCGCTCAGTAAGTGAGGATATGATAAACATCTCTAACTTATGCAAGGAACTTACCCAATCGCAGTTTAACCAGGAGGATGTTCACCTTACCGATTTAAGCCAAAAACTCGATAGTATTCTTGCGCCTCTCAGGAGTGTGCCTATAATTGAGAAATCGTTGATGGCCGAATTCTGTGAAATAGTGGGCACTATCAACAAAACTATGAATGCTGTTTCAAAGTCCGATTCGGTTTTTTTCGAAAAGAGCAGTGATGGTAATATAGAACAGTTAAAGAGGGCTTACCCACAGGGTAATATTGTTGAGCAGCTAAAGGAGGTTGGGCAAGATGTTGAAAATACATCAAATCAAATTCAAACAATATCTCAACGTTTGGTCGATATTAATGGTCAGTTTCAAACCATTTGCGATGATTTGAAAGTGAAAAATGCTTCTATTGCAAATCAAGGCGATATTGCAGAGAAGATAACTTCAATAATGGACCAACTTAAGCATCAAGATGAGCAGGTATATCAACTATTGCACAATAATTTTAAGGTTAGCAAGGAGATGGATGCTGTAGTTGTGGGTTCAATTAAAAGGATAAAGTATTATGATTTTTTTGAGGTGCGAATTATTGAAATAATTAAAATGCTTAACGAGGTATTTCAGGAAATCAAAGGGCATGAGGTTAAACGAGATGAGGCCGAGGATATGGAGTTTCTGAAAGGACTATACACAATGGAGAGCGAGCATAAAATTCATGAGTCGATTATTGAGGGTGGACAAAAGCCCGAGGATTCAAAACTTGACGATACTGAAGAACAGAACGATGATGTAGAACTTTTTTAGCATATAAACCATGAGTAAAACTAAAGAAAAACGATACCAAATTGCAGCGAGCAAGGGTAGCGATGGTTCAAAAATAACTCTTAGCGGAGATTTGAGCCTAAACAACATAAAGGGTTTGAAGGACGATCTTGCTATTTACCTTAATAAAAGTAGCAGCATCAAAATTGTAGTTAAAGATGCTGAAAGCATAGACCTTGGATTTATTCAGTTGATCCAATCGTTTGTTTGGACAACACTGAAAAATAATAATCAGGTAGATGTTGAGATGGATTTATCGCCCGACCAACAAAAACTACTGAACAATGCAGGTATTAAGTTGAAATTCTAAAACATTATAATACATTAAGATATGGCAAAAACAATTCTTATTGTTGACGATTCTGAAAGTATTCGAGAGGTAGTTAGTTTTACCCTTGAAAATGAAGGCTACAAGGTTTTGATAGGTGTTGATGGAAAAGATGCTCTAAAATTTCTGAATGGTCAGGTTATTGATTTAATAATAACCGATTTACATATGCCCGAGATGGATGGCATTGAGTTAATTAAGAACGTTCGAAAAAATTCCGATTACGAGCGAATTCCTATACTATTCCTTACAACAGAGTCGCAAACGGCCAAAAAAATGGAGGCTAAGGATGCTGGTGCCACTGGTTGGATTATTAAACCTTTTGTTCCGGCTAAACTGATTGCAGCAATCAATAAAGTGATACGATAATGGATAGTTTCAAGAAGAAATTTATAGAGGAAGCCTCGGAACTTATAGATAAGTTGGAGGTTACCCTGCTTGAGCTGGAGAAGAATCCCGACGATCCTGCTCAAATTCAGCAGGTTTTTAGGGTAATGCATACCCTAAAAGGGAATAGTAGTATGTTTGGGTTCGACCTAATAGATAAGTTCACACATAACCTTGAAACTGTTTATGATCTTATTAGGAGTAACCAGCTACAGCTTACCCCTCAAGTGCTTAATGTTACCCTTTCTTCCGTTGATCACCTCAAGGCAATGTTGGATGAGGGAAATTATGAAGACCCCGACTTTTTAACCACTCATAATGGGTTAATTGCTAAAATTAACCAGCTAATCAATCCTAATAAGGGTGAGCAAGATAAGCCACAAACCAATTCTGTTGAGTTTAAGTCCGACAGCGTTGTTCATACATACTATGTTATGTTTGAACCTCAGAGCAATATCTTCCGTAATGGTACAAATCCATTTTACTTGTTGGATGAATTGTCTATGCTGGGTCAAACTAAGGTCTTTGCCCATTTCAATAGGGTTCCTTTATTTGATAAAATTAATCCAGAGCAATGCTATGTTTACTGGGAGGTAATTGTGGCTTCTGAACAGGGGGTTGGTGCTATTAATGATGTATTTATCTTTGTAGAGACTGACTCTAAGCTTGAAATTCAGAAAGTTGCAGACATTAACCTTTTAAGCGATCCAAAGTTTGTTGATGAGGTTACTCAGTTGGCAAATGTTCAGAAAGATATTGGCTATGTAACTATTCAAAGGGTCGCGAATCAGGCAATTGCTCGCCATAACAAACAAAAATCTGAAGTTGTAAAGCGTGAGCGAATAGGTTTTAAGGATAAGTCTGCAGCCAGTATTCGTGTATCGTCTGATAAACTTGATGGTTTAATGAATTTAGTTTCGGAACTAGTAACAACTCAGGCTCGTTTGAGTTTATTCGCCGAGGAAAATAGCGTGCCTGGCTTGGGTCCAATTGTTGAGAATGTTCAAAAACTATCGCGTCAACTTAGGGATATCGCTTTTAGTATTGTGCTAATACCTATTGAAAACTTGTTTGGACGATTCCAACGTCTTGTTCGTGATTTATCAATGGAATTGAAAAAGGAGGTTGAATTCATTACAGAAGGAGCCGATACCGAACTGGATAAAACTATAATCGAGAATCTTTCGGATCCCTTAATGCATATTATTAGGAATAGCCTTGACCATGGTATAGAAGAGGCCAGCGTTCGTTTATCTCAGGGTAAGTCAACAAAAGGGAAAATTGTTCTTAAGGCATACTATTCAGGCGCAAGTGTGATTATTCAAATTTCTGATGATGGAGCAGGAATTGACCCTGAAATAATCCGCGAAAAAGCAATTCTTAAGGGGATTATTCCGCCAGAGCGCAAGTTAAGCAAGAAGGAAATACTCGACTTGATATTCCTACCTGGCTTTTCAACAGCTAAGAAGGTTACCGATGTTTCGGGAAGAGGTGTTGGAATGGATGTGGTTAAGAAAAAGATTTCGGAGATTAGGGGTGAGGTTGAGGTTGATTCAGAGGTAGGATTAGGTACCACAATTACCATAAAACTTCCACTAACGCTTTCCATCATTGATGGTTTATTAGTAAGTATCAATAAGGCTGCCTACGTAATTCCATTAGCTGCAATTGATAAGATTTATGCAGTTGAAAAGGAGAAGATTTACTCATCGTACAACAACCTGGTAACGCTGGATGGAAAGCAAATCCCATTCTTTAGTTTGCGTAAAGAATTTCACCTTGATGCTAGCGACGAGGAACTTGAGCAAGTGGTTGTTGTTAACTTTGAGGACAATAGTGTGGGTATGGTGGTCGATTTTGTTATTGGTGAGTACCAAGCTGTACTAAAACCATTAGGGAAACATTATAAAACCCACGATATCTTCTCGGGCGCTACAATTCTTGGCGATGGAACTGTTGCTTTGGTAATGGATACCAATAAGATTATTAAACTTTTTGCAAAAATTCAAACAATCAATGTTAAATAACGATATTTCAGGAGGTAATTATGGAACAGGAAAAAACTTCAAAAATTAACTCATATCTCACTTTTAAACTTGGTGACGAGGAGTTTGCAGCCCACGTTGGAAAGGTGCTTAATATTTTAGAAATGACTAAAATTACCACAGTGCCCAAGGCTCCAGATTATCTAAAGGGGGTTATTAACCTTAGAGGTGCTGTACTTCCAGTAATAGATGCGCGAATTAAGTTCGGCATGCCAGAAGCGGAGTACACCACTAACACTTGTATTATTGTGTTGGATATTGATTTGGATGGCGATTCTGTTCACGTTGGTGCTATTGTAGATTCCGTTCAGGCTGTGCTTGAAATAGACAATAACCAAATTATGCCTTTGCCAACCTTAGGTAGCCGCTATAAATCAGAATTTATTATTGGAATGGCTAAAATTGATGAAAAGTTCATCATCATTCTCAATATGGATGCGGTATTCTCCATTGACGAAATTACCAACTTAAAGGTTAATGCAGAGATGAATGCTGATAATGTAAATGTTGAAAAGATTGATTAACTCATATTAAACCAAAGCCATATATGGCAGGCGCAGATTTGAGCGATTTTTATAGGGTGCAGTTAAGCGAAGAGGAGTTCAAAAAATTAAGCTCATTTATTTACAAGGAAAGCGGCATTAGGCTTCCTGATGTTAAAAAGGTTATGCTGCAGTGTAGGTTGCAGAAGAGGCTTCGTGATTTGAACCTACATACATTCAAGGAGTACTGCGACTACCTGTTTAGCAGGGAGGGTGCCGATAGTGAAATAATTCACATGCTTGATGTTGTTAGCACCAATAAAACAGATTTTTTTAGGGAGCCAACTCACTTCGATTTTTTAACTGAAAAAATTCTGCCCGATTTCTATCAATCGAGCAAAGGAAAGCAGTTTAAGGTTTGGAGTGCTGGATGCTCAAGCGGAGAAGAGCCTTATACCTTATCAATTGTACTTTCCGAGTTCGCTGAAAAAAATCTTGGTTTCGACTTTGGAATTTGGGCTACCGATTTATCTACACGCATTTTGCAAGCTGCTATGAACGCTGTTTATAAGGAGGACAGGGTGGAGATTGTTCCCTTGACACTGAAGAAAAAGTACATGTTAAAGAGTAAGGATAGGGCAAATCCAACAGTAAAAATGGCTCCTAATATTCGGAATAAGGTGCGTTTTGGCAGGTTGAACTTTATGGACGACCATTACTCTATATCAGAAACCTTCGATGTTATTTTTTGCCGTAATGTTTTAATCTATTTCGATAGGGATACTCAGGAACAGGTAATAAATAAACTTTGTACAAAGTTAAAGCCTGAGGGGTATTTAATTCTGGGGCATTCCGAATCAATTCTTAACATGAAACTACCCTTAAAGCAAATAAAACCAACAATATATATTCGCTTATAGGATTTTATCAACTTAATACATCGCATTATGTCCGAACACCTAACCGACGATGAACTCATACAAGAACTTAAGCGAAGATTTGAGCAAAACAAGAAATCATTAAAGGAGCTTAAGGAGTTAAATAATGAGCTTAAGGTAGTTAATAAAAAGCTTGAGGAGTCCGAGGCTCTAAAAACCCACTTTATTTCAAATATTACCAATGAAATTATTAATCCTTTTACCTCTATTATAGGTCTTTCAAAGGCTATACTTTCAGTTGATAAGGAAAACTGGAAGAAAGTTATCTCGATGGTGGCCCTTATTCATTCCGAGGCGTTTAATCTTGATTTTCAGTTACGGAATATTTTTGTGGCTGCAAAAATTGAGGCGGGCGATATATATCCTGAAATATTACGGGTTGATGTTCAGAATTTACTCGAGAGTGTTATTGAATCGTTTAAGTTCGAGTTGAGAAAGAAGAAAATGAACATTCAATTCAACTTGAATGGAGACTCTGGCAACAATCAATTGGCAACATTTAAAACTGATCCAGAGAAGTTGAAACTAATAATAGCTAATCTTTTAAGCAATGCAATTAATTTTAGTTTTGAGGGTGGTGTTATTGAGATTGATGCGAGGATAAAGGACAGCGTACTTTCTATTAAAGTTCGTGACCATGGAATTGGAATATCTAAGGAGAATCAAAAAATAATATTCGACAGGTTTAAGAGGGTTGATTCGGGCATAAATTCACTTAATAGAGGGCACGGACTTGGCTTATCAATAAATAAGGCCATTATTGATATGCTCAATGGCTATATCGATATTGAAAGTGAGTTGGGCAAAGGCGCTTGTTTTACAATAAACATCCCAGAATCCGAGGAGCCTATCGAAGGATTTGCAACTGATGCTAACGAGATGTTTTTCGATTCGGATTCGGAAGTTTTTTAATCAACATTAATGGAAGAGTTAAAGCAACACTACTTATATCCTGCGGCTCTTTTCGCTGACAAGGAGCCTCATGTGGTTAACACCATACTGGGATCGTGTGTTGCTGTTTGTTTGTACGATCCTAAAACAAAGCGTGGCGGAATAAACCATTATATGCTTCCGCTTTGGAACGGTCAAGGTTTGGCAAGTCCTAAGTATGGCAATATTGCCATTGAGCGTTTAATTGAGAGAATGATTGCGCTAGGTTCTTCAAAGGCGGATCTTCAGGCAAAAGTTTTTGGAGGGGGAGAGGTAATTGAAACAAACATTGCTAATTTTCAAATTGGAGATAGAAATATCAAAATTGCATTGGAACTACTTGGTGAACATAAAATTCCAATTGTTGCAAAGAGCTTAGGTGGAAAATTAGGACGTAAAATTGAATTTTTAACTCATACCGGAGAGGTTCGCCAAAAATATATACAAAAGCAGCTTATTCAATCAAAGTAAATGATTTGTTATGGCAGGTAAAATAAAGGTTTTAGTAGTTGATGACTCTGCGTTGGTACGTCAAACCCTTTCGCAAATAATTTCGTCGGATCCATTGCTTGAGGTTATGGGAACTGCAGCAGATCCATATTTTGCTGCCCGAAAGATTGCAGAGGAGGTTCCCGATGTGATTACCCTCGATGTTGAAATGCCTCGCATGGATGGATTAACTTTTCTGCGCAAGATAATGTCGCAACATCCAATTCCTGTAATTGTAATTTCGAGTTTAACGGATAAGGCTACCGAAATGGGTATTCGTGCCCTTGAATATGGTGCTGTTGATATAATTACAAAGCCACAGCTTAATACCAAAAAATTTATTGAAGAATCCCAAATTAGGATTTGCGATGCAATTAGAGCTGCTGCAGGCTCAAAAATCACACGCCGTAAAATGGTCGATATTCCTGCAGTTGAGCCAAAACTATCCGCCGATGCAGTTATACCTATGACAAAAACCCCAGTGGGTTCATTAACTACAACCGATAAAGTAATAGCCGTAGGCGCATCTACTGGTGGTACTGAAGCAATTGCCGATTTTTTAAAATCGATGCCGTTGGACTGTCCTGGCATTGTGATAGTTCAGCATATGCCTGAAAAATTTACCACTTCGTTTGCTAATAGGTTGAACGATATTTGCAAAATATCGGTTAAGGAAGCCCAGAATGGAGATAGTGTTCTACGTGGGCAAGCTTTAATAGCCCCTGGCAATTTTCATATGATGCTTAAACGCAGTGGTGCTAAATACTATGTTGAGGTTATTGAGGGACCTTTAGTAAACCGCCATAGACCCTCTGTAGATGTTCTTTTCCGAAGCACAGCTAAATATGCGGGAGCAAATTCGCTCGGTGTTATTATGACTGGTATGGGCGATGATGGAGCCAAAGGACTACTCGAGATGAAAGATGCTGGAGCATTTACTATTGCACAGGATGAGAAATCGTGCGTAGTTTTCGGAATGCCACGCGAGGCCATTAAACTTGGTGCTGCACATCAAATATTGCCCTTGGATGAGATTGGACCGTATGTAATTAAAAAGATGAGAGTTTAACTTTCCCTTCCATATTTTCTTTGCAGGCTAAATGTGACTTTAATAGATGTGATATTTTCACTATTATTTTCATTGGAATAAAAAAATCCCTATTTTTAAGACAAAATTTGGTCTGCTATGGAGCGTGAATATTCTAAACCTTTTGTAGTTAAGGCTACCATACTTGGGTTTCTCAGTGGTTTGGCGTTGATATTATTGATTTTTTTTGTAGGTGTAGTAATCCACAAACTACCTTTTACCCCCGTAGGTGTTTACGATTTACATTTAGTTTCTCCAATACTTTACTTCTTTGATTCATTTCCGATATTAATAGCTATTGCTACATTTTTTGTATCGCGATATGTTTCTGCAACTAAAACCGAGGCTGAAAAAATTACTCAGATTGAACTTCATAGACAGCGTAAACTGTATCGGTTTGTTGAAAAATTAAGGGAAGGAGATATTGATGCAGATTATATTCCTGATGAAACCGATGCATTAGGTAAAGCGGTTATTAATCTCCGTGATAACCTTAAGAGGAGTAAGGATGATGAAATTGGGCGTAGAAAAGAGGATGAACAGCGTAGTTGGAGTGCCGAAGGAATGGCAAAATTTGGCGAAATCCTTAGGTTAAATAACGATGATATTGAAGAACTCTCATTTCAGGTAATAAGTAATCTGGTTAAGTATATTGGGGCTAATCAGGGTGCTTTTTATGTGATTGAGGATGAGGATGAATTAGACATTCACTTTCGTATGACAGCAAGTTTCGCTTACGAAAGAAGAAAATATGCCGATAGAGTTATACCTTGGGGAAGCGGATTGGTTGGTGCTTGTGCTTTGGAGCGACAAACCACATTGTTGAAAAAAGTACCAGATAGTTATCTGAAAATAACCTCAGGTTTAGGTAAAGCAAACCCTAAGTGTCTTATACTGGTTCCGCTTAAGGTCAACGATAATGTACATGGTGTTCTTGAGATAGCATCATTTAATCTATTTGAAAGGTTTCAAGTTGAGTTTCTTGAAAAGGTGGCAGAAAGCATTGCCACTACCATATCTACTGTAAAAATCAATCTTCGCACTGCTAAACTGCTAAAGGAATCGCGTGAACAAGCCGAAGAACTTGCCTTAAAGGAAGAGCAGATGCGTCAAAATATGGAAGAACTGCAGGCTACTCAAGAGGAAGCATCAAGACAATCTGAGAAATTTATAAGTTTTTCCAATTCTGTAAATCATACTATGATTCGTGCAGATTTTGATGTAAACGGTAATTTAACTTACGCAAACACTAAGTTCTTACAAAAACTAGAGTATACTGGAAATTCTGAGGTAGAAGGTAAGCCAATATCAATGTTCATAAATAAAAAAGATAGAACTTGGTTTGATGATATATGGAGAACCCTTAGTAATGGTGGAAAACATTTTGAGGGTGATATGAAGTTGGTAACCAAAACTGGTAAAGATTTATGGACAATTGCCACATATACCTGCGTTCGTAACCCAATGGGCGGGGTTGACAAAATTCTATTTCTTGCAATTGATACCACAGAGCAGAAAAAACAAAGTCTGGATTACGAAGGTCAAATTACTGCACTTAACCGCTCATCGTTTAAGGCAGAATTTAGCCCTACTGGCGATTTAATTGAGGCAAATGATAAGTTTTTGGTTTCAACAGGCTATACGCTTTCAATTGCAAAAGAAAAATCAATTTTTGATTTGGTTCCAGGTTCTGAACGGAAGGCAATTGAACGAACTTGGGATGATATAATTCATGGAATCCCTTTTGAAGGGCAAGTACGCCTTGTAACCAGCCACGGTGAAGAAAAATGGTATAGATGTACGTTTACTGCAGTAAATGATATGTACGACGAGGTTGCAAAAGTTGTATTTATTGCCAACGATATTACACGCGAGAAACACATGGAGTTAGAAACCAAAATTCAAACTGAGCAATTGATGAAACAGGAAGAGATGCTCCGTATGAATGAGGTTGAGTTAAATAAAAAACTAAGAGAAGCCAGAGAAGAGGTCAAAAATCAGTTCAGGGAAATTGAGAAGGTTAAGATTCGAAATGAGAAAACTTTAGAGGGATTTTTGGATGCCATTATAACAACCGACCACGATGGAGTGGTTCAGTTTTTCAATAAAGCAGCCGAGGAACTGTTTGCAATAAAGCGCGACGAAGTGCTTGGCCAGAGTATAAGGATTTTATTCCCCGATGATATTGAGGGCCAAGATGAATTTATTGATGCATATATTGACCCAAATAAAGATAAAATTGTAGGGCAGCGTCGTGAAATCAATATCACAACCAAGGAAGGTAAAGAAATGCCTGTGTTGATTCTTTTAACTGAAGCAAAACTTGGTAGAGAGATTACTTACACTGCTTTTATCCAGAATATTTCGGTGGATCTATTTTAATCCTTGGAAAATATTTTTAAGAGTTGACTTGGCTGGATTTCGTTTTTGAAAAAGATAAAACCCAAAATCCCAAGTATTATTATGTGTGCTATATTAGCGTAGTAAACACTTATCTGTTTGAAAAATATCTCATAGCCAATTAGAATAAGAATATACACAAACGGGTAAAGAATAAACTTTTTATAGTTAACACGGAATTGGTAGAATCTTCGAACAAATAGGTAAAGAAGAATAACTTGAATAAGTTTTGTGAAAAAACTAGCCCAAACAGCTCCATTAATACCAATTCCTTTAATTAAAAAATAAGTGCACACGACTTGGAAAATAGCTGTAAAAGTGAACACAATGGGTAATAGATTGGTTCTTTTAAAGTAAAATACCGGTGTTATTAGGTAGTAATACCAAATTCTAGCAATCATTCCAGCAAAAAGAATTGGTAAGAGGTTGAACGAACTGTATAGGTCCGAGTTGCTAATAATATGAGGAACAATCAGTGGTATAGATATGTAGAACAATGGAATTGAGACAATATTAATAAGTGCGAAAACATGAAAATACTTATTTATATCAACATTGCCTTTCGGCTCATCACCATTGTTTTTCCAAATTTTAAACACTTTTGGAGTGATTGCCGAGGATAATCCGTTTTGCAAAAACTCTATTACTAATGTCATTTTAATTGCAAAATCGAATATTGCTACTTCTTTCTCAGATAGAATGCCAAGAATGAAATACCTGTCGATATTGGCAACAATCCAATAGAGGATACTATAGATATATAAAGGTGCGCTGTAATTCAGAAGATTTCTGAGAATACCTTTGTCAAATTTAAATTTGCTTTCGCCATAAAAGTATATTAATGCCCAAGCAAAAGTTGCAAAAGCAGCAATAAATCTTCCCCATATAGGTCCATTTAACGATTGCGGAAAAATATATAGACCAGAAATGGATATAAAGAGTACAAGTATAAAATGAAAAATATTTGACCAGAAAAAAGGAGTTGGTTTTTCTCTGTAAATCATTAATGTGGTGTATGCCTTAAATATTCCGTTGAAAAGTCCGGTTAATGCAGAGAGTAATCCAAAAGGTAAGTAGTGAATATTTTTACCTGGGTAGGCAAAATCAAACACAAAATCGCCAAGGAATGAGAACAGTAGGGTGATTCCAAAACCATATAGCAAAAGGAATAGGGCAGAAGTTCCTATGAATTTTTCAATATTTTCTCTACTCGTATTATGATGAATAAAATTTATACCAAGGAAGTTATCGGCCGAGAATGTAAACAGAACTCTTGCAAGTTCACTGAGAATGATATAGATGGCCAGTGCTCCAAAATCGGAGGTGGAAAGCAACGTTGAGTTGCCATAAAAGGGTAAAAGCAATATACTTGATGCCAATGGCAGCGAGCCTACCACGGTGTATATAAATGAGGATTTTATGAATGATTTAGATATCAAGTTTCTGGATAATAAACTGAAAAATGTTTTTCTACTAAGACATTCCAATGACTAATTTCTGCAATAATTCTTTTATTACCAATTGTTTTTTCAGATTCAGTATTAAGATTTACCAACACATAATTTAAAGTAGTTGATAATTCATCAATATTACCTAAAGATTGCAGGTAAATTCCTTTATCTATTATAAATTGATAAGGTAACCAATTGCCTGTTATGACTACATTTCCTGTGTATAAGTACTCCTGGAACGAGCCTGAAAATTGATCGGTATCTCTTAAATGAACCATTATGTCAGAAGCTATTCTATACTTCGCTATTATATCTTTTGAAAGTGGTTTAGTTAAGGCTGTAAAACTTAATCCGTGCTTTTTTGCCGAATAATTAATTTGCTCTTTGTAATTTTGGTCACCATAAGTTAAAGGGAATACAAAATGAATTCTATCTAATTCCCTTGAGTCAATACTTTTTGTAATTAACTCAATTATTTCGATTTGGTGTTGGTCTGGATGACTGCTATAGCCAATCGTTATTACAGTTTTGTCACTAAATCCCAAATCTTTTTTTAATTCCATTTTTGTATTACACTTATCTATTTCATTATCAATTGAACTCAATATTTCGAGTCCTATGGGTAAAATTCGTGTTTTTGAAAAGTAATTGTTATAGTAACCCATCAAAGAATCTCGCATTTGTGGGTTTCCAAAAAGAATTTCTGATGCGAAGTCTAGATATGGGATCATCTTTTGTCTTTGCAACGACGATCTTTTATAAAAATCGCTACCCCAAAATGAGATTACTAGATTACGTGTGATATTTTGGATGTGTTTTGGGTTTATATAAAGGAAGTTTTTATTAAAGAAGTGAATATGAACAAAATCATAATTACTACTAACACTTTTTAAAGAATACTTCATATAGTACCGCATTGAAAAGAATGCTGCGTACTTATTTATGCTGGAAACAAACCGTTGAAATTTGTCAAATAATAACCCTGGTGATACTATTTTTGAATAGAGGTTTTTGTCAATTATCTGAAGTTTTGGATTCGTATTAAGAATATCAAAACTTATTTGAACATACTTTTTATTGACGTTATAAACTATATCGTTTAAAAGAAAAGAATTAGCATCTCCAATAATTAGTACTCTTTTGTAATTCATCGGATTAACTCTTAGGGTATACCTTTAAGGGGTGTTTAAAAAGAATGGTCTATCCGTAAACCTCTTTCTTTGCTGCTTTTAAGGTATTTTTAAGCAATGAAACGATTGTAAGTGGACCAACACCGCCAGGAACTGGGGTTATGTAACTGCATTTTGGAGCAACTTCATCAAACTTAACATCGCCTAGAAGTTTCCAGCCCGATTTGGTGTTAGGACTCTCAACGCGGGTAATTCCAACATCAACTACAACTGCTCCTTCCTTAACCATATCGGCAGTAACATATTCTGCTCTGCCAAGTGCTACAATTAGAATATCAGCAGTCTTGGTGAATTCCTTGATGTTTGGAGTACGGCTATGGCAAACTGTAACAGTACAATCGCCGGGATTTGCTTTTAGGGAAAGTAAATTAGCGATAGGACGACCAACAATATTACTACGACCCAAAACTACGCAGTGCTTGCCAGCAGTTTCAATTTTATATCGATGTAAAAGGTCGACAATACCATCGGGAGTGGCTGAAACGTATGACGGTAGGCCAATTACCATTCGCCCAACGTTTACAGGGTGGAATCCATCAACATCCTTTTTAGGATCAATAGCTTCAATAACCTTTTGCTCGTTGATATGCTTAGGAAGTGGCATTTGCACAATGAAACCATCAACATCTGGGTTTGTATTAAGCAATTCAATTTGATGCAGTAGTTCTGCCTCAGTAATTGTATCCTCAAAACGTAACACCTCTGATTTGAAACCAACCTGAGCACAAGATTTTTCTTTGTGTCCAACGTAGGTTTCACTAGCACCATCATGTCCAACTATTATGGCAACTAAATGAGGAATTTTACCTCCGTTCTTTTTTATTGCTTCAACTTCGGCAGCGATTTCGGCTTTAATTTCATCGGCTAAACGTTTTCCATCAAGTAGTTCCATTGTGTTCTGTAAGTTAAAAGTTTATAATGCAAATAATGAATCTATCTTCTAGGTTGTTGCGACATCATACGGGCAAGGTTTTTAGCACCACCACCTGATACCATCTTCATCATCTTACGCATATCCTCAAACTGCTTCATTAATCTATTTACTTCAACAATTGAGGTCCCACTACCATCGGCAATACGTTTACGACGGCTACCATTTAGTAGGGCTGGATTTTCGCGTTCAGCAGGAGTCATAGATTTTATGATTGCTTCAACGCCTTTAAATGCGTCATCGTCAATATCAATATCTTTCATTGCCTTACCCATGCCTGGAATCATTCCTGCCAAATCCTTTAGGTTACCCATTTTCTTGATTTGCCCGATTTGCTCGAGGAAATCGTTAAAGTTGAATCTATCCTTTAAAATCTTCTTGTGGAGTTCGCGAGCCTGCTCTGCATCGAACTGTTCCTGAGCTTTTTCAACAAGAGAAACAATGTCACCCATACCTAGGATACGGTCTGCCATACGGTCGGGGTGGAATACATCTAGCGCATCAAGTTTCTCACCAGTACTTACGAATTTGATAGGCTTGTCGACAACCGAACGAATTGATAGCGCCGCACCACCACGGGTATCACCATCAAGTTTTGTTAGAACAACGCCGTTGAAATCTAGCCTATCGTTAAATTCTTTGGCCGTGTTAACGGCATCCTGACCGGTCATTGAGTCGACCACGAACAAGATTTCCTGAGGTGTAACCGCTTTCTTGATTGCGGCAACCTCGTTCATCATCTGCTCGTCAACTGCTAAACGACCAGCGGTGTCTATAATCACCACATCGCGACCTGATGATTTTGCTTGCTTTACAGCCTCCTTGGCAATTGATATTGGATCGGTACTGCCTTCAACAGTGAAAACTGGCACTCCAATTTGACCACCAAGAACCTTTAATTGGTCAATAGCGGCAGGACGATAAACGTCGCCAGCAACAAGTAAAGGCGATTTTCCTTTTTTGTTCTTAAGATGACTAGCTAATTTGCCTGAGAAAGTGGTTTTACCAGAACCCTGCAAACCTGCAATAAGAATAACTGCAGGATTTCCGCTTAGGTTGATATCGGTTGCCTTGCCACCCATAAGTTCGGCAAGTTCATCGTGCACCACTTTAATAAGTAATTGCCCTGGTTTAATGGCATTAAGCACATTCATACCAAGAGCTTTGCGTTTTACCTCATCGGTAAAAGTTTTAGCTATTTTGTAGTTAACGTCGGCATCGAGCAGCGCTTTACGCACATCTTTCAGCGTTTCGGCAACGTTAATCTCAGTTACTTTTCCTTCACCTTTCAGGAGCTTAAACGACCGCTCCAGTTTCTCCGATAAATTCTCAAACATATCTATATAGATGCTAGATGTTATACACTAGATTTCAGATGACAATAAATATTGATACTTTATGCTTTGCAAACTTACTAAAAATGATTTAAAGTTTAAACGAGATTACATCTTATCAGGCACCTCAATTCCCAATAACCACATCGATCGTTTTATTACATCGGCAATTTGTAACGATAGTTCCAAACGGAATTGCCTTACACCTTCGTTTGCTTCCTTTATAATTTGAAACTCGTGGTAGAATTGGTTGTACTCCTTGGCCAACTCGTAGGCATAGTTTGCAATTATTGCAGGATTATGCGATTCGGCTGATATTACAACAGTTTCAGGGAATAGGTTAATCATTTGGATTAGGTCTAATTCCTTGGCAGATGTAATATGCTCTGGTTTAATTTGATTTCCAAGCTGCACACTTCCTGCTTTTCTTATAACTGAACGAATTCTGGCGTGAGTGTATTGAATAAATGGCCCTGTATGTCCATTGAAGTCTATAGACTCCTTAGGGTTAAAGGTCATATTCTTTTTAGGGTCAACCTTTAGAATGAAGTACTTTAATGCTCCAAGCCCAACAATATTATTAACGTAAGCAGCTTCACCAGAGTCAACGTCGTCCAGTTTACCAAGTTCCTCGGACATTTCGCGAGCAGTATTTACCATTTCTGATACCAAATCATCGGCATCAACAACAGTACCCTCGCGCGATTTCATCTTACCCTCGGGCAATTGAACCATTCCGTATGATAGGTGGTAAAGAGCATCGGACCATTCGTAGCCCAACTTCTTCATTATCAACTTAAGAACCTGAAAATGATACTCCTGTTCGTTACCCACAACGTAGATATGTTCACCAAACTTAAATTCGTTGAAACGTTCAATGGCAGTGCCAATATCCTGGGTGATGTAAACCGATGTTCCATCGGAACGGAGTAGTAACTTTTCATCCAAACCATCGGCGGTTAGGTCAATCCAAACAGAACTATCGTCCTTTTGCTTGAAAACACCACGGCTTAAACCATCGTTAACAACCGATTTTCCCAACAAGTAGGTTTGCGACTCGTAGTATGTTTTATCGAACGAAATACCTAGTGAATTATAGGTTTTTTCAAAACCTTCGTAGACCCAACCATTCATTCTGCTCCAAAGAGCAATGGTTTCAGAATCTTTAGCTTCCCATTTGCGAAGTAATTCCTGTGCTTGAAGGAGTATTGGGGCTTTGGTTTTGGCTTCATCCTCAGTCATTCCTTTCGCTACAAGGTTGCTAATCTCTGTTTTATACTCCTTGTCGAATCTTACATAGTAATCGCCAACCAAATGGTCGCCCTTTTTTCCACTATTTTCGGGTGTTTCGCCATTACCAAACTTTAACCAGGCAATCATCGATTTGCAGATATGGATACCACGGTCGTTTACCAGATTTACCTTGTAAACACGTTTTCCGCTTTTCTCTAGAATTCTTGAGATTGAGAATCCTAAAAGATTATTACGGATATGGCCTAAATGTAATGGTTTATTTGTGTTGGGCGATGAGAATTCTACCACAACAGGCTTATCATTTGAGTTGGATTGCTTGAAACCAAACTCCTTATCGGCAATAATGGAGTTTAGCACACTTGCCCAGTATTCCAATGATAGCGAGATGTTAAGGAATCCTTTCACCACGTTAAATCCTTTCACATCAGGACAACTCTTTGTCAAAGCATCACCAATCTCTTGACAAGTAATCTCTGGCGATTTCTTCGACATTTTTAGCAGTGGAAAGGCGACCAGTGTATAGTCGCCTTCAAATTCCTTACGTGTTTTTTGTATTTGAATCAAGGAGATATCGGGCTTTACACCGTATAAACTTTCGATAACTCTTTGCGCTTTTTCCTGAATAAATTGCTCTGTAGACATTAGATTCTATATGTTTAACTTGTGTTATCTTGTCATACTGAACGAAGTGAAGTATCTCTAAGTTTAGTATGATAAAATAATTGTACTATTCATTTCGTCCGTGACAAGACTTGTATTTCTTACCACTACCGCAAGGACAAGGGTCGTTACGGCCAATCTTCATTTCAACCTTAACAGGTTCACGATTTGGTGTTTGAGTATTTGAGCCAGCCTCCAATGCATCGGTACGGCTAGTTTGATACTTGCTCATATCGGTATGCTTACGTTGACGAGCCTCTTGAACTTGACTTGGGTCGCGCAATGGTATAAACGCTTTAACAAGGATTGAAACAATATCTTTATTCAACTTATCAATCATTGTACGGAATAACTCATAAGCCTCCAATTTGTAAATAAGCAAGGGGTCTTTTTGCTCATAGGCTGCATTCTGAACACTTTGCTTAAGTTCATCCATTTCACGTAAATGCTCTTTCCAGTACTCATCAATAGTGTAAAGGATGATTGTTTTTGCAAATGAGCGACTTAAATCCTTACCACCCGACTCGTATGCCTTTTTAAGGTTAGTTACAATTTGGTAAACCTTTTGTCCATCGGAGATTGGAACTACAATATTCTCGTAAATAGCCGATTGCTTCTCGTAAACATCCTTAATAACAGGGTATGCTTGGTTGGCAATAGTTGCTATTTTACGGTCGTAAGAACTTATTGTTGTTTGGTATAGCTTTTCTGTAATATCGCTTGGCTTAGTTTCAAGGTATTCTTCTTCTGATATTGGTGCTTCAACGGAGAAATTTTTGATACTTTCAAGGTTGAAATCCTCGTGTGTGGAGTTACCGTGGAATTCGCCTACCATCGATTCGCAAACATCATAGAACATGTTAGAAATATCCACATCCAATCTCTCGCCATAAAGAGCGTGGCGACGACGGGTATAGATAACCTCTCGTTGTGCGTTCATTACGTCATCGTACTCAAGCAAACGCTTACGAATACCAAAGTTGTTTTCCTCTACCTTTTTCTGAGCACGCTCAATGGATTTTGAAATCATAGAGTGCTGAATAACCTCGCCCTCCTTCAATCCTAAGCGGTCCATAATTTTTGCGATACGGTCGGAACCGAACAGACGCATCAAATCGTCCTCCAACGAAACGTAGAATTGCGATGAACCTGGGTCCCCTTGACGACCAGCACGTCCGCGTAACTGACGGTCCACGCGGCGCGATTCGTGGCGCTCAGTACCAATAATTGCCAAACCTCCAGCAGCTTTTGTTTCTGGAGTTAGCTTGATGTCGGTACCACGACCTGCCATATTGGTTGCAATAGTTACTGTCTTTGGACGACCAGCCTCTGCAACAATCTCCGCTTCGCGTTGGTGCTGTTTAGCGTTCAGTACGTTATGCTTAATGCCTTTCAACTTAAGCATACGGCTTAACAATTCCGATACCTCAACAGATGTTGTACCCACAAGTACAGGTCGACCAGCATCGGTAAGTCTTACAATTTCATCAATAACTGCATTATATTTCTCACGTTTGGTTTTGTAAACCAAATCGTCCATATCCTTACGAACTACAGGACGGTTGGTTGGAATAACCACCACATCGAGTTTGTAGATAGTCCAAAACTCACCAGCTTCAGTTTCTGCAGTACCAGTCATACCTGCAAGTTTGTGGTACATACGGAAGTAGTTCTGAAGGGTGATTGTTGCAAATGTTTGGGTTGCTGCTTCAACCTTAACGCGCTCCTTTGCTTCAATGGCTTGGTGTAAACCATCGGAATAACGGCGACCATCAAGGATACGGCCAGTTTGCTCGTCAACAATTTTAACCTTGTTATCCATCACCACATACTCTACGTCCTTTTCGAACATAGCGTATGCTTTAAGAAGTTGATGAACAGTATGTACACGTTCCGATTTTACTGCGTAATCGCGAAGTAATTCGTCCTTTTTGGTAATCTTTTCGGAATGGTCAGTTACTGTTTTTTCAATTTCAGCAACCTCGCTACCAATATCGGGTAACACGAAGAATCTTGGGTCTTCCGATGAACTTGTTATTAAATCGATACCCTTATCGGTTAACTCTACAGAGTTTAATTTTTCATCAATAACAAAGAATAAATCATCGGTGATAAGATGCATATTCTTGTTATTATCCTGCATGTAGTAGTTTTCGGTTTTAAGTAAAAGTGCCTTATTGCCCTGTTCACTTAAAAACTTGATAAGTGGCTTGTACTTAGGCATGCCTTTGAACGCACGAACAAGTAATTTTCCACCTTCTTCCGTTTTATCTTCTGATATTAACTTGCGCGCATCGGCAAGAAGCTGAGTAACCAACGCTTTTTGAGCGTTCACAAGTTTTTCAACTTTTGGTTTGTACTCCTCAAACATCTGGTCGTCGCCCTTTGGCACAGGACCAGAGATGATAAGCGGAGTACGAGCATCGTCAATTAACACGGAGTCAACCTCGTCCACAATTGCATAATGATGCTTGCGTTGTACCAAATCCTCGGGAGCAACAGCCATATTATCGCGGAGATAATCGAAACCAAACTCGTTATTTGTACCGAAAGTGATATCGGCATTGTAAGCTTTGCGGCGTGCCTCGGAGTTGGGTTGATGCTTATCGATACAATCGACCGATAAACCGTGGAATTCATAAATTGGCCCCATCCACTCGGAGTCACGGCGTGCTAGGTAGTCGTTAACAGTAACAACGTGAACACCTTTACCAGCTAATGCGTTCAGGAAAACAGGGAGTGTGGCCACAAGGGTTTTTCCCTCACCAGTTCCCATCTCTGAAATTTTACCCTGGTGAAGCACTGCACCACCAATAAGTTGGACATCGTAGTGAACCATATCCCAAACAATCTCGTTACCGCCGGCAGTCCAACGATTCTTATAGGTTGCCTTATCTCCTTCAATTGTAACAAAATCCTTCTGTGCCGCAAGGTTACGGTCAAATTCCGATGCGGTTACCACTACTAACTCATTCTCCTTGAATCGGCGAGCAGTTTCCTTAATAATAGAGAAGGCATCCGGGAGAATCTGGTTGAGGATTTCCTCAATTTTCTCATCAATTAGCTTGATAGTTTTCTCTACCTCTTTATATATTTCGTCTTTCTCATCGTACCCAATGGTATCGGACTCCATTTGCTGCTTAAGGTTTTCAACCTTAGCCTCATCCTCGGCAATGTATTCCTTGATCTTTAAGCGAAGATTCAGTGACTCCTGACGTAGTTCGTCGTTTGATAGGGTTGTGTATTTGGGGTAAACCTCTTTTATCTTATCAAGAATTGGCATCAATTCTCGTAAATCGCGGTCAGACTTTGTTCCAAAAAGTTTTGCGAAAAATATATTAATTCCCATTTTACTATAAATTATTTTGTTTAAAGCCAACAAATTTAACCGTTTTTTTTCGAATTGTCAGGATTATAGCAAATATTAAGCTAAAAAGAATTAACAAGAAGGGTGAAGTCAGAAACAGGAAGCAGAATGTAGATTGAAAAATGCAGAACTTGGAATTACTCGCCCCAAAGGGGAGCAAGCAATAGCCCCGAGTTTCAACTCGGAAAAAAATGCGAAGCATTAATTAGCGATGCAAGTAATGACCACAGGTTTAAAGTATTAGAGTGTTAGCATCGCAAATGATTAAAATATGGTATGAAATAGAATAATATTGATAATTATTAAATAATTATTGTAAAATAATAAATGTATATTATATTTGCATAATTAATTATTGAATATTAAACCAAAATAACCCTGATTATGAAAAAACTGACAAAAGATTCATTGGCGCATATTCTTAGTGCTATTGTTGATATATTATTTAAGTTTCAAATTTTTTTAGTTCTAATCTTAATACCTACTTTATTCATTCAAACCGATATTCTAACTGTTCGTTTAGAACAGTTAATCGAATTTACTCTGATACTTTTAATTTTATGGAATATCCGTAAAATATTTAAGGCATTTAGAAACAATACATTTTATGATATTAGTATAATCAAGGCATTGAGATATCTTTCAATTATACTTGTAGCATATGTGTTTGTGGATTATATATTTATGATTATCAAAGATTCAAATTTGATTGATGCAACTACAGGTTATATGTTTTTGGATATTATTTACTATTACGTGAAACCTATAAAATTTTCTCTTTTATTCTTATCCGCAATCTCATATTTGCTTTCATTTGTTGTTAAAGAAGGGTGCGAATTAAAGGAAGAAAACAGTTTAATTGTATAATGTAATGGCAATAATAGTTAACCTCGATGTAATGCTGGCAAAGCGAAAGATGAAGTTAAATGAGCTTTCCGAGAGAGTTGGTATTACTTTATCAAACTTATCTATTCTAAAACAGGGCAAAGCAAAGGCAATACGCTTATCAACACTTGATTCAATTTGCAAAGTTCTTGACTGTCAGCCAGGAGATATCCTTGAATACCGCGATTCAGAGGAATAAAAAAAGGGAGCGAAAGCTCCCTTAAATATTTTATAACTAAAGAATTACTCTGCGCCAGCAGTTTCGTCAACAAAGGTGCGTTGTTTTAACTCGCGGTCAATCATAAATAATCCGTTTCCTTCGCCCTTAATTAACTTTAAGGTATCAATTAATTCTTGAGCATTTGCTTCCTCCTCAACTTGTTCATCTACAAACCATTGTAGGAATCCTTTTGTTGCGTGGTCTTTCTCCTCAATGGCAACATCCATTATGTTATTGATAAGCGATGTAACAACTTTCTCGTGTTTTAAGGTCTCCTCAAAGGCATGCAATGGACTGTTCCATTTGGTATCTACAGCCTTAATAGGCTTAAGTTCAGGTTTGCCACCACGTGCAATCAGGTAATCGAAGAATTTCATGGCGTGGGTTGTTTCCTCTTGCCACTGAATACGGAACCAGTTTGCAAAACCATTCAAACCTTCGTTTGCAAAGTGTGCCGACATAGAAAGGTAAAGATAAGCTGACCATAATTCAGCATTAATTTGCTCATTAATAGCTTTTTCTACTTTTTTATTCATATCTATATAGTTTTAGTTTTTCAAATTATTTGAACTGTTACAAATTTAGTTAATGTTATTGTATTAACAAAAAGAGGTTGGTTTTGTTTAGGAAATAAAAAGTAAGAGTTAAATATGAATTTAACCACAAAGGCGCTCAAAGGAAATCACGAAGGAAATCGAAGGAGGAGATAAACTAACTAAAATCCAGATTTAATTGCTGTTTCATCCTAAGTAGGGCGGGGTTTTGCTCTATTAGAAATTTAAGTTTATCGTCGGCCGTGAATAACCTGTTTTTTTGAGGGCCTTCTGTAACTTCAATTTCCTCAACAATTTCAATTGCTAGGTTTCTTAAATTCCTTTTAAGATGAACCAGCAAATCCAATTTTATCTCCTGAAAAAGTTCTATCTGAATTTGACCTTCAAACTTTACCAAAACCCTATTGTTTTCAAGCAGTAATGGAGAATAGTTTTGCATCAGGCTGAATTGACCAGGCTTTTCGGTTTTAATAGTCTCGGCATAGCTATTCCAAACATCAACTAAATCGTACTGAGTGAATGGTATATTCTCTGTAATGGATGTATGCTCAGTTTTTGTGGGTGATGCTTCAGTAACCTTATCTGCTTCCTTTTGAGGAGCCTGATAGTTACCACTCATAATACCCTTTAGCGATGTTGTTTTGGGCATCGGTTTACGGGTTGCTGCGGGCTGCTCAGTTGCAGGTGATTGCACTTGCATTTTTTGCACCACCTGAGCAGCGGTTGGTGTGGCGTTAGGCTGCACTTTTGGTGCAGAGAAAACCTCGTAAGGATTGTCGGAAATGAAATCTAGGCCGTCAGATTTTTTTTTTTCCTGATTCAAACCGCAAAGTCTGATCAGCAACAGTTCAACGTGTAGGCGTTGGTTTGGACTCTGCCTAAAACTTACATCGAACACGTTGGAGAGTTGTAGTGCACCAACCAGAAAATCGGGAGGGCACTGTGCGGCCATTTGTTTATACTTTTCAGCAATTGCAGCACCAACCTCAAGCAGTTGAATGGTTTGTGGGTCTTTGCAAACAAGAATATTACGTATATGTAGGCTTAACCCAGTTACGAATTGCTGCGCATCGAATCCTTTAGATAGCAATTCGTCAAGTATTCTTAACGAATCGGCCATCTCGCCTTTTAGGAAATTCTCAGTTAACTTAAAGTAGTACTGGTAATCGAGCACGTTTAGGTTTTCAATTACCTTATTGTAGGTGATATGATTATCGCTGAAACTAACTACTTGGTCGAAAATTGAAAGAGCATCGCGCATCGCACCATCGGCTTTTTGGGCGATAACATTGAGTGCTTCCACCTCGTAGTCAACCTTTTCGGTTTGTGCTATGTATTCAAGGTACTTAACAGTATCCTCAACCTTAATACGGTTAAAGTCGAATATCTGGCAACGCGAAAGAATTGTAGGAAGAATCTTGTGTTTCTCGGTTGTAGCCATTATAAAAATGGCGTGTGCAGGTGGCTCTTCCAAAGTTTTTAGGAAAGCGTTGAAAGCGCTCTGCGACAACATGTGAACCTCATCGATGATATACACGCTGTACTTTCCAATTTGCGGGGGGATGCGAACCTGCTCTATCAACTTACGAATTCCCTCTACAGAGTTATTCGATGCAGCATCGAGCTCGTGGATATTGTATGAACGGTTGGTGTTGAACGATACGCAGCTCTCGCACTCGTTGCAAGCTTCCAGCTCCGATGTTAGATTCTGGCAGTTTATTGTTTTGGCAAAAATACGCGCACAGGTTGTTTTACCAACTCCACGAGGCCCACAGAATAGGTAGGCTTGCGCCAACTGCTTACGCTGAATGGCATTCTTAAGTGTAGTGGTTAAAGTAGATTGACCCACAACGCTTTTGAACGTTGCCGGGCGGTATTTCCGAGCCGATACAATAAAATTCTCCATTAATCAACTTTTACAATCACAAAAATAATCATTAACCTTTACGATAATAATTAATTTTGATGCTTAAGATGTAATGTGTTGATAATTATTGATATAAGTTATTAACAGTGTTGGTTGATAGGGGAATTGGGTAGTTGGGTTATTAAGATATTAAGTTATTAAGATATTGAGTAATTGAGTAATTAAGTAATTTGGTAAATCATCGTATTTCCTTAATCTCTCATTAACTTATTAACTCAATTTCTTGTTATCTAATTTCCTCATTGTCAAATTTTATTGCTTCACATCAATCACCACAATCTCAGGTCTATTCCCTATTCTAACTCTTGGTCCCCAAGTTCCAAAGCCTGTTGATACGTAGTAATGAGTATTACCTTTAATATGATACCCTCTACTCACCTCAAATATCCCTTGTGTAGCGTAATTGAATGGCCACATCTGTCCGTGATGCGTATGTCCCGATAGCTGTAAATCGATTCCGCTTGCCTGCGCTTCATTTAAGTTGTAGGGTTGATGGTCTAAAAGAATCATCAATTTTGATTTATCGAGACTATCTACCAATTCTTCAATGGTTTTTCGGGTTCTACTCAATGCATAGTTACTTTGCCTATCCTCACGACCTATCACGTAAAAATTATCGACAAGAACGGAAGAGTCCCTAAGAACGTTCACCTTGTGCTGTTTAAGGTAATCGATTTTAGCCTCGAATTTTCCAAAATACTCGTGGTTTCCGGTTACTGCGTAGGTACCATACTTCGATTTTATTTGCTCGAAAAGTATACCCATTCCGCCATTAACCACCGGCGCAATATCCTCATCGAAAATATCGCCAGCCAATAGAACAACATCGGGCTTTTGCTCGTTGATAAGGGTTACTAACTTGTTGAGTTGGTTTTTCCCAATTATTGTACCCAAATGTATATCGGAAACAGCCACAATTCTTAAACTAGAACTACCTATATTTTTATCGGTATTTATGGTTACCCTGCTTACCTTTGGGCTAATTGCGTTGATATGACCAACAATTAGTACTAAAACGGTAATAGCATATACGCCAATAGCGGCAGTTTGCTTATAGTTTAGGTGATTCTTAAAATCGAGATAATCGGTAATGTTGAAAAGGCTATTGGTAAACCTAATAATAAGGAGCAAAAGAAATGCTAGGAAAAGATATAGCATTGCGCCAAGCCAAATTGAGCCCATCTTAATTAAAAACGACGATGCAGCACCGCTTGCAAAGCCCTCCAGTGTTCGGCCAATAGGATAGGAGAGGACTAGCAGCCAGAATATCACCTTAAGCCAAATTCCAATACTTGAAACGGAGAAAATAGGTTTGGTTTGAACGTAGATAAAGGTATTTACCAAAAAGTAGACCGATAGAACAACCGATAAGAATATAATTATTTGTGGAATCTTCATTTGAAATTAAATTTTGTCGAAATATAACGCAATATGAGATTGGATGTTCAATTGTTAGGTCTAAACTGTGTTAAAAGCAAAAAGGTCACTTTTAAAAAGTGACCTTTGATTTTCTTGTTGATTCCGCCGCGATTAGTTCGCTTCCACATAATCCTCCGCGTTTTCCTGCTTATGATTATGGCTATGTTTATTGGAAAAAGAAAATGGCTCTCCAATTTTGGAAAGCCATTCGGTAATAGTTTAGTTTTTTTAGTGATTCCGCCGCGATTCGAACGCGGGACCCACAGCTTAGAAGGCTGTTGCTCTATCCAACTGAGCTACGGAACCGGCCAATAACTTTGAGGCGCAAAAGTATAAATATTCATCAAAAATAAAAAGCAATTTTAAAGGTTTGATGATTTTTTATTTAAAAATCTCAAAATTATTTACCCCACTGCTTCTCACCTCGCTGAAAATCATCTACTTCTGCTTTGCTTGCTTTACTATGGGTGTGACGCTCCTTTAACCTTTCGGCAACATCGGTTAACGAAAATTCCTTTGCTGTAAGCAAAACTATAAGGTGATACATAAGGTCTGAGGCTTCGTCGAGGAAGCGGTCTTTTGTTCCATTTTCGGCTTCTAGGGCAAGTTCTACGGCTTCTTCTCCAAGTTTCTTGGCAATGCGTTTTGGTCCATCGGCCAAGAGTTTGGCTGTGTAGCTTTCGTTTGGCGATGCGTTTTTGCGCTCCTTGATTAGTTGTTCCAGTTGCTCCAGGAATTGGATGTTGATTGTGTTTGCCTCCTCAAAGCAGGTATCGTTACCTGTGTGGCACACTGGCCCTTGGGGGCTAACTTTTACCAGTAATGTATCACCGTCGCAATCGGGTTTGATATCTATTACCTTGAGGTAATTTCCTGATGTTTCGCCTTTGGTCCAAATTTGACGTCGTGTGCGACTGTAAAATGTAGCAAAGCCTGTTTTTCTTGTTTTTTCGAGTGCTTCGCGATTCATAAATCCCAGCATAAGAACTCGGTTGGTGGATGCATCCTGCATAATGGCAGGGATTAATCCGTTCAGTTTTTCAAAGTCTAAGGTTGTCATATTTGTTTGTTGTTTAAAAAGTTATGTGTTTATTTCAAGTTTTGTTTCATACCAAAATCAATCCGTTGCGATGCATATAGTCACTATCATTTCAAATAATTGCCGTTACTTGCATCGCTACTTGATGCTTCGCATTTTACCCCGAGTTAAAACTCGGGGCTATTGCTAGCGCCCCTTTGGGGCTTATAATTCTGCGTTAATCATTCTAAATTTTACATTCTAATTTCTACATTCTACACCGCTTTTCGTCAAATACCTCTTGAGTTCTCCTATTTCGATTTTTCCAAAGTGGAATACCCCTGCGGCTAGTGCTGCATCGGCTTTGCCGTTGGTGAATACATCTAAAAAGTGTTTCTTGGTTCCTGCGCCTCCCGATGCAATCACAGGGATTTTGAGGTTTGACGATAGTTGTGCAGTTAATTCTACTGCAAAGCCAGTCTGTGTTCCATCAGATGAGTAGGAGGTGAGCAGAATCTCTCCAGCACCAAGTTCTTGGGCTTTTAAAGCCCATTCTAGTGGGTTTAGGTTTGTTGTTTGTGTCCCTGCGTGACTTACCACTACCCAGCAGCCTTCTATTAGTGCGGCATCAATGGCTACCACAACGCATTGCGAGCCATAAATCTCTGCAATTTGACTTATAAGCGCAGGATTCTGAATTGCAGTGGTGTTGAGCGATACCTTATCAGCCCCCGCTTTTAGCAATTTATCAACTTCGTTGATTGTTCTTATACCTCCGCCAACAGTAAAGGGGATTGCAATTACCCTTGCAACATCCTCAACTACTTTGGCGAATGTTTCACGACCTTCGAGTGTTGCTGAAATATCCAGCAGTACAAGTTCATCAGCACCTACAGCGTAGTAACGGTAGGCCAACTCAACAGGGTCGCCAGCATCGGCAAGGTTGTTGAAGTTGACTCCCTTTACTGTTCGTCCATTCTTAACGTCGAGGCACGGAATTATTCGTTTCGATAGCATTTGGTTAGTTTTTCAAGGTTTAACTTATTCTCGTAAATGGCTTTGCCTACAATCACCCCATCAATTCTAAGTTTACTAAGCATCTCAATATCCTCCATTGAACTTACACCACCACTAGCAATTAGATTGATTGTTGGAAATTCCTGAAGTATAGATTGATATAGCAATATGGCAGGCCCCGAAAGCATTCCATCGCAATTGATATCTGTTACTGCGAAATTCAATACTCCTTTAGATTGTAGACTTTTAATCGCATCGATGATATTTAGCGATGAGCCATTGCTCCAACCGTGCGTTTTAACCTCCAGATTAAAGCAATCGAGCGCAGCAATTATCGTTTCAAATCCAAACTCAGCAACAAGTGTTTGGGCAAAAGTTTGATTTGTGATTAGTGCAGTACCAATATTTATCTGACTTGCACCAGCATTTAACGAATCCTTTGCCGATTGTAATGTTCTGATTCCTCCGCCAAAATCGATTCTCAACTTTGTTGAAGTCCTAATTTTGCGGAGTACATCAGTATTGCAGGGCTGTCCAGTTTTAGCACCATCCAAATCAATCAGGTGAAGGTTGGTAAAACCAGCATCTTCAAATATTTTGGCTTGTTCTACAGGATTATCGGAGTAAATTTTTGTTAGGCTATAGTCGCCCCGACATAGCCTAACGCATTTACCATCAATTAAATCAATTGCAGGGATTACTCGCATAGTTCTATAAAGTTTTTGATGATTTGAATTCCGTATTCACCGCTTTTTTCGGGGTGAAACTGTATTCCCCAGTAATTACCTTGGTTTACTGCTGCGCAAATACTTGTTTCGTAGTTGCATTTCGCAATGCTGTTTTTATTCTCACCAACGTAGTAACTGTGCACAAAGTAAACCCAAGTGTTATTTGGAATACCTGTAAACAAAGGGTTTGGTGCAATTTCAATTCTATTCCATCCCATATGTGGGATTTTTAAGTTGATGTCAAGTTTATTTACATCGAAATTCATAACTCCCAAGCATTCGGTGTTACCCTCATCGCTGTATTTTCCCATTAATTGCAGACCAAGGCAGATTCCAAGTGTTGGTTTTTGAGTTGATTTTAAGGCATTCGCAAGCCCCGATTCGTTGAGATTCAACATTGCCCTGCCAGCGTGCCCAACGCCAGGAATTACTATTTTATCTACATTGATTATTTGTTCAGGTTGCTGAATAATCTCGGTTTTGTAACCCAACTTACCAATTGCGTTTATTACCGAGGCTAAATTTCCTGCACCGTAGTTTATTATTCCTATTTTCATCTGTTTAATTGCTTAAGAAAACTATCACTTATAATATCCCTTTTGTAGAGGGCAGTTGATTACCGCATTGCATTATGGCTATTCCAATAGATTTGGCCAAAGCCTTGAATATTGCCTCAATCTTGTGGTGCTCATTCTCGCCCTTTGCATCAATGTGTAGCGTTAATCCTGCGCTGTACACCAACGAATGAAAAAAGTGCTTGAACATTTCCGTGGGAACATCGCCAATGCGTTCACGCTTAAACTCTGCGTTCCATACAAGGTATGGGCGTCCACTAAAATCAAGCGTTACTAAAGCGTTACTCTCATCCATTGGCAAACAGAACCCATAACGGTTCATCCCTTTTTTATCGCCATTGGCCACTTTTAGAGCCTCGCCAATTGTAATGGCGATATCTTCCATTGTGTGGTGCTCATCAACCTCCAAATCACCTTTACAATCGATAGTTAGGTCGATACCTGAGTGTTTAGCTAGTTGCTCCAGCATATGGTCGAGGAACTTTAGGCCAGAGTTGATGCTTGAATTGCCCGTTCCATCAAGGTTGATATCGATACTAACCGCTGTTTCGTTAGTTTTGCGTGAAATGCTGGCGGTTCTTTGAGGTTTGACGATTTGGTAAATATCCTCCCAAGTTTTAGCAATGGCTGTTGCATCTATATTTGTATTATCACCTATGAATATCGACTTACAGCCAAGGTTTTTAGCCAGTTGCACATCGGTGGCTCTATCGCCAATAACCCAAGAGTTTGCAATGTCAAAATCGCCGTTTAAGTAATGCTCAAGCATTGCGATACTAGGCTTACGTGTGGGTTTGTTTTCGAAATCAAACGAGCGGTCTATAAGAATCTCGTCGAAAATAATCCCCTCGCCCTCAAGTGTTTTGATTATAAGGTTTTGAGGCTCCCAAAAGGATTCCTCTGGAAATGAGTTGGTTCCAAGTCCATCCTGATTAGTAACCATAACCAACCTAAAGTTCAGTTCCTCGCAAATTTTTCCAAGCCAAGTAAATACTCCTGGCATAAACTCAAGTTTACTGTAACTATCAACCTGAAAATCGGCTGGCTCCTTAATTATTGTTCCATCGCGGTCGATGAAGAGTATCTTTTCCATTGTGATTATTTTTAGTTTTTTGTCACTTGTCACTTGTCACTGATTTTAATACCTCAACAAGTCTTCTATTCTCCACCTCACTCCCCACAGTAACCCTCAAACAACCATCACATCCAAGCTCTTTAGAGCGATTTCTTACCACAATTCCGTTGTTTAAAAGTTGACTGTAGATTAAATCGGCATTGATAGTTTTTACAAGTAGAAAGTTAGACTCCGATTGGTAAACCTTAACAACAGTGGGGATTTGGCTCAACTCTTTAACTAAAAACTCTCGTTCATCAATAAGGGTTGATATTTTCTCCTTCACAGTTTGATAGTTTTTTAGAGCATTATTCAGCACTGTTAACGAGGGTTTGCCAACGTTGTAGGGGAATTTTACTTTGTTTAATACATCAATAATTTCTGTTGATGCGAATGCTAAGCCAAGTCGCGCACCTGCCAATCCCCAAGCCTTTGAGAAGGTTTGTAAAATAACCAGATTTGGATATTGATTGAGGTAGGGTAGAAGCGTTTTATCCTCGCAAAAGTCAATATATGCCTCATCAACCGCAACAATTCCATCGAACCCCTCAATAATTCTGATGATATCACTTAAATTTTGAGTATTTCCAGTAGGATTGTTCGGATTGCAGATAAAAACAACCTTTACATCGGAAGTTACGGAATTAAGGAACTCATCAACGTTAATGGCAAAATCATCTTTAAGTCTATATTGCATTACCTTTATATCGTTAATTGCTGCGCAAACGCCATACATTCCGTATGTTGGAGTGAATATTGCAATGGCATCGGTTTTTGGATTGCAGAAACAGCGAATTAATAGGTCTACCGCTTCATCGCTTCCATTACCAAGAAAAATCTGATTTTCATCCACATTCTTTAGTGTAGCAATACGCTTTTTAATATCCTTTTGCAAAGGGTCGGGGTAGCGGTTGTAATCCAAAGGAATGCCGGGCAATACCTCAGGATTTTCATTTGCATCGAGCAGTGTTAATCCTTGCGCATTGCACTCGCTCCTAGCCGATGAGTAGGGTTTTAGATTCGCGATGTTTGAACGAAATCTAATTACCTTTTGACTTTTACGTTGCGTTATGCCATCGGCAGTTCTAACATCCACGGCTCTTGCGTGTGCTTCCAATCCCTCGGCTCGTGCCAGAGTAGTAATGGCTGTGCTCAATTCCGATAATCCATTCTTTGTTATTTCCTGGTATGTAATAGTTTTTAGGAATGAATTTACAGTAACACCGCTCCAATTTCGGGCAAAACCGCTAGTTGGCAGGGTGTGATTAGTCCCGCTTGAATAGTCGCCCGCCGATTCGGGGGTGTATTGCCCAAGAAAAACAGAACCGGCGTTGGTAATTGAATTGATATAGTTGTTGGCCTTATCGAACGATAGAATTAAGTGCTCAGGAGCATAGATATTGCTAATTTCAATAGCCCTTTCAATGCTGTTAACAACAATGCCAATGCTATTTTCTAAGCATTTTTCGGCAATCGATTTACGCGGAAGTGCTTTAAGTTGATTCTCAACTTCTGAAATTACTTTATTAATTAACCCTTCCGATGTTCCAATAACCACCACCTGACTATCGACTCCGTGCTCTGCTTGCGAGAGCAAATCGGCAGCAACGAATGTTGGATTGGATGTCTCATCGGCAATAACTAGCACCTCCGATGGTCCTGCAGGCATATCAATTGGAGTTCCTTGGGCAGATACTTGCACTTTGGCCTCCGTCACAAAGCGGTTGCCGGGGCCAAATATCTTATCAACCTTTGGAATGCTTTCGGTGCCATAGGCCATTGCGGCTATTGCTTGTGCTCCGCCCACTGTAAACACTCTTGCTCCAATCAAATTACAGGCGTAGAGTATTGCGGGGTTTGGATTTGGAGGTGTACAAACTACCAACTCCTTGCATTCGGCCACAATTGCTGGAACACCAAGCATAAGAACTGTAGATATTAAGGGTGCTGTACCTCCGGGAATGTAAAGCCCAACACGTTCCAACGCTCTATATTTAAGTATACACCTAACTCCGGGCTGTGTTTCCAGTTCAATATCCGCTGGAAGTTGCGCTCTGTGGAATTTCTCGATGTTTACAAAGGATTGTCTTATGGCTTGTTTTAGACCATCCGAAATCATTTCCGACGATTGTTCAAGTTCTTGCTTTGCAATTTCAAATTTGGAAATTGAGCATTTATCGAACTTTTCCGAAAGTTGCCTTAGCGCATAATCTCCATTCTGCTTAACAAATCTCAAAATCTCCGAAACCTGCTCCTTGATTTCAGAGTTATCCTCAAAGGGGCGTTTGAGTAATTTGTTGTAGTCGTTGTTTTTATTGTCGATGTATTTTTTCATTTTTTGTTAATTATGAGTTCATTGTTATGTGTTGGAAGAGGGAAGCTGGAAGTTTGAGGAAAGATTGTAGTTTTTTTGTTCCATACTAAAATCAATCCCTTGCGATGCAACTATTCCAATAATTTCAAATGTTGGCTATTGCGTGCATCGCTTTTTAATGCTTCGCATTATCCCCCGAGTTAAAACTCGGGGATATTGCTGACGCCCCTTTGGGGCTAGTAATTTTAGATTTTGCCTTCATCATTCATCATTTTTCATTCTACATTCTACATTCTACATTCTACATTCTACATTCTACTTCCTACTTCCTACTTCCTACTTCCATATCACTAAACCACCATCTTCTCAATAGGAATCACCAAAATTCCTTCGGCGCCAGCTTGTTTTAGTTTTCCGATAACCTCCCAGAAATCGTCCTCGTTAACTACCGAGTGCAACGAGCACCACCCATCCATTGCAAGTGGGAGAATGGTTGGGCTTTTCATTCCGGGAATAAGGCTGATGATTTCATCGAGTTTGTTTTTGGGTGCGTTAAGCAGAATGTACTTGTTTCTTCGTGCTTTATTTACGGATTCTATTCTGAAAACCAACTTGTTAATTAGTTCTTGTTTTGATTCATTTAGGCTGTTATTGGCAATAAGAACAGCCTCGCTTTGCATTATTACATCAACCTCCTTAAGGTTGTTGCTTAGCAAAGTTCCGCCGCTACTCACAATCTCAAAAATTGCATCGGCCATACCAATACCAGGGGTAATTTCCACCGAACCGCTAATGGTGTGTATTTCGGCATTAATGGCATTTGCTTTTAAAAAATCGGCTAGAATAGTAGGGTAGGAGGTTGCTATTCTCTTTCCTTGCAAGTAGTTCTTTCCCGTATATTCTTCGGCGCGAGGTATTGCAACCGATAGTTTGCATTTTGAGAAACCAAGTTTCTTAACAACTTCAACGGGTTGCTTTTTCTCTAAAACCTCGTTTAACCCGAGTATGCCGATATCCGCAACACCATCGGCAACGTACTGTGGAATGTCATCGTCGCGGAGTAAAAGGATTTCCAACGGAAAACCTTCGGCTAGTGCTTTCAGATGATTATTACCATTGCTAACTTTTATTCCACATAGTTTTAGTAGTTCAATTGTGCCTTCGCTTAGGCGGCCACTCTTTTGAATGGCCAATGTTAATTTCTGATTCATAATGTTTGGATTTTAAAAGATACAAAAAAGCACAAGGGGTCTGCTTTCGAACAGCAGACCCCTTGGCGGGTTATTGGTATTTTACAACTATGCTTACTCTATACTATACCAAATGAGAATCTACCATTCTGTGATGTGAATGGTGATGATGATGAAGTGCGGTATAGTTTTTTGCGGTCATTTTTCGCTTTTTGTTTCGATGCAAAAGTAAATCTTTTTTAATAAATCACAAATTGCACAAAATAATTTACCCTTTTATCGGGCGAAATGCTGAATAGCCACGACGATACATCCTCGAACGATGTTATTTGGTCGCCCTCGTGATTTATGGAGTAGTTTATGTAAGGAATTTTCTCCTTGGTAAAAACAAAAAGTAACTTGTTCTTTTCGGGGTCTTTTGCTGATTTTTCAAGTACGTAACCATCGAGTAGATTACTTAGGGGGAAAACCTTTTTCTCCTCGGCTTTAAACTTAATTGATTTTTCGAATTCGTTTGGGAATATCACCGATGCATTATTCTCGTAGATGTTAAAAATATTTAGGTAGCAATCCATAGTCGGCGTTACTGTGTATTTAAGTTTTTCACCGTTTTGATATCCCTGCTTTATCCCATCTATATTGACCATAAAGGCAGGGTCTGGGCCGGTTGAGTAAAGAACAATATCAGCATCTATAGTTACTTCGACAAAGAAATTTTTCTGTTCGTCCATTCCTTTTTCTGAACTTATTATATCGCATTTCTTAATTCCACCACGAATTTCAGAAAAAACATCGGACATAAAAACCTCATCATACTTGTTTCCTATCTCGCTTTTGTAAAGCATATCGTAAGCCTGGATGTGTTCTGAGCCTCCAGCCATTTTCAGCGCGTTAAGCTTTGCCTCGGCAAGAGCACGATTTTTGGCTTCATCCTCGTTAATGCTACCAACAATTACTTGTCGGCCTTTTGCACCAGTGATACGGGTAATATCCTGTGAGTACAAGTTCAAAGTAAATATTGATGCGATAAATAGGATTAGTATCGGTTTCATTGTTCTTGAATTATGAATTTGATAGGTAAAAGTAACAAAATAAACCTTACAAAAACTATGCAAGGATGTAATATGGATTTAGAAAGTTGATAATCATTCAGAGCGAAGCCCAATACTCCTCTTCGCTCTGAAATGATTTTTTCAGATATTAAAGTTTCCTATCAACATCTTTATCGCCCCTGCCCGAAAGGTTAATAATTGCGAGCATCTCCTTATTCTTAAGAAGTTTTGTTGCTAAAGCAACTGCGTGGCTCGATTCAATTGCAGGTGTGATACCCTCTAACTTAGATAGTAGCATAAATGCCTCTACCGCTTCGTTATCGGTAACTGGATGGTAGTTTGCCCTTTTTGTATCTTTTAAGTAAGCGTGCTGAGGGCTAATTCCTGGGTAATCCAACCCTGCTGCAATAGAGTGTGATTCAATAGGGTTTCCTTCACTATCGACCAAGCAGTATGAGTATGTTCCTTGAAATACCGTTGGTTTTCCGAACGATAGAGTTGCCGCAGTGTTGTTTGGCTGGGCCATTCCGCCTCCCTCAGCGCCATAAATAGCAACCTCTGTGTCATCCAAAAATCCAGAGAAAAGCCCTATGGCATTTGAACCACCACCCACACAGGCAAAAATTGCTTGGGGTAAACGACCTTCGTGCATCAAAATTTGATTTCGGGCCTCCTGTCCAATTACGCTTTGGAAATATCCAACCATTCTCGGGTATGGATGTGGTCCAACCTGCGAACCAAGTAAATAGTATGAAGTTGGATGCTCAATGTAGTAACCCAACGCGGCATCAACGGCATCTTTAAGCGTTGCAGTTCCCATTTGGGTAGTTATTACCTCGGCTCCGAGCAGTTTCATTCGGCGTACATTCAACGCTTGACGTTCAGCATCCTTGGCGCCCATGAAAACCTTGCAAGGAATTCCCATTAGTGCTGCCGCGGTTGCTGTTGCAACACCGTGCTGACCGGCTCCTGTTTCTGCAATAATTTCCTTGGCACCCATTCGCTTTGCAACTAGCACCTGGCCAATTGTGTTGTTGATTTTATGCGAACCGGTGTGGTTCAAATCCTCGCGCTTTAGGTAGATGGTTGAGCCTACAAATTCCGATAATCGCTTAGCATAGTAAAGTGGCGAAGGACGTCCTACGAATTGCTTCAAATAATGAATAAACTCGCTGTTGAAGTTTTTATCCTTCGAGAGTTTATCGAACTCTAGCGCAACATTCTCAAGAGGTTTTGCTAAAACATCGGGGATGTATGCTCCACCATATTCGCCATAACGGCCGTTGTTGTTCAACATCGATGCAATTGGCGATACTTTTATTTCGGTTGATATTACTTGTGTTTCCATGGTTTTATTTTTTAAGATTTTCAGATATCAGACACAAGACATTAGATTTATTGTGTGCTGATAATGATTTAAATTGTAAATAGTTAAAACGTAAAATTGAATTTTGGAAGTGCGCCACCTTGGGCACAGGAAACCATACTATGTGCGGGGGAGCCCCCGCCAACGCCATGAATAATTTACTAATATGTATACTCTAGTTTTCAATATCAATATATAAAAGTCATAAAAAAACAAAAACCGCAGGGGGTTCACCTGCGGCCTTTACTTTATAGTAGTAGCAACTCAGTTACATTCCCCAATTATTGGAAATTACGCTGTGCCACCACCAAATATTTTGAACTGATAAATTCATTGTCTGTTTTTTCTGATGCAATGATATAACATCTTTTTGAAACATCAAAATTTGAAAATGAATTTACGCAATAAAAATCAACAAATATTGTTATTTTTAACAGTGAAAAAGCTAAACCTTAAAAAAATGAATAAACTACTTTTGACACTTGTTTTTATACAGTTACTAGTTGCCATTGAGGCATATACACAATCCAATGAGGATTCATTGCTTAAAATTGAAATCGCTTTATCGGAAGGCGATTATAATCGCGCACTGACATTGTTGAAGGATAATCAGCAAAATAATTCATTGCGATATAATCATCTAAAAGGAATAATATACGAGAATATTGGACGTTACGATAGCGCATCGTTAGCCTACAAAAGGGCTATCGATTTGGATTCAACATACATTCCGGCTCATAAGGGTTACGCCCGAAGCCTTTACTCGTTCGGAAATATTAAAGTGGCAAAGAAACAGTATGAAAAAATTCTGAGGTTAGACTCCCTTTGTATAAATACACGTTTGCAGTATGCAAATGTTTTGAAGAAAGAGGGCGATTATAACAAGGCATTTTTCAATTACTGCTGGTTGACCAATTACGATTCAACTAACTTTTACTATTGGGAGCAAGTTGCTGATTGTGCTGTGCAATTGAATAACTTCCTCGATGCAATGAATGCATACGACAATGCAATAGTACTTAATAGGCAAAACCTTGATATTGTTGTAAAGTATATTAAGTTGCTTATTCAACTTCAGGTTCCTACCGAAGAAATTTTAGCCGAGGCTGATAGTGCCTTAAGCGTTGATTCACTCTATATTCCACTTCTTAAGTTAAAAGGAAAGCTATTTGCCGATCAGAAAAAGTATAGGCAATCCTACGATATTTTTAATAGGGTTTACGAGATGGGCGATTCATCGTTTTTTACACTGAAGTACCTTGGAATTAGTAAGTATAGCACAGGATTATACTATCAATCAATACCTGATTTTGAGAAGGCTTTTGAACGCGATAGTTCCGATAGTTTCATGAATTTTGTTTACTCATCATCCTTATTTCAGATTGGGGATAGGAAGCAGGCATTAAAAATTGCTGATTATACAGAGCGTATGCTTACTCCCGATAGTTCGTTAGTTGCAGTAATTTACGATTTAAAGGGTGATATTAATTTTGAGAATAGAGATTATGCATTGGCAATTGAGTGTTACGAAAAAGCCCAGAATTACTCGAAAGACGAACATGAATTCATCTTCAAAATTGGTAAATCCTACTTCTTTGCGAAGGATTATAATACTTCAACTAACTATCTTAAGGATTATTTAGGAAAGGTGGATGATGGCAGCGAGAAATCGAAGTCCAGAAGTAGTATTTGGTTAGCAAAGCATTACCTTGATAAAATAAAAGAGGAGATTTTCTTTAGGGATACTCTTTAGCCCGTATATCAACCTTTACAGTTGATAATTAAGTACCCTTACAGGTTCAATGCCTAATGGCGACACTTTAACCTGTAAGGGTATTATTTCAACCCCACTATTGGCGGCAGTTTTTAGTTTACTTGCATATTTTGGGTCAATATCTATCGCAGGGGTGAAAATCTCAACATCCATACGCTGGATAATGTATAGCATAACGGCTCTATATCCTTCGGATTTTGCCTTAATAAGCGTTTCGAGGTGTTTCTGTCCACGTTCGGTTACAGCATCGGGAAAACGGGCGTAAATCTCATCTTTTAGGGTAACATTCTTCACCTCAATAAAACACTTCTCAAACTCATTCTCGGCGTAAACATCGAATCGGCTATCGCCATATTTTACTTCGGGTTTGATTGTTGTGTAGCCCGATAGTTCTTGCATTAAATTATTCCTCAATATTTCAACTGCCAGTTTATTCGGATTCGATGTGTTTATGCCAACCCAATCGCCATTAATCTTTATCATTTCCCAAGTATAGCGTGTTTTTCGGGCAGGATTCATGCTGTCCGAAATGTAAACCTCGGCACCTTCCTCAATGCAACTTTTCATTGAACCAGAGTTGGTGCAGTGGACTGTGATTATTGAGCCATCATCGAGTTTGATATCGGCAAGAAAGCGCTTGTAGCGCTTAACTAGGTAGCCATGAACTAAGGAGTTTTTGAATTGCATAAATTGATTTGCTAAAAGAATGATTCATCGAAATTAACAAGGTAAACCTTGTTGGTGGCTCGGGTTATTGCAGTGTAAAGCCAACGGAGGTATTCCCGTGTTAACATCTCAGGCTTAAAAAAGCCTTGGTCTATGAAAATGTTTGGCCACTGACCGCCTTGTGCTTTGTGGCAGGTAACGGCATATGCAAATTTTACCTGCATGGCATTGAAAAAAGGGTCTTCCTTAATTTTAGTCAACCTTGCCTTATGGGTTTTGATATGCGAGTAGTCGGTTGCTATTTGTTGATACAGATTTTTCATGTGCTCAGAACCAAGTGAAGGTCCATCCATCATTAACGAGTCAAGAATAATTCGGACATCAATTAGTTGTTGGTTATCGTCCAGAAGCCTTATGGTTACATCGGCAAACCTAAAGCCGTACATTTCATACCTTTTTCCAATTCTGGTTACTTCAACTACATCGCCATTTGCAATAAAACTTATATCAGGAATGTCATCAATCCAAAAATAACTGTTACGGGCAACCATCAAGTAATCTCCAACCGAGAGTTCCTCCTCGTGAAAAAGAATTCGAGAGCGAATACCATTATTATACCTATTAGCTCTTTTGTTGGAGTAACAAACTACAACATTTCCTTCGCGTCCGTTTTTGTTATATTCTTCGGATAGATATTCGAGTAATTCTCCTCCAGTAATTTTTTCAATATCATCGAAACCTTCAACAGAAAATTTAGGGGTTTCAATTATCCCTGAGTCTAGTATTGTTCTTATTAATGTAGCATTGTGAAGTATACCCGAATCGGATTGTTGACGAACCACTTCGTTCAAGAAAAATTCCTTCACATCTAGGTTAAAATTGGCTAGTTCAGAGTAATTAAGCGCTGGGCTAATGTCCAGTCCAATAGGAGGTAATTGTGCTGTATCGCCTACCAGTATTAAACGGCAGTTGTTTCCTTGTTGAACAAACTCAATTAAATCCGATAGTAATTTTCCTGAGCCAAAAGCACTATCCTCAAAGGAAAAGTCCGATAGCATGGAGGCCTCATCTACAATAAAAATTGCATTGGTTAACTTGTTGTAGTTTAAGACGAACCTTCCCATACCTTCCTTCATGTTTTTTTGTCTGTATATGCACTTATGGATTGTATGGGCTTTTGCACCAGAATACTCGGTAAGCACTTTGGCGGCACGTCCTGTTGGAGCTAGGAGTTCAAATTTAACTTTTAGTTTTTCCAAGGTTTTAACATAGCCAGCAATAATTGATGTTTTTCCAGTACCTGCATAGCCTTTAAGAAGAATGCAACTATCAGGTTTTGGGTTTACAACAAAATTTGCAAAACCATCTATAGCAGCCATTTGCCCCAGGGTAGGATTAAAGTTTAAATGTGAGAGTATCTCACTTTGAATTTTATTTTTAAGCATTGGGGCAAATAAAATTTTACTTTGAGCTTCGAATTTAATTATATGTTATTAAATTTGCAGGCAAACTTAAACCAATTATTGCAAAATGAAAACAGTTTATCAAATCGTTCTAGCGATAGTAATAGTAGTTATAGGCTATTTTGTGTATGAGAGTATAATGGCTCCTATTCGCTTTGAAAAGGAAAAGAACAAACGTTACGATGTAACTATTCAACGTTTAAAAGATGTTAGAACTGCTCAGGTGGCATACCGTTCACGTTATAGTAAATTCACTGGTAGTTTTGATACTCTAATTACATTCTTGAAGGAAGGACAATTTAAGGTTGTAAAGCAAATTGGATCTGAGGATGACTCTTTAGCAGTTGCTCAAGGTAAAGTTTATCGTGATACCATTTTAGTTTTTGTGCGCGATAGTTTATTTAAAAATTATACAGTAGATTCTTTGCGTTTCGTTCCATTCTCTGGTGGTGTACAGTTTGAACTTGCTGCTGGTGAGATTGAAACCGGTTCTAAGATTAAGGTTAAAGTTTTTGAGTGCAAAGCACCAAGTGAAGTTATTTTAAAAGGGTTGGATCGTCAGGAAATTATTAATATGAACGATTTAGCTAAGAAACTTGAAAAATACCCTGGTTTAAAAGTTGGTTCAATGACCGAGGCTACAAATAATGCTGGTAACTGGGAGTAAACAGACCCTATGGATGTGCTAGAACTTATAGACGAAACTTTCGATAAAGATAGAACCGAAACTTATGAATTATCCATTCAGGTTAGCCTGAATGGATTTTCGTTTTCGGTTAAGGATACCATTCGTAATACTTTTATAGTTTTGATTTCTAGGCCTTTTTCAGGTGGTTTAATAACACACGATAACTGGTATCCAGTGATTGAAGGAATCGTTAAGGAATTCCCCTTTTTAAATCAAAAGTTCAAAAAAGTATTTTTTTCCTACACATTATCTCCATTCACAATAGTACCTAAGGATTTTTTCGATATTCAACGAATTAAGGATTTGTTTGAACTTACTCATCCCTTACCAGAACACTTTGAGTTACGATACACATCAATTAGCAATGGCGAGAGTTTTGTAGTATTGTTTGCCATGCCTTATACCTTGAGTTCTGCGTGGTTAAAAATTCAACCAAATACAATTTTCTTATCTCAATCCACATCATTATTTGTTGGTTTTGGCAAGAGCAAGTATGAGAATTTTGTTCAGGTGTATTTTGAAGAAACACGAATGACCATTGTGTATCATAAAAATGAAAAACTCATTGCGGCTAATGCTTTTACTTACATGCACACAAATGATGCACTTTACTACATTTTAAGTTTTTGTAATTCTATCACTGATAATTTTGCATCAGTTCAGTTAAGTATAGTGGGCGAGTCATTCAATAATAATGAACTTGTAAAGGGGCTAAACAAGTCGTTTAGTAATGTTTCTATTGACCCAATTTTTAATTCTGTGCATTTTAGCTACCGCCTGTTAAGACAGCGAAACAGACACTACGCTTTGTTTAATAGTTTTGCAGTATGCGAATAATTGGAGGAACTTTCCGAGGAAGAATGTTTAACCCTCCCAAAAACTTTCACGCTAGGCCTACCACCGATTTTGCCAAGGAAAGTTTATTCAACATCATCAACAATAACTACGATTTTGAAGAGTTAAAAGTACTCGACCTTTTCTCAGGGACAGGTAGTATTAGTTTTGAGTTTATATCGCGTGGCGTAATTTCGGTCGATTCTATTGAGTGCGATTTTGTGCATAATAAATTTATAAAGGAAACGGCTCAAAAGTTAAATATATCAAATCTGAATGCCATTAAAGCCGATGTATTCGGTTTTATCAATAGAAGTTATGCAAAGTATAACATTATTTTTGCCGACCCTCCTTACGATTTAAAGGGTATCGACCAAATACCCGATATCATATTTAGCCGAGATTTATTGGAGGAAGGTGGATGTTTTATTCTAGAGCATTCCGCTAACTATAAGTTTGATAATCATCCTTTTTTCTCGGAGCATCGCTATTATGGCAGTGTAAACTTTACTTTTTTTAAGAAATAATTACGCTAACCCCTTGCATAATTTGTAAAACTATTATACTTTTGCAACGCTTTAAAGGGATTTAAACGTTCTGTAAAGTAATGGTCTGGTAGTTCAGTTGGTTAGAATGCCGCCCTGTCACGGCGGAGGTCGCGAGTTCGAGTCTCGTCCAGACCGCAAAACTTCAGAAGTGAAGTTTTACGTTAAAAAGCATTTGGTTCGGTAGTTCAGTTGGTTAGAATGCCGCCCTGTCACGGCGGAGGTCGCGGGTTCGAGTCCCGTCCGGACCGCCAATGCAACGTTAAGCCTCTGAGAAATCAGAGGCTTTTTATTTTCATAAAGTTGATATGGCTTTGGATGTGTTAACTATTTGAATATATTAACTTAACAGAGTGTTGGTTTGCCGAAAGAAAAACTATTTCCAAGAATGGAACATAAATAGTAGTAGTAGTCCGTATATTTCTAATCGTCCAAGCAGCATGCCAATTGACAGGACTAGTTTTGATGCACCGTCAATTTCAAAGTAATTTGCCATTGAGCCTACTTGACCAAAACCAGGGCCAATATTGCTCACCGATGCCAGAGACGCACTAAATGCGGTCATTAAATCTTGCCCGAAAATTGCCAAAAAAACGGTAGATACAACCACGATAACAATGTAGAATACTATAAAAAGGAGAATTGAGCCTAAAATATCATCATCTACAATATGATTATTAATTTTTACAGGTACAACAGCTTGTGGATGTTGTAGTTGGATTGTTTGACGGCGGAGCATTTTGATGAACACAAACACTCTATCGGCTTTAATTCCACCACCAGTAGAGCCAGAGCAGGCACATTGGAATGATATCAGTATTAGTAAGATAATGGACAATGTTGGCCAAATAGTTGTGTCGGTGGTGGCAAATCCTGTAGTTGTTGCCAAGGAAACCACTTGAAAAATTGAGTGTCGGAATGATTCACCCCAATTCGTATATACTTTACCCAATAAATCTATTGAAATAAGAACTGCCACTACAATTATGGAGAATGTATAGTATCTAACAATTTGGGAGTTAAAGCAATTCCGTTTCTTAAAGGTTATGGTATTAAATAGCATACCAAAATGAATGCCTGCAAAAAACATGAAAACGGTTATGATAGTTTCTATTGCTATGCTATTGTAATGGGCAATACTGGTGTTTTTTGTTGAAAATCCTCCTGTAGCAATAGTCGCAAATGAATGGTTAACTGCATCGAACAAACTCATACCAAAAACATAAAGCAGGATTGTTTGAAGTAGAGTTAATCCTAAGTAAACATAAAGTATAATGTAAAGAATATTTCTGGTCTTATTATGAAAGTTATCTTTAGCAATAGCGGAGAGTTCTACCCTCGATAAAGCCATTTTTGCTTTACCCAACGTGGGAATTACTATCAAGACAAAAAGCACAACTCCTATTCCTCCTAACCAGTGCGTTGATGAGCGCCAGAACATCAAACCTTTGGGCAACGATTCAACATCTGTAAGAATTGTAGAGCCTGTAGTTGTGTAACCTGATACACTCTCGAACCATGCGTTAATTACTGAAAATTCCTTGCCATAAAGTAAAAAGGGGAGCATTCCGAAAAGGCATGAAAGCAACCAGCTAGACACTACTATTAGGTATGCTTCTTTGTTCGAAATATCGAATGTTTTTGGAACAAAAACTATAGGAAAAATACCTATTAAGATGGTTATGATTGTACTAAGTAAAAGCGGAAATGCTCCAGAATCATTAAAATGCAGCGATATGCAGAATGCAATAAGCATAAATACTGCGTTAAAAAGCAGTACCAATCCGTTGTATCGCAATATTATATGAGGGCGCATATAGTCTTTAGTTCAAGTCAATCCAAAAGTAACTATATAAAGCTATTTTACAAAATGGTGGGATGAGATATCCATTTATCTTGGAGTATCTATTTCCAACTTCTGGTAAGGAACAGAAGGATAAACCCAAATATCTCTAAACGGCCAATTAGCATATCGAACGATAGTACAACGAGTGCGGGGTCGGATAGTTTTGAGAAGTTGCTCATTGAGCCTACCAGTCCAAATCCAGGTCCAGCATTCCCCATTGTTGCTGCAGAGGCAGAGAAACCCGTTAACAAATCGAAACCCATTGCTGCTAATAGAAGTGTACTTATCAATAGAACCAAAATGTATACAACTATAAATAGCACTGTAGAGTTGACGATGTCATCGCTAATAATACTTTTTCCCAATCGAACAGGAATGACAGCTTGTGGGTGTTGAATTCTGAGTATCTGACTTTTTAGCGATTGAAAAAATATTACAACCCTATCGGCCTTCATTCCTCCTGCAGTAGAACCTGAGCAGGCACATTGAATGGTGAAGAATATTATAATTCCGATTGAGAGGGGTGGCCATATTGCCGAATCGGCATTGGCAAATCCTGTTGTAGTTGAAAGAGATACAACTTGGAATGCAGCATATCTAAAACTATCGCCCCAATTTTCGTAGATTTTTCCGTGTAGGTTGAAGGCTACTGCGGTTATTCCTATCACTGTAATTAAAAAATAATACTTTACTACTGGGGATGTGAAAATATTTGTCTTTTTTAAGGCTAAAGTTGTGTATATCAATCCAAAGTGCATCCCAGATATAAACATAAAGAAGATGACAATTAAATCTATAGGAACACTGTCGTAGTAAGCTAAACTAGCATTTTTTGTTGAAAAACCTCCAGTGGCAATAGTTGCAAATGCGTGGTTAACAGCATCGAATAAACCCATTCCAAACACCATTAAGAGGATAATTTGAAGAAAGTTTAGGCCAATATAAACTGCTAGGATTATATTAAGCATTTTACGCGTTCTATACTTGAAATTTTCCTGTGCAAGCGGCGAAATTTCCATTTTGGAGAGTGTCATTTGCGCTTTCCCTAACGATGGAAGAATTATCAGCATAAAAACAACAATTCCCATTCCACCAATAAAATGCATTGATGAACGCCAGAATAACAGTCCTTTTGGTAATGCTTCAACATCATTCAGGATTGTTGCTCCTGTTGTTGTATAACCCGATATGCTCTCAAAGAGTGCTTTCACTAAAGTAAATTCTCCGCCCCACAGAAGCAAAGGGAGCATGCCAACGAAGCATGATAGAATCCAGCTGAGCACAACCACAAAGTATGCTTCTTTATTGGATAGATTTAACGCTTTTGGAACAAAAACGATTGGGAACAATCCTATAAGTGCGGTAATTAAAAAACTAAATAGTAATGGATATTGACCACTATCGTTATGATACAGTGAGATAAAGTAGGATAAAAGAATAAATGCAGCATTTAGGAGCATTACTAGGCCTATGTACCTAAGTAATATATGAGGTCTCATTCTAGTTTTTTTGAATATTTTTTGTTGTGATAAGATTTTTAACGGATTCTTTCAAATCGTTAAGTTCATCCCTTGTTTCTACGGTGACCTCAAACGGTTTCTTATATTTGACAAAGTCGTTAATGCTTTTTGTTATTCTAATTACAGGCTTTATCATGTAGTACGATATCATATAATTGAATATGATGGAAAATATAATACTTGTTATAACCACTATTAAACCCGGCAGAATTGTTCTGTATGGACTTTTTTCAAGCAAAGTTGCAGTTTGAAGTAAGCTGTGTTGGTTGATAGTGAGCAGTTCATTTACTTTATTCTGAATTGCCCAAACTCTAGGCTGTATATCGTTTAAGTAGATATTTATGTTATGCTTAGGGTCTTTAATGAACGCTTCGGCAATAGGAGTATAGTTGGAAAAGATTAAAGCAATGGAATCCACATAGTTTATCTCTCCTGGAACTGTAAGATTATTAGCTGCGTTTCGAAGATTATCCTCAAACTCCTGTTTTGATGCGTTGAAAAGCGATATCGCTTTTTCGTTTTCTCCATTTATTGCCATTATGATGGCTTTTTTCTGTTGCTCAAGGCTTAGCGACATTTGCTTGGAGTAATCGATACTGCGGTAGTTGTCGTTAATAAGGGTGTTTACTGAGTTTCCCAGCTTAGTGAGTTCGTAAATAGATATTAAGCCCGAAATAACCAGTAGCGATGCTAGGATTACAAACCCTGTAATAATCTTTAGTCGAATTCCCATGGCGATAAATTTTTACAAAAGTATACCAATCTATTCAAGATTGTTTAAAAATGACAAGAATCTTTTTAAAACTCAATAAATCATCATTTTTACCTAAATTTATAAATATTTTCAATGGCATACCGCAAGAAAGTGATTTGGATGTTGTCAAAATAACATCTTAATTCTGTTGAATGGACGATTGTATTTTAGTTCAAAAAGTTATAGATTATAACGACCATAAGGCTTTTGCCGAGCTTATGGAGAAGTATCAGCGCATGGTGGTTACCACTTGCCGGGGTTTTGTAACATCTTACCACGAGGCTGAGGATTTAGCTCAGGATGTTTTTGTTGAGTTATACGAGTCGTTACCAGGCTTTAGAAAGGAATCGAAACTGTCGACTTGGATTTACCGAATAGCTGTAAATAAATCGTTGAACCATTTAAGGAAGAAGAAGCGCGAAACATCAATTTTTAGTTTGAACCTATTTAGTAAGGGTGATGGTAAAGAAACAACCTTTCAGATAGTTTCAACAGATGACACTGAGGCCGATTACAGCATTGTATCATCCGAAAACAAAAGACTGCTGAAAGAGGCTATAAATAAGTTACCCGAGAATCAGCGAGTAGCAATAATCCTTAGTAAGTATCAGGATTTATCGTACAAGGAAATTGCTGAGGTTATGGATGTGTCAATATCGTCGGTGGAATCGTTGCTATTCAGAGCTAAAACCAATTTGCGAAAATATTTGGTCGATTATCAAAAAAAATAATGCCCCACCGCAAGTTTTTAAAATAATGATTGTCAAACTATAAAATAACAAAACAATGGACTGCAAGAATACAAAAAAGTTAATGCTTCAATTTCTAGATGGTGAGCTGAGCGCAGAAAAAACATCGGAGATGAATGAGCATTTTAACGTTTGCAGTAATTGCAGCAACGAACTAAACAGGGTTAAGCAACTGTATGGTTTGATTGATGAGGAGAAGAATGAGTTTTCGCATAACCCTTACTTATCATCTAAGGTATTAAATAGAATAAAGGATGATAAGGAGCAAGAGTCGATTCTTTTAAAACCAATGCGCTACGCTTTAGTTGCCTCTTTATCTGCAGCCGCAGTATTTGTTGGAATTGTAATGGGTTCTTTTTTATCCAATGTTAATTCCAATATAGCTCAGTCTAATTCTGATGAGTCTATAGAACTATTAGCCGATGAGTATTTCCCAACATCGAGCAATAATATTTACGATATTCAAATTGATGAAACAGAAAACAATAAATAGCCATGAACTTTTTAACTAAAACACGATTCTTGGTAATCGTAATTATAATAGAGACTGTTTTACTGGTAACAATTCTTGCAACGTTTGGGTACCGTTATTACAGTTACAAGCAGGATAGACGAGAGTATCGTGAATCTAGAAAGGATAGACCCGAGCAACATCGCGATTTTATGGCAAAGGCCTTAGACCTTTCGCCAGAGCAAAGGGATGAGTTTAGAATGCTCAAAGTTAAATTTCACAAAGCATTCGACACTCTTGAGGTTCAGATTAGAGATATAAATGAACTACTAACCGAAGAAGTTGTAAAAGATGAGCCTAATCAACAAACTATTGATAGTTTAATTAAGGAGTTTGGTCAAGTTCAGCAGGAGCAAAAAAGAGTTATGGTTGAGCATTTAATGGAAGTTAAAGCTAAGTGTACACCTGAGCAACAGGCAAAGTTTAATAAGTTTATCAGGAGAATGCACGACTATCAGCAAAATAAGTTCAAAAAAATGGAGCGCATGCGTAGAGGTCAGAGTCCTCGAAATAATAATAATCAGAATTAATCACTTAAATTATTTGTTATGAAAAGGTTTGGAAGTATAGTGTTGGTGACATTTATGTTGGTTGGCTTATCGGCCTACTCTCAGCAAGGACAACAATTTAGAGGTGGAATGGGGAAAAATCCAGATAAAATTGGTAAAGCAGATTGCAGAATTCCCAACTTAACCGATGAGCAGCAACAAAAAATCAACGACTTAAGGGTAAAGCACATCAAAGATGTTACACCTTTAAAAAATGAACTAGGAGAAAAGAAAGCAAGAATGCGCACTCTTCAATCGGCCGAGAAGCCTGATTTGAATGCAATAAATAAACTTATCGACGAAATGGCCGTTGTTCGCACTCAAATTCAAAAGAAAGCTGCAGCGCATAGGGTAGAGGTTGCATCGCTATTAACCGATGAACAAAAGGTTTATTTCAATGCTCACCAAGGTCGTAAATTAGATAAGGGAATGAAACGTGGCGGAGGAAAACGTGGAATGGGAAATGGAAGAGGTACTGGGTATTGTGGATATAATATGCAAAATTAAGGTTTGGTTTGGTTAATTAAAGGGTAGGGCTCTTGCAGAAATGTGAGAGCCCTAATTTGTTGATTGCTATTCTTTGCCAAGGGCATTTCAAAATTTAACTTCATTTTAATCTATCTATTTGTCCTATTTTTTTTGTAAACTTGCACAATTTTTACGGTGTTTGAGTAAAAGTAAAACTATAAGTTTCTAAACGAACTTAAATAGTATAACCAAGCCTAACTTAACTAAACCTTAAACCAATGAACAAGTGTAAATGTATTAAGGACCCTTCTGTTTGTTTAGGAGAGTCCAAGTTCAAAATTAACACCTATTACGAGTTCGATTATATTCCTCCTATAAAGGATAATGCTTCGTACTACAGGGTTTTTAGTATGGCCGAAAACGTGAGTGAGAATTTTAACATCAAACATTTTAACGAGTTCTTCAAGAAATTCTAGCAGAAGAGGCGCCTTTTGGCGCCTCAAGTTTTTTAACTCAGTGCTCTATCCAGAATTCGTTCAACAACATCGTGGGTGATATTTTTTTGCTCGCCAAGTTTCCAGCCTCTTTCCATAAAGCGCTCCACAATAGGTCTTGTTTGCTCCTTGGTTATTCCGTAATTACTTAGTTTGGTTTTAACACCTAATGAGTGGAAGAACTCTTCGGTTTTGTTAATTATCTTATCAATTGTTTCTGGGCGTCCATCGTTTTTAATTCCCCAAACCTCCTCACCGTACTGGAAAAGTTTATCTTTCTTGAAATCAACCATTTCGCGTAGAAGTGCTGGATATACAATTGCTAATGTAACACCGTGGTCTAATCCGAAAAACGCCGTGAGTTCATGGCCAATCATATGGGTTGCCCAATCGGTTGGAACTCCTGTGGCAATAAGTCCATTCAGAGCCATTGTACAACTCCACATAAAGTTAGCCCTGTGGGCTAACTCGTCGGGGTTGCTTAGTGTTTTAGGCCCAACTTCTATTAATGTTTTAAGGATTGATTCTGCAAACTTATCCTGAATAGGTGAGTTGCTCGGATAGGTTAAATACTGCTCCACAGTGTGAATGTAAGCATCAACAATTCCATTGGCTACCTGACGTGGAGGAAGCGATAGAGTAGTTGTTGGGTCTAGTACCGAGAATTTTGGGAATAGGACAGGGCTACCGAAAGCATACTTTTCTTTAGTAGATAATCGGCTAATAACCGCGCCAGAGTTCATTTCGCTACCTGTTGCAGGTAGTGTGAGTACAGAACCAAAAGGAACCGCTTTTTCAACTTTAATGCCTTTTACTAAGATATCCCAAGGGTCTTTACCATCGTAAAGTGCCGCTGCTGCAATAAATTTTGTACCATCAATAACAGAGCCACCACCAACAGCAAGGATAAAATCAATTTTATGCTCCTTTACAATTTGAACTGCTTTTATTAGCGTTTCGAATTTTGGGTTGGCCTCTATACCTCCAAACTCAGTAACCTGAAAGCCTTGTAATGCTTTCATCACCTTGTCGTAAGTGCCATTTTTTTTGATGCTTCCACCTCCGTAGGTCAGTAGTATTTTATCGCCTTGCTTTAGCTCTGTAGGAATTTGGTCAATTTTACCTTCGCCAAAAAGGATTTTAACAGGGTTGTAGTAATCAAAGTTCTTCATATTAAATTTCTTTAAGTTCTTATATATAAACAACCCATCGTGAAATGGTTCATCGATGGGTCTGAAAAATTTAGTTTAAAATCAACTATATAATCTGTAGAGCCCTCTTAACATCAATTAGAATGGCATCTTCCTCATCCTTGTGCTCTGGCTTAACAGCCAAATGGAGGTGAGTATCGTCGGAGCCAACCATTTGAACAAAGTCTATTTCGGGTAGCGATGAATTAAAGTTCTCGAACAAATCCTCGTCCGATAAAAACTCAAAACCGCCCAGTGCGTTATATCTCAATACAAGTATCAAATCGTTTTCATCGGATTTCAATACGTTTTTGGCCAACTTCTCCGATAAGTAGTTGCGGACTCTACTTTTTGAGATTACTAGGTTTTTCATAGTTGATATCTTTAGGGTCTTGTTTTACAAATTTAATCTTTATTATATACGTTTCAACAAAAAAATAGTTTGATTTACATCATCTATTCAAATTTAACGAATTGGTCTTTAAAAAATCAATATTTTAGTGAGATAATTTTACAAAGTATGAGCGCCGAAGTAAACCCACAAATTGAAGAGAGTTGGAAAGTTGTTTTAGGAGAGGAGTTTAAGAAGGATTATTTTTTGAAATTGAAGGAATTTTTGGTTGAAGAGAAAATGCAACACACAATATACCCTCCTGGTTCACAGATTTTTTCGGCCTTTAATCATACTCCGTTCGATAAGGTTAAGGTGGTTTTGCTAGGGCAAGACCCTTATCATGGGCCAGGGCAAGCGCATGGGTTATGTTTTTCCGTTTCCAAGGGAATACAGCCTCCACCATCGTTAGTGAATATTTTTAAGGAATTAAAGGATGATATTGGTATTTCAATCCCCAAACATGGCAATTTGGAGAAATGGGCAAATCAAGGAGTTTTGTTGTTAAACGCCACATTAACGGTTCGGGCAAATCAGGCTGGTTCTCATCAGAAACGAGGCTGGGAAAACTTTACCGATGCTGCAATTATGGCCTTATCGGCAAAACGGAGTGGGATAGTTTTTATCCTTTGGGGTGCTTATGCTCAGGCTAAGGCACAAATTATTGATAAGTCGAAACATCATATATTAATGGGACCACATCCTTCGCCATTGTCGGTTCATCGTGGTTTTTTTGGATGTAAGCATTTCTCAAAAACAAATCAGCTCCTTACTTCAATGGGTAAGGAGCCGATAGATTGGAGTTTGGATTAAGCTCAGAAAGAACCTAAGCCTCGACGTTCAATTTCGTTTAGGTAGAATTTGCGAATCTCTTTAATTCTGTCGATGTCAAGTTTTTGGTCGTATATTCTGACGATATCTTGTGGTCCGTCGATTGTCCAGAAATATCCTAGTGCAGCATCAAAGAAATTGTTGCTCATGTTGTTTTTAACGGATTTGGTAACATCCTTAAACTCTTCCCACGTCAATGGCGAAGGGATATCGAAATAGTGTTTATGCTCACCGCCAAGGTCAAAGTAAACGCCATCTACATGTCGTTCAAGTAGGAAAGTTTTTTCTATAGTAATCAGGGCAAGGTCGTTAATGGGTTTACTCCGTCTGAAATCTATGCCATGGGTCATAAACTTTTCCTGAAGAATAGGTATCTCCTCAAAACACTTCAAATTTTTAATTCTTATACAGTAATATCGATGCTCATCAATATCAAGATGGCCGTATGTGCCATTGCATTTATGATTGCCAGAACGACTAATTTTTTGGAGTGTCCTTGCCAAAAACATGTGCTCGTATTCCCGGACAAGAATTAAGAAAATTGAGCGAGGAATAACATCGTTAGGGATGTTTTTACCATAATAGCCTGGATAGGGCTCATGGTTTTCAAGCACCATGGAGTTGGAGAATATCTTTTCGGAAAGGGATTTTACCTTTTCTTCCTTGATAATAACTCCTCTGGTTTCGAGTATTTTTGCTATTGTTGTCATCGCTTTTTTGTTATCAAGTTAAGATAATTTTAAGCAAATGTCAATAGAAAAAATCAAAACCTTGAAAATGATTTCGATATAAGTGGCTGTTTACTTGCGCGTTGTGGCGAATGGCTACATTCTACTTATAATCTCGTCAACCGTGAGCGATGAGTTTGGCATTATTGTTTCGGGTACAGGTTTTCCAGTTCTTTCCGAGACAATAAATCGTTTGCAGGTTGAATATTTTGCATAGCCATTATTACAGTATATGTTTCTGTAGGTTTCTCCCGCCTTGGGATTTAGAAATACATTTTTAACATATATAGGACATTTTTCAAGTTTTGGACAGTTAGTTGAATTTTCCATTTTTAAGAATTTTAAAATTGTTATCGAAATTAAGTATAATTTTTTGATTACGAAATGATTATTCTACTTTTTTTGAGTCAATAGGTTTATTAACTAAGTATTCATCAAATATATTTTGCATTGATTTGTAGATATTCCTTCTGGCATCTTTATTAATCTTTTCCATTTGGCTAATCAATTCTCTTATAGAATTACGGTGAGTATCCTTTTCGTAAAGGCATTTCTTCACTTCAGTAGGGAATTCTCTGGTTTTTGCATACAGTTCCATTTCAGAATCTAGGCATGATGAAAGCGGTCTGATAAGTTTTATATCACCGTTAAACATTGATAACTGTGGAGGAATTGAACTTATTGAAGAGTGATTAATCATATTCATTAGTAAAGTTTCAATAGCATCATCCATATGATGTCCTAGAGCTAATTTGTTACAACCTGTTTCACGCGTCGTAGTGAAAAGCATCTTACGGCGTTTCCAACTACATATAAAACATGCAGGTTTACGGTCGTTGGGATTATACTCAACGGTGATTTCTTTAATATGAAAACTTACGTTATTCTCCTTGCACACTTTCTGCATATAGTCAATATCGGCACGGTACTCCATGTCGGTTGCCATAACGTGGCAAGCATGCAGCTCGAACTCTATTGGCAGTGCTTTCCTACGCGAGATAAGCAAACTGAGTAGCGAGTAGCTATCCTTCCCACCTGATAGCCCCACCATTACCTTATCGCCGTTCTCTATTAAATTGTAGTTGAATAGGGTTTTATTTACTTTTCCCTCAAGTTTTTTTACTATTGGATGCTCCGACATTTTATTGCTGATAATAGTTTGCAAAAATAGTACGTTTTAGTAATTTTATTGAAAGCATTGTTCAATGTCAACATATATAATTCCCAATATTCATGGTTGTATCAAGACTCTTCGGAGTTTGGTTGAGTGTCGCCTAAATATTAAAGCAATGGACAGTATCTATTTTTTAGGCGATTACATTGATAGAGGTCCAGATAGTGCTGGGGTGGTTGATTATATTATTGGTCTAAAGGAATCGGGGATTGATGTTAACTGCTTAATGGGTAACCACGAGCAAATGCTTATTAATTCAATGTTGGGAAAAACTGATTTGACGCTTTGGATGATAAATTCGGGAAAGGAAACTTTACGGAGTTACGGAATTAAATCAACGTATCGACTGAATATTTTTAAGAGTATCTCCTCTCAGCATTTGGAATTTTATAAATCGTTAAAGTATTATTTTGTAGTTAAGGATAAATTTATTTTAGTTCATGGAGGAATAAACTATAATTCAGAGAATCCATTGTCCGATACCGAGGCTATGCTTTGGAGTAGACCCTCACCTGTGCCCGAGTTGTTTATGCCTGAACATGTCATTATCCATGGGCATACGCCAACACCAATCGACACTATAATGAGTGATATTAAACTTGGTAGTGGACGAATATTTGCGCTAGATGCAGGTTGTGTATACAAAGGTTACTATCCTGGCACAGGTTACCTTACGGCGCTCAACCTTGAAAAGTGGAAGTTGGATTTTGTTGAATGTATTGATTAGTATATCAATACTCTTTTTCTATCCATGTGGTAATATTATAACCTCTGCTTTATCCTTAAGCATTTCCTTGAATTTAAGTGCATCATCATCACTTCCTTCATAAATTCCATAATGAACTGGTATTGCCACGGATGCACTGGTATCTAAAACTGCTTGAACGGCATCTTCCACTGAATTCATTGTGTAGGTTTGTCCAAGCGGAAGCATTATTATATCGCACTTAATGTTCTTCATCTCTGGAATGAGCTCTGTATCGCCAGTGTGGTAAAGCCAAACATTGCAGAGGTTAAGCAGGTAGCCAACCCAGCCTTTCTCCTTAGGGTGCTTGTCTGCTTTAAGTACGTTATACATTGGAACAGCCTTAATTTGAATACCCTTCCACTCAGTTTCAAAACCAGGCTTGACAGGTACAACCTTGGCTGCGCCAAATACCTCAAGTTGGCTGGAGAAATCGGCAGGGCAGAATATCCATGTGTCAGTTGATACAATGAGTTTTAAATCGTCGGGCGAGAAATGGTCGAAGTGGGAGTGGGTTATTAGAATTAAATCTGCCTTATCGGGTTGTTTTAGCCTAAAAGGGTCGATGTATATTGTTTTTCCACAATTCTGAATTTTTACCGAAGCCTGACCAAACCATTGTATACTCTCGGCCAACGCTTCAATATTTTTGGTTGCTTGAGTACTCATAGTTCTATGTTTTAAAGTTTTGAATGAACTAAGTTACTAAAAAATAATCCAAAAGTAAATAGCCTATTCTTCGGTGAAATCAATAAAATCGATTGTATCTGAAGGAAAAGTGTCCTGTTTAGCAATTACTTTTTTTGCTTCGCCATTTAGCTTGAATTCGCCAATATTTAGAATAGAGTTGTAATCATCATTGGTGATGTAGCCTCTATTAAGCATTTTGTTTGAAACAAATTCAAAACTATTCAGCATAAATGGTTTAAGGTGATTTTCGTCCTCAAAAACCCACTTGAATTTTGTTGGGCGAGGTACAATGTAAGCGAGGAACAACGCTTCCTGCAAACTTAGCTCGTTTGGTTTTTTATCGAAATAGAAGTGGCTGGCATCCTTGACGCCATAAACATTTGAACCCCATTCAATAATATTAAGGTATATTTCGAGCATTCGGTCTTTGCTCACAATAGCATTGTGTTCAATCATCCAAACGATTAAGAACTCCTCGAATTTTCGGGTGATATTTTTGTTTCGGTTTAGGTAAAGGTTTTTAATCAGCTGTTGTGAGAGGGTGCTCCCGCCTCGAGCAAAACGCTTTTCTTTGATATTGCAGGCCATAGCATAACGAATTCCGTCTAAATCGAATCCTCTGTGGTTGTAGAAACTACCATCTTCGCTAGTTATTATTGCCCAGCGCAGAAATGGCGAAATTTTATCGAGACTAACATAATCTTTGCCTCCACCAATTCTTATATCTTTTATGAAAACACCTTCGTTGTAAACCTTATGGGTAAAAGTATCGTTAAGAGCATTGAAGTTCGTATTTCCATACGATTGAATGTAAAATCCTTTCGATAGTAGTTTTGATTCAATTCTTAAGCTATCGGGATTGTTTTTGTTGAGATTTACCGATAAACTGTACTGGAATTCTCCATTCAACCTCATTCCACTAATATTGCTAAATAAACTTTTAGGTAACGATTCAATTAGTTCTTGCCATTTATGGTTCCCGATTTTGAAACTTAAATCAATTATAGAGTCGTTTTTATAGCATAGCCCAACATTAGCAGTTAGTTTGTTGAAGTTTACTTGTGAAAGAGTATCGATGCAGTAAGATAATGGAGTTATTTTGAAGATTAAATTTGCCGATACACTATCGGTTTCAACCACAGTTTCTGCAATTCTCTTACCTTGAATTTGCAGATTATTGACCTTAGAGTTAAATAGGAGTTCGATGTTGTTTTTAGATAAATTTTTAGCTTCCAAGGATACTTTTGCTGAATCGAAAAAGGTAGTGATGCCAAGGAATGGCTCAAGGAATGGTACTTTTGCTGCACCGTCTTTCCCACTTACAGTTAAGTTTATTGTATTGGATTTTTTATCGGTTACACCGTTTAAAATGAAATAGTTTTCGTTGGTATTATCAACAAATCTGGCAACGGCGTTAAATTTCTTTCCAGAGTATTTCCAATTTTGTATGGTTAATAATCCAGAGTATATTGAGTCGGTGTAGTTTAAATTGAAGTTATCGACGTTAAACTTCGCTGTTGAAAGGCCAAAGAATTTTTTAATGGCTGTATTTAGCCGTGCAATGGAGTTTGAAGAGTTGCTTATTTTTGCAGTACCTAGGGTGTTGCTTTTATTGGATAATGAATTTCGATAAGTTAAAACATTATGAATATTGACTTTCGAGTCGGTTATAGTTACCACTAAAGGGTTTATTTTTAAAGTAAGAAGGTTAAGTAGACTAAGTCTAGTTTCAATAAAATCAGTACTTACAAGAGTATCTGAGTTGTTTAAAATACATAACTCTTCAAGTTGAATTGTTCGTAAGCCAATGTACCGTAGTTCGTTGGTTTTAATAGTTAGATTGTAATTTTGCTCAATTTTTGATATTTGTCGATTAAACTGATAGCGTGCAATATTGCTTCTAAAAATAAACCCTAGTGCAATAAGTGCAATAAACACTATTAGGGTGTGTTTTGTTATCTTATTGAAATTTAGTTTCATAAATAGTATTTAAGGTTTTGCAAAGGTACACCATTCAGTTAAATGTTACGTGTTAAATTCTGCGAAAGCAAATAACAAAAAAAAGGTACCTACTGGGTACCTTTTCAATAAAAGACTATAATTAATGATTAAAAATCGTATTTAGCGGCGAATGTAATTCTGTTATTGTAAACTGGGTCCATTGAGGATGTAACTTTATGCTTTGCATCCCATGTTTTGCCGTAAACTGCACCTGCAAGCATATATTCCAGTGCAAATGTTAAGTTTTCTTCTTTATAGGAAATTCTTGGAGAGATTCTATAGAAATAGTCCATATCATCGTTACGGAAATATTTTACAGTACCAACAGTAAGGCTAGTATAATCATCATCCGCACCTAGTAACTTTGAGTATCCTAAAAATAAACCCAAACCTAATTTACCAAACCCTTGTTGTAAATCAAACCAAGCGCCTAGAGTTTTTAAACTTGTATATTCATAGTCTTGCTCTGCATTAGCATCTGTACCAGTTTTCATGCCGTACCCACCAATCATGTTCAGGTGGGTAAGATTTTGTCCATATAATGCCATTGCTTTAATGGTGGTATTACTAAGTTTAGCCATTACATAAGCATTAAATAGATATTGTCCAATAGTTTTGTTTGTAGTATAGTTAGTCGCAGTCTCAATTCTTGGAGTTAACCATTTATAACCAGCAGAAGCTCCAATCATAAATGTTTTTCTATTTCCTAAAGATGCTTGAGCAATTATTTCAGGTAATCCTGAATTTCTTTGAGCCTCAGCAGGACCTGTAGATTTATGATAGCTCTGAGTTAATGCAGTTAAGCTAAGTTTAACCGATTCGGATGGAAAAACAGTATAACGTACCTGGGGTGAACGATTCAATGCATTAATTGGTACTCCAGCTCCAAAAGAGATGTTTGCTGGTATAACTTCAGTTACTATTACAGGATGCCAATAGTGCCCGAGCAATAATTCTGATTTTTCCCACTTCAAATTGATTGTAAGGTGGCGTAAGGTTAGTAGCCTAGCATAATCATTTGCGGTTGCAAAGAAATCTGCTTCAATTAACCCTGAAGTTTTAGCACCAAGAATATCTGGCCCAGAAATCTTTAAACCAAAGCGGGTTGATAAACTTAACATTTGGAGTTGTAATTGCTCATTTTTATCCTTGCCATTAGCGTCAAGGCTTTCCATTAAAGGATAAAAGTATACTTCACCATCGCGAGCATCTAAGGATTTATACGTGTCCAATATTATCTCATAGTTGATAAAACCGTAGGGTTTAATCTCAAATTTTGGCTTTTCGGGCTCTTGTGCTTTAGTGGTAATTGCACATAATAGAATTAAGGACGTTAGAAATAGTTTCAGATGTGTATTCATAGCGTTCTTTTAAAAGTTATATTTGAATTTGGTTGTTGCTAGTTTTTGCATACTATTTGCAAAGGTGATAAATGTTTTTTTATTTTTAAAGGCATTTTGGTGATATTGATTAACATCAAGGTTATGTGTATGAAGTTATTTTTTACTTTACTGTTACTTTTTGTTAGTTATGTAGATTTAATTGCATCCGATGCAGATTCATTAAGACCCCGTATAGTAGAATTTCCGAGGCATATACACTTATACACAAAAATAGGTCCATCCTATTCTCAAATTGAGATTGATAACCCAGATATAGATGAATCGTTACTCTTTAAACCCAACCCACAATCGCTTATTGGCTTCGGATTTTCTTATTCTTGGTTAGGCTTGGGTTTTAGTTTGCAGTTACCTGCAGAACCGGGAAATCTAGAAAAGTACGGAAAAACTCAAAAGTTCGATTTTGAAGCACACATCACAGCCCGAAGATTCATGGTTGATTTAACCCTTAAAAGTTATAAAGGATTCTATTTTTTTAATGCCGATGATTATATTGATAGTTGGAATGATGGTGATGACTACCCTCAAATTCCTAACTTACAGACTGTCTCTATAGCAACATCGTTTGCATATATTTTTAGTCCCGACAGGTATTCGGCAAATGCAGCATATTCGCATACAAAAGCAATGCGTAGGAGTGGTGGTAGCTGGATGCTTGGTGGTTATATTTCGCTTAATGGGGTGGGTTCCGATTCGTCTATTGTTCCATTGGTTATTAAGGAATACGTTGACCCTAAGCTTGATATTCGAAATGTTATTTTTTCCAATTTTGGCATTTCGTTTGGCTATTCACATCTATTCACACTTTGGCGCAAGTACTATATATCATTTACATTATTACCTGGTTTGTCATTTCAAAATGTGGTTCAGCAATCCTCTATTGATAATACTGTCAAGGAGTTTAACGCATTATCGATGCGTAATATTACCCGTTTCTCATTGGGTAAGAATGGCGATAAGTTTTACTGGGGTTTATCGGCCTATGTTGAATCAACTTTCCTTAAGCACAATAGTTCTCAATTAGCCTTAAACTCAGGTCATACCGAAATATTTTTAGGATATAGACTAGATACATCCAATTGGCGCTTTATGAAAGGAGTTGATAGGGTTATGCATCCTCGTTTCTTAAGATTTATAACTGGTAAACCACCAGTAAGAGAGTAAATTATTTTTCCATTGCTTTAACTTTCAGTTCTTTGGGCATTTTCTCTATTGCGTAACGCAATGCCGTTCGCGGCATAATGTGTTTCTTGGATATAACATAATCGAAAACAGCTTTTCGGTTTGACTGACTGGCTGCCTTTAGCATCCATCCATATCCTTTTTGGACTAAATCGTCATTTTCCAGCAAGAGAATGTTTGCAATATCAAAAATATCGTTGAGAAATAGTCCTTTACGGGCTGGAATTATTAAAGAAACTGCGGCGGCACGTTTCATCCATCGATTATTGGATTTAGCCCACCGCTTTAGTTCATTAATAAAATTTGGGTACATCTCAACAAACTCGCCAACGGTGTGGTTGCACAATGTATCGCATGATGCCCAGTTGTTAACATAGGTACTTACCCATTTTTCAAATACCTTAAAGTCATTGGGTTCGTATTTTTTGTGGATATAGTATGACCAATTACAGGCAATAAACGATTCTTCTATGTAACCCGATTCCCAGAGCTCTTCGCAGAGTTTAAAAATATCTTTTTTCGATAAATTCTCAATTTGCTTGAAGTAGGTTTTGCCAATTTTAATTACATCGGCCGATTTTACTCCATGCGATTTAATTTTTTCCTTGAAGAATCGTTGACCCGATAAACGAATTTCCTCGCTGGATTTGGCTATAAGTAGATTGCGAATCTCACTAATTATATTTTCCATAAATATCTACTTTAAATGCTTAATTATTTTTTCTAAAAAGCATATCGGCCGATTGCTTGAGTTTATTTTTTAGGTTTTCCGATACTTGTGGATGGCTATTCAACCAGTCGGTAACAATTTTTGCAGCCTCAGGACTGCTATGTCCCCAAAGAGTGGCATCGAGCCACATTTTTGGGAAAAAGATATCGCCTGTTTGCTGAATCTCAGGAAGTAAATCGAGCGATGCGGTTAGGTAATGAATTGAATGCGCTGTGCGCAATGGGTGGTTAAAGTAACGCAGCGCTTCGGTTACCCAAGGTTCAGGTCGGCGATTTTGTGTGTTGAATAGGCTGTGGAAAAAGTCGTCGCGGATGGCTTCGTCGTTGCTAACGGCACGTTTTACAAATCTGAATTTTGCAAGCCTGTCGTTATTTGTAATCCTATTTAGTTGAACACCCAATAAACTATCGGCTTCGTGAACCCCACGTACCGCAATTTCTAAGGCTAGATTGGTTAAATCCTGCTCACTAAGTGTAATTCCATCAATTTTTGCCTTGCTATTCCAAAAATCAACGAGATTCTCTATTGCTTCGCTGGAAAGGGCTATTCTAGTATAGGTTTGGAATACTGGTTTGCGTTCATCAACAGGAATATTCTTGGAGTTGAAGAGCTTGTAAAGAGTAAACTCAAGGAATTGCGATTGTTTAGTTCGTTCATCCTGTGTCATAAACTGCCACCAAACCATTTCAATACTGCTTAGTAAATAGTTGCGGGTTTGTGGTTCCTTTTCTTTGCTAAGCGAAGATAATAGGAAGTTGAAGTACTCCGATTTATTGAGTTTTTCATTCAAAAATAATTCATTGATTGAAATAAGGTTTGAGGCTCTGGCCACAGCGTCATCAACAACGAACGATGGGTTTATCAATTTATTTAGATTATCCTGTTCTGTGATAAATTGTCCGTAACCAAGTCCGTTGGAGTTTAAAAGAATAATATCATCCTTAGAATTTACATTGATTTTTACTACCGATTTATTGTGTTTGATATCGGCGGTTTCTACTTTGGAGTTTTCACCCATTATTGCAACTGAGTATTCCATTGGTATTTCGATTCCTTTTACTTTCTGAGTTAAGCATAAACTCAACAAACTATCCTTTTCACTTTTAATTTTTGATGAAATTATTGGCATTTCAGCCTGTTCAACCCATGCTTTGCTCCATTTTTTAAGGTCAACAGGGGTGAGGGTGTCAAATACCGATATAAGCTCATTCCAGTCAGCATTTGCCATACAATATTGTTTTAGGTACTGCTGAACGCCTTTTTGGAATAGCTCTTCACCCATAGTTTTTTCCAGTTGCATCATTGCAATTGGCGCTTTGTGATAAATAATATCGCCATAAAGCGTTCCTGCAAACAGTAAATTATCTAAGTTTTGTTGAATAGGGTTGCTTCCCGAAGTCCTATCGACTGAATATGCTCTTGGGTAATGCGATAATAGAAAACTGAGTTGATGGTTAACTTCAGGAAATTGAGGGTTAACAATTTTATCGGCCATAAGTCCTGCAAAAACTTCTTTAAGCCAAACATCGTTGAACCAGCGCATTGTAACCAAATTACCAAACCATTGGTGGGCAACCTCGTGGGCAATTAAGTTGGCTTGTCCTAGTTTTTGGTTAACCGAAGGGTTTTCGTCGAGCAGCAAGCGTGCATCGCGATAAAAAATTGCTCCAGAGTGCTCCATTCCACTATACTGAAAATCGGGGATTAGCACAATGTCAAGTTTGTCGAATGGATAAGGTATGCCAGTATAACTCTCGAGCCAGTTTAAAGAATGAAAATGGCTGCTGAAAATCGCATCCAAATTTCTTTCAACCTTCTTTAAATCATTTTCACGATGGTATAAAACAATCTTTCGGTTATTCTCAGTTCTGCTTATTGTATCGAACTTACCTGCAGCAAATGCGAAAAGATAGGTGCTTAAAGGTTGTGTTTTACCAAACATAAATATGTTGGATGTATCGGTTTGCATTGCATTTTCTGCGGCTGAATTAGTAACAGCAGTCCAATCCTTGGGAACCTCCAATGTAAGGTTGAATATCGCTTTCATATCGGGCTGGTCAAAACAGGGGAATACTGTCGATGCCCTATCGGGAACCAAAAGTGTGTATAAGAAATCCTTTTTTCGGTTAAGAGACGATTCGCCAGCATAAAAATCAATATCAACCCTATTTGCACCCTTATACAAATACCAAGCGGGTATAACAATATGACCATTCTCTGGTTTTGTGTTGTAAACGCGGCTATTAACTGTAACGGACTTTAGACTTGAGTCGTTCATCCTATAATCCAGTACAACTCTTTGTCGTTTCTTCAACTCAAAGCTAATCTCAACCCTTGATGGGATATTAGATTCCACGTGTGATGGAACCGACATATAGATTGAATAATCGATATTTGAGATATTTTCCCTACGGATTGCGGCAAGTTCCTTTGATACCCCTAGTTCTGGAGTTTTACTACAACTTATTGCAAGTAACAATACTAATGCAACGGTAATTGATTTAACTGAGAATAGCTGCTTAATCATAACGGAAAGATTTACAGCTCTAAAAATATACAATTACAGGTTATAAACAATTATTCTATATTTGCTTTGCTCAATTTTGATATTAATTCGATGACTGATTTTGATAACGAAATACTCAACCTGCCATACAACCTTTACCGTTCTGCAATATCCATTCGGAGCGAGATAACCCGAAGGTTAACCGCTGAGTTTAAGGAAGATTTTACATCAGACTACTGGTATATTCTCAATACTATTATTGATAACGAACCAGTTTCGAGCGCTCATTTATCCGAAATTACTGGACGCGATAGGGCATCAATTTCACGAACTTTAGGCTGCATGGAACGGCTCAATTTAATCAGGAGAGTTGATAACCCTGCCAACAAACGGTCGGAGTTAATTCTATCAACTAAATTCGCCTTTGAATTCAAAGTTAAGGCAGAGGAGATAATTCGCGAGGTGGTATCATCAACCCTAAAAGACCTAAAACCAATTGAGTTGATGGAACTGAATAGGATGTTGAGCGTAATATCTATATAGTTATTAGGTGAATAGGTGAATAAGTAATTAAGATATTAAGTTAATTCTCCACAAAATTACTCAATCACTCATTGTCTCAATAACTCAATAACTCAATAACTCAATAACTCAATAACTCAATAACTCAATAACTCAATAACTCAATAACTTCCCCCATTAAACCTTCTCGCCTCCGCTTGGTCTTATCCAAAAATCAACTAATTAGCAACAAAATTTTTCTGTGAACATTAAAGCAGCTACTTTTGTTGCCTTTAAATATTATTCAAAATGGTAAGAATAAGTAAAACAATTACAGCGATGATTATTGTACTTTCGGTAGTATCGTGCAATCAGGAGAAGCAGATTGAGAATCCTTTATTGGCAGAGTTTAACACTCCATTCCAAACTCCTCCGTTCGATAAAATTAAACACGAGCACTATGTGCCTGCTATTGACTCAGCAATTGCCGAGGCAAAGGGCGAAATCGACAGAATAATCAATAATTCAGAGGCACCAACCTTTGAGAACACCATTGCAGCTCTGGATGCAAGCGGACGTAGATTAAGTATGGTTTCGAACATACTATTCAATTTGAATGGTGCTGAAACCGATTCAGTGCTTCAGCGAATTGTTCGTGAAGTATCTCCAAAGCTAACCGATTTTAGCAACGATGTAAGTTTAAATCCTCAACTATTTGAGCGAATTAAGATAGTTTGGAGTAAGCGCGATTCTATAAGTTTAACCGCAGAACAAAAAACATTGCTTGAGAGTTCTTATAAAGGTTTTGTTCGTAGCGGTGCAAATCTAAACGATGAGGATAAGGAGAAATTCAGAGCAATTAGCAAGGAGTTGGCAGACCTAAGTCTTCAATTCAGCGAGAATTTATTGGCTGAAACCAATGCATACACTCTGCATATTAAGGATGATAAGGATTTAGCTGGCCTACCTCAAAGTTTAATCGATGCCGCAGCGCTAACAGCAAAGGATAAGGGTATTGAAGGCTGGGCCTTTACTCTCGATTATCCAATGTATGGTCCATTTATGAAGTATGCTGAGAACCGCGAGCTAAGAATGGAACTGTACACTGCTTATGCTAATAGGTGTTTCAAAGGTAATGAGTTCGATAATCAGGAAATTGCCAAGAAAATTGCCAATCTTCGTCTTCAGCGTGCAAATATTTTAGGATACTCAAACTACGCAAACTTTGTTCTTGAGGAGCGCATGGCCAAAAGTTCCGACAATGTTAACAAATTTTTACAGCACTTAGTTGATGCTTCAATTCCTGCCACTAAACTTGAGGTTGAAGAACTTAGAAAGTTTGCAGCAGAACAGGGCTTTAAGGGTAATATTGAGCGTTGGGACTGGTCGTTCTACACTGAGAAACTTAAAATGAGCAAGTATAGTTACAACGAGGAGAATGTTAAACCTTACTTCCAGCTCGAAAAAGTTATTGATGGAGTATTTATGCTTACCAATAAACTATACGGGTTAACATACAAGCCCAATGCGAGCATTCCTGTTTATCATGCCGATGTTAAGGCTTACGAGGTTTACGATGAGTCTGGTAAACTCATATCGATTCTTTACCTTGATTTCTTCCCACGTGCAGGCAAGAGTGGTGGTGCTTGGATGACTTCTTTCCGTTCTCAATACAAAGAGGCTGGTGTTGATGTTCGTCCATTTGTTTCAATTGTAACTAATTTCACCAAACCAACTGAAAAAGACCCATCATTGTTAACTTTTGATGAGTTTACAACATTCCTTCACGAATTTGGACACGCATTGCACGGAATGCTTACCGAGTGTACTTACTCTTCGTTAAGCGGAACTAGTGTTTATCGCGATTTTGTTGAGTTACCTTCGCAAATTCTTGAGAATTGGGCAACACAAAAGGAGTACCTAGATTTATTTGCGGTTCACTACAAAACTGGCGAAAAAATGCCACAGGAATTAATTCAAAAGATTATTGATAGCCAAAACTTCCAGGCAGGATACTTCTCATTGCGTCAGTTAGGATTTGGAATTCTCGATATGAACTGGCACAGTATCGAAAAACCAGTAACAGTTTCTGTGGATGAGTTCGAGAAGAAATCGATTGGTAAGTTTGATGTTCTTCCTTCGGTTAAAGGAACTAATATGAGCGTTGGTTTTGGCCATATATTTGAAGGAGGCTATGCCGCTGGTTACTATAGCTATAAATGGGCAGAAGTACTAGATGCAGATGCTTTTGAAGTATTCAAGCAACATGGAATTTTCGATAAGGCAACTGCAAAATCGTTCCGCGACAATATCCTTTCAAAAGGTGGTAGCGAGCATCCAATGGAGCTTTACAAACGTTTCCGTGGTCAGGAACCAACTATTGATGCTTTACTAATCCGTAGTGGGTTGAAGAAGTAATCCGATACATCTATACATAATAAAGAAGGGGCTTTTTGCCCCTTTCTTCGTTCAATATATTAGTTCAGATTGAAGCTTTTAAGGGAAAAACGGACTTCCAAAACTATTAAAAGTATTTGGGTACTGAGCGTTTACAAAGTTAAAGCTGGCTCCAATACTAGTTTTATTGCTAATTTTATAGTTAAAACCAACGCCATACATTTGACTATTGTAACTTCCAAAGGTATTCATAAAGGGAGAGTAGAATGATTGATTTTGCGATACAGAGCCCATTGCGTAAACGCTAAATTTATTGGTGAAATTATACTGAGTATATGCCCAGGCTTGGTATGGATTAGCAGATGTTTGAATTTGGTTCTGACCCAGTTCGCTGGGTGTGTTCATCCCGTGGAATCCATTTCTCGATAATGAAACACCCGCAATTACTTGTAATTTTTGATTTGGAGAGTATGAGATGCTTGGTGCAACATAGGAATTTGACATTCCCATACCATTTCCCATAAATGAATAACCTGTACCTAAAGATAGTCCGTAGTTTACACCGGGCTTAATTAATCCAAATGGAGTTATAACCGCAGTAGAATCGTATGTTTGTTCTTGGTTAAATCCAGGGTTGTAGATTTTATGCAAATCCTGAACTAATTGAGCGTTTGTAACAGAAAAACCAAAGCCCAAAATGATAGATAGTAAAAAGATTTTTTTAACCATAGCAATATCATTTAATACCCAAAAATAGCAATCGATAAATTAAAACGCAACACTTTATCTTTTATTACTAACGTTTTTAACAGTATTTAGTTCGCTATCAATATAAAAGTTGTGGTCAATCTATAACTTGTAGTTCATCAATTTTTTTTAGATTCAGCAATTCTATAGATTCCTTATATTCAAATGGAAAACTTAAAGATGGATTAATATTAATAAGTTTAACAATTTTACCCTTTGAAAGAGATGATTTTATCTGAGAGTTTATATGCTTGTCTGAGTATGAATAACCAATAATGAGCAATGTGTCTGCTAATAATATTCTCTTTTTTAATTCATTATACAAGGTTTTATACATATTGTCAGTTTCGATAAGTTTCTTTTTGTTTGTACCAGTTATAAACTGAGGAGTTATGTTCCAGTGAAACTTTTGAACTATTTGTCCATTTTTAGTATTTATTCTAATTGGTGATTGTTTTTCATAATAATCATGTGTTTTAAAATATATATATTCTCCAGTAGGATACATAATTGAACCATCTTCTTTTACAAATATGTACTTATACAAATCTATACTGCCGTGAATCTTTATAATATTTGTTGAATCAAATTCTCCATTGAAGCATTTGATTTTTTTGCTTTCATTTGATTGAAGACAACTGCCATCTGTTGAAAAGCCATCTGAATATTTAATATTGTTACTTTCAAATAATGCCTCTAGCAAACAATCATGATTCAGAGTAAAAATATCTTTATGTTCGAAATAACTTATGTATGAAATAAATTGATTATATGATGAACTAAAATCTGAGAACGATTTTCTCCAAAAAAGTAAATCACCGATTAAATAGTTAATCATATTATATATCTGATTTAATTGAGGATTAAAGAAATCATTTATGTATGTTTCATAAAGCCGAATATCTTTATTAATAATATAATCTTCTTCAAATTTTTTATAGGCTTGATTGCTTATCTTTATTATTATTTCTCTTTCATTTAGATTGTCTATTACAAATTGATAAAATTCTTCGTAGTTATTAAACTCTTTATTTTTTTTAATAAACTCCAAAACTAATTCGTTTAGAATATAGCCGTAAATAATTCTATCAAACCTTAGACTTCCATTATTTCTATCCGTATCATTTGCTAAATCATACCACTTCCATTCATCTGAAGTAAAATGTAGTAGTTTCTTTTTGTTGTCTTGTGTGAAATAAGAATTTATATCTTTTGCAAGGGGAAGTCCTGCATTGAAGGAAAAGCCAGAACCAAGTATTATTGCAATTCTATTCATTTAATATGTTTTCTTATATGCTTGACGGTTTTTATGTTTTTTTAGTCAACCCATAGTTCTATTTCACTCTCACAGCCCTATGCACTCCTTGAACCTTGCCTAATCTGTATAGCAACATCTCCAAATGCTTTGTATCCTCCACGTAGAGCTGAATAACTCCCTCGAAAAGGCCATTTTTAGAGTTGATTGCAAGATTGCGCATATTTACTTTCAAATCCTTACTTATAACCTCCGATATCCTGTTTAGAATTCCAAGTTCATCGGCTCCAGTAATTTTTATTGTGGACTGGAATGCTCCGGCCTTTGACGTTCCTTTCCATTTTGCTTTTACAATTCTATACCCCCAGCGGTTGTGCAACTGATTTGCGTTTGGACAACTTGTGCGATGTATCTTTATCCCTTCGCTAACCGTTACAAAACCAAAAACATCGTCGCCGAATATTGGATTACAGCACTTTGCAAGTTTATAATCGATATTAACCAACTTTTCATCGATAATCAAAAAGTCGGTGCTGGCTTGTTCTTTCTCTGCTTCAACTTTTTGTGTTCCAACTTTTGAAATATCAGTTGTTTCTAAAGTTTCGGTAGCGATAATGCTCTTTAGTGCCGATGGGTCAATTTTGCCCTCGGCAACCCTGATAAATATATCTGTAGGCTTCTTGAGTTTTAGGTGCTTGTTGATTTTCGATAGCGCCTCGTCGGCATCATCAATTTTCCAATTCTTAAAGCGACGGAATAGAATCTCTTTTCCCTCAGCAATTTCCTTATTCTCGGCATCCCTCAGTTCTTGTTTAATCCTTGTTTTTGCTTTGGATGTAACTACAATTGAGAGCCAGTCCTTTTTGGGACTCTGTTTCTTTGAGGTGATAATCTCAATAACATCGCCATTTTGTAGTGTTTGCTTAATTGTAACATTTTTACCGTTTACAATAGCACCAGTACATTGGGCTCCAATGGCAGAGTGGATATCGAAAGCAAAATCGAGCACTGTTGATTTTGCTGGTAGTTTACGAATATCGCCTTTTGGTGTAAATACGTAAATATCTGAGGCCTGAATGTCTACATCCAATTTATCCACATGCTCCTCTGGCGAAGTCTCTGCCGATTCTAATACTTCTCTAACACGTAATACCCATTCATCAACTCCCTGTTCCTGCCGGATTCCCTTGTATTTCCAGTGTGCGGCAAGTCCTTTCTCCGCAATTTCGTCCATTCGGGTTGTGCGGATTTGTACCTCAACCCATTTATCCTCGGGGCCAAGAACGGTTGTGTGTAACGATTCGTACCCAGAACTTTTTGGTACAGATATCCAATCCCTTAACCTTTCGGTGTTTGGGGTGTACTTATCGGTTATAATGGAGTAAACCTGCCAGCAATCAGATTTCTCCGATTCGGGCCTTGAGTTTAGGATAACTCTGATGGCAAATATGTCGTGAACATCTTCAAAATCAACTTGCTGGCTCTGCATTTTTCGGAATATGGAGTAAACAGATTTTGTACGTCCCTTTATTTCAAATTCATATCCGCGTTTTTTTATCTCCTCCTCAATTGGCCCAATAAACTCTTTGATAAATTTATTCCTAGTGGCAGTGGTCTCCTTTAATTTCTTGATAATATGCTTGTACTCCTTGGAGTGGATAAATTTCATTGACAAATCCTCCATTTCCGACTTAACTCTATACAGCCCTAGTCTGTGAGCCAAAGGAGCATACAAATGGAATGTTTCCCACGACCGTTTTATCTGAATGTCGTTGCTGGAATAACTCAACGAACGCATTGTTTCTAGCCTATCGGCTAGTTTAATAAGTATTACGCGAGCATCGCTGGATAAACTGATGATAAGTTGACGGAAATTCTCCGATTGCGCTTTTGGGTTTTTAAGGTCGAGTCCCGATATACGTGTGAAGCCTTCAACAATATTGGCAACTTTGGCGCCAAATCGTTTCTCAATCTCAATTTTGGTAAGTTGATTTCGTTCAATCGATTCATGAAGCAGTGCCGCGATTACCGACGAGGTTCCCAGTCCAATTTCATCAACACAAATTCTGGCAACATCGGTTAAGTGTATTATGTAAGGATTACTAGAATCGCTTTTAACCTCACTATTTATCTCGGAGGAGAGTTTAAAAGCGTCTCTAATTAGCTTTTGATTCTCCTTGGTAACAACATTCTTTACAGACTTTAATAAAGCCCTATATCGATTTAAAACTAATCTTTTGTCTTTTTCTGAATACTGTTGCATTGCCTTGTGTGTTTTGGTAAATATAAAGATTTTTTTAAATGATAATATTTTGGATGGTTCTTACCCCCTCAAGGGTTCAAAACCCTTGAGGGGGTGTTCTATTCAATATAAATTTCTGAATCAGAAGAATCAATTTCAATATTATTGCTAAAGATGAAGTTTTCTCTATTTTCAAACCATTTCATTACCAAATCCCTATTCATCCGAGTTGGTTTATCAGATAAGATTGTATTGTACGATGACCATTTGTAATTCCTAAAATTATCAGTGAATTTGTGTCTTTGTGGATTTTGGTGGATATATATAACAAGATTTCTGAAATAGGATTCGGACTTTATCAGTTTACGTTTAAATGGATGTTGAAACAGCGAACCTGTTCTTCCTATCGATTTATTTATTGCTTGCGCGTATGCATTGAAAAAATCAGAAAAGTAGGAGTAGAGCATTTTGTTATTGCTGTAAGAATTGTTTGGATATTTATCCATAATTTCATTTTGTTCTTTAATTCTGATTAGTAAATGAAAATGATTCTTTAGCAAAACCCAAGCATAGGTTTCAGAGATTGGTTCAATATGCTTCTCGTATAGTCTTATAAAATGTAAATAGTTGTCATCATTGTAGAATATGTTAGAACCGTTAATTCCTTTGTTGAAAATGTGATAGTAATTTCCGTATTCTATTGGAACTTGAGGATTCATATGGTTTATAATGAATGTTTTGGAATTATTACCCCCTCAAGGGGTTTAAACCCTTGAGGGGGTTGAGTAAAATTAGCAAATTTGTTTAATAATATCAAAGTACCTAAACCTAATATAGATACCTATTTATCCTCTATTTTAATATATTTACAGAAAAATATACTTATGTCAACCGAGCAGATTTATCAGAGAATTAAAAGTTTACGGGAGCAACTGAATCATCATAACTATCAATACTATGTGCTTTCGCAACCAACTATTAGCGATTATGAGTTTGATGCTCTGCTCAAGGAGTTGACCGATTTGGAGGCTCAGTACCCTGAATTCGACGACCCCAATTCACCAACCAAAAGGGTTGGTAGCGATATTTCAAAGGAGTTTAACCAAGTTAAGCACCGATTTCCAATGTTATCGCTGGCAAATACTTATACAGAGGAGGAGGTGCTCGATTTTGAGGATAGAGTTTTAAAGGCATTAACCACTGAGCCAGAGTACGTTTGTGAGTTGAAGTACGATGGCGTGGCTATTGGATTAACATACAAAAATGGAAAGTTAGTGCAGGCTGTTACCCGTGGCGATGGGACAATTGGCGATGATGTTACAGCCAATGTACGCACTATTAAATCTATTCCGCTTGTTCTGCACGGCAATTATCCTGATGATTTTGAGATTCGTGGCGAAATATTTATGCCCCGCAATGTGTTTGAGGATTTGAACCGTGAGCGCGAGGAGGATGGCGATACTCCATTTGCAAATCCCCGCAATGCGGCTTCGGGTACATTAAAGTTACTAAACTCCACTGTTGTTGCTAAACGCAAGTTGGATTGTTTCCTTTACTATGTTTTAGGCGATAATTTACCATTCGATAATCATTACCAAAACCTTGTTGCAGCCAAAGACTGGGGCTTTAAGGTTTCAGAGCACGTTAAACTTTGTACAACTTCAAAACAGGTTATGGATTACATCCATTACTGGGACGATGCACGTAAGAAACTGCCATTTGATACCGATGGAGTGGTTATCAAGGTGAACTCGTATCAGCATCAAAATGCTTTAGGGCTTACTGCTAAAACTCCGCGTTGGGCAATTGCCTACAAATTTAAGCCTGAGAGGGTAAGCACAACCTTGCTTTCTGTCGACTTTCAGGTTGGGCGCACAGGTGCTGTTACTCCAGTTGCAAACCTTAAGCCAGTGAAGTTGGCGGGAACGGTTGTTAAACGTGCATCGCTGCACAATGCCGACCAGGTGGAATTATTGGATATTCGCATTGGCGATTCTGTTTTTGTAGAAAAGGGTGGCGAAATCATTCCAAAAATTGTGGGTGTAGATAGTTTGCAACGAACCCTTTTCAGCACGCCATTTGTATTTCCAGAGAATTGCCCTGAGTGCGGAACGCAATTGGTGAGACCTGAGGGCGAAGCACGCCATTTTTGTCCAAATCAAATTGGTTGTCCACCCCAAATTAAAGGAAGAATTGAGCATTACATCAGTCGTAAGGCATTAAATATTGATGGATTAGGCGAGGAGACAGTTGCTCTACTTTTTGATAATAAATTGATAAAAGACCCGTCGGATTTATATACTTTAACTAAAGAGCAGTTGCTTAATTTGGAACGATTTGCCGAAAAATCGGCCGATAATGCCATACGAAGCATCGAGAATTCGAAACAAGTACCTTTTCCTAAAGTCCTTTACGGAATTGGAATTCGGTATGTAGGTGAAACCACCGCGCGTAAACTTGCAATGCACTTTGGAAATATCGATTCCATTGCAACCGCGAAAATGGATGATTTACTTGAGGTTGACGAGGTGGGAGAGAGGATTGCTCAAAGCATTATCGATTTCTTTTCAAATCCGCTTAACGTTGATTTTATTTCAAAGTTAAAGGGTTTTGGAGTTAAGTTGGAAATATCATCATCGGAACAACAGGTCAAGTCCGATAAATTGAAAGGATTATCCATAGTTATTTCAGGGACTTTCTCCAAAATTTCGCGTGACGATTTAAAAGAGTTGATTCAACAACACGGAGGTAAAAACGTAGGTAGTGTTTCAGCATCAACATCGATGCTGGTTGCAGGCGATAAAATTGGCCCAGCCAAACTGGATAAAGCCAATAAACTTGGAGTTAAAATTGTATCGGAGGATGAGTTTTTTGAATTAATTAAGGATTAATATTTTTGAAGTGTTGCTTAATTTTAGTAAAATTGCATTTTGGCATATTGTCCGAAATTAAAATCAGAAATAAATACAGCAGTGAAAGCACTAGATAACTATAAGTACAGAAAATCAATCAAAAGCCTAAATAAGGCATTGGTTGGCTTTAAACGCCATAAAATGGTACAAAACCTTACCACTGCTCGTAATATTGGGCTTGTATTCAACTTACCAGACCAATCAGTGCTTGATGAGGTGCTTAATCTCAAAAAATACTTCGAGAGTAAAAATATCAGCGTTGTTGCTTTAGGCTTTTTCCCTGGAAAGGAAATTCCTCAGTATTTTACAATGCACAATAGGGTTAGCGTTTTTGATAAGAATCAGGTTAACTGGTATGGAAAACCTGAGAGTGCAGTGGTTGACTCATTTACTTCTACCGAGTTCGATATACTTATCGATTTAAATTTTGAAGAAACAATGCCAATGCGTTGGATATCATCGTTATCTAGGGCTAAATTTAGAGTTGGAGCATTAAACTACTACAATAATCCTTTCGATTTGATTATTACTGTGGATAAATCGAAGGGTCTTAACTATCTTTGTGAGCAAATAAAGCAAATACTTTTTCAACTTAATAATAGATTTGCTCAAGAACCTACAACCACCTTGTAATTCATCAACTTAAAAAATATATGAGTACTGAACAGTTCCGGGGATTAGGAGTAGCTATGGTTACCCCTTTTAATCAGGATAAAGAAATTGATTACGACGCTACTGAAAAGTTAATTGAACATTTAGTGACTGGTGGAGTTGATTTCCTAGTTGTTATGGGAACAACAGGTGAATCGGCCACTTTAACCGACAAGGAGAAACGCTCATTAATTAAGTTTGTTATTAAAAAGAATGATGGCCGTTTACCCATAATGCTTGGCATTGGTGGAAATGATACCAACCATATCATTGAGCAAATTGATGATTTTGATTTTGATGGAATTGATGCAATTCTTTCAGTTACACCATACTACAATAAACCAACTCAGAAAGGTTTAGAACTGCATTTTAAAGCAATTGCAGCACAAAGCGAGTTGCCAATTGTGCTTTACAATGTTCCTGGTAGAACTGGCGTAAATATGACCGCAGAAACAACCCTAAAGCTTGCTCATGAGGTGCCAAATATCATTGGTATTAAGGAGGCATCGGGTAACTTAAACCAGATGAGTTACATTTTAAGGGATAGACCTGATAATTTCCTTGTACTATCGGGCGATGATGGCTTAACACTACCTCAAATGTCGATGGGGGCCGATGGTGTTATTTCTGTTGTTGGTAACGCTTTACCTAAGCGTTTCTCGGAGATGGTAAAACTTGCACAGCAGCATAACTTTGTTGAGGCAAGTAAAATTCACCTAGAGTTAATCGAAATTATTGACTCTCTATTTGTGGAAGGTAATCCAGGTGGAGTAAAGGCCGCTTTATCAATCCTAGGAATAGTTGATAATAACCTACGTTTACCTCTTGCTCCAATCAGCGAGTCGGCTTTCTACAAATTATCGTTGCTTTTACAGAACCAACAGTAAGATATTTTGTTTCTATAACAATAAAAAGGCTCTTAGTTGAGCCTTTTTTGTTTTAATTTTAGTATATTTAATAGACTTAAAATTTAACGTTATGGCCAACCTATCTACAACCTATATGGGTTTAAAGCTTAAAAACCCTTTAATTGTCGGAAGTTCAGGATTAACCGACTCTCTTCCTGAAATAGCTGAATTTGAGGCTAGAGGTGCTGCGGCAGTTGTTATCAAATCCTTATTCGAGGAGGAGATAATTGCCGAAACTCACGATAACCTGAACAAGATGAATGCCTCAGGCTTTATCTATCCGGAAACTATGGAGTACTTCGATTTTGATAGAATTGAAGACCCTGTTGCCGATTACCTGAAATTTCTTAAAGATGCTAAGGAAAGCGTTAGTATTCCAGTTTTTGCAAGTATTAACTGTGTTACAGCCAATGGTTGGACAGATTTTGCCAAACGTATTGAGGATACTGGTGTTGATGCTCTTGAGTTAAATGTTTTTTCTCTACCTTCCGATTTTAACCGAACTGCGCACGAGAACGAGCAGGTTTATTTTGATATTATCAACAAGGTAACATCCGTAACAAAACTTCCTGTTGCGCTTAAAATTGGATACTACAATGCCAGTTTAGGAAATTTTATTAAGCGGTTAAGTGAAACTCCTGTTAAAGGGATTGTACTTTTCAATAGGTTTTACAACCCCGATTTCGATGTGAATAATTTACAGTTTGCCCCTTCGAGCGTATTCAGTACTCCTGCAGAGATTTCAACCTCATTACGCTGGATTGCAATTATGTCAGGTAGAGTGCAGTGTGATTTATCTGCATCAACTGGAGTTCATGATGGATTTGGAATGGTAAAACAGCTTTTGGCTGGAGCCAATTCCGTTCAGGTTTGCTCCGCAATTTACCGCAACGGTAAGGAGCATGTAACCTATATGATTAAGCAGCTAGAGCAATGGATGGATTCAAATGGTTATGCAACAATTGACGAGTTTCGCGGAAAAATGAGTCAATCAAAAACATATAATCCTGCTGCTTTTGAGAGAGTGCAGTTTATGAAATATTTTCACGACTTATAATCAAAAACACTAATAGTTAATAAAATTTAGCATTTGTTAATAAAGTTGATGATTATTGATTCTTAATATTTTACATAAGTTGTAACTTTCATCATAATTTCTGAAACCTTTTGGTTGGAGAAAGTATAAGAATTTATACTAAGTTTGTTGTCGGAAAGAATTAACGATGAGAGAAGAAAACGAAAATTACATAGGAGAAGATAATACCACTGAAATTGTTAAGCGGTACGAGGAGAAGTTAAGCCAGAGCAAAAGCATCTTCTTCGATGTATTTGAGTTTGAGAATATCATAGATTTTTACCTGTCGGACGATAACCATTCAAGGACTAGGCAGGCCATTGACATTGCTGAGCGGATTTATCCTAATTCGCCCGAGATTCAAATTAAAAAAGCAGAATATTACTTTGTAAAAGGTGAATTCAACAATTCGTTGAGCTTGCTGGAGTATTTAGAAAAGTTTGATTCTCAGAACTACGAACTGTATTTTCTAAAAGCACAGGTTTGCTTTGAATTGGGCGAAACTCAAAAATCCATTGAGAGTTTCGATAGGGCTATTGCCATTGGCACCGATGATACAATTGAATTGCTTCATCGAGTTTCCAGTTTCTACCTCGAATCCGATGAGATTAACTTGGCGTTAAGGTATCTGCTTAAATCCTATCAAATAGATAAAACCAGCTTGGCGGTTTTGTTCGATTTGGGCTATTGCTACGAACGGAACAATGCGTTAGACAAGAGCATCCGTTATTACAACGAGTATTTAGATATAAATCCATTCTCGGCAAGTGCTTGGTACAATTTGGGCATTGTTTACACTAAACTGGGTCGATTTGATGAGGCTTTGGAGGCTTACGATTACTGCATTGCAGTAGAACCCAATTATTCTTCGGCCTATCACAACAAAGGCAATACTTTGGCATCCATAGAGCGATACGAGGAGGCCGTTAAGGTTTTTGCCGATTTATCGGAGTTGGAGACTGACAATCCTAGAGTGTTTGCACTACTAGGTGAGTGTTACGAGAAAACTGATAGGTTGGATTTAGCCCTCGATGCCTACAATAAATCAATTGTTATTGACCCCGAATACGCCGAGGGTTATTACGGAATTGGTATTGTTATGGCTGCTCGCCAAAAGTTAGATATCAGCCTAAATTTTATTAAACGTGCAATTGCGCTCGACCCTGAGCAGTACGATTTTTGGCTAGGTATAGGCCGTGTGCATTACGATATGAACAATATCCCCGAGGCTATTAATGCTTACCGCGAGGCCACAACATTAAATCCTAATGAACCCGATGCATATCTTGCTTTAGCAGAGGTTTTGCTCTATCAGGAGAAATTTCAAGAGGTTGAAACCTTGGTGGATGAGTTGGGTAATAAGTTCGATTCCAATGCCTCAATAAAGGTGATAAATGCTGCAGCATTATACCTTTCGCATCATCAAAAGGAAGCACTGGAAATGCTACGCGATGCAAAGAGGATTGACCCAACATCAATTGACGACTTTTTCAGCCTAGTGTCAATTGTTAACGATGATGATTTTGTAGATAGCGTTAAATCGCTGTAAAATAATTTATTATGGTAAAGCCACTCCGAATTGGGGTGGTTTTTTTATTAACAATTTGTATCTAAATAGTGATTTCTGTCATCATATTTACTAAAAATGAATACATTTGGCGTAAATGTTTAAAAAAGTAGAAATATGAACTATAATTTACCATTTATACCTAGCCGTCCAGGCAAACCCCGCGAGTTTGGTTTAACAATGGTTATGGATAAAGGCCTAAGTTTGGACGAGGCCAAGAATATGGTTGCTTCTGGCGCTGATTATATTGATTTTGTAAAGTTCGGTTTTGGAACATCGTTAATAACACCTCAGCTTAAAGAGAAGATTAAAGTTTATAGGGATGCAGGGATGCGACCCTATTTGGGCGGAACTCTTTTCGAATTATTCATTATTCGTAATATGTACGACGACTTTGTGAAGTTTGTTGACCAACTAGGCCTCGATTTGGTAGAGGTATCCGATGGCTCAATGGAGATGAACCACAAGGTTAAGTGCGATTATATCACTAAACTTTCAAAGAAATTCACTGTTATTTCTGAGGTAGGCTCCAAACAAGCCGATGTTCATATCCCAGACGACGAGTGGGTTGCAATGATGAAAACCGAAATAGAGGCTGGTAGCTGGAAGGTAATTGCCGAAGCGCGCGAAAGTGGTAATATTGGAATTTACAATAAGGATAATTCGGCCAACTTATCGTTGATAGACGATATTGTTAAGCATATCAAAATTGAAAATGTATTGTGGGAAGCACCACTGAAGAGTCAGCAAGCTTGGTTTATTCAACTTTTGGGTGCCAATGTTAATCTTGGAAATATTGCCACTAATGAGGCAATATCCCTTGAAACATTGAGGTTGGGTTTACGTGGCGATACATTTTTTCAGTTTTTGCCTAAATAGTTTTTTAGAACATTATTAAAAAAATCATCAAAAATGACAAGGAGATTAATAGACTATATTGTGCTTGTTTTTAAAGGTATTGCAATGGGTGCAGCGGATGTTATTCCTGGAGTATCGGGAGGGACAGTTGCCTTTATTGCGGGAATATATGAGGAACTAATAGATTCAATAAAATCTGTTGGGTCAAAATCGTTCTTTTTACTTTTCAAACGTAATGGTATTGTCCTATTCTTAGAGGCTATAAATGCAAAGTTCCTTTTCTCCATAATTCTAGGTATTACTATTAGTTTCTTGTCATTAGCTAAGTTGATGCAGTATTTGTTAACATATCATCCAATTTTCGTTTGGGCATTCTTTTTTGGCTTAATAGTAGCTTCGGTATGGTTTGTTGGCAAAAATATTACTAAGTGGAATTTTTCTGTTTATTTCAGCCTTATACTAGGTATTGTAATTGGTTTCTGGATTACTGTAATTTCCCCAACAGAAACAACAAATGATTTGTGGTTTATTTTCCTATGTGGTTCATTGGCAATTTGCGCCATGATTTTACCCGGGATATCAGGAAGTTTTATCCTTTTATTACTCGGAAAGTATGCCTATATGATGGGAGCGTTGGCGTCGTTTAATCTTGTTATAATTGGTACTTTTTTAGTTGGAGCAACAATAGGAATATTGCTATTTTCAAAACTTCTTTCTGTTTTACTCCATAAATTTCATAATTTCACAATAGCTTTACTTACAGGCTTTATGCTTGGTTCTTTGAATAAAGTTTGGCCTTGGAAAGTTGCCGTTCAAACATTTATTGATGAAAACGGATTAGTAAAGCCACTTATTGAGAAAAACGTACTCCCAGAAACCTACAAGTACAGTAATGGATTGGAGCCATATACTCTTTGGGCAATCCTATTTGCAATTTTAGGTGTCGTGGTGATTGTTCTGTTGGAACGCATTACTATTAAGAAAGATAATTCAGAAGATATTCTTAGAAAAAAGCTCGGTTTTTAGTTGGTACGAAAACAAGATTTATGTTAAAAATTCTTGTTTCTATTTTACTCTTTTTTATTAGTGAACGAATAGTTGCACAGGATACCCTGTGCAAATTTCCTAATTATACTTTCAAAGTTGGCGAGAATGTAACCTATAGGGCTTACTATAATTGGAAATTCATTTGGCTCAATGCTGGTGACGTTTTTTTTAGTGTAAAGGATACTGTTTACCAAAATAAGGAATCGTTTCATTTTGTTTCGAAGGGTTGGAGCTTAAAGGAGTATGATTGGTTTTATAAAGTTCGCGATAGTTTTGAATCGATTGTTACCAAAGATAATTTTAAGCCACTTTGGTTCTTAAGAGATACCGAGGAGGGTGGTTTTAAGACTTACAACCGATACGATTTTAATCATACGAATAATCAAGTTAATATTGTAAGTTATACCTCAAAAAGGTCATACAAAGAAGAATATAAAAATATTAAACCCTGCTCATTCGATGTTTTAAGTGCAATTTATTTCTGTAGGAACATTGATTTTAACCGTTATAAGATTGGCGATAAAATTCCATTGACTATGGTCATCGATAATGATGTATTCAATCTTTTCATCAGGTATTTGGGCAAGGAAAATATAAAATTGCATAAGGATACTAAAACATATAGCACCATCAAATTTTCGGTTATGCTGGTTGAGGGGACAATATTTAAGGGTGGTGAGGATATGACAATATGGGTTACTGATGATGGAAATAGAGTTCCAGTTATGGTTGAGGCAAAAATACTTATTGGCTCAGTTAAAGCGGTTATTACTGGAGCTGAGGGGTTGGTCAGCAAATCAATTCTCAATATTAAGTAAGTTTCTGTTTAAAAATGGTTTAGGCTAAAGTTTAAACGATAACCCGAATTCCAAATGGTCAGCAATTGTATAGTGAGTTTTTAGTGCTAAAACAATGGCTGTATGCTTTAGTATGGAATAGCTCAATCCTACGCGTTGATATATTATTGGGAAACGAGGGTTAGGCTGATAGAGGTATAGTCCTAAATCGCCAAAAAGGGCGAGTTTATCTAAATGCAATTTTATTCGCGCCGATGCTCCTATGCTAAAATCATCATTTGGGTAGCGGTAGTTCATTCCCTCTTTACGAAGATGAAATCGAACAGATTTGTCGTACATAATATCCAAACTTCCACCCAACTCTACAATTATACTTAGCGGTTTAATGTACCCTATTTGAAGTGATAGGGGATAGTATTTTGGCCCTCCTGCATCGCCAACCTCTTTAACTGCTCCAGTCCCAGTTAAGAGTATGTATGGTTGTTTTAGAATAAAAGTTGATTGGGGCGTTTTTATGGGTTCTGCATCGTTTAGTTTATAGGTAAACCCAACACCAAACCCCATGCTGTTTAATCCGTAATTGGGTTTCTTTACAGCACCATTTGACATATGATTGGCAAGGACAGAAAATTGTATATCGATATTCCTGCTGAAGTGATACACCAAGTTTACTCTAAAATCGATTAAAATATTTATTGGGGTTGATATTGCAATGTTTGTGGGATAATGGTTTGCTTCATATATTTTGGATATATACACAATCCCTCCGCCATACCTGAAATTTAAATCCAACCTACTGGATTTGGCGAGTTTTAGAATCATAAAAGGGTATACCCCTAATCCGCTTCCAAGCACCTTATTATTGCCAAAGTTGTAATAGTTAAGTGAAACCCCAACTTGGGGTAATTTATATGCCCAGTGCCAATTTTTGCCTCCTTTTAGGTTTAATAAAGCATCAACCTCAATATTCTGAAATAAACCTTTTTTCAGAGGGATAAGCGTGTCGTTATGTGGCCAGAAATTTAAAACGTTATACTGAAGGTCAAATGAAGATAGGGAAACGGTTTTGTCAACTTCATTTACTTGACAAAACGAAACCTTAAACAGGATTAAGAAGAATAATAGTATGGGGTAAGCAGGCTTCAATATTTCCGTTTTTCCCAAAAATATAAAAACCTGCCCATTTACAGGCAGGTTTTTACATCGAATCCGAAGTAAACTATCTGAATATTGATAGTTTACCCATCTGTGTTTGTTCTTTTGTTTGAACCTTAATTAAATAAACTCCATTTGTTAACCTTGAAGAAAGTTCTATTGGTTCAGCGTAAACTCCCGCTGAAAATTGTGTTCGTTTGCTATAAACCCTTTGCCCAAGTAGGTTAAATACTTCAATATTTACTGCCGAAGGTACGGTTAAATCAACTTGAATATTAAATGAACCATTGCTTGGATTTGGCCATATTGTAAGTTCTGATTTTTTTGAGGCTCCGCTCGTAATATCATCAATTCCTACGTAGATATCATCCCTGTTGATTTTTTTTGAGGTGTATAGTCGGTATTCTGCAGGAGCCATTGCAAAAGTTTTTGAGGTTGATGTGAGTTCAATGGAATCTTTGGTGTAATACTCGTACCACTTTCCTGTAGTTGGAAAATCGATAGTAAAGTCTGTGGCTACCACATCAAAATTACCTAGAATAACCACATCTATATCAACTCCATCAAGTTTTATCCACTTTTTAGCGCCAGATAGCGAATAGTCATAGTTGTTAGTAGAAAAGACTTCGTAATCCTGTTTTAGTCGGTTTAAATGGGCAAATGCATTGAATACACCTCTTCTATCATCGGGCTCGTAGTAGTTCCATGGTATAGGTTTTCTTCCGGTTCTTCCATTGAAATCGATAGAAACATCGTAGCCAACCTCGCCAAACTGCCAAATCATTTTAGGTCCAGGTAAAGGGATAAAAAAGTTTGCTGCCAACTCAACTCTCTTTAATCCTACTGTCAAGTTTTTAACATCGTGTTCTGGGTTTGTTGAGTTACCGTAGGTAATGTTTTTATACATTAAACGTTCCTCATCATGACTTTCCATATAGCCTACTAAATTAGGATTTGACCAGCCCCTCTGTTTTGCAGTAACATTGGCAAAATTTGAGTTAGTTAACCACCCCATGGTTGCTTCATTGTAAGCAGAATTTATGTTTCCCCAAATAAGCATTCCGTAATCAGCAAGGGCTTTTTCCTCAGTATTATCGCAGAAATGTTCAAGTATAACGTAGGCATTCGGATTAACACTCCATATTTTATCGGCAAATCGTTTTAAATTGCTTATTCTGGGAGCATCGTATGCCGAACCTGCATTGGGAGTATTGGTAAACCCTTTGGTAAAATCGAAACGGAACCCATCCACTTTGTATTCTGTTAACCAGTATGTTAACACGGAGTCCATGAAAGTTCTTGTCTCTGTGCTTTGGTGGTTAAAATCGTAACCCCAGCAATAGGGTGGGTGAGGGCATGTTACATTATACCAAGGATTATTTGCAGTTGGAGTGCCTAATGATGTGCCGTCGGAATTGGAGTACATTTGTACAAGTGGCGATTGACCAAATGAATGGTTGAAAACCATATCAATAACTACAGCCATACCCAATCGGTGGGCTTCATCAATAAATGCTTTATAATCGTTTGGAGTACCATATGCCTTATCGGCCGCAAAGTAAAACGAAGGGTTATAACCCCAGCTATCATTGCCCTCGAACTCGTTTATTGGCATCAATTCAACGACATTGACTCCAAGTTTTTTAAGGTAACTCAATGAGTCTAGTACAGTTTGAATATAGCTATCCGATACAAAATCGCGGATATGGAGTTCGTATATAATTAGTTTTTCCTTTGCTGGAGGGGTGAAATTAGTTGTTTGCCAAGTGTAAGTGTCGGGAATTGTTTTAAAAACAGAAGCAATTCCGTTGGTTTTTGATGTAGGATATTGAAGTAAGCCTGGATAAGTTGATGAAGGAATATATACATCATTAGGATCCAGAGTTTTGCTGCTATAAGGATCGGCTATACGAAGGTATCCATCAATTAGGAACTGATATGCATATTCCTGTGTTGAAGATAGGCCTGTGAGGGTTAGCCAAAAATACTTTCCATCGGGAGTTCTTTTCATGTAGTACTGTTCATCGGGTAACCAATCCGAGAAACTACCAATTAAATAAGCATAATTTTTAAGTGCGGGAGGATCTTTAAGTACAATTGTTACGGTTTGCTCATCAATAACATTTACACCTAACTTCATACCTAAAGGAAGATCTTCGGTAACAATTTCGTTACGCACTAGGACATAAACCGAATCTTTTTTTGTTTCAGTTCCATTGGTAGCAACTGCTTTGAACCAATGCTTGCCATAACTAGATGCATTATATGTATATGAAATACTAGTGGTTGATGTATTCTGTACCTCAACATCATCTACAAAAAGTTTGAGGTTTGTAGAGCTGTTGGCTTGTACCGTAACATCTATATTGCTGTTTAAATCATAAATAGGCTGAGTTTGGGTAGGATTAGTAATGCTTACGGATAATCCTTGCTCATAAACATTATAAAAAATATCTTCGGTTTTTTTTGTAGCATCGCTACTTCGAAAAACAAAGCATAGCTGGGTAATTTTTTTATCGGCAGGAACGCCGTAGTATTGTCTAATGTTTGGGGATATTGAAAGAGTATAGGTGTTTGTTCCCGTACGGGTTAATTTTGGTTGAGTAGTGTTGATACCCCAATCTCCTTTAACATATTGCCATACACCAACACCTTCAACCGTTACACCTGTATGGGTGTAAACATCGCCAGTATAGTTTAATAGAGATTGATTTGATGCTTGGGTAATATCAAGCGTAATTAAAACCTCATCAGCGTCAGTTGGTAAAGTTGGTGTAACAACTATTTGCCCAAAAATAGATTTAATAAATAAATTGAAAAGAATTAGAAGTAGAATCTTTTTCATAAGAGTATTTAAAAGAAGAAGGCATAAATATTGCTATGCCTTCTTCATGAAATTTAAATTACTTTGTAATAGGAGTAAATGTTAAAGTTCTAGTATCATTTGCCCAATCGAGATCAAAAGTTACAGAATATGTTTTTGTTTCTATTACTTTAATGTTGCCACCATCATCTGTGAAATTAGTTGCATCACCCGCAATAGTAGTACCAGAAAAACCAAAGTCGCCACCAGCCCATGCGTGATCTTTTCTAATTTTAAAGCTACCACCAGCTAATAGTTCAACGCTATTTACTTTATACGTATAAACATTGCCAGATTTGCTTAAATATGGTAGATCTATATCGTAATCCCATGCAGCAACGGTTACCCCATCTGCTTTATAGAAAGCATTGCCAATTAAGCTCCAAACAAAAGTAGCGGGATCAATAGGTACAACTTCACCAGTTTTAACCAAAGTAGTTGTAAAGCCATCAGTAAGATTCCAGTTTAAAGTAATAGTATAAATTCCTTCGTCAGTTAGATTAATAGGAATGTTTCCGCCGCCAATTTCCAATGCATCTTTAGTTCCTCCGAAATTAGTAAAAATGGTAAATTCATGTGCTAAAACTTTCCATCCTTTATCATAACGGAATTTAAAAGAGCCTTTTCTTAACTCAACGCCAGTTTTTTCCCATTTAGCAGTAGTTGCAGTTAACGACACTTGAGTCATTTCAATATCATCAGCAATTTTAATATTCCAATTATTTACTGGAATAATATAGTAACTCATTGTTGTTATGTCAAATACTACATGATAAAAACCATCAGTGGCAACAGTAATTTTTTCGCCATCAACAACAATTGCGCCTGTATCAACTGCCGCTGTTATTTGATCGTCGGTACCTGTTAGATCCATAACTCCTTTTTTTAAAGGGTCCAATCCGTAGGTAATTTCCTCTGCTCCAGCTTTAACTACAAAGCGGAATCCTTCACTGTTTGAGGTTAAATACAAAAACTTCTCGTACATTCCATCTCTTGGAGTTGCAGCATAACCCTCTCCTTCAACCATTCCCGAAGACATCATACCTTTTAGGGATAAAGTAGTTGTGGGTGCAGCAGTTCCAATTATATATGCACCATCTTCTACTAAATTCGAAGTGTTGTTGTCATCTTTTTCGCATGATGCGAAAGCAAAGATTGCTAATAATAGCATCCATGCTAAGTTTAATTTTGATCTTTTCATAGTGTTTAGTTTAAAATTTAAGAATTAAGTTATATTTATTTTGCTAGATTTGGATTTGAATCAATTACCCATTGTGGAATAGGAAATGTTTGTCTACTTACATCCGAAGCCGTTTTTTCCCACCATGCCTGATTAAACTTCCCAAAACGAATTAAGTCTTGACGACGATGTGCTTCCCAGAATAACTCCCTTCCACGTTCAACTAAAATTTCGTCTAAGGTTACACTGCCATTCCATGCAGCAAGTCCTGCCCTTGTTCTAATAACATCTAAATCCGTAACATTAACTGCTTTAGATTGTCTGAGTTGTGCTTCTGCTTTCATTAACAATATATCAGCATAACGGAATATTGGGAAATCATTGCTTAGATTATCCTTAGCTCCCTTTTTTATTTCAAATTTCTTAATTCTTGCTCCAGACATTCTTATTTGTTGAAGAGTGTAGGTAGCATCCATCACTAAAGCAGGGATTGTTGGGCTAAACGTTAATGGGGAGCCAGCAACTGCATCTGAAATTGGTTGATTTGCAGATGTATACTGTTGTCCTACCATAAAATATCCTGCTTTACGTTTGTCTAGGCTTGTATATGTGTTATAGTGTTGCTCCGTAACAGCAAATCCATTCCATGGTCCTACAGGCATATCGTAGGTTAAATTACTATTGTAATGTAATGTACGCATATGCAAGTTGAATCCTTTGTAAGTGTCTTCATCATAAGGAATTACAAAAATATTTTCGGGCGATGCGGAATTATTCGTTACAAAAGGAGCAAGGGGATCTGACTCTAGTGAATAACCAAGAGCCATAACACTATCGCACGCCATTTCGGCAGAATCCCATCTTGCTACATTTGCATAAACCTGAGCATTAAGGTATAATTTTGCAAGAAGAGAGAATGCCATTCCCTTTGATACCGCTGTTTTTGAACTTGACGATGTTAAGTGAGGTATACTTTCATTTAATTCATTAACAATGCTTTGGTAAATAATTGCTCTATCAGTTTTGCTTGGTTGAGGATCTGCATTGGAGAATGAAGTTACATAAGGAACACTTCCATAGTTATCTATTAACAGGTAATAGTAGTATGCTCTTAGAATCTTTAGTTTAGCAACATTGGTAGCAACTGCCGGTTCTGCAATGTTTGGTTCAAAAATCTCAATTAATCTGTTGGCCTCAACAATTCCTTTGTAAAATCTTGACCACATTGCAGTAATGGCTTCAGTTTTATTGTCCCATGTGTGTTGATAAAGAACACGCCATTTTCCACCATCATCCCAATCCGTATGACGAGTTGGGCAAACCATTTCATCGGAGGATAATTCTTGGCAAAACCACCACCCTCCATTGTCAAGAAAATCTTGCATTGGTTTATAAACAGGAACAATCATTAAAGCGGCTTGTTCTTCATTTTCTGGGAATTTATCGAATGGAATTTTATCCGTCAACTCATCATTAAGATCAGTACAAGCGGTTATTGCAAGTAATAATCCTATAGTATATATAACTCTTTTCATATTATTCAACTATTAAAATTTAACATCAAGGCCAAAGGTGAAAGTTCTTGTTTTGGGGTATACATCATATTGATCTATACCAAATTCAAGTCCAGTATATGACATTTCTGGATCCAGACCTGTGTACTTAGTGAAGGTGTAAATGTTATTAGAACTAAAGTAAACCCTACACTTTTTCAGCCATTTAACTTTAGATGTGTTGAAGTTATAACCCAAAGTAATATTGTCAATTTTGATGAAAGATGCATCTTCAAGGTAGTAATCACTAATTTTTGGAGAGTCGGTAAGCCCTCTATCAATTTCATCAAGAACCTCTTTTAGTGCATTGAGTGTTGGCAAAATTTGAGGGTTTGAAAATACCATTCTAGTTGAGTTAATTACTTTATTTCCAAACGCACCCCTTAGCGCAATGCTTAAATCCCATTCTTTATATGTGAAAAAGTTAGACCATCCAAGAGTAAAGCGAGGTTGCGCATGACCTAAAATACGTCTTTCCGCCATATTAATATCCCTAGTAACCCCGCCAGCGGCAGTAAAGAAAAGGAACTTGCCATCTGCAGAAAGCCCAGCATACTCTGGTATGTAGAATGTACCAATTTCTTCTCCTTCCATTAAGTATTGGGTCCAGTTTTGTGCACCAACCAATCCTCTTCCGCTGAGCCATAACCTTTTTTTATCTCCTTCTGACCAAGAAAAACCATCGCCAGAGAGTTTTACTAACTTTTGTCTGTTGGTAGCGTAGTTCAAGATAGTCCTCCATTTAAATCTAGATTTATCTATAACAAATCCTTCAGCACTAAATTCAAATCCTTTGTTGTCAACTTGTCCCGCATTTGCCCACGTGTTAGGTAATGCATTTGGGGGAACAGGTACCGAGTAATTTGCTATTAAATCGTATGTAGATTTAACATAGTATTCCATAGAACCCTGAATTCTATTGTTTAGTATAGCATAATCTAATCCGATGTTTAACTCTGAGTTTTCTTCCCACTTTAGGTTAGGATTAGCATTATGAGATATACTAAAGTTAATTGCATCCTCACCTGTTTCAAAATTTGGAGCAGTTCCATCTGGGTATGCGTACATTATATCTAAAAACGAACCAATTTCTTGATTACCTGTAATACCATAGCCAACCCTAAGTTTTAGCAGATTTACATAATCAATATTTTCTAAAAATGATTCTTTTTTTACATCCCATGCTAAAGAGCCCGAAGGGAAAAGTCCCCATTCATTATTCTTTCCAAATTTTGAAGAACCATCGCGACGGATTGTACCAGTAACAAAGTACTTTGATTTGTAATTATAAACTGCTCTACCAAAAAAAGATATTAATTTGTTTGAGTTTCTCCACGAGCCAATGTCTCCAACGTTAACATTGTTTAAATGGCCTAAATTATCAGACCTTAAATAGTTAGATAACGCTTCTCTTCCTTGAGCTGATAATCCTGAGTATGATTCTTCTTGAAATGAGTAGCCACCAAGAATGTTTAAATTATGTATATCGTTAAATGTTTTGTTATAAGAGAATGTTGTTTCAAGAACTTTTGATTGATAGTTGTTATAACTTCTGCGTCCATAACCTGCATTCCCACCAGCATAAATATTTGTTGGCTCATAGTAAAATGTTTCACTATCACTTCTTATATAATTTAAACTTGTACTCGCAACTAATCCTTCTATTATTTCATAGCTAAGTTTTGATGAGCCAAAGTAGTATTTGTGGTCCCTTTCATTTTGAATAAGTTCTGCAATAGCAACAGGGTTATTGTAGTTGAAATCTCGTTGAAATTCAAAATATCCCAAACTTTTATCTTGGTGATAATTACTAAATAGATCCCCAGGAATGTAATTCCCTTCTTTATAAGGATATACAGGATCTACTGGGTTACGTTGGTACATCTGGTATAAGATGTTTGACGATCCCATGCCATCGCCATAGTTGACATAGTAATTGTTCTCAAAAGTTCCTGCAACCGATGCATCAATTGTAAGTTTATTGTTAAATGCCTTTTGGGTTAAATTTAAACGAGCAATATTACGTTTTTTACTACTTCCTATAATTATCCCTTGATTATCCATATAATTGTATGATAACCTGTATGATAAATTATCGTTGGAGTTGGAAATCGCAATATTGTGGGATTGCGATACACCTGTTCTAAATATCTCGTCTTGCCAGTTGGTATTTGCACCATTATCGGTGAAAGATAAACCCTTATCGGCAACGTATTTTCTAATATCGTTAGCAGAAAGAAATTCTAACCGTTTACTTGTTTGATCAAATGATAAATAAGCATTGTAATCGATAGTGGCAACACCTCCTTTTTGAGGTTTTTTGGTTGTAACAATGATTACACCGTTTGATGCTCTTGAACCATAAATGGCTCCAGAAGATGCATCCTTAAGAATATTGAACGATTCAATATCTTCAGGAGATATTGAACTAATATCAGCACCAGGCACACCATCAATAACATAAAAAGGTTGAGTGCTCGTTGAAAATCCTGCTGCACCACGAATTTGAACTGCAAATCCTGAATTTGGGTCACCACCTTTCTTGGAAATATTTACGCCGGCAACTTTTCCTTGCATAGCTTGAATAGGATCGGACAGGTTTCCTCTGGTTAGGTCTTCAGCCTTTACATTAACAACTGCGCCTGTTTTATCGCTTTTCTTTTGTACACCGTAACCAATAACAATGACCTCGTCAATTTGCTGGGTCTCTTCAACTAATGTTACGTCAATTTTCGCCTGTCCATTAACAGCAACCTCAGTTGTTTTGTATCCAATAAATGAAAAAACTAAAGTTCCATTAACAGAACTCTTAATAGAATAATTACCATCAATATCGGTAATAGTTCCAACGGTTGTGCCTTTGACAACTACAGCAACTCCAATCATTGGAGAATTATCCTTGGAATCAATTACTTTTCCGGTTACCTGTATTTCCTGTGCGTATGCTCCTATATACAGAAACATCGCTGCGGATAGCAGGATTCCCTTAAGTAGTTTTTTGCCTATAATCATAGCTCTATTCGGTTTTAAGTTGTGTTTTAACTATTTATGTTTTGTTAAATTATCTAAAATTCACTGCACAATTAACGAAAATTTAAAGTTTTAATAGCTAAAAATCAAGGACTAAGCCTTAAAAATAACCGCAAACGATACCGCAATCGTTTGAAATCTGAATTCCTTTTTATATATTTAAGCCGATGGTTTTTGATGATTTTCTTTTTATTTTAGCAAGCGCTATTTTACTAGGTTTACAGTATAACATTATAAGCCATATTTTGTTTAAATACCTAAATTACAATGAAATCGAACCAAATAACCATTAAGGATATTGCACGTGAACTGGGTATCAGCCCATCAACTGTATCGAGGGCGTTAAAGGATCACCCCGATATTAGCCAAGAGACTAAAAGGCTTGTTAATGAGCTTGCCACTAGGTATAACTATAAGCCTAATATTATTGCCCTTAGCCTTCGCAGTCAGCGTAGCAATGTTATTGGTGTGGTTATTCCTGAATTGGTTCACTTTTTTTTCTCATCAGTAATTAGTGGGATAGAGGAGGTTGCCAATAAACATGGTTATAGCGTAATGATAAGCCAATCGGGTGAGGATTTTAACCGAGAAGTAGCAGCTTGCGATGTTTTTCTGAATAGTATTATTGATGGTTTAATAGTTTCTGTTTCCAAGGAGACTAATGATTATAGCCATTTCAAGAGGTTTGAGGATGAGGGAATTCCAATTGTTTTCTTCGATAGGATTATTGAGGAGATTCATTCGGATAGAGTAATAATTGACGATTTTGATGGGGCTTACCAAGCTACCGAGCATTTAATCATTCAGGGACGTCGGAAAATTGTGCATTTTTCCGGTCCTCAGAATAGACTTATTGGGCAGAATCGATTAAATGGATACTTAAAAGCAATGCGCGATAATGGCGTTGTTATTGACGAAAAACTTATAATCCATTGCGATACATTTCAGTCCGCTTTAGTGGAAACTCAGAAGTTAATTGATAGCGGTGTTAAATTCGATTCAATTTTTACCGTAAACGATTTTACTGCTGCTGGAGTAATTAAAATACTTACCCGAAACGGTATAAAAATTCCACAGGATGTTTCCGTGGTTGGCTTTGGCGACGACCAAACCTCCATGATGGTGGAGCCTACCCTTACCACTGTTAGCCAGCCAGGTTACGAAATGGGAAAGAAAGCTATGGAGCAGTTAATCCGTAGAATTACCCAAACAAGACAAGAACCGCCTGCAACAGAAATACTCAAGACTCAGTTAATTGTTCGTGAGTCATCCAAAATAAGGTAAAAAAAATTTCAAAAGAAAGGATACCTAATTATATTAAGGTATCCTTTTTTTGCATCTCCATTAAACCAAAGCTACTGTTTGAATTCATATTTATGTGGATTCAAACTAATATAAATATATGTATGGTGAGAAATGTAATTCTTTTAGGTTTTCTTGTGTTGTCTTCAGCGTTATTTGCTTCGCGTAATAGTGATTCTTTGCAGGTTAAAAAGCAACTTCAGGCTGTTAGAATAGATGGACATATAAAAATTGATGGCGTTTTAGATGAGGTTGAATGGTTGAATGCCCCAAAGGCTAACAACTTTGTCCAGTTCGAGCAGTATAACGGACAAGTACCATCGCAGCAGACGGAGGTTAAAGTGCTTTTCGATGATGATGCGTTGTATATTGGTGCAAATTTGTTTGATACAAATCCCGAATTAATATATAAAGAACTCGGTAAGCGCGACAATAGCGATAATTTAAAATCCGATGCGTTTTCGGTTCATATCAGTACCTACAACGATGGGTTAAACTATTTGCAGTTCATAGTTTCCGCCTCGGGAGTGCAAACCGATATCAAATTAACTGCCGATGAAGAGGAGCGTTCTTGGAATGCGGTATGGACAAGCGAAGTTAAGATTAATGATAAAGGCTGGTGTGTGGAAATGCGAATTCCTTATTCTGCGCTAAGATTCTCAAATAGTAGTGAAAATTCTGACTGGGGTATAAACTTTGCCCGTTTAATTAAACGGCATAACGAGAAAAGTACCTGGAATTTTGTGGATAAGTCGCGTCAAGGATTTACCACTCAGTCAGGCATTTTAAAAGGAATAAATGGAATAAAGCCTCCAGTTAGGTTGTCTTTTAGTCCCTATTTATCAGTTTATGCAAATAAACTGCCCGATAAGAATAGCATCGATTATAAGTTTAATGGTGGGATGGATTTGAAGTTAGGATTAAGCCAAAGTTTTACATTGGACATGGCTCTTATTCCTGATTTTGGTCAGGTAAAGTCGGACGATAAGGTTCTTAACCTCACCCCTTATGAAGTTAAGTACGAAGAAGCTAGGCAATTTTTCACCGAGGGTACAGAACTATTTAGTAAAGGAGAAATTTTTTATTCACGCCGAATTGGTGCTGAGCCTGTTAATGCAGGTATTGTTGAGGATTCTCTGAAGAACTCTGAAGTGATTGAAAATAACCCTGCTGAATCGAAAATGATTAATGCTACAAAAATCTCCGGAAGAACCTCCGGTGGACTAGGTATTGGTTTCTTCAATGCAATGACACAGAATATGTATGCCGATATTAAGGATACAATAACTGGTGAGTCGCGAAGATTTTTAACGCAGGGTTTTACTAATTACAACATGGTTGTACTAGACCAAACTTTGCCCCATAACTCTTTCGTAAGCATTGCAAATACTAATCTTTTGCGACCTATAAACGATTATACCGCAAATGTTACGGCTACACAGTTTACAATTCGCGATAAAAAGAATCGTTTTGCTGTGGAGGGAACAGGCGCATTAAGTCAAATACATAATGACTCTGTTACTTATGGCGGCAAAGCATTTTTGGCTATTGAGAAGACTAGCGGAAATTTTCAGGGCGATATTTGGACGAATATTGAAGGTAAGAACTATAACCCTAACGATATGGGGTACTTACAAAGCCCCAACGAGTTCTCAACAGGCATTGAACTCTCACACCAAATATTTGAACCCTTTTGGCGATTTGTACAATTCGAAAACGAGATGGAGTTTATTCATCAAATGCTTTACTCTCCTCGTAATTTTACCAATCAGTATTTAACTTTCAACTCACGTTTTACCACTAAGAAACAGTTTACTGGAGGAATATATCTTGAACTTAATCCTAGGGTAGGATATGATTATTTTGAACCTCGGGTTGAGGGTTATAAGTTGAGATTGCCAAAACGTGTTTATGTTCGTTGGTTTGGTTCGCCCGATTACAGAAAAACTATTGCTCTTGACCATAATGTGACATACTGGAAAGCCTCTGATTACAATCAATACGGCTATTCCTATAGTATTAGTCCTCGAATTCGTTTTAGCGATAAGGTTTTGCTAATTTTAAGTTTTGAGCACTCCTTAAACTATAATAATATTGGTTTCTTCAGCATTAGAAATAACAATGTGATAATGGGAAATAGAGATATCGAAACATTTACCAATACTGTAAATTTTTTATACACCTTTAACTCCAAATCTTTCTTAAATCTCAAGGTTCGGCATTATGTAAGACACTTTTACTTCAATAGTTTTTATAACCTAAATAGGGATGGCTCACTTAATGCTACAGAAAATCCACCCTATTCTAGCGTGAACTATAATTTGTTTAATATCGATTTACTTTACCAATGGAACTTTGCTCCAGGAAGCGAGCTTGTGCTAGTTTGGAAAAACTCAATAGAGGAGAGGAGTGATAGGTTTACCGAAAACTATTTTAATAACGCTCATGATGTTGTGAGTGGCCCTCAGTACAATAGCATCTCGTTTAAGATTCTTTACTATATCGATTACCAAATGCTCCGAAAACATAAAAAATAGTCCATTTTATTGCTATTTTTGAACAAATAATTAATTCTTTTTTACAATGGAAGCAGTGAATAAGAGAGGCTTTGCCAGCGATAACAATTCTGGAGTTCATCCAAATATTTTAAAATCCTTCGAACAGGTTAATGCTGGGCATACAATCGCCTATGGCGACGATATTTACACCCAACAGGCCGTTGCCAAATTCAAGGAGATATTTGGCGATGATATTGAGGTTTTCTTTGTTTTTATTGGCTCAGCGGCCAACGTGTTGGGTTTGCAGTCAATAACACAGCGCCATAATGCCATAATTTGTGCCGATACTGCTCATATCAACGTTGATGAGTGCGGTGCTCCCGAGCGTTTTACTAGTTGTAAATTGCTAACTGTTTCTACTCCCAACGGTAAACTAACTGTTGATATGGTTAAGAAACATATGCATGGCTTTGGTTTTCAGCATCACGCACAACCAAAAGTAATATCAATTTCGCAGGTATCGGAGTTAGGTACGGTTTATAAACCTTCCGAAGTTAGGACTTTGGCCGATTTTGCCCATAGCAACAATATGTTGCTCCATATGGATGGCGCTAGATTGGCTAATGCTGCAGTATCACTAAATATGGGTTTCAGAGAATTTACCCGCGATGCTGGTGTCGATGTTCTTTCGTTTGGTGGTACAAAGAATGGAATGATGTATGGCGAAGCCATTGTTTTCTTTAACAAGCAATTGGCTCACGATTTTATGTACACACGCAAGCAGGGTTTGCAGCTAGCATCTAAAATGCGATATATTTCTGCTCAATTCATTGCTTATTTGAATAACAATCAATGGGTAGATACGGCAAGTCATTCTAATAGGATGGCCAAAATTCTTGAGGAAAAGGTACGACAAATCAGTTCAATCCAAATAACCCAACCCGTTGAGGCTAATGCGGTGTTTGCTATTGTTCCAAGCCATATTATTCCAAAACTGCAGGAGGAGTACTTCTTCTATGTTTGGGATGAGGATAAATCCGAGGTACGCTGGATGTGCTCGTGGGACACCACCGAGGACGATATTGAAAGGTTTGTGGCTAAGATTCGAGAGTTGGTCTAGGTATTTAGGTTATTAAGTTATTGAGTTAATAAGTTATCGAGGTGCGAATTACTTCCATCTTCAAACTTCCATTTTCCAACTATTCTTCGAACTAATTTGTTTTTTGCCAACAAGTTTCTAGTTTTGCCATCGAATTGTTGGGTTGTGTTGAATTATGAACAAGCATATTAAAGTACTATCTATATCCGTTATTATAGTTTTTGTGGTGGTTGGTTTTGTTGCTTTTCGCGACAAGTCAGTGGCTTCATTTAAAGTCGCTACGAAGAAGGAAAATATCTACCCGAATCCAAATACTACTTTTATCACCAATAATCTAACCGATTCTACTCAGTTTGAACTGGTAAATAAATCGTTTGAGCAGTTTGTGGCCAAGTGGGGATTAACAGGTGCGAGTATTGCTATTGCTAAGAATGGAAAA